>DASRCN010000137.1:0-37666 GCA_035653075.1 Chthonomonadaceae bacterium | reverse complement strand
CATCCAGTCCCAGCCTTCCTGCAGCAAGGTAGGATCAATGACCCCATGCTTGCCGTTGGGATCGGTGTATTTGACATAAGGGTAGTAGCCAGGATAGGTCTGCTGCAGGGCCGAAAGATCGCTGGCTACCTGCTCGTTCTGAGTATAGTTCACGTCTTTGGGAGCATCCCAGATACAGACACCGATATTGGCGTAGTTGCACAGGCTCTCGATCGGATCGAACATGCCGTTGTATTTGGGCAGCATATAGTCCGTATCGCCTGTGATAGAGTAGCAGGCAGCAAACAGGTCGGGATAGAAGCAGCCGAAGCGCCACCCGCCGGTAGCGCCCATGCTCGCTCCACCGATGACGATCCGGTCGGGATCGATAGGGTAATTCGCCTCCGCATCGGCCAGGGCTTCCAGGATAGACACTTCGCCCAGGCCCGTATAAGAGTTGCTTCCCCGACCGCAGGGCCGAATGAAGATCGTCTCGGTATCGTTAGCAAAGGTAGGATTGTTGCTCGGCATGCCATCCACGCCATTGGCCTCCCATAGATACGCCGCGGCCGCATGGAGCTGAATGTGCAAGGGATAGATCTTTGTGGGATCGTAGTCGGTGGGCAGCTTGAACTTATAGAACAGCAGCTTGCCATCGATGGGAGAATAGTAGGCGCGTGTGCCGCTGGTCATGCCGGCAAAGGGATCCGTACCGGCCTGGGCGCAGGACAGATAGTAATTCCAGCCTTCCTTCCACGCGACCAGGTTGCTGGGCTTAATCATGTTGTTAAAATAGCTGGGGTCCTTCTGGATAATGGCGGGGATGCTAAACAGAGCGTTGATCCGCAGCATGGCCTCATTGACCGCATCCTGCACCACAGAAGAGTAGGGAGTCGGCAGAGCATTCAGGGCCGCTTCGCAGTTTTGTGCGTCCTGTTCGTAAGCAGGCAGCATCTGCTCGATGGTGGTCAGATTGGTGCTCTGGGCGCCGGCGCGAGAAGGCCATCCATACAGAACGCCAAGCATCAGCATCCAGGCGAGAAGGCACGCTCTCTGTGTTCGTTTCATGGGAATTGTCTCCGATAAATGGAATGATTCGTATTTACTGCACAGGAATGCAAGATTCATGCCAAAGCCGGAGGGAGAAGACTGGGGATTAAAAATTCCGACGATTCAAGAAAAGGTTCCAGGGGCCGCCTGGTGGAATCGATTCACTTTATCATTGCGGGCCTATCCGATAGGAAGGAATCGACGGATGCCGGCGCGAAGGCTTGCCGTAGGAGGAGAACCGACTATGAGTCTGGCGGATAGCCGTGTCCACCCCATCGTCAGCGTCGCCCGGCCGATAGTCTGGGTGGTGTGTCTTGCCCTGGCGGCGCTTACCCCGGCAAAGGCGCAAGACCGCGGGCAATCTCTCGTTTCCGTCCTGTCGATCCCGGATGCGCTGGGCGTCAACATCCACTTCACGGATCCGAAGCCGGGGGAGATGGAGCAGTTGGCGAAGGCCGGTTTCCGATGGGTACGGATGGATTTTTTCTGGGGAGACATCGAGCGTGAGAAGGGACGCTATGACTTCTCCGCCTACGATCGGCTGATGGCCGCCCTCGCGCCCTACAAGATCCGGCCGATCTTCATCCTCGACTACGGCAACGACCTCTACCAGCAGGGTCCTCCCAGCACGGAGGAGTCGCGGGCTGCCTTCGCGCGTTTCGCCGTTGCCGCGGTCACCCACTTTCGGGATCGGGGCATCCTGTGGGAGATGTGGAACGAGCCCAATATCCACCAGTTCTGGCAGCCACAGCCGAACGTGCATGACTACATTCAACTGGCCCTGGAGGTCGGAAAGGCGATCCGGAAGACCGCCCCGCACGAATGGTACATCGGTCCGGCGACATCCGGCATGGATTTCAATTTCCTGGAGAAGTGCTTCCAGGCAGGCCTATTGCGCTACTGGGATGCCGTGTCGTTTCACCCTTACCGCGGCGCCCCACCCGAAACGGCCGCTGCCGACTTTCGACGGGTGAGAGAGATGATCGCCCAATATGGCCCGCCGGGGAAGCATGTGCCGATCCTCAGCTCCGAGTGGGGCTATACGGAGCTTTCGTTCGACGGCCATCCGGAGCAGCAGAGCAAATATATCGTCCGTGAATTCCTCAGCAATCTTGCCAGCGGCCTCATCCTGTCCATCTGGTACGACTGGCACGACGACGGGACAGACCCTCATAATGGCGAGCACCATTTCGGCACGGTTACCAACGACTACCGGCCCAAGCCGGCCTATGTCGCCGTCCAGACGCTCACGCGGACGCTGAACGGCTTCTACTTCCAAAAGCGCCTCGATCTCGGCTCCCCGAACGACTACTGTCTTGTCTTTTTTCGCGGCAAAACGACCGGCCTGGCGGTCTGGACGACTTCCACAACGGCGCACGAAGTGACGATACCAAATCTCAAAGGCACGTTTCAGGTGATCGGGTACACAGGGGAGAAGTCCCGCCTATCCGCCGACGCGAGCGGCTTGCGCATTCAAATCACGGACGCGCCCCAGTATCTCGTACCGGAGCGACCCGTCGCGCGGTAACCGGGCGGCGTCAGAAGGTGAATTCCACGTTGTTGTAGCCGAGTTTCTGTTCCATCTGCTGCAGGTCTTTGATGGCATTGGCGCGCGCTTTGGCGCGGATACCGTCCTGCTCCGCCGCTTCCACGATGCGGCGGCCCGCCTGCTCCTGAGCTTTGGGCGCGATGTTGTTATCGTGCCAGAACGGACCGGAATCCTGGTGCTCGACCCATACGTGGACGTTCGGGGGATAGACGGTAATGGGCGGTAGATGGACGAGGAGGCGGGTCGTTCCATCCGCCTGCCGAACGCGGGTAATGTCCTTTGCGGAGAGCGAAGAGAGATCCAGCCCGGCGTCTACACTGCCTTCCGCCGTCACGAGCGCCCGGTTGTTCGTGGCCCAGTGAACCAGCGCGGTCGCGAAAGGAATCGCCGCCCAATCGCCCGGCTGGCTTTCCGATTCTTCGTGAAAAACGTCCTTCCAGCGGTAGGTGATGGTATGCAGCTCGCCCTTGTTCTCGATCGCCAGCAGAAGCGGCCCTGTATCTTCAGGCAGGTCGCCGGACGCGTGATTGCGATGCCCGAGCAGCCAGCCCAGCCCCAGTCCGAGACCAAGCAGGATCAAGCCGAACAGGACGATGGCTTTCAGAGGCCCGGCTGAGGACACCGGCGCCGGAGGGACCGATGCAGGCGTAAACTTCCAACGACTCATGGCAACGTACCTTACCTGGATGTTAAGTCTTAGGTGTCGGGTCTTCGGCAGGGGGACTTAAGAGTCTGGCCTCCAGTACCCGACACCTGACACCCTCTTTTATCCAACATGCTGCAGGGTGGCTTCGGCACAGGAGTACGGCACCTGGAAGAAGCGCGCCGCCGCGGGCCGGCGGCCCGACGGCTGGGGATCGAAGGCGGCGGCTGTGAGCGGCCCCCCAAAGACAGCGCCGGTGTCCAGGCCTATCTTATTGGCCTTGATGAGCGGGCGTCCGCTGCGCTGGGGCGTGTGGCCGAAGACGACGATGCGGCCCTCAAAGTCGGCGCGGCTCTCCAGGAACTCGTCCCGAATCCAGAGGCGCGGCTCCAGGCCGTACGCCTCGCCCTCCCAGGTCTTGCCCGGCGGCAGCAGCCCGGCATGGACGAAATAGTAGCTCTCGGTCACATATTCCATCTGGGTGGATTGGATAAACTCCCAGTGACTCTCCGGAATACCTTCCCACCAGTGCAGCCAGTCTGTGATCTGATAGGAGAGCGCCGTATCCACGCCGCCGTTCTGCAGCCAGAGCGCCATCGGGTCCGAGTGGAGCACGAAGCCCGGCATGGGACTGGGTTCCGGCGGCAGGCCCTCGCGCGCGTCGAGCATCAACTGCTCGTGATTGCCGCGCAGGAACACCACGTTCTCATGCCGCGACTGCAGATCCAGGAGCGTCTCGATGACGGCGCGGGAGTCCTCGCCGCGATCGATATAGTCTCCGAGGAAAACGAGGGTATCGTTGGGATGCAGGGGCTGGCGTTCCAGGATGGCCAGCATCTTCCGCAGCATCGTTACCTGTCCGTGTATATCGCCTATCGTGTAGATCAAAGCGCGCGTTCCTTCAAGGAAACATTCCATGTTCGGCGCCGGAAAAGGATGGGTTCCCCCCTGAATCCGGCGTGACTACCGGGCTGCCGAGTCCGGCAGACGGCTCACCCTGATTTCTACCGCCGCGCGGCGTATATGGTTCCCCGGTACAGATTATTTTTCGTCGCCGAGCCCGACGAGTCGCCGGGCCAGGCGGGCGATGGCAAGCATACCGGGATTATCCGCCGTCCACAGCACCAGCGGAATCTTCTGGCAGAAGACGGCCAGGCCGAAGCGGCGCCCGTCCGGCGCGGTGAGGAGGCCCACGTCGTTGCGCACGTGATCGACGGCGCCGGTCTTGCCGGCGTACTGCCAGTCGGCGGGCAGAAGCCGCGGGATACAGTCGCGGTAATGCTGCCCTGCAAGGATAGAGACGATGTCCGCGCTCGTCGCAGCGTTCCCGATTTTTCCTTCCGCCAGCAGAGTGACCAGGCGCAGCATCTCACGGGCCGTAGTGACGCCCAGTCCGTAGCGGCGGCTCTGCGGGGTGTCCGGCGAATAGGCTTTGCGGAACAGCGTGGTCTCCTTCAAGCCCAACGCTCGCATGCGGGCATTGATCGGCTCGATCCCGATCCGCTCGATGACCATATTCGTGGCGGTGTTGTCGGAGAGGACGATCATCAGGGTACAGACATCCCGCAGCGTCAGCGTCAATCCGGCGGTCAACTGCATGAGGATTCCGGAGCCATCCACCTTCTCGGCCTCGGTCAGGGCCAGCGGCTCCTCCCAGGCCAGGCGACCCTCCTGCACGGCCAGCGCGACGTGGACGAGCATCGGCAGCTTGATGACGCTGGCCGTCTGGACCTTGCGGTCGGCCTTATAGAACAGCGTCTCGCCGGTCTGCAGATCCCGCGCCGCCAGGCTGATAACGCCCCCCAGCTCGCGCTCGGTCTCTTCGATCGTTTTCCAAAGGCCAGGGTTATTCAACCTCGTTTCCTTCCCCGTAGGGGCTCAGCCCCACCGCCGCAAAATCGGAGGGACGATCCAGATCGGTCGCGATTTCCGGATAAGGACAGATAAGGGCACGGGCCGGACCGCCCAGCAGCCGAGAGACGCGCGCTTCCAGAAACGGGATCGTCAGCAGGCCCGGCGCGACCATCTGGGACAGCAGGAGGCGGCCCAGCGTTCCGATGCCAAGCTGGCGTGCCAGCTTCAGGGGGCTTTTTCGGGCCGCATAGGCAGCGGCGATACGCTGCTGTTGCGCCAGGAGAAAGCCCGGTCGGGCCAGCATCAGATTGCCGCCCGTCAGCGCTCCCTCGCGCAGGCGCAGACTGGTGCGCTTCACGCCGGGAAAGCGCTCCAGGCAGGCGGCCACAGGCACCACGGGGTAGATCAGGCCCGCTCCTGTCTCCTCAGCCCGTGCGACCGCCTCGCGCGTAAAGGCCGAGACCGACTCACCGGTCAGAAACGGCAGGTCGCAAGAGGAGATCAAGACGAAAGGCGCCTCGGCGTGGGCGGTTAGCCCGGCGAAGACATTGGCAACGAAGTCGCCGCCATCCGGAAGGCGCGTGTAGTCCGCGTCCTCCGGCACATCGCCTACCACGGTAATGGGACCGATCCCTGCATCGGCAGCGCGCAGCGCCTCGATGACGTGACGCAGCAGCGTCTTGCCCTTGACGACGACGAGCGCACGGTTGGACTGCCCTGTCGCGGCCATCAACTCCGGCTTCGCCTTGCCCCCCGCCAGTACGACACCTGGAATTGGTTTCCCCGCGTCCAATAAGTATCCCTCCTTATCTATAAAGAGCCAGGAATTATGGCTTGATATTCGTCCATAAGTCAGCGGGGACAAACAGGGCCAGGTGGCCGACATTCACCGTTGCAATAACGAAGTCTGAGGATGGCAGTCCTATATCGAGTGCCTGGGCTGCAATCAGCACATCAGCATCTAGCTCTTTTGGATCGGCGGTTGCTGTTCCCGCATTGCGCGCTCGCGCCCATAGATCAGCCCCAAGGCGAAGAGCGGAATCACTCAAAGGTAGGTAGCGGTCCGGGCGGGCAGTGTTCCACCTATCAAGTGAAGATAGCCCTTTCGCTTTTCGAGCGCGAATCAATTCGCGTCTCACCTCGTAATCGGCTATAGCGGGCACGACGAATCGATGCCCGGCAAGCATCATGGCAATAGCCCATTGTGTCGCATCGATCGTATCCTGCGTTCTTTTGGGATTGGTGAGCAGTCCGAGCGGGCCGGAATCCAGGAGGACCGTCAGGCTCATTCTGCCTCCGGGTACAGCAGTCTGGCCCCGGCTTCCTTACGCGGCTTGTTCATGTTGCGCTTAAATTCGAGGAGTGCTTCCTCAGCGGCGCGTATCTCCTCCGGATCGGCGGTGGCGTCTTCTTCCAGCCAGGATTTGAGTAGCGCGATAGAAGCCGCATTCTGCGGATCAGGAAGCGGTGCCTCCTGCACTAAGGCTTCTTTGCTCTCCTCAATCTCCACAAGCCGGTATCGCTTCTCGGGGGATAACTGTCCTAGTGCTGCCGCCAACTCTTGCGGTGTTCCCTCAATCTTTACAGTATTCGTGTGTGCCATTTTATTACCTCCAGCCATTATTGCTCAATTATCGTTGGTTGGCGTTCCTATTTCGTGTGAACTCTTCGACTCCTCGATCTGCTTCGAGGCGAGCCTTCTCATGATCCATCCCCTTTCTTCGTCTATTATAGCATGGGTGCCACCAACGATAGGAGATTTGCAATAGGACTGATCAGGGGATAAAGGCCGAATGCAGCGGATCCGATTCGTCGCGGGAGAGGGTGCGTGCCACAAACACCTCCGCATAGCGCTTGCGCAGTAGATCGGCCATTCGCTGCGCCTTCGCTTCATCTGGAGCGACGCCGTAGACCGCCGAGCCGCTGCCGCATAGATGCGCGGTCAAGGCGCCTGCCATCCTGAGTTCATCGTGCAGCCAGGCCAGGCGAGGATACTGAGCGAATACCGGCAGCTCGAAGTCGTTGCTCTGCCAGGCGATCAGGCGGTCCGTGTCCCTGGCATGCAGCGCCTCCTCCATGCGCCCGGTCGCGCGGTGGGAGGACCGCTCCGGAACGGCATCCAATGCCGAATAGGCCCAGGCGGTCGAAACATTCTCCTCCGGCTTGACCACGACCAGCCAGAACCGGGGCGCATCCGGCAAGGAAGTAATGTTCTCGCCGCGACCTCGCGCGACTGCCGTGCCGCCGGTCAGGAAAAAGGGCACGTCCGAACCAAGCCCGGAGGCCAGGGCGTGCAGCCGCGCACTGTCGAGGCCCAGTCCTAGCAGAGCGTTGACGCCAACTAATGCCGCCGCCGCGTCGCTGCTGCCGCCACCCAGCCCGGCCTGCGCCGGAATCCGCTTCTCCAGATGGATTACCACGCCCGCCTCAACGGCCTTTCCCTCCTCGGAAGCGGCGGCAAGAGCCGCCTCCGCCGCCCGGTACGCCAGGTTGGTCGCATCGACCGGAACGGCGAACGATGCCGGCGCATCACAGGTAAGGCGCACGCCTGGCTCGGAACGGCGTTGAAGAGAGAGGGTATCGCACAGCGAGATCGTCTGCATCACCGAGGCCATACTGTGATAGCCGTCGGCGCGCTTGCTGAACACGTCCAGCGTCAGATTGATCTTCGCATAGGCGGCCACCACGACCGCTTCGGGCGGGCAGGCGGATTCGTTCATGAGGTCTCAGGGCAGCAGAAAGCGAGTGGCATCCTTGACGGTATCGCTCGGCGTGAATGCGAATAGATGGAAGGGGAACTCGATGGTCTCGCCGCGGGAGACCAGCTCTCCACGCCCCTCATCGGTTTCCCACTGCGCGCCGAGCACCGGCGCGACAGGGCTATCTGGCAGGCGCGCCCAGCGCCAGCCCGGCAGCGGCGCGGTGGAGGGCCAGGCGAGGCCGAACGCGATCCGGTCCCGCAAGGCGGCTGCCACGCGCTGCCCGTCCGGTAAAGGCGAGGTATCGGCGGCGACGGGTACCGGGATACCGGAGGTGTTTATCAGAGCGCCCGGCGGCGCGCCCGCCGCCATCAGGCAAGGCAGCGCAACACCCTGCAGCCGCATCGCCAGCAGCGGAGTCAGCCGCAAACGGCCTTGCATCACGCAGGTATCTTTCCCCGACTGCAGGATCAGCTCGGCCCGCCAGCGCGAGCCGACCATTCCGGTCAAGGTCAATACGGCGACCGCCTTATCATTGCGGACGCGCGCCCCCTGCCAGCGGAAGGTCTCCCACCAGGGCCGCTGGCCGTCCTCTCCCGAAAGGATACGTGCGAGCGGGACACCGATCGCCACTTCGCGCCACTGCGTTCCCTGCTTCGCGGCCAGCAGCAGCACAGGCAGATGGCTTCGAGCGGCCAGGAACCGCACGGCGACGCGGTCGTTGCCGATCCAGGCCCGCTCGGAGGAAGCATTCGCGACCGGGTGCGTTGGGTCCGGGCCGCCGGTCGAGGGCAGCGCGCCAAGACGGGGAACGACGGCCACATACGCGCGCTGAGGCAGCGCCAGGGACGCTCCAGCCTCCTCCGGCAGCGGGGCGCTCGGCCCTTTCCCCGCTCCAGAAGCCGGAGGAGCCGTCCCCGGCGTCTGCGGAGCCACATCGGTGAGAATGGCGGCGACTGCGAGCGGGCTGCTGCTATCGGTCGGCGTCAGCCGCCAGTGAAAGGCGACCGCCTGGCCGGGCGCCAGCGCCGGCAGCAGTGGCATCGTCTCGCCGGTCGTGTAGTCCAGGCCCGAAAGGATGTAGCAGCGCAGCCGCAGCCTCCGGTCCGGCAACGGGTTGTTGCCCTCATTCCGGACGACGCAGACTATATCGACATCACCCGTTCCGATGGCATAACCACGCGCCGGTCCGAGATACTCCACGCGCACGTCCGGCCAAACAGAGGAGGAAGCAGAGGGATTTCCCGGAGAGGCGACAGGATTCTGTCGAGCGTGATGGCCCTCATCCCCTGCGAGCGCCCGAACG
This sequence comes from Chthonomonadaceae bacterium, assembly GCA_035653075.1. GTDB lineage: Bacteria > Armatimonadota > Chthonomonadetes > Chthonomonadales > Chthonomonadaceae > DASRCN01. Next base: position 28,586 of record DASRCN010000137.1, on the reverse strand, counting down.
CCGATTCCGAAGGTGAGAAGCAGCGTACAGACCAATCCGAGGAATGCGCGCACTTCTCCGAGGCGCGCAGATCGGCAGCGGTTAAAAAATCTTCCCGGCATGTCTTCTATTATACCGGGAAGTTAACCACACATGGTTCGGATGTCGCCGCTTTCTGCGGCGACATCCCCCTGATTTCCAATGGTTATCCGATCGTCATGGTGGAGAAGACAGCGGTGAAGACCTCTTTGGGCGTCGTTATTCCCTTGGCGATCTTATCGTAGCCATCCTCCAGCATCGTGCGGAAGTCCTGGTTCGCGCGCAGGTAGTTGTTGATCTCGCCGACCGTGGCACGGCGCACGATCATCTCCCGCAGCTCCGGCGTGCTGACCATGATCTCGAACAGGCCGACGCGGCCCCGGAAACCGGTCTGACGGCAATGCTCGCAGCCCTTGCCGTGATAGAAGGTATAGCCCTGGACGCGGGCCGGATCGATGCCGATCTCCAGAAGCTCGTCCGGCGCGGGCTGGTACGGCGTTTTACAGTGCGAACAGATGACTCGGACAAGGCGCTGGGCCATGATCGCCTGCATGGTCGAGGCGATAAGGTAGGGTTCGGCGCCCATATCCATCATACGGCCCAGAGTCTCGACGGCATTGTTGGTATGCAGCGAGCTCATGACCAGGTGGCCCGTCAGACTGGCCTGGATGCCGATCGAGAGCGATTCGGGGTCGCGCATCTCGCCGACCATCATCACGTCGGGGTCCTGGCGGAGGAACGAGCGCATCACGCGCGGGAAGGTCATGCGCTCCGTCACCTGCACCTGGGTGATATGGTCGGGAAATTCGTATTCGATCGGGTCCTCGACCGTAACGATGTTGCGCTTCTGGCGGTCCAGCTTATTGATGGACGCATACAGGGTAGAGGTCTTACCGCTTCCGGTCGGGCCGGTGACCAGCACCATGCCGTAAGAGGACTGCACGGCCTGGAACCATTTTTTCAGCGCATCCGGCGGCATCCCCAGCTTTTCGAGCTCGACCTTGGCGCCCACCGGATCGAGGAGACGCATGACGACCTTCTCGCCGTTGAGCATAGGCAGCACGGACATACGAGCGCTGAGCTTGCGCGTACCGTACTCCATATCTACGCGCCCATCCTGCGGTTCGCGCCGCTCGTCGATATGCATCCCGGCGGACAGCTTCAAGCGCGCCAGAATGTTGGGCGTGATGTCGAGAGCGTACTGGCCGACGTCGTGCATAACGCCGTCGATGCGATAGCGGATCAGCAGCCGGTTGGGCTCGGGCTGCAGGTGGACGTCCGAAGCGCCCAGATCGAGCGCTTTTCTTAGCACGAAATCGACGGCGGAGACGGCTTCGGTCAGGTCGCCTCCCATCTCGCGCGATACGCCCGCTTCGCGCATGATCAGCCGGAACGAAGGCGGTGCGCCTGTCCGCCCTGGGGTCGGTCCCAGTTGTGTCATAAACTATTGCTCCTTTAGCATCCTCATCACGACAATCCGATATATTGCCGATTATAACATATCGTCTGGTCACCGTCAATAAAGCGTAGACCTCACCCCCGGCCCCTCTCCTTCGTAAGGAGAGGGGCAATTCTGTTTTTTCACCCCTTGCGAAGCAACGATCACCTAGGCGCCGCAGGCGCGTTCACTCTTCGCGGGCGGGGCGCAGCAGCAGCGCGCGGATCACCTCCGGCGCGGGGCGGTGCTCGAAGAGAATGGAGTGCAGGGCGGCGCACAGAGGCATCTCCACACCGCTGCGACCCGCCAGATCAAAGAGGACACGGGTGGTCGGCACGCCTTCGGCGACCTGGCCTAACTGCGCCAGGATATCCGGCAGGATCTGCCCCTGGCCGAGCGCGTAGCCGACACGGTAGTTGCGCGAAAGGTGACTGGCGCCGGTCGCCATCAGGTCGCCGACACCGGAAAGCCCCAGGAACGTCCCCATCTGCGCGCCCTGCGCCACACCCAGGCGGATCGCCTCTGCCAGACCGCGGGTCATCAAGGCGGCTTTGGAGTTGTCGCCGAAGCCCTGGCCATCGGAAACGCCCGCGCCGATGGCGATCACGTTCTTGATCGCGCCGCCCAGTTCGACACCAGCCACGTCGCGGCCGGTGTAGACCCGAAAGGTCGGCTGAGATTGGAACAGGCGCTGGACGGTCTGGGAGGCGTTCGGGTTCCGGGAGGCGGCCACGCCGGCCGTCGGAATCCCCCGTGCCACCTCGACGGCCAGGTTCGGGCCGGAGAGGACGACGATACGGCCGGCGGCGTTCGGGATCACCTCTTCCAATACCTGGCTGACCCGCAATCCCGTAGGGTCCTCCAGTCCCTTGGCGGCAGAGAGGAGAAGTATGTCGGAAGTCAGCGCGGCCGCGGCAGCCTGCGCGACCTCGCGCGTGGCGCTGCTCGGAACGGCGAGGACGGCGACCTGCGTTTCTTCCAGCGCTTCCTCCAGGTCGGTGGTCGGGAAGACTCCTTCCGGCAGGGGAATGCCCGGCAGGTAGCGGGTATTCTCGCGCCGCTCCTGCAGCGAGCGCACCAGAGCGATGTCCCGTCCCCAGAGCCGCACGGAGTGGCCGTTGGCGGCCAGCAGCGCCGCCAGCGCCGTTCCCCAGCTTCCCGCGCCCAGCACGGCGATCCGCGCGCTGCCCTCGATCTGGTCAAACGCCGGCCTCTCCGCCGCGAAATCGGATGGCTCCCCGGTCAAATCTCTCTCCCCTACCCTCCGTTCGGCGCCTGCCAGCCGAACTCCTTCTGCCTGGAAACAAGCCCAACAAGAAGGAGTTCATCGCTGCTCGGTGAATTCGGATAGAGGTCTTACTGCATACTTAAGAATACGAAGCAGCACGCATCAGATCTAAATCGAACCGGTTCCAGCCGGCGATCTCTCCGAGGGCAAAGTCGTCCGTATCTCGCCACGGATGGTTTTGAAAGATATTTTTGCCGCGTAATGACAGAATATCCCTATTGACAGGCCATCAGCCAGAGGCGTATACTGGTCTTACTCTGTCTGCACGCTCGTGTTTATTAACTCTTTACGGTGAGGAAGCGGCGTTGAGCGACCCAAACAATCCAACAAAAGAAGCGCCGTCCATTCTGGCGGGCAAACGCGTGGTCATCTGCGAGGATGAGACCGTCATTCAGATGCAGTTGAACCGGGCGCTGACGCGCGCCGGCCTTGCCGTTGTGGGCACGGCAGTGAACGGAGAAGAGGCTGTAGAGGTGACGCTGCGGGAACGTCCGGATTTGGTGCTGATGGACATCCTGATGCCGGTCCTGGACGGGCTGGAGGCCACGCGGCGTATCCTGCAGACCTATCCGGTCTGCATCATCGTGCTGACGGCCTTCCCCGTCGAGCACGAGACACAAGCTCTGGAGATCGGCGCCTGCGGCTATATCCCCAAGCCCATTACCCGCGATATCCTGCTGCCCAAAGTGGAAGAGCTCTACACCACCTACCAAAAACGCTGAGGGGTGAACGCCGCTACGCGGCTTCCAAAGTTTGACGCAGACGCTCCCCGGCGTGGCTGCCCCGCAATTTCTCCAGAGACTGCATCTCCAACTGCCGGGCGCGTTCCCGCGTAATATGCAGCGCCCTGCCGACCTCTTCCAGCGTGTGCGGCTCGCTGCCTTCCAGACCGAAGCGCAGGCGCAGGACCTCCTGCTCGCGCGGCGTCAGGGTCTTGATGGCGCGACTCAGTTCCTCATTGATGGCGCGGCGAAATACGCGCGCCGCAGGGCTCTGGTTCTCTTCCGCCGGAATGATCTCCGCCAGACGCCGGTCGTCGCTCTCTCCGAGAGGCGTCTCCAGCGAGATCGGCTCGACCATGCTCTGGAGCAGATCGGTCAACTGCCGCTCCGACATGCCGGCGGCCTTGGCAAGCTCCGCGCGGGTCGGACGGCGGCCCAGCGTGTTTTCCAGCTCACCCCGGATGCGTGCCAGACGCCCGATCGTGTCTACGATATAGGCGGGCAGGCGGATGCTGCGGCCGGAATTGGCGATGGCGCGCATGATCGTCTGGCGGATCCAGTGAGTAGCGTAAGTGCTGAAGCGGAAGCCACGCCGCCAGTTGTATTTGTCGGCGGCGCGGATGAGGCCGATGATCCCCTCCTGCATCAGGTCTTCCATCGGTAGGCCGCGGCCCTGGTAACGCTGCGCGATGGAGGTGACCAGCCGCAGATTGCTGTTGATGAGAATATCCTTGGCGGCGTGGTCGCCCTTCTCGATGCGACGGGCCAGCACGATCTCCTGGCACGGCGTCAGCAATGCCGTCTTACCGCCCGGCTGCAGCGCGGAAGCGCTTGGCTCGATCGGGACGGAAAGCGTGCCGGGATGGCCGGAGCGCTCTCGCACCCGTTGCTCCACCGGAGAAATGCCGATCTCATCCAGACGGTCCAGGCGTGCCGGCTCCTCCGTCTCCGGGACATAGTCCTCCAGGAGGCTGCGCACCTGCGTGGTATCCAGCTCGGCGGTCGGCTCATTTCCATTTAACGAGGCCGGCAGGATGGCAGCCGCCGACTTCCGCCCCCGGTTGCACCGCCTGTGCTTGCGGTGCGGCCCGTGGGGTACGGAACCCGTCTGCTCGTTAAATACGTCCAATTCCTGCGCTTCCGGGATCAGCGTAGCCGTCGAATGCGCCATCCTCATCGGCCTCCTATTTCTTTCTACCAATAGCGTACAACTAGGTATCTTATACGCAGTTTTTGTCCGAATGTTGCGCCCGGCAACGTGCCGTTTGGGCCTCCGTCCGTGAGAAAGTCCGAAATTGGGACTCGCTCCCCTCCGAGGCGAGTAATAAATTCCTATCACGCTTTCCAGGGAAGCGCTTTATAGCGAAGGAATTCCTTTCCTCGCAAAACCGTTTCATTGCGGATGCATTCCTGCAAGCAGATAGACGATCAGGAAGACAACATGTTCTTTAAATTCAGGGTCACGTGCTGGGAGAAGGGGGCAGCAAACCGACCTCTGCAGCCCAGCGCAGCGCGTTGCGCCATTCGGGAGAAGGAATCAGCCCCTCGGAAGTCAGCCGCTGCACCAGGCCGGTCATAAAGTGGACCACGTATTCCGGGGTGAGGGCTAGCTCCCGGGCGATCTCGCCGGGATCGTACCCCTCCTGCGATAGCGACAGGACGCGGCGCTGATCGGCGCTCAATGTCTCGCGGATGCGCTCGCTGGCCTGTCGTTGCAAACGTTCTTGCTTCTTATGACGGATACGCGCCTTTGTTCGCATGGTAAATGGGTAAATGCCCGCTTCGCGGAAGTAAATGCGTTAATGGGTAAATGAATAAATGCAAACAGACAGAGACCATTTACTCATTTTCCTTCATTGACTCATCTACTCTTGTAGAGACGATTGCGGAGGCGGGAATAGTTTCGCCATCATGGCCGCTGGTGGCGGTGGTACGGCAGATGTCACTATAGGCGCAGAGGCGGCAGTAGTCGCCCGGCGTGGCGTCGATGCGCGCCGCTGCTATGGATCGCGCCGCCTGGACCGCCGCCGTCTCCGCCGTCTTGACCAGCTCCTCATACTGGTCCCGGTTGAGCGGCTTGACGGCACTGCCATCGTCCAGGGGCAGCAGGGGAGAGAACTGGCGCAAGTTCACATGCTCTGTACGCAGGAAGCGGCGCCGGCCGCGCTCGCGCATCGAATCGTAGCAGGCGACGGCGCCGACCTTGCCGAACAGGCGCTCGATAGCCAGCAGATAGAGCGGCATCTGCAGGCTGGCCCCGCGTTGAATTTCGGCGTGCTCCGGCGGCTTGCCCAGCTTGTAGTCCAGCAGAAGCACGCGCCGGCCGGTCGCGTCCACGTCCACCCGATCGATGGCGCCGCAGACGGCCACCGGCGGCCCACCATCCGGGCCGGACAGCCAGAGCGGCTCCTGGCAGGACGCAGGATCGTGGATGGATGAGAGCGGACCGTCTGTCGTGATCTCGCGCTCGTCTTCATCCTCCAGGCCTTCCGGCCGCATCCCCAGGCCGAAGGCCAGCTCGAAATGGGCGGGCGTCATGCCGAACTGGGGAGTAAAGCGCGTCTCGCGCTCGGCAAAGCCATCCAGGGCGTCGGCCAGAAGCCGCTGTATCATGCGCAGGCGATGGGGACTGGCATCCAGCGATTCCTGCTCGATGATCTCCTCCAGAATCTGGCGCAGCTCTGCGCGCATTGCCTCCAGGTCGGTCGGCAGCGCGCTCCCTGCGGAGAGCTGGCGGAAGTAGCGGCGCAGCACGGCATGAAGCAGCGTTCCCTGCGCGCGTGGGCTTGCGCCCTCCTCTTCCGGTCGCAGCCGGAGCACGTGGCGCAGCAGGTACTGGAAGGGGCAGCGCTGGTAAGTCTCTAGCTCGGAGACACTGTAGACAGGCTGCTTGCCGGCGAAATCGACGCACAGCGCAGCGTCCTCCAGGCGCGGCAGCCGGGGCAGACGGCGTGAGGCGACGACGGCCCGGACTACGGCTGCGGTCGTCTCTTCCGCCAGGCAGCCCTGCATGAGGCTGGCAGCCTCTCGCAATCGCTCCTCCCGGCTGACCGGCTCCGCATCCGGATCGAACAGGCCCGCGCAGGCCGCCAGCAGCCGGTCGCCCGCCGAGACTACTTCCTCGGGACGCGGGACCACGTCCGTGAGCGTTCGAGAGACCGTCAGAGGGGGGCGTTGGGTGTTGGGTGTCAGGTTTTCTTCCCTTTTCCGATCACGGAGAACCCTTTTTGTCTGAATCACGGAGGACGCAGATGTCACGGAGGACACGGATAATCCGTGTTCCTCTGTGTTATCCGTGACCATCCGTGATTCAGACACCGTATCCGTGCTCTCCGTAATGGCAAAGACGGCGCGGACTTCGTCCAGATAGAAGGAGGGCAGCGTATCGGACTCTTCCGAGGAGCGTGGAAAAGAGAGCAGCAGCCGCTCCGCAGGGGCTGTAACGGCCAGATAGAAGAAGAAGCGCTCGTCGTCCGCGCGGGCTTTCTGCTCCTCCAGATCCAGGCCGGCGCCTTGGCGCAGCGCGACGCGCTCTTCGTCGCGCAGGAACGGGTCCTCAGTGATGCGGCGGGGAAAGACACGCTCCGTCAAGCCCATCACGACAGCGACCTTGAGCGGGCGCTCGCGGGCGTCGTAGGGCTCGATCACACGCACCACATCGCCCTCGGAAGGGCCCAGCGCGGAAGCGCTCTGCCAGGCGCGCATTAAGTCCTCGGAGAACTGTACGAAAGAGAGCGCGGCACGCCCGGAAAGCCGGGCCATCTCTGTGACCGCCTCCAGCACGGCCAGCGCCTCCCGCAAAGCCACGCGATCCCGCTCCGCCCGGCCTCCCATATTCTCCCTCCCTAAAAAGAAGGAAGTGGAGTCAGTGGGCGCTTTTCGATTTGAGATTTCTGCAGGCACATGGATCGCCGGTCGCGTATCGCACGCTGCGATGCGCTCTTCCAGCCCGAAGGCGCCGATCATCTCTCGGACCCAGTTGGCATGGACATCCGGAGCGGCGCGTTCCTGGGTCAGCCGTGTATCCCAGCACGCCATCTCTTGCAGCGTGGAGGCGACCGGATGCGCGGCAGGAAGGTCTTTGACGAGCGCCAGCCACCGCTCGCGGCCTTCGCGCACGCCTGCGGCGCGAGCACGGCGGCGCAGCGCATCGGCCGCCAGCTTATCGGGCGCCGTGTAGCTCGATTTGAGGAAGGCCAGCACGTCCTCACGCTGCCAGCCGGAACGCACGACCGCGAAAAGATGGAGCAGGGTCTTGAGAAGTGGGTTCTCGGCGAGGATCTCCGGGCCATCGGCGCCGAGCGGAATGCCGTAGCGCTCGAAGACCGCGGAGAGGATGGGCGCGTAGTCACCCATAGCGCGCAGGATGATAGCAAAGTCGCTCCACGCATACCCGCCTTCGGCATACAGCCGCCGGAAAGCACGCGCCACCATCTCGGCCTCAACATAGGGATTCGGCGCATCGAAGATCGTCAGCGCCTCCGCCTCTTTGGGCGTTGGGTTGCCTCCTCTGCCTGAATCACGAATTGCCACGGAGAACGCGGATGGCACGGGGGATCCGTGTCGCTCTGTGGCCATCCGTGATGCAGAACCTTGCATTGGTTCGGGTGCGAAGATCCGATCGGAGAGCAGGGCGAGGGGAGCGGGGCGATCCGCGGGGCGGCTTTCCAGAACGATCTCTCGCGTGGTAAACTCGGCGCGCAGGAGACGCAAGGTCCGTTCCGGGGCGGCGAAGAGCAGGGGACGGCAGGGCGCGTAGGGCAGCGTGACGGCGACCTCAACGTCCATTCGTCCGCCCTGTTGGCGGCGCCCCGCGAGGGCGGCCAGCAGTTGGCGTTGCGCCCGGTTGAAGCGATAGAAGCCGTCCACCAGGACGAGATTGGCATTATTGAGCAGTGGCGAAGTGCCGGCAGCGGCCTTCGCGGCGAGGCGCAGACAGTCTTCCTCGTCACGCAGCCGGTTCCGGGTCAGGAAGGTCTCGTAGGCCCGAAACAGCCGGGCCAGCTCCTGCGCCTTGACGGCGAAGACGGGATCGTCCATCTCCAGGGCGGCTTCCGGCGCGCTTGCCTCCAAGAGGTCCGGGGTGAGGCAGGCCAGTTTCCACTCGCGGATCCGCTCCGCCAGCGCCGCGGCGAAACCGGGGGCGGAACGCATTCGGCCCAGGAAGCCGTCTTTATCAATAGCGGTAGCGCAGAGGTCCGCCAGGACGAGCCGCTGGAAGGCCCGCCCGATCGTGGAAAAACCATCCTGGCGGGCAGATCGGGCGATCTCTGTCGCGAAGCTGCGGAAGGGAAGGATGGCGCTGCGAATCTCGGCGTCCGGCCGGCCGCTGCGAGCGGCGATCTGCACGGCACGAGTCTGCGCCTGTTCGGGGGAAGAGACGATCAGGAGGGGGCGCGTGTCGGGCTGCAGGAATCGCTCCAGCGCCCATTCCGTCTTCCCGGCGCCCGCCGGACCGAGGAGGAGCGTCAGCGGCGGGCGACCGTCGGGTTCGATCCCGGCGATCGGCTGGGGAGCGGCACGCCGGCGCCTGGCCGGCGATTCAGGTACGGTCATAGCGGGAATTCAGGCGTTACCTTCACGAAGCGGCCCTCGGGAACGGAGGAGAGCGTTCTGCAGTATGAAGACTCAAGACCGCTCGAATTAGGGCGATTATAACACAAAGTGCGGCGTCGGAAAATAGCCGAAATCTGTCTGCTTGCCCGATTCAGGGAACAAAAAAGGCCCTCAGACCTTTGAATAAGAAATGGAATCGCGCTATCCACGGCGAATAGTACGCTAACAGCCGATTCCAGCACGGCAGAGGACGGCAGACACCGTCTGCATTCTCGCTGCCGTCAATACGTCCCTAAGAAAGGGGATCGAGCGCCAAAGAAGGCGTTTCGATCGAGGGCCAGCCGGCCCTATTCTAACTCAGAGAAGCCCTTCGCGTACCGGTTGCCGTCTGGCGGATTGCTGCCATACGCCCTTATTCTTTTTCTAATCAGGGAAAAAGGAAAAGGGAAAAGGGAAAAGATAAAAACGAATTTTACTTTTCCCTTTTCCCTTCCATCTTTTCCCTTCCGCCGGGCGAAGGGGGAGGAACGGAATCATGCTTTGTAAGTGGTGTGGCATGGAGAGCGTGACCACCGACCAGTGCAGTTGGTGTCATCGCGTCCTTTCCGCCGCGCCTGTCGAAACACTGGAGGCTGCCGACGCGCCTGTTGCCGATCCTGTGGAAGTAACGGAATCCGCTCCTGTCATAGAGGTCGGGGCGGAGTCCGCTGCAGACGTGCTGGCCGGGAGCGAAAGCGTGGACGAAGCCTCCGCCCCACCGGAAGAGGAGATCGCGCCTAAAGCGCCCTGGACGATTGCGCCGGCGCCCCCGATTCCGCCGCCGGCAGCTTCTTCCCCACCTGCCGGCGGATCACCGGGGGCCGCGCGCCCGATCATCGGCGTGCGCCGGCCTGCCGATAAGCGTTCCGGGCCGGGAAGACCCGCTCCGGCCATGCCGCCGCCGGCCGTCTCTCGCAAACCCGGCGCTGCCGGTTCGGTGAGCGGAGCGGCAGGCAGCGCCTCCCATGCGCCGGCGCCAGCGGTTCCCCCCGCGCGGCGCGCGGTTTCGCCCCCTGCCGGCGCTTCCGCGCGCTCCCAGTCGCCGGCAACCGGCGACAAGACAGGGACGCAACGTCCCGTCGTAACCGGCGATGCCGGCATCGCTCCGGCTATGTCCGGCAGCGCAGCATCTGCCGCCAAACCAGTCCCCCGGTCACGACCGGCCGTCCCAGCCGCACTGACCGCCCCTCGTTCGGCTCCTGGTCCGGCCGGTGGGAAGCCGCCCGCCGCGCCGCTCCTCGAGGCGGAAGCGATGCCTCTGCCGGAAGTCGACGAAGGCGCCGTGCCCGCCCTGGGCACCTTCACCCCGGCCAAATCCAAGTACTACGTCGGGCAGGTAGTCGATCCGGTCTCCGGAACGCATTACAATGCGGACACCGGCCGGCCCATCTCCGGCCCGATGAGCAGCGCGGCGCACCACCTCGGGGATGGCAACACGCCTGGCATGGCACAGACCATCCCGATCGAGGAGATCGTAGAAGAGCGATCTCCCATGATCGGGCTGGGGAAGTATACCATAGCGCTGGCGGGTATCCTCTGCGTTACCGCCCTGTTCTCGTTCGTCTTCACCACGCATTACGTGCTGCCTCTGCTGGCCGCGCAGTTCTTCGGCGCGATGCTTCTGCCGGTCATGCGCGTGGTCCCCTGGGCGGATGAAGACGCCGACGATGCGGTTCTGTTCGTGCTGCTGACCCTGGCGTGCGGGCCAATTGTGGGACTGATCTTCTACGGGGTCATCAGCCTGTTGCGGCAAGACGCCAATCCGGCCATTATGGGCTGTTTTATCGTCGCGGCGCTGGCGCGGCTGGTGGTCGAGGCAGCGGTCGGGGTGACACCCGAAGGGGCGGGATTCGCGATCACGCAGTTGGTGCCCTTCGCCCAGGTACAACACTTCGATATTCGGCTGCTGCTCATCAACTGGTCGCCCTTAGTGGCCCTGGCAGGCTGGTATACAGCCAGTATCTTCCATAAGCTCGACGAGTAGGCGAGCACAACCGGCCAAATCACCGATGCGAGCGCGCCGTTCCCTGCGGAAAGAGGCAGGTGGACGGCGCGTTTGTGTCTTCTGACGCAATCGATTCTCCTCCCCAAATCCGCGCCATCCTTTCCTCCATGCGCCTTGACATCTCCTGGTCCGTGTGCTATATTATGGTGTGCGACAGGAGGGCTGTGCCCCTTCGATTTGCGGGCGAGTGGTGGAATGGCAGACACGCTGGTCTTAGGAACCAGTGCCGCAAGGCGTAGGGGTTCAAATCCCCTCTTGCCCACCAGAACCTTCCTGTTCCAATCCACTATGCGGGAGTAGCTCAGTGGTAGAGCGCTTCCTTGCCAAGGAAGAAGTCGCGAGTTCGAACCTCGTCTCCCGCTTGCCGTAAAGAAGCCCCACGCGCTTTTGTGCGTGGGGCTTTTGACTTTCCACTGCTGGTCCTTTGGCAAAGAAGTCATCGCTACTACCGGGGCGAACGCCTCACCAGGCTTTGATCGGTTGTAAGCCCGCATCTTAGACAGTCCAACATGCCTCTCCGGAACGGTATAACCATTTGGTATTCCTACACGTCCCTATTGGGCGCTACAGCATCCTTCGCAATCGACAAAGGCAAACTGCTCGAAAGGGCGGGACGCAAAGCTACGGGCCTACGCTCCTTCTGCGCTGTATTGAGTAGGGCCGCCGGGTTACCGAACTGCGACGATTACGAAGGAGCAAACCCATGAGCGTACCTGCTCGCCCTCTCCCCAACCGGTGCAATCCGGATCGGCCCCTTGCAAGTGATCCCAGGCATGGCGCCTCCCCACAAGACGACCTGGCAGAAGATACCGACACGACACCCAGCAAGGATGATAGCTTCGGCAACAGTCTGCGCGACCTCCTGAAGCAACAGCGGCACAAAGAGGCCGACCAAAAGCCCTACCGGGTCCGCATGTCCTGGGCCTGGTATACCGGCAAATGCGGTTACTGTGATCGGCCCGTGGATCCAAAAGAGCGTGTTACGCTCTGCCAGGTCCCGGCAGAAGGCTGGAAATCCGCCCTGGGTCCCTTTCCTGTCTGCAGTGCCTGCATGGAGATTGCTCCGGAGCAGCGACAGATCCGCTTCGAGGTATACGGACGCAGTGACCGCCCCCTGGTCCAGGTTCCTTGCGAAGCCTGCGCCCGCCCTATCATCATACGCCTGGATAGCGACTGCTTTCATGTCACCTGTGGCGAGCCGTGCCATAGCCGTATCGTCCGTCATCGTGCCAGACCGGCGCCTCAAGCTTGCGCCTTCTGTGGGGAAGCGTTCCCACCCTCGCGCCCGGAACAAGCGTTCTGCTCGTTACGGTGCGAGCAGGAAGCCTTTCGAGATCGCCATCGCGCCGGAGAGACACTCAGCGCACCCCTGGTCTTACCTTGAAATAGGATAGCAGCGGAAAGGATGGCATGCCATCTCCGGCAAAGTCGCTGCCATTCTTTCTACGCCCTGCTTAGCTTCCCGGTACCCTTGCCGGTTTTACCGGCGGAGCGCGAGTCTGGCACGCTCTATGCAGGGAGAAGGGATAAGGCATGCCTTTGTTACTCCTTACGCGCCGGCCTGTCTCCGAGGGAGATGGGTCGGCTTTTCTTTTTTGCTTCTCTCTTTGTCTTACTTCCTTCCCAAAAACCGGAGAGAACATTTTGGCCAAAAAACGAGCAAAAAATTTCTCGACAGCAGCATTTACTAATGAACCAAACCTACTACTGGCGGCTCTAGGTTGCTGGCAGATGCACAGGGGAAGGCATTTCCCTGGCGCTGCCGGAGGCTCAGAGCCAGTACGTAAAGGCCGATACGCTCACGAATATCAAAAGCTTTTCCGTCCGCAGGACGGTTGGCCGAAGGCCCTCCAGACGGGTATTTCAATGCCCGGCTAAGAAGCCTGCAGGTTTCCGTACAGGCTCTCAGGCAGCAGTGCTGGATAGTGTCGGAGGCGTTCAGAAAGCATAGGGAGGGATGACCATGAAAGACTTTACCAACGTGCAGGGGCGTGTACAAGCCATGCTGGCAGCAGGACAAAGGTGGGGGATGCCCAGCCGTCGCTTGCATCTGGCCGGTCTGGTGCTGGCTCTAATTATCTTGCTGCCCTTAGCGGCCTTACAGCCGGTGTGGGCACAGACCGTGACGCTGACGGTGCTGCCGGCCGGCACACCGCATATTCAGTTGCTGGCAAGTGACGGCAACTTCTACGGCTTTCTCAATGACCCCGGTCCCCTTAACAGCAAAACGATTGACGCGATCCTGGCCAGGGTGACGCCTGATGGTACGGTCAGCACGGTCTTTGACTGTGGCTCTTTCGGCGACACCTATCCGGATGGCAGCAGCCTTAACTCTCTTGTCCAGGGCCGCGACGGCAATCTCTATTGCGCTGCTGCGCAATTCGGACCGAGTAGCAGTGGAGGTGGAACGGGAAGTGGAACGCTGTTAAAGATTTCTCTCGATGGAAGCGTGACGGTCCTTCATGCTTTCTCTGCCATCTCCTCGTCAAACAATTATGTCAATTCCGATGGCGCGGTACCTGTGGATCTCATTCAGGGGAGCGATGGTAACTTTTACGGTACCACCAGTTCCGGTGGGGCCAGCGGCAACGGTACCATCTTTCGATTGACGCCGGATGGCACCTTCACCTCGTTATACCAATTAAATGCCACTACTGATGGCAGTGGCCCTAGAGGCCTGGTCGAGGGGAATGACGGCAATTTCTACGGTCTAACTCTAGAAGGAGGCTCACAGGGAGGAGGCGGTGTTGTCTTTCGGATTACCCCGTCCGGAACGTATACTGTCCTCTTTAGCTTCTCCCCTTCGGTGCAATCGGACAATCTAGCAGGAGGTGACCCTCTGTCTCCTCTGGCAAAGGTTGCTAACGGAGACATATACGGCATCACCTCATTCGGAGGGGCTAATGGGGAGGGCACGATCTTTAAGATCAGCCCGGACGGTACATTTACCACCGTGCTTGCCCTGCCTTTTGCCTCGAACCCTTATAACCAGAAAGATGGCCTGGCCACGGGCAGCGATGGGAACTTATACGCTACTACGCAGACGGGTGGAACGAATGACACCGGTTCGATCATCGAGTATACGACTGGTGGTACCTTCAGTATCGTCTACTCCTTTTCTCCTCTGAACAGTCAGGGCCAGAACGCCGATGGAGCCTGGCTTTTTGCACCGCTTATCCCGCTTAGCGATGGCAATCTATACGGGTTCGCAGATAATGGCGGGCCGACCGGTTGGGGCACGTCCTTCCGCCTCAATCTGGTAGCGCTGTCTTCCTTCAATCCGTCCTCCGTAGATGCCGGCGGCTCCGGCTATACGCTTCTAGTGCGCGGCCACTCCTTCCAGAAGAACGCCCAGCTCAAGTGGAACACCATCTCCCTGACCACTACCTATGTCTCGACCGGGGAACTCAAAGCCAGCGTCCCCGCCTCCCTGATCGCCAGTCCTGGTACGGCAACCCTTCGGGTGCTCAATCCCGATGGCAGCAGTTCTGCGGGCAAGGCGTATACCGTGCTGACGACCACCTTAAAGCTGGCAGCAGCCACCTTGAGCAGAAACAGCACGACCGGGCAGATCACGGCCAAGTTGAGCCTGCAGAACGTGGGGCATTTAAGCGCCAGCAATGTCAGCCTCACTCACGCCAGCCTGGGCGCGGCTGCCACCAACACCAGCTTGCCGCTCAATCTAGGCAGCATCGCCGCAGGAGCGAGCACGACGCTGACGCTGACCTATCCTGGCTCGGCAGGAACGAGCGGACAGGTGGTCAGTTTGAAAGTGTCGGGCGCCTTCACCGGAGGCAAGTTCTCCGGCTCCTTGAAGCTGACACTTCCCTGACCAGCAACGCAAAGGGAATCCGAAGGCCGCTCCCCGATCAAGGAAGGAGCGGCTTTTTTATGCCCATATCTCCTCTCGCTAGCCCGTCTCGCGGATGAATGCCTCTCATGGAATGGGAAGCGTTTCGCCGCGCTCCGAACCCAGCCAGCGCCCGACCTCTTCAAAACGTGTCTCCGTCACCGCCCGGACGAAGGCGCCAGAGGAATTATCGACGATAGCATGATAGGTCGCCTCATCCTGGTACCCGTGAACGGCCACGTGCTTATTGCCGCTCTTGAAGACTTCTACCAGCATCACGCCCGGCTGCTGCCGGAGCACTGCGCCGACCTGCGGCCCGATCCGATCGAAATCGGCCTCCCGGCCGGGAACCGGCTCCCAGTAAGAAACCACCAGATACATCGCCTTGTTCCTCCTTGTCAATGTAAGATTGTATTGGACATTATAAACCGAGCCGGCAGGCGTGTCAAGCCAAACACGGCTGCGGATACACCACCAGGGGCCGCAGTCCGAAGGCCATGAAAAATTGCCTCAAATGCTCTGAATTCTAATCAATGATCTGCAGGGCCATTGCATTTGGAATTTTCCGCCCGCCAGGGCGGTTGGCCGCAGGACAGCGGGTAGGGACCCGCAGGCGGGTCGTTCACGGCCCGGCCAAAACCAGGGACGTGGAAATAGGCATAGACGTCAAATGCTATGGCCCTGACAATGATCTGCTCGAAATCTTGACACCTTCCCAGGGAAGTGATATACTTTGCTGCTATTTTCCCTCCCATGAGAGGGAAGACCCTATACGGCGGCCTCCATTCCCGCGCATACCTGACCGATCATTTTCATAGGTCGTTCGGGTGCAATAGCTCGATCGGCTGGTAGAAAACAGGGAAGGGCTGGCTGCACCTTCTACGGGAACGATGCCGCCTGCCACAAAGATGCACGGAAAGCACGAACAGATGCGCTTAGAACTGATGCGAAAAAGAAGAGGAGCCAGGATGCCCCTTAAATTCCGATTCCGAATGCTCCGCCTGGGAATGGCGGCGGCGATCATCTCTGTACTGGCGGGAGCGCTGCCGGCTCGCGCGGCCACTCCCCCCGTCTCGCTCACTCCGGCGACCGGCGATCCGATCCTGCATGTGACCCTCTCCCGGCCTATCTACCACATCCAGCCCGACGGACCCAGCATGCCCAGGGATGTGGTCGCCACCGCGACCGTTGAGAACTGGCCGGCAAGCCTTCCCAGGCCGGTCACCTTCACCTGGCAGGTGCTACTCGACTGGAACAACCCGGTCTATCCGACCCATCACAGCATCAATACCCGCACCTTCACGCATGCCAGCCCGTTTAAGATCGACTTCGGCAGCGAAATCCGAGGCGGGCTGCTGACTGTCATCGCCTGCATTCCCAGGCCGGGGGGCGGAGCACTGCATGGAAAAGGCTATGCCTACGTGCTGGGAGAGAATCCGCCGCGCCGGCTCGTACTCAGCGCCTACCCGCGCACCCGCTTCGGACTGATCGCCTCCAAGATCGGGACCGCCGAGTCCGGGCTGCGCCAGTTCACCTCCTCCAAAGGCGCCGAGCCGGGCGGCTGGCCGTTAGTCTCGCGCACCGGCGACCTCGGCATGATGCAGTTGAACGCGCCCTCGGGCGCGGTCCAATCGGCAGACGAAGTGTGGGACTGGCGCGCCAACGTGCGCCGGGGGCTGCTGATGCTGGCCGGGAAGCGGCAAACGACGGAGCTGGCCTCGCGCCACGCGGTCCTGTTGGAGCGCACGCCGGAAGACTTTCTGTCCTCGGTTTCCTGCCTCAACTTCGTGCGCGGCATGGTCGGCCTTGCGCCGCTTGCGCCGCCGAAAATCAGCCCGCTCTCCGGTCAGCCGGGCACAGGGCTTTTGCCCGGCGATCCCGATCCCGACCATCTGAAGCTCAGCCAGATCGAGCGCGAGGAGATCCGCCGCTACAATGGCGGCTGCGAGTACACCTTTGGGGTCAGCATCGATCCGAACAAGCTCACCTTCCGGGACGCCGGCTGGCAGATCGATCCGATGCGTGGGGGCATCTCGCCAACGAAGGGCGATCCCAACTACGTGCTGCACGTGCTCTGCGCTCGCAGCGGCCTGACCTTACCGCCCCCCAATCAGCCGATGCGCCGGCATGGACATTGGCGCGGACATCGACGCCACCGCCGCCATCGGCGATAAAAGCAACAACACGTATTAACCTGGCGCGCAAGGAAGAAATAGGAAGAAACCGGCCTCTATGGATCGGCTGTTCCGAAACCTGCACATAGCCGAAACTCCTCGTCTGATATGCGAGTTTTCATTGGCGCGAGAATAGGGTTATGTTCATTGTGTCGGTGCTCGGAAGGATAAGAGCGCCGCGATCTCCGATTTCTGCCGTGCCGCCTTCGATAGATGCTACCTCCCGGATGCCTGCCAGCAGTAAGCGCCATGTCGGGGGCGCGCCCGGCGCTTCCACGTGAATCTGTAGGCCTTCGCGCCGGACGCGCACAGTCATCGCCGTCTCGCCCTGCAGCGTCGGAACGACCGTAGCTATATCCCGGCCCTCCTCCAGCGCATAAACCTGCAGGGTGACGCCGTCGCTGTAATCGTAGTCGGGCCGGTCTTCGCGGCTGCCGACGGCGAGCACGGAGTTGGGGCGCACCAGCAGCGGCAGGCTCAGGAAGCCGTGCGTCTGGCGCACCCAGCGCGGCCCTTCGATCTCCTCGCCGCTCAGGAAATCGGTCCAGCGTCCCTCCGGCACGTAGAAATCCACGGTCCCGTCGCCGGAGAAGACCGGCGCGATAAGCAGGCGATCTCCGAGCATATACTGGCGGTCCAGGGTGTCGCAGGCCGGATCGTCCGGAAACTCCAGCAGCATCGCCCGCATCATCGGGATGCCTGTCCGGACGGCCTCGCAGGCGTGCGCGAACAGCGTGGGCATCAGGCGGCACTTCAGCCGGGTGAAGAAGCGCAGGACCTCGACCGCCTCCTCGTCGAACTGCCAGGGGACCCGGTAGGAGGAGCTGCCGTGCAGGCGGCTGTGCGAAGAGAGCAGGCCGAACGCGATCCAGCGCTTGTAGACCTCCGCCGGCGGCGTGCCCTCGAAGCCGCCGATGTCGTGGCTCCAGAACCCGAAGCCGGACAGGCCGAGCGACAACCCCCCGCGTAGACTCTCCGCCATCGACTCGAAGCTGGAATAGCAGTCGCCGCCCCAATGGACCGGAAACCGCTGGCTGCCCGCCGTTCCAGAGCGGGCGAACACGACCGCCTCGCCCGCGCCGTGCTCTGCCTCCAGGACCTCGAAGACCGTCTTGTTGTAGAGATAGGAATAGAAGTTGTGCATCCGCATGGGGTCGGACCCGTCGGCGTAGACGACATTGATCGGGATGCGCTCCCCGAAATCGGTTTTGAAGCAGTCTACGCCCATCTTAAGCAGCGTCCGCAGCTTGTCCTGATACCACCGGCAGGCTTCCGGCGAGGTGAAATCCACGATTCCCATGCCGGCCTGCCACTGATCGGTCTGCCACACGTCCCCATTCGGCTTCTTGAGCAGGTATCCGCCCGCCTGGCCCTCCGCGAATAAGGGAGAGAGCTGCGCGATATAAGGATTGATCCAGACGCAGATTTTCAGGTCGCGCGCTTTCAGGCGGCGCAGCATCCCTTCCGGATCGGGGAACGTGCGCGGGTCCCACTCGAAGTCGCACCAGTGAAACGCGCGCATCCAGAAGCAGTCGAAGTGGAAGACGGAGAGCGGCAGGTCGCGCTCCGCCATGCCCTCGATGAAGTGGGTGACGGTCTGCTCGTCGTAGCTGGTGGTGAAAGAGGTCGTGAGCCACAGTCCGAACGACCAGGCGGGCGGCAGGGCCGGCCTCCCGGTGAGCGCGGTGTATTTTTCCAGCACCTCTTTGGGCGACGGGCCGTAGAGGAGGAAATACTCCAGCGATTGGCCGGGCACGCTGAATTGCACGCGGGAGACCTTCTCCGAGGCGACCTCGAACGAGACCGCGCCCGGCGTGTTGACGAAGACGCCATAGCCCCGGTTGGTCAGATAGAACGGCACGTTCTTGTAAGCCTGCTCGCTGCCGGTGCCGCCGTCCTTGTTCCAGATCTCTACCACCTGCCCGTTCTTGACGAAGGAGGTGAACCGCTCCCCCAACCCATACACGCACTCCCCTACGCCAAGCGATAACTGCTCGTGCAGGAACGGTCCCTCGTTATCGACCTCCATGTATCCCATGCCGCGGGCGGCGCTGCGGGTCAGCGGACGCTCGTTGCCAATAAACTGCACGCCCCAGTCTCCCTGCCGGCTCACCCGAACGGACAGGCGCCCGCTCGTCAACGTAGCAGCGTCCTCCTCGACACGAACGGCAACCCCCTCGGCCTGCGGCGCGCACAGTGGGAAGTGAGGCCCTGGATCTGGACCGCCCGCAAAATGGGTCAGGCGAACGCCGATCACGTCCGGCAGGGGCGAGGAGAAGCGCACGGTCAGCAGCGAGCCATCCAGGGTATCGCCACGATGGCGAATGGCTTTTGTGGGCGCGTAGACGGCGAAGGCACCTGCCGCCGCCTCGACCTCATAGGCCTGCGCGGGATAGTGCGCCCGAACGCCCTTGCGCATCATCCAGTTTCCGTCGGTAAATTTCATGGCTGGCTTTTTCCAGAGGCTTGAAAAAGGAGGGCAGTTGTCAATCTGCCCTCCTTCCAATCCCCGATCCGTAGTTCCCGTTTGAACGCTCAGGGGCGCTCCACAAACTGCCACTTGCGCCGGTTGAAGTACCAATAGCCCGTATAGGCTATCAACGACGAGAGCGCAAAGCAGACCCACAGCGCCTTCCAGTTCATCACCACCGGGAGCACGTTGGCAGGCAGACCGAACGATCCGCGCGGCACCGGCTGCAAGATCGTCTTGCGATAAGACTCGATGATGACGTTGATGGGGATGTACTGATAGAGCTTGAACAGCCAGGGATGCGCCCGCAGGGTCCCCGAGTTGTAATAGACGTTCTCGATGGGATAGATGACCGGGAACATGAAAAACAGAAGCACCAGTCCCGTCTGAAGCATGAACTTCACGTCCTGGTAGAACACATTCAGCGCCGACACCCACAGCGCCAGACCGGTGACAAACAGCAGCATCGCCAGCGTGATGAACGGAAACCATACCAGCGTGGGCAGAATGGGAATATGGATGCCGATCAGGGGAGCGAGGCCGAAGAAGGCCACGAAGTAGACCGTCCACGCCAGTATAAAGTGGATGAAATTGCCCATCACGCTCGCCAGCGGGATGATCTCCCGCGGCAAGTAGATCTTACGGATGATGGCGTAGTTGTTGAGCAGAGATTGACTCGAGTCCAGCAGACCGGCGGAGAGAAATCCCCAGGGGATCAGGCCGCACAGGACATACGCAGAGAAGTTCTGCGTTTTGACGTTGAGCACGTTGTGGAAAAAGAACGAGAAGACGAACAGTTGGAGCACCGTCGGTGCGATCGACCAGACAAAGCCGAGCGCCGAGTTTTTATAACGGACCTTCAAGTCCCGTTTGACCAGCACCGACAGCAGATAGCGAAAATGCCAGAGTTCCGCGAGTTCATTAAGCATTGGTAGTACTTCTTTTGGGTGGTTCCGGCAGATCCGCCTCTTCAGCAGAGACGGCATCTGCATCTACATCTTCGGGCCGGGCCGGCTCGAGCAGGGCCAGGAGAGCGGAGCGCGGAATCAGTACCTTGCGTTTGCCGGCGATGCGATACGCCTGCAGTCGTCCCTGACGGATATAGGAACGAATGCTCGATTGGCTGACCTGTAGATACTGCGCCGCTTGTTCGACAGTCAGGAGGTCCCTGGCTTCCAGATCCATGCACATGCCCTCTTTTGTGGAAAGGATCGGCGGCGCGGTCGGCAGAAAGCGTCGCCCTGTGGAAAATCGGGTGAATTTCGGGCAAAAAGGAATCTTGCGCCCGATGGCGAATACGGTAGAGTATACAAAATGCCGCAGGTATTGTCAATAGCTTACAGGAGTTTTAGGGTGTGGGCGACCCTCGCGGCACTCGCGGGGATGTCGGCGCTATGCGCCGGAGGTATCCGCACCACAGGTGCGGATACCCCTGCCGCAACGCCCCTGACGTTGCGGCGCGTGGCGCTGCTGGTGCCCGCCGGGGCGGAGAGCGATCCGGTGCAGCGGCTGCTGCAGACGGAGCGGAAGGCGAAGGGAAAGCGGCAGCGGCTCTCGGACCTGTTTGCGCCGGCGCCTTCGGCTTCAGTGGCCGGAAAAAGCGGCGACGTCGCAAGCTCTCTGCAGGGCGCCACCTTGCGCGCCCTGGCGGAGGCGCTCTTTTGCGACACGCTGGCCCGGCAGTTGCACGAGCGGCTAGACATCCGGGTCGTGCCGGAAAGCGAGACGCAGGCGGCCATCACGGCTCTGCGCCTGTCGCCAGCCCAGGCTGCGGAGCCGGAGGGCGCGCGGGCGCTCTGCGCCCGGCTGGACTGTGACGCGGTCCTGGCGCCGCGCATGATCCGAATGGTGGTACGCGAGGAGAAAACACGGGATCTGGCCCTCTGGGTCGCCGTGCAAGTCGCGGGCCTGCGCTTACCGGACAGCAGGAACGAGCGCCCCACGGTCTCGCCGCCGGTCCGGCGCAGACGGCCTGCCCGCAGGAGGTCGAGCCTGGTCGCTCCGCCGCCCGAGATCGTGGTCGCCGGCGCGGCCTCCAGCGGACATGCCCTTTTCCGCTCCAGCTATGTCCGAACGCGGCTGCGGCTCGTAGACGATGCCGCCCAGCAAGCGGCGGCCCGCGCCGTCCACGCGCTCTGGACCGGTGATTCGGGTCCCTTTATGAAGCCGGAAGACCGGATCGCCGTCGCTCCGGTTCCCGCGCCCACGCAGGCCGATCAACTGCTGTTCACGCCGCCGGGCCGGCGGGTACGGCCCGGCGGCGTGCGGGGGCTGCCCGCCGACGTCTCCGAACGGTTCGCGCCGGACTTGCTGCCGCTTCTCGGCAGGGCTGTGGTCCCGGCGGAAGAGACGCGCCGCGCGCTTTCGCACCTGGCGCTCACGCCCGCGGCTCTCTGGGTACGGGAGGACACGCCCGAGATCGCTCGCGTACAGAGGCTGGGACGAAAACTGGGCGTGGATTATCTGCTGCTCGCCCACGTCACCGATATCGAGATGGAAGAAGGGACCTCCCGTCCGCAGGCAGGCTCTCCCCCCGGACCGGCGCCGGGCAGGCCGGGACGCTCGGAATCGGCGGCTGCCTCTGGAGCCGTTCGAGAGCGTGTGGCGCGGGCCGAAACGGCCGGCGCGCTCGTGCGCATCGGCGATGGCGCGATCCTCTGGAACGACCGCGCTACCGCTACCATGACCGTCCGGCCTGAAGACAGCTTGACCGCCGGCCTGAGCGACAGGCAGGTGGCGGAGGATGCTATCCATTTCGCCTTGCTGGATCTGCAGTGGCGGTTTCGCCGCTATCGCGCCAGCTTCGAGCATTGACGCCGGCCAAGACGCCTCGCCTAAAAATCTGAATCACGGATGGCCCCCGATGTCACGGAGAACACGGATAGTCAGGTCTTATCCGTGTCATCCGTGCCCTCCGTGATTCGGACGATCCGTGATCCTTAACGGGAGCACGGAGAATCCTTCGTGTCATCGACCGTTCGTTCCTTCGAAGAGGAGGTTTTCCGATGCAGAGATGGCGCTATAAGGTACTGGTCGTACGTGATCTGGCATTAAGTGAGACGAAGCTGAACGCGGAGGGAGAGAAAGGCTGGGAGCTGGTCTCCTTCTGCATGACCGATGACACGACGGGCCGCGCTTTTTTCAAGCAGCCCGCCGATCAGGTCGAGATGCATGATGAGGAGGCGCACCACGCCTTAGTCACCGAGACGCACGCGCCCGTCTAATAAGAACGAAATGGGTCGATGTCTCTCTCCCCTCAAGGAGAGAAGCATCGACCCATTTACGTATCTAGACTTATGCCAACGTATACCGCAACCGGTCTCGTCCTGCATCGACTCAACCTGGGCGAGACAGATAAGATTCTGACTCTCTATACGCGTGAGCACGGCAAGCTCTCGGCGGTCGCCAAGGGCGCGCGCAAGCCTACCAGCCGCTTCAGTGGAGCGACCGAGCTCTTTACCCTGTCGCGCTTCCTCCTGGCGACGGGCAAGTCGCTGGACATCGTGACGCAGTGCGAGATTCAACAGTCCTTCCCGGCCCTGCGCACGGACCTGGCCCGGCTGGCCCGCGCCACCTATCTGTGCGAGCTGCTGGATCGACTGACCGTCGAGCGGGACGCGACGACCAGCGAGGAGCTGTGCGACCTGACTGTCTCGGCCCTCTACCTGCTGCAGCGTGCTGAGATATATCCTGACGGCATCGTGCATGCCTACGAGCTGCGCTTGATGGCCGCGCTGGGCTACGCGCCGGTTCTGGATCGCTGCGTACGCTGCGGACAACCGTTGGAACGGCGCACCGTCGGCTTCAGCCCCTCCCTGGGCGGCGTCCTTTGCAGCGCGGACCGATACCGTGTCGACGATGCGCTGCCGCTTTCCCACGATGCCGTGCTCCTGCTGCAAACGCTCCTCTCCGCCGAGCCGGAGGCGTTGCTGGCGCTGAATCCCGCTCCCCGGACCGCCGCGGAGGTCGATAAGGCGCTGCGCTGGTACGTGCGATTCCGCGCCGAGCGCGACCTCAAAAGCGCCGATTTTCTCGATCAGTTGCGCGCAGGGCAAAATATTTGATCCGTTTGGCGATTTTTCGCTTGTTACGTGGTATAATGTTATATCTGTTCGACGACAAGAAGTTGATGGAACCGCATTTGGCGCATCCCGGCACTCGTAACCCACGTTCCGCCCCATTCGATGCTTCTTCTGCAGGCTCTTTCTTCCTTTCCTGCCGCGCGATTCAGATGGTGAAGATAACGACAGGCTTCACCTATTCCATGTCGCCCCGGCGACACCGACCTTTTCCGTTAAGGAAAGACAGAAAGGAGCCATTTTTTTAATGGCAAAGCGTATCTATGTGGGCGGGCTGCCCTACTCCACGGTCGAGGAAGACCTGGAGAATCTGTTTGCTTCCGCAGGCACTGTCACATCCGCTACGGTCGTCACCGACCGCTACACCGGCCAGTCCAAAGGCTTCGGCTTTGTGGAGATGGAGAACGATGATCAGGCGGATGCGGCCATCCAGTCGCTCAATGGCACGATGCTGGGCGGGCGGACGCTGACCGTCAACGAGGCTCGACCGCGCGAGGAGCGCCCCCGCAACAGCGGCGGCTACGGCGGCGGTGGCTATGGTGGCAACCGCGGTGGCGGCGGCTATCGCAGCAACAACCGTGGCGGCGGTGACCGCTGGTAATTCGCGATACGAATCGTGAACCGAACCGGTCGGAGCGTGCGCTCCGACCGGTTTTTTCATGGCTGGCATGAGAGTCAACCAGGCAGGCGGCAAGAAATTTTTCTTTCCCTCTTGACAAATAAAACAGGACTTGTTATACTGTCGTTAACTCGCGTTACTAACGCGAGTTTAGCAACGCGTCCGATGAGCGTAAGGATCACTTTGACATGCCCGTTCGCAGGGTTCGTATGATCGACGTGGCGGAAGCCGCCGGAGTATCCCGCACGACCGTCTCCTTCGTACTCAGTGGTCGAGATGCCGGGATTCCTCTGGAGACCAAGCAGCGCGTTCTGCGCGTTGCCCGGCAGATGGGATACCGGCATAACGATGCGGCCCTGGCCCTGGCAACCGGCAGAACGCGGCGTCTTGGCATCGTCTTAAACGATCCCACCAGCTTTATCCGCTCCGATTCGTATGTGGCGCACATTCTGGCGGGTGTTTTCGATAGCGCGCTTCGCTACAACTACAATCTGCTTATGCATACCGCCCGGTACACCGACTGGCATGCTCTCTATGGAGAGATCTTAAGCGGCGCTACCGACGGCACCCTGCTCGTCGGCCGCTTCGAGCATGACGAGCTGACTCCCGCCCTGCTGGAGGCTGGGGTCCCGGTCGTATGTGTCTCCTACCAGATCGAGCATCCGGGCTGCTACTCGGTCGACTGCGATAACGAGCAGGGAGGCTACCTGGCCTTGCGGCATGTGATTGAGCGGGGACATCGCCAGATCGCCTTTTTCTATCCAGGAGAGACCCTCTCCTGGGGAAGAGATCGGCTCCAGGGCGCCAGGCGGGCTATGGCGGAAGCCGGCTTGCCGGAGCAGAACCTGCGGCTCTTTGCCTGGCGGGAGATCGGCCAGCCGACCCAGGAATGGATGCAGGAGGCGCTCTCGTTCCTTCTTTCCCAAAAGCCTTCCGTAACGGCCGTGGTCTGCTGTGAGGAAGGGCGCATCCGTCAGGTGGTCGAAGCGCTGCCCGACGTAGGCATTCGTGTGCCCGACGATCTGGCCGTGGTCAGCTTCAACTCGACGGAGCAGAGCGCGCGGTGCCGTCCGCCGCTGACCTCGGTGGCGCAGCCGCTGGAAGAGATCGGCACCGCGGCCGTCGATATGCTCATCGGGCGTGTCGAGGGGCGCGACCTGCCCGAACACTGCCGGCGCTTGCCCGTCCGGCTCGACGTGCGCGATTCCACCATCCCGGCTCGATCGCTGGCGCTGGTCCCTGATCGCAGCCCTGTCGTCGAGCAGGCATCCGGTTAGAAGGCGTCTTCGATTGCAATCCTATTTCTATACACGAGGAGGTGAGGCCACCGCTACCGTCTGCGAAGAAAAGGCGTCCTGCAAGGCAGCCGGCGCCCGGCACTCTATCTAGTATTCGATGTAACAGCAATCCAACGAAGTATCCACATCCTTAGGGAGGAAATCATGATTCACCGCAGAGCGAACGCCAACGCTGCGTTCACCTTGATCGAGCTGCTCGTAGTCATCGCCATTATCGCGATCCTGGCAGCCATTCTCTTCCCCGTCTTCGCCCAGGCCCGTGAAAAGGCCCGCGCCATCTCCTGCCTATCCAACACCAAAGAACTGGGCCTCGCAACGCTGATGTACGTCCAGGACTACGACGAGAGCTTCCCGTCCGGCTTGCAGAACGCCTGGTACAACGATACGTGGGAAGTTATCGTTCAGCCCTACGTAAAGAACCTGCAGATCTATCGCTGCCCGGACGATCCGCTCGGCGCACCGCCTTCCTGGGCGGAACCGTGGGCTGGCCCGCGCCTCTCCTATGGCGCGAACGGCTACCTGCGCTATGACGGCGCCCCGACCAACGCGTGGGTCATGCATGGCCTGATGGGTCTTCAGCAGGACTGGCTCGGAAATCCGACCCGCGCGGATGCCTCGGTCACCTTCCCGGCAGAGACCATCATGCTGGCCGACCACCCCAACGTTTACGACGCGGAGTTCTTTGATCCGGTCGGCAATCTTTACCAGTTCGGTCCCGGTTGTATGTTCGAGAACTTGGGCTTCTGGGACTACTACACCGGCCCGGATGAGATTCCGAACGGCACACTCAAGCCGGTCAACAACTCTCAGTATCCGTATGATCCGTATGGACCGAATGGCGCGGTGGCCGCCATCCATAGCCAGCACGCGAACTTCGTTCTGGCGGACGGCCATTCCAAGTCCCTGGTCCCCTCCGCGACCAATCCCGATCCGGTCAACCGGCCGCATGACAACATGTGGGATGCGACCCGTCAGTAATTGGAGCCATTCCGCTCTGATGTGCGTAGAAAGTTAACAGCCGGGGGCGCCTCACTTACGTGCCGGCGCCCCCGGCTTTACGATACGATGGCAGAAAGGAGACTTAGATGAGCGTAGGAAGAATTTCGGCCTGCCTGGGAGCCGTTGCTCTGGCAATGTTGTTGTTTGGATGCAATAGTCAGTCCAACTTCTCGCAGCAGGAACTGGATTCGATGAAAAACAAAAACAAAGGTGGTCCTCCCCCAGGAGCGATGGCCGCCAATGCCGAGAAAATGAAGCAGGCTCAGCAGCTCTATCTCGAAAGCCTGAAGCGAAGAGGAATTCAACCCGGCCAGAACGGCGCGCCCCCGCCTCCAGGGATGGCAGCGCCAGGCGGTGGTCCGGCTCAATCTCCAGCCAGTGGGACCAAATAGGATTCGCTCTTGCAGATCCACTCTTCTTGACAGAGCTTACGCTCCAGAGGCCCAGGCGCACGCAGGAATAGAACCTTGCCCGGTCGAAACGCGATCTGAGTGAATCGGCGTGAAAAGGAAACGCGTGGAATGGAACTGTAGAAAAGCGCTTCGGGCCTCGATAGCGCCAGGGTTAGCATTGCTGGGTCTGGCGGGATGTGGCCGTCAACCTGCGTCTCCTCTGCGGCTGGCCGCTGTTGCCACAGCGCCAGCCCCACCGGCGCCCCCTCCCCTTTTCGTAGATGCCGCCAAGCAAGCGGGGCTTCACTATCAATGGACGATCCCCGGCAAGCGTCCTCTCAACATCTTGCAGACGATCGGCAACGGCTGTGCCTTCCTCGACTACAACAACGACGGCAACCTCGATATTCTTCTGGTCGGCTCGAAGCTGGCGCTCTATCAGGGAGACGGGCACGGCCATTTTACCGATGTCACCCACCAGACCGGCTTAGACACGCTTTCGGGTCATTTCCTCGGCTGCGCTGTAGGCGACTACGATAACGACGGCTATGACGATATCTACCTCAGCGGCTATGGAACCGGTGTTCTGCTGCACAATGAAGCGGGAAAAGGCAAAAGGCAAAAGGCAAAAGAGGGGACAGCCAGTCCCCCGTCCCCCGTCCCCAGTCCCCGTGTTTTCCGGGATGTCACCCAGGAGGCCGGCATCAAGCCCCAACCCTGGGGCACCTCCGCAACCTTCTTCGATGCCGACGGCGACGGCAAGCTCGATCTCTACATCGGCGACTACGTTCAGTTCGGTCCGCACACCCAGCCCCAACTATGCAATTATCATGGCGTGATGGCGGGCTGCGGGCCTACGGATTATAAGCCGCTGCACGGCGTGCTATACCATAACCTGGGGGACGGCCGGTTCCAGAACGTGACCCACGCGTGGGGTCTGGATCGGGTCTCTGGCAGAACGCTCGGCGTCGCGGCAGCGCCATTCGGTCCCGACAGCCATCCGGCCCTCGCCATTGCCAACGATGAGACTCCGGGGGACCTGATCGTAATGCGCGGCGCGAAAAGCCAGGACATCGGAGTGACGAGCGGCATAGCCTACGCGGGCACGCAGGTCTATGGAGGCATGGGGATTGACTGGGGCGACTATGATAATGACGGCAAGCTGGACCTCGTGATCGCCACGTATCAGAACCAGGGCAAGCTCGTCATTCGCAATCAGGGCGCTGCCTTCGCCATCCAGGACACCAGACAAATGGGCATGTTCTCCTCCCTGACTTATGTGGCTTTCGGGGCCAAATGGCTGGACTACGATAACGATGGCTGGCTGGATCTCCTCTTTGCAAACGGTCATGTGGAGGATAACGCGGATCAAGTTAGTTTGATGACCATCGGAGGAAGCACCTATCGGCAGCCGACCGTCCTGTACCATAACCGGCAAGGGCAGCGTTTCGAGGATACCAGTGCGGGCCTGACCGCCGGAGCCGGGCGTTCGATCGTTGGTCGGGGACTGGCGATCGGAGACTATGATAACGATGGCAAGATGGACGCCCTGGTCGTCGATAGCGAAGGCAAGCCCCTCTTGCTGCATAACGTTACTCCTCATGCCGGCCACTGGCTGCTCATCAACCTGATCGGCACA
>DASRCN010000136.1:0-19208 GCA_035653075.1 Chthonomonadaceae bacterium | reverse complement strand
CGATGAGACCTCCTTAAAAGCCGATCGGGCACTGGACAATGTCAAGCAGTTGCAGCAGGCTACCAATGCCGCTCTTGCCAAGAAAGTAGACGTGGGAACCGGGCATCTGAGGATTGGGGGGCTGCTGCAGGTCTGGTATGGAACGGCCTTCGGCAGCACGCTCGGCGGCAACAGCCCCACCAACTTCAGCTTACCGGCGGCGCTGGGAAGAAACTTCGGTGGCGGCGTAGGGGATACGTTCCGTATCCGGCGCGGAGAGCTTTTCCTGGTAGGGGACATTATTCCCAAAGTCGATTATCGCGTGATGTTCGACGTCGCCAAGACAGGCACAGGCTCCTCCGCTCCTCTGCAGGACCTGTGGGTCGGCTACCAACTGTTTCCCCGCTGGCGGCTGGAAGTGGGCCAGCAGAAGACCGGCCTGAGCGAAGAAGGCACCCGCTCCTCGGGCGATCTGCTGACCGTCGCGCGCTCCATCATGAACGAAGACCTGCCTGCGACCGCCGGGCGCATCGGCAATATCCGGGATGCGGGCGCGCTGCTGCGCTATCGGAGCAGCATGCTGAGCGGGCAGCTCGCGGTCTTCAACGATAATGGAGCCGCCCAGAACAGCGTGGACACAGACCGCCAGAAGTTCTTCGACTATACTCTCTACTTCAACGGCGTCCGCCATATCACGCTCGGCCTCTGGGGTGGCGCGAACGTAGGGAACGTGAACCCCGCGAACGTCGATACCCGAAGCCGGTTCGGAGGGACTTTTATCGCTGAAGGCGGCCCGCACTTCTTCGAGGCGGAGTACGCTTATACCGACGATGCCGTGAAGACCAATCGCACCCTCGCCAATGGCGGCTATGCCCTGTACGCCTACTCGCTGAACAAGCAGTGGCAGGTCGTGGGGCGTTTCGATGAGTGGGACCCGGCCGTTCATGGGGGAACCACCAATACGACCCCGGCCATCGCCATTCCCGCGAAAGACCACAACCTGAAAGAGTACACGCTTGGCGTCAACTACTACCTGCGGGGCCATCACGCTAAGATCCAGCTCAACTACATCAAAGATGACGTCGGTAAGAATGGAGTAGGCTTTTTCGGCAGGAGCCGGGGAATCCTGCTGTCCAACTTCCAGACGGAATTCTAATCGCCTCCGGGCCTGCCGGAGAGTGCGCGCCTACCAGCGCTTCGGGGCCGTGTCGCTTTAAGACACGGCTCTGTTTTTATTTTCGGCCTTCTGCCGATCTCATCGGTGCCAAAATAGTTGAAAAATTTCCAAAAATATTAAGCTCGGCCGAAGAGGAAAATGAAAACTGGCCCGCGAACGTGTGCTCCAAGACCTCAGAGGAGGAAGAGGAGGAACTGCGCTTGAGCGATGTAGTCAGCAACGAGGCGACGTCAGGGCGCCTGAGGCCGGCAATGCGCGATGATGCCTGGTTGACAGACCGGGTGAGCCTGCTCTGGCAGATGCACTTCGCGGACGTGCCGGTCGTGTTTCCTATTAAGGTCTCTTTTGGGACGCGCGCCAAGTACCGGTTCGGCTCGATCATGGCGCGCAACGCGACCAGTATCATCACCATCAATCGGCTGTTTGCGGACCCCTTCGTGCCCACCTTCGTGGTGGACGGCACGCTGGTCCATGAGTTGGCGCATTACGTCCACGGGTATGGCTCCGGCCTGCCGCGCCTGTATGACGATCCGCACCGGGGAGGGGTAGTTGAGAAGGAGTTGGAGAAGCGCGGCCTGTTAGAGTTGAACGATAAGGCGTCCGAGTGGCGCGAGGCGAACTGGGACGCCTTCTATGCCTCCCGCTGCCAGGATCTAACCTTGCGCCGCGCCTCCCGCGAAGAGGAATCGAAAGACCGATGGAATGCCTTTCTCACGCGCCCAGGCAACCGCACGGAAGTCGAGCTGCGCACGCGCCTGGAGATGCTGGCGATCCGGCTGGCGCTGGAAGGCACCTTGCCATTTGAGATCGAGTGGCTGCGGGCGACGCGCCGTCAGAGCGGCCTCTCCTACTGGTTCGGGCGCTCGCGGGTGGTGCGCCTGCACGGGCTGCTGGCCGACCGGCGCGTGCCGGGAACGGTGGTGGATTTCGAGCTGGCTTACTGGCTGGCGGGGCGGAGCATCGGGGAGAGCTGGCAGTGCATCCATGGCGCTCTGCGCCGCGCCGGCATGGAGACTGTCGCTGAGGACGCCTTGCGCTGGCGGCGGCACGCCTGGACGGCGTTCCGCAATCGCAACCATCCGCTGGTGGCTTCCCCATCTAAGAGCCGGTCCGACTCTCTGCTGGCTGCCGCCCATAAAAAAGCGGACCGGATGAGCGGGTAAGACCTCATCTCATAGACCTCACCCCCTAACCCCCTCTCCTGCTCAAGGAGAGGGGGAATTTTAATTTTATCCCCCTCTCCTGCTCCGAAGGAGCGATCACCCAGGCGCCGTCGGCGCGTTCACCCCTCAGCTTTTACCAGGCGTAATCTTCCGGGGCGGTCTTGTGGCCGGGGAAGATTTCGTTGAGCTTCTGGTTGGTCTCGTCGGAGAGCTTGATCTCCAGGGCGCGCAGGGAGCCGTCCAACTGCTCGATGGTGCGGGGACCGATGATGGGCGCGGTGATGGCCGGGTTCTGCAGCATCCATGCCAGAGCCATGTCGGCGGGGTTCTCGCCTAAGTCGCGGCAGAGGGCCTCCCACCGCTCGATCTTGTCCCGATGCTGCTCCAGCTCCTTTTGCACCCCTTCGGAGGCGCGGCGGCCTTCCGTGATCTTCTGCAGCACGCCGCCGAGCAGCCCGCCCGCCAGCGGCGACCAGGGGATGATGCCCACGCTGTATGCCTGGCACGCCGGGATGACCTCCAGCTCGATCTCACGCTGCAGGAGGTGGTACTTGCTCTGCTCGGAGACCAGTCCCAGGAAGTTACGCCGTTTGGCGTTCTCATTGGCCTGAACGATGTGCCAGGCGGCGAAGTTCGAGGAGCCGAAATAGAGCACCTTGCCCTGCTGCTCCGCCCACTGGCAGAACTCCCAGATTTCGTCCCAGGTCGCTTCGCGCCAGACGTGATGGAACTGATAGAGGTCGATGAAATCGGTCTTGAGGCGCCGGAGGCTGTCGTCGAGGGCGCGGCGCATATGCAGCTTGGAGAGGCGCGCGGTGTTGGGCCAGTCGCCCATGTCGCCGTAGACCTTCGTGGCGATGACGACTTTTTCGCGCCGCCCGCCGCCCTGCGCCCACCAGCGCCCGACGATCTGCTCGGTGACGCCCTGGCCCTTCTTCCAGCCGTAGACGTTGGCGGTATCGAAGAAGTTGATCCCCAGCTCGAGGGCCCGGTCCATGATCCGGTAGCTGTCTTCTTCGCTGGTCTGCGGCCCGAAGTTCATCGTGCCTAGGCACAGGCGGCTGACCTTCAGGGCCGTGCGACCCAGATTGGTATACTCCATGACTTTCCTCCTGAAAAGTTCGGATTCGGCTCTTAGTGTACCCGGAAAATTTGTTGGTTCTGACGCGCGTTAGCTGCCGGGCGGATACTTTTCGATACGGGGAGGGCGGGGCATCTCGAACATATTGGGGACGTTGGCGCGGGCGTACCAGTCGGCGCCCATGCGGGCGATGTAGTCGATGAGGCAGGCGTCCACCGTGCCCTCGGTCAGGACGGCCTGAGCGACGTGAAAGTAGACGACCTCGCCGATGATGTAGTTGGCGGCCAGCGGGCCCTCTCCGTGATGCACGATCTGAAACAGGCGGCACTCGATGGAGAGTGGGCTTTCCAGCACGCGGGCCGGGCGCACTTTGACGGTCGGGCCGGGCGTGAAGCCCGCCGCCTGCCACTCATCCACGCCATACGGGAACTCGGCGGAGGCGTAGTTCATCCGTTCGCGCATGGCGTAGGTGACCACGTTGACGGTATATTCGCCCGTCGCCTCGATGTTGCGGAGGGTGTCTTTGGGCTGGCCGGCGCGGTCGGTGAGCGTGGAGATGACCACCGAAGGCGGACTCGCGCCGCCCGCCATGAAGTAGCTGAACGGCGCGAGATTGGGAACGCCCTCCGGCGAGAGCGTGGAGGTGAAGGCGATGGGGCGGGGCGCAACGCAGTGCAGCAGCAGCCGGTGAGCCTCCGCCCGCGAAAGCTCCGCCGGGTCGATGCCCACGTATTCCGTGTATGGTTCTAGCGGCTCGGCGTTCTCCAGAGGCGGAAAGGCGGCGTCCGACACAGTTAGCTCTCCGCCGGCTTCCAACTCATCGGGTAGTTGGCGTCTTCCATCCCGGCGGCGGCGCGGGTCATCTTCAGGGGCCGGAAGGTGTCCACCATTACCGCCAGCTCCTCCGTGCGCGTTTTGCCGAGGCTGGCTTCCACCGCACCCGGCTGCGGGCCGTGCGGCAGGCCGGAGGGATGCAGCGTGATCGAGCCTTCCTCGATGCCCTTGCGGCTGCTGAACTTATTGTTGCAGTAGTAGAGCATCTCATCGCTGTCCAGGTTGCTGTGGTTGTAGGGGATCGGCACCGCGTCCGGATGGTAGTCGAGCATGCGCGGCACGAAGGAGCAGACGACGAAGTTGTGCGCCTCGAAGGTCTGGTGCGATGGTGGCGGCTGATGGATGCTGCCGGTCACCGGCTCGTAGTCGCCGATGTTGAACGCCCAGGGATAGAGATAGCCGTCCCAGCCGATCACGTCGAGCGGATGGTAGTCGTAGAAGTAGGCGTTGATCTTGCCGCGCGCCTTGATGCGCACTTCAAAGCGGCCCTTTTCGTCGTGGGTCTCCAGCGTTTCCGGCACGCGGATATCGCGCTCGTAGTAAGGCGCGTGCTCCAGCAGTTGGCCGTACTCATTGCGATAGCGCCGGGGGACCTCGATGGCGCTGGCCGACTCGATCACCAGCATCCGCGTTGCAGGCGACTCGGCCACGACCTTGTAGATGATGCCGCGCGGAATGACCAGGTAGTCGCCCTGGCGATACGAGAGCGTGCCGAACATCGTCTCCAGGTGGCCGGACCCCTCGTGAACGAAGAGCAGATCGTCTCCATCCGCATTTTTGTAATAGTAGTCCATCGGCTCATCGGGCCGGCAGAGGCCGATGGAGACATCGTCGTTCACCAGCAGCGGCGTGCGCCCGGAGATTGGGTCGCCGCAGGCCGGGAAGGAGATGGTTTTTAAGTGGCGATGGTGCAGGGAATCGTCGGCAAGCAGCTCAGGGCGGGCGTCGCCGATCGGCTCGAAGTCGGCCACCAGAGTCGGCGGATGCACGTGATAGAGGATCGACGCGATCCCCGAAAACCCCTTTGTTCCGAAGACCTGCTCCGCGTAGAGCCCGCCGTCGGGCTTGTGGAACTGAATATGCCGCTTCGGCGGCACCTTTCCTAATTGGACATAGCGAGGCATGCTATTAATCTCCCGCCCACCCCCTGTCCCCCTCCCTGATGCGTTCGCTACGCTCACAGGGAGGGGGAACAGCCTCCCTATCTGCTACCTCTGCCTGGAGGCAAGAGAAGATTTAGGAAAGAGGGTTCTCGCTTTCAAGACGGTTCCCCCTCCCTAGCGAGAACAGGCTTTATCGTTCGAGCGCTTAGGGAGGGGGACAGGGGGTGGGCCTACATCACCCGATTCCGTAATGTCCCCAGGCAGTCGATACGAAGCTCGACGACGTCGCCGGGCTGGAGCCAGGGATAGGTCCCGTCCGGGAACTCGGTCAGGCAGCCGGTGCCGACCGTGCCGGAGCCGATCAGGTCGCCAGGCCGCAGGACTGTGTTGCGGGACGCATGCGCGATGATCTCGGCGAAGGTCCAGTGCATATCGCGGGCGTTGCCGCGCGAAATCTCCCGCCCGTTGACGGCAGCCGCCATGGTCAGATCGTAGCGTTTGCCACGGCTGCGGTCGGGCAGGACGCGCTCTTCCAGCTCCTCCGGCGTGACCAGGTAGGGGCCGATGCTGGTGGCGAAGTCCTTCCCCTTAGCTGGACCGAGGCCGACCTTCATCTCCTTCCGCTGAATGTCGCGGGCGCTCCAGTCGTTGACGATCGTAAACCCGGCGATATAGGAGTCGGCTTCGGAGACGGGTATGTCCCGGCCTTCCCGCGCGATGAACGCGCCTAGCTCCAATTCGTAGTCCAGCTCCTGCGTCTCCGGCGGCTTAGGTATCGATGCCTCCGGGCCGACAATGCCGGCGGTATTGGAGAAGTAGAAGACCGGCGATTCATACCATTCCGGGACCATGTCCAGCCCGCGCTTCTTGCGCGCGTTGCGCACGTGCTGCTCGAAGGCATAAAAGTCGCGGAACGAGCCGGGCTGGATAGGCGCCAGCAGCTCCACCGTATCCAGGGGCAGGCGTTTCTCATTGGCGGCGGTGGAAGCCATGCCGCCGAGCGAATCGCCCAGCGCCTGCCGCAGCTCCGGATCGGTGAGGCGGGCGATCAGCGTGACCGTATCCGAAGGCAGCGGACCGAACGTGGTGTTCGCGCGCCAGACGGTGCGTAGCGGGTAGATCGCCTCTCCGAAAACGATTCCGAGTTCCGGTTCCGTTGACGGCGGCTGACGAAAACGGGCCAGTCTCACAGCGTGCCCCGGCGGGCTTGCTCCCGCTCGATGGCTTCGAAGAGCGCCTTGAAGTTGCCCTTGCCGAAGCTTTGCGAGCCGTGCCGCTCGATGATCTCGAAGAAGAGGGTGGGGCGGTCTTCCACCGGCTGCGTGAAGATCTGGAGCAGATAGCCCTCGTCATCCCGATCGACGAGGATGCCCAGCCTGGCAAGCTCGTGCAGGTCCTCCTCGATATGCCCGACTCGCTCCGGCAGCATCTCGTAGTAGGTCGGCGGCACCATCAGAAAGGTGACGTCATTCTTGCGCAGCGCCTTGACCGTCTCGACGATGTTGTTGGTCGAAAGGGCGATGTGCTGCACGCCCGGGCCGCCGTAGAACTCCAGATACTCCTCGATCTGCGACTTCTTGCGGCCCTCCGCCGGCTCGTTGATCGGAAATTTGATCCGCCCGCGCCCATCCTGCACGACTTTGGACATGAGCGCCGAGTACTCCGTGCTGATGTCCTTATCGTCGAAGTGGACGAGCTGCTTAAAGCCCATCACGTTCTCGTAGAAATGCACCCACTCGTCCATCTTGCCCTCTTCGACATTGCCGACCATATGGTCGATGGCGAGCAGTCCGGCCGGATGGAAGGTGCGGGGATTGTAGCGTTCGGGATCGAGGGGCTTGTAGCCGGGGGCGAAGACGCCCCGGTAGCGGTCCCGGTTGACGAAACTGTGGGTCGTGTCGCCGTAGGCCTTGATGGTGGCGAACTCGTACTCGCCGTGATCGTCCTGCAGACAGGTCGGGGGAGTCACGCCGACGGCGCCCCGGCGGACGGCGTCGGCGTAGGCCGCGTCCACGTTGTCCACTTCCAAGGCGATGTCCTGCACGCCGTCGCCATGCAGCATGAGCCGCTTGTTGTCGGGATGCTCGGGACGCAGGGGAGAGGCCAGCACGAAGGTGATGTCCCCCTGGCGCAGCACATAGCCCGCTTCCTGGCGCATGCCGGTCTCCAGGCCCGCGTAGGCGACCACGTCGAAGCCGAAGGCGTTGCGGTAGAAATAGGCGGACTGGCGCGCATTGCCCACGAAGAAGCGCACGTGGTCGATCCGCCGCAGCGGAAGAACCTCTCCAGACATTTCGTTCCTCCTTCAAGAGAGTGACGCTGGCAGCCTCAGGCGAAAAGAAAACCACACGATAAGACCGTTGTCTTGCCGACACGAGCGTTCGCATTTGTTACTGCTTGCCTGAGACTTGCTATCCGTATATATTATAGTACGGAAACAGTCCGATTAATGCACCTTGTACGAAATTGGCTCAGTAGGAATACGACCGGGCGGCAGCGAAAAAAGAGGTGGCGCTTGCCTCGATGATGAGCGTAAGCCAAGGAGGCCGACATGATGATCGCAGAGCAGACGGAGAACGTCTTCCCCGATACGATCTCTAATATCCACCACGCGCGCTCGCTTTCCGATCGCCCCTGGGAAGAGCGGATGACGCCATATGCTAATATCGGCGCCCTGCTCACCATGCGCGCCGCGGAAACCCCAGACAAGAACTTCCTGACCTACTACGATACCGGCGGCTTTGCCGCCGCTTATACCTATGCGGAGTTCGCGGAGGCCGCCCGACGCGTGGCCGCCTTCATGACCAATGCGCTCGGCATGCGCCCCGGCGACCGAGTCGCGACGCTGATGGTCAATGACGCCCGCACGGTCCTCATCTATTTCGCGGCCTGGCTGCTCGGCGCGACGGTCGTGCCCATCAACTGCACCGAGGACGACGAGCGGGTGGGCTTCATCCTGGACAACTCGGAGGCCAAAGCCGCTTTCGTGCTCAGCGATCAGATCGAGCGGTGCGAGCTGCTGCGGGGACAGCGACAGGGGATCGTCCACTACATCCAGGTCGGCGGGCCGGAAAGAGCAGGTTATCTCGACTTCACGCAGGCGCTCGAAAACACGCCGCCTCTGGACCCGCTGCCGGATTTGTCCCCGGATACCGAGTGCCTGATCGTCTACACCTCCGGCACAACCGGCGCGCCCAAGGGGGTGGTGCTCGTGCAGGCGAACCTCCTGGCGGATGCGGACAGCATCGCCGCCTGGCACCGGTTCGGCCCGGAAGATCGCGCCATGTGCGTGCTGCCCATCCATCACGTCAACGGCACGGTCGTCACCCTGATGACCCCGCTCTATTCCGGGGGCAGCGTGGTCCTCAACCGCAGCTTCCGGGCGCACAGCTTTTGGAGGACCCTGGCGGCGGAGCGCTGTACCTGGGTGAGCGTGGTCCCGACGATCCTGGCCTTTCTGTGCGAGGCGCGCGAGGATCTTTCCGCGCTTGATCTCTCCCGCTTTCGCCATATCATCTGCGGCGCCGGTCCGCTGACGGTGGAGCTGGCGAAGCGGTTCGACGAGACGTTCGGGGTGCGGGTGGTCCACGGCTACGGCCTCTCCGAAACGACCTGTTACTCCTGCTTCCTGCCCATCGACCTCGACCGCAAGGCATTTGAGCACTGGATGTTCGAGTGCGGCTTCCCGTCCATCGGCTGCCCGATCTCCGCCAACGAGATGGCGATCCATGACTCCGAGGGCCATCCGCTGCCGCCGGATACACGCGGGGAGATCGTGGCGCGCGGCCACAACGTGATGAAATACTATTTCAAGCGCCCGGATGCCAACCGCGATACTTTTGCGCACGGCTGGTTCCGCTCCGGGGACGAGGGATTCTATCGCCAGGGCGAGGACGGGCGCGCCTACTTTTTTATCACCGGGCGCATCAAAGAGCTGATTATCCGGGGCGGGGTCAACTATTCGCCGTTCGACATCGACGAGGTCCTCAACGCCATTCCCGGCGTCAAAGCGGCGATGGCGGTCGGCTTCGAGAACGACTTCTACGGCGAGGAAGTCGGGGCTTACGTGCAGTTGGAGGAAGGAGCGCAGGTGACGGAAGAGGAGATTATCGCCGCCTGCCGGCAGCGCCTGCCGTTCGCCAAGAGTCCCAAAGTCGTCCTCTTCGGAGACACCTTTCCCGTCACCTCGACCGGCAAATACCAGCGTAACAAGCTCAAGCCGCTCTTTGCCGAATGGCAGAGCGTTCAGTTCAAGAAGGCGACTTAAGCGTATTTAGAGCGCGATGCGCTCGGGCATATTCTCGATTCGGGTCAGCCAGTAATGGGCATCATAGCCGTCGTCGCCGGTCAGGAAGCGCCAGAACTTGATCCGATTGGCATACTCCAGACGGTCGTCGTTGCCGTACCAGCGGTGGTTGCGGAAGAGAATGCCGGGGATTTGCGGATCGTTCAGGTCGTCCGTGTTCCACAGGCGCAACTGGCGGACGGTCGGGTTGAGCCGGAGCTTGAACATGTACCGAAGTTTGTCCGTCAGGTTGGGCTGCGCGCAGTGCCAGATACCGTGATGCCCGACCACTAATGTTCCCGCCTTGCAGACGATGGGCATCTGTCCCAGAAAGTTCTGATGGCGGGCAATGTCGGTCTCATGGATACGGCGCAGGTGACTGCCGGGCAGGAACATCGTGCCGCCCATCTCGCGCGGCGTGTCGTGCGGGAAGTAGAACAACTGGATGTCGAAGTGCTGGCGCGTATCGATGATGGCGTCGGCATGCCAGATCTGCCCCTCCACATGACCGGGCGGCACCTGATGTGGGCAGTGGTGGTCGTAGAGAGGATCGGGACCGACCAGGCTCTGGATGATACCCTGTACCTGCGGCAGTCGGATCATGGCGCCGATGCCCCGCGATTCGCGCCAAAGTTCGTCCAGCGGCTGGCCCTGTGGCTCGTAGCCGAAGTTGATGCGCCGCTCGTCCAACTCGCGCATCACCTCCCGGTTGATCTCTTCCGGGATCAGCGCGTCGAATCGGAGCAGCCCATCGGCGACGAAATCGGCCATCTGCACCGACGTCAGCAAGTGCTTCCTATCAACCGCCATCCACTTCCTCCATCTTCTCCAGAATGTACTCGAACCGCAAGTAGGACGTGCTCAGCTCCATGCCGGGATACGCCGGGAATAGTTGCGGAAACTGAATGACCCTCCAACCGTCCTGCATGGCCGCGAACACGGACGCGTACGGGGGCGTATCACTGTCCCCGGTCGTATGGCGTTCCTTGCCGGTGCCGTCGTAAATAGCCCACGAGCCGATCTCGCTGTTGAGGTCGGGGGTCCGGGAATAGAGAATGAGAATCTTCTGCCGCAGATCGGGCATGAACGCGCTCCTCTTTTCTGAGTAATTCTTGTTTGCGCTGGCGGTGTCCTGCGCTATTCCTTTAAGCCATAGGCGCGGAGGCAGTTTTCGCCGAGGATTTGACGGCGTGCCTCCTCGGGAAACGAGTCCAGAGCGTCCATGACGATGCCCATGACGGAGGCGTAGTCGCCGGAAAGCGTGCAGACCGGCCAGTCGGAACCGATCATCACGCGCTCCGGGCCGAAGGCTTCGAGGGCGACATCCAGATAGGGAAGGAAGTCCTCGGTCTGCCACTGGCCCCAGTGCGTTTCGGTCACCATGCCGGACAACTTGCAAAAAACGTTGGGAAACCGGGCCAGCTCGTGCAGATCCTCGCGCCAGGGAGAAAGAGCCCGGTCTTTGATGGCTGGCTTTGCCAGGTGGTCCAGCACGAACGTCTGTTCCGGAAACCTTTCGACGACCTGGGCGGCGATCGGCAGATGGCGGGGATAGAGCAGCAGATCGTAAACAAGCCCAAACTCGTGCAGCAGCGCCAGCCCTCGCAGGAACTCCGGCTGCAGCATAAAGGCATCGTCCGGCTCATCCTGCACGACGTGGCGCACGCCGCAGAGCTTGGGATGCGGCCCGAGTGTCTCCAATTGCTTTCTTACCTGTGTCGAGCGCAGGTCCACCCAGCCGACGACGCCCCGTATAAAAGCGTACTGTTCGGACAGCGCCAGCAGCCACTCCGTCTCTTCCAGGCTTTGCCGCGCCTGCACGGCAATCGAGCCATCAAAGTCGATCTGCCGGAGCAACGGCGCCAGATCGTGCGGTAGGAAGTCCCGGCGCAAGCCCGGCATCTCCTCGGATATCCAGTCGTACTCCTCCGGATCATAATGCCAGAAATGCTGATGAGCGTCGATGCGCATGGTCCTGTTGTTCCTCGTGATTATGGCTTCGTTCGTACTACGTTCGGATTCGCTTGAAATGGCTCCAATAGGACTTTCTGATGAGGATAATCAATGGTGACCCGGTAGTCTTTCAGTAGCTGGTGACCAATGTTTGCTTGCCAGGCGTAGTTTGGCATATCAATGACAAATGCAGGGCAGCGACCTTTCGCGGTACCTAAAGACCAAGCTATCGGTTCGGTTACCTCGGTTGCTCGTCTTCCAAAGAAGGTCTGTCCTACAGTGATTCGGGCCAAATCCTGACTGCCTGTCCGCACACCATTCAGTTGGCTACGTACAGCACTTGCAAGGAAAATGCCAGGCCAGCTTTGACCGGTATCGATGGCAAAACGGACTGGGCGGTCGGCGATACTACCCAATACCGTAATGTAATCAGGCACACCCTGAATGACCGGTATCACAGGTTTGAACGTCAGCAGAGAGACTTGAGAGCCATGCAACTGTTGCGCTATGTCATAGTCGAGTTGGCGCACAATCAACTGATGCTGTCTGGAATCTATTGTCAACACGACGTGCATAAATGCTGTATTGCCAAGAACGGCTGGTAATGGCTTATCGCCAGCCTCCGGTAAGGATGATCCTGTATTTACCTTCATAGTAGGGATGTTTGTCAGTTCATAGTCACCCAGGCGGAGGTCAGAGATCTGTACCCATTCGGCCGTCACCTGGATTCCGCTGGAACCTGGGTAAGCAAAAAGGCTACCCATGTGCTTACCGGGTAGATTGAGTTGTTGTGTCCATTCGATATAGCTGTCACCAGTATCAACCAAGCATTCAACCGACCTTCCGGCCATTGTAGCCTGCACATAAATCTGTCCACCTCGCTCCGTATAAGGAATTACCACTTCCTTATAGGGCTGGTTCGAGTGTAGTTGAAAGCCCATCTGTTGCCACCGGCTTGAATCGATTACAGTCGAAGATTGGTTTGATTCCTCACTTTCTCCGGTGGAATAATGCAGCCAAGCCAGGCAAATCGCCCAAATAAGGACAAGTAAAATGCCTATCAGAACGATGCGTTTCGTATTCATAATATAACCCCGGTCGTCCCACGGGATAAGGCCATTCAGGAGGTCGCGAATTCGATAGGCCGTAGACCGCGGACCATTAAGCCAGGGCGACCCAGCCCATGACCTCCGATCTGCTTGTTGCGCGGGTCGCGATAGCCGACGCGCACAAGTCGCCGCCAGCGGTCGGTCCGGTTGATCTCCGAGCCGTGGACTGTGTAGATGCTGAAGGCCACGACATCGCCGGAGTCTGCTGGGCAGGAGATTGCATCCGCCAGCCGGTAGTGGTCGGTAGGCAGATGAGGCGAGCTGTTTTCCGTAATATGCTCCAGATGACCGCTCTTATGGCTGCCGGGTAAAAACTTGAGGCAGCCGTTCTCTTCGGTCGCGGAGTCGATGTGGAGGATGGCATCCACGTAGGCAGGCCCTTCATGCTGGTAGAACGGCGAATCCTGGTGCATCGGGAATGGCATTCCTGTTTCCGGCGGCTTGCAATGCAGCGTCGTGTGGTGCAGCTCTACGCAGGGACCCAGCAGATCCACCATGGCCTCGGTCAGCCGGGGATGCAGGACCGCCCGGCACCAGGTCTCCGAGTAGAAGTGCAGGTCGTTGAGATGAATCAGCTTTGACCGTTGCTCGACCTCGGGACGCATATAGACCTGACGCCAGGGACCGATCCAGCCCTCATTGTGGACGGCCCAGTCCTGGATGACCTGGTCTAAGTCCCGGCTCATAGCCTGGATCTCCTCGGGCGTGAACACCTGGGGGATGCGCAGGTAGCCGTTCTCCATATAGAAGCCGATCTGCTCGGATGTCAACACGATCTCACTCCCTTGCTGCCATGCTGGAAACCTACCGATAGAGCAGAATTCGCCGTAGGGAAGATGGTTCCTGCCTGCTCATACGGATCGGGCACGCCCTTTCCACACGCCGCCCTGTCCTCGAGCATGACGCCAAGCAGAAAGCAGTGTCGCCCAGAGATAGAGGAGGGCGGTGAGAGGCAGCAGCAACGCCCATAAAGGCGACTGGCGATAGAAGCGCACCATCGGCAGGTAGAGCAGGCTCATGAGCAGCCAGGCGGCGCCGCCGAGCGCCTGCGGCCAGCCGGACGCGAAGCAGAGTAAGAGCGGCGGCGCCAGGAAGATCAAGCCCAGACCGGCCACGCATCCGAGCAGCCGCAATGGAGAGTAGCCGAGCTGGGTATAGGCCGTGCGCGCGATCATCGCGAGTATCTCGCGCAGGCGGCCGTAATGGCGCGTGCTGATGGAGCTTTCGCTCAGGCCCAGCCAGATCCGATGGCCGCCTCGCTTGATCTCTCTTGCGAGGGCGCAGTCGTCGATCCATTCGCCACGGATGCGGTCCAGGTTGCCGATGCGCTCCAGGGCTTCCCGCCGGGCCAGCATCGTGCCGCCGGCCGCGCCTGCGAGCGAGTCGCGCGGATCGTTGACGCGCCGGAACGGATAAAGCAGCTTGAAGAAGAAGACGAACGCCGGGATGAGAAGCTTTTCGGCAGAGCTATGGCACTGCAGCCGGACCATGAAGGAGACGAGGTCGCAGGGGCCGGCCTCCGCCCGACTGACCAGCTCCCGCAATGCGCTTTTCCCATGCGCAATATCGGCATCGCTGAACAGAATATATCGCGCCGGATCGTCCGGCGGCACGCCGCGCGTCAGACCCTGCTGCATCGCCCAGACCTTGCCGGTCCAGCCGTCCGGCAGCGGCTCTGCCGTCAGGACGTGCAGCATCTCCGCTCGCCCATTCTCTTCGGCGGCCCGAAGGGCCGCCTCCGCCGTGCCGTCTTCGCTGTGATCGTCTACGACGACGATGCGCAGGCAGCCAGGATAGTCCTGCTGCCAGAGCGAGGTCAGCGTCTCCTCGATACGCTCCGCTTCGTTCCGCGCGGGAATGATGGCGGCCACCGCCGGCCAGGTTTCCGGCGGGGGAGGCGCCGGCTCCCGATCGATGCGCCAGAAGGCGGCGTGCGCGAGCCAGAGCGCCAGCCAGACGGCGAGAACCAGCAGGGCCAGAATGAGGAGAATCACTTGTGACCCGGCATTTGCGAGATCGGCCGCATGGCCTCCTCAGGAGAGGGAGCGCGGTTGCTCGCCGCGCCGGGCAGGGCGTACCAGTAGGTCGTGGCGGCATAGGCGACGTTCGTATCCGCCCAATGCCACACTTCCATATCGAAGCGCAGCGAGCGGGTAAACGGGATGGCATCCAGGCAGCGGGTCCGCGTGACGATGGTGTATCCTGAATTTCCCTGTCCATCGCAACGGATCTGGTTGCTGAACGGTCCCTGGAAAAGTGTCGTATTTCCCCAGGAATAGCCGTAATAGTCCTCGCTGCCGGTGCCGAAGTGGGAGGGAAACGAGTCGCCGTCCACCCAAATCTTCTCGTCGCCTTCGCCCCACCAGTCGGGAACCGGGTTAAAGACCGCCAGCGCGTCTCCCACATAGACTCCCTTGCCGGTCGCTTCGATGTAGTTCCAATCGGAGTGTGGGCGCGTGGGCAGCGGGACCTGCTGCCGCCAGTTGGCGTGAAAATGCATCGAGCGGTCGTCCCACCGCCAGGCGCCTACGCGAGCTTTCAGCCGCACCGTCACGGGCTGCTTGCCGAGATTTTGCAGCGTGAGCGCGGCGGAAGAGGCGTAGGGCATCACCCAGCGGCACGTCATCAGGCCATCCCTGGTAATAGTTCTATACCAGCTCTCCAATGCGTTCAGCCCGACTCCGCTTCCGAAAAAGTCGCCGAGGGGGCACCAGATCGTCTCCTCGCCATCGAAGCCGATACGCAGCACGGTCGAGCGCAGCGCCTGATCGAGATCTTCCGGATGCTCGGTCACGACCTGCGCCTGCAGCCAGCGCACCGCTGCCGGACCCTTGGGAAAATCGACCGTCGCCGATTCTCCGGGCGCCAGGGTCCGGTCCAGGGTTATCTCCCTGCCGGCGGGCGGTACCGGAGGATCGAGGAGCGTTTGGCAGGTCTTCTCCATCGCCAGCCGTGCCACCTGCCAATCCTGTATGGTGAACGTGCGGACGCGCGTTCCCGGCGCGTAGGTGCGGTACTCGATGTTGTACCAGCGGCCCTCCGGAGGCTTATTAGGATCGTGCTGGCCGGGCTCTTCGTAGGTGATCTTGCAGTGACGGCTGTAGGGGATCGGGAGGAACAGGTTCATGCCGCCGGGCGCGCCGGGGATGCCGTGCGCGTTTTCGATGGCAAGAGGCCGCTCCGCCAGCAGTTTGCCGACCAGCGCCTCGTACGCTGGCCCCTCGATGGCGGGTGTCTCCGCGCCGTCCAGGTAGAACCGCAGTATCCCTTTCGGGAGCATGCCGCCGAACCAGATGCGGACCACGCACCCCGGCCCTTCGGCCTCCATCATCACCCACTCCCACCTCCCGGTGTTCTCTTCGGAGCGGATAAACTGGCTGAAGTCGTCGTTGGCGAACCAGCCCTCCGGATCGGCGGGGGTCTTGGAGCGGCGGTCGTAGCTGCTGGCCTGACGCTCGGTATATTCGGGCGAGGGCCAGC
This sequence comes from Chthonomonadaceae bacterium, assembly GCA_035653075.1. Classification (GTDB taxonomy): domain Bacteria; phylum Armatimonadota; class Chthonomonadetes; order Chthonomonadales; family Chthonomonadaceae; genus DASRCN01. The sequence continues at coordinate 3,044 of DASRCN010000136.1, read as the reverse complement.
GCGCCATGGCGTCCCGGTCCGTCATCTCCTTGAGCAGCGACGGCAGCGTGATCGTCCTCCGTTGCGCCTGCGCGGGCATACTGGCGAGAACGGGCAGAATGAGCATGCAGACCACCAGGATGGCCGGATTGTTTTGCATTGTTCTTGGGGGTGGGCGCCTTTGGGGGTCAGGTATGTACCAGCTCCACCTGATGGGAGACCGGCTGGGCGGCGGCGTGCTGCTTGCGAACCGCCTCTGCCGCTTGCGCGTCCAGATCATCCAGGGTATGCTGGGTCGCGGCATCGACTGTGCCGTTTGTTGTGTGCGGCACCTGGACCTCACGCCATCGACGGAAGTGTAGTTGATTGTGCTGGCGCGTCAGGCTCAAAACCTCCTGGGCCTGACGGTTTGACGGCAGGTCCGGCAGGGCGGCCAGATCGATGCCGTGCTGCAGATCGGCGCTGGAAAAGATCCCTACGTCGTGCCCGTCCACCCGGAGGGTATAGCTGCCGTCCTGAAGATGGGTCACCGCCAGGATGAAATGGTCGAGCGCCGGCTCGTCGTCGGTGAGCTGCAGCGCCAGCGCCATCTCCGGATTTTTGTTGGGATCGCGGTCCAGAGGCCAGGGCAGCGCGCCATCGGTATGGGTAAAGCGCACCCCGGTCGGAGCGGCATGCAGATCGGAGAGATGCGTATCCTCCTGCCGGACGATCTGCCCGGACCCGGCGTCGATCTCGATGTCGGCGACCGTATCCGGCGCGTTCCAGGCTTTCAGGACCGCCGCGGCCATCGCCAGATGGCCGCCTGGCGCGGGATGGACGCGATCCGGAATGATCTTGGGCGCCAGCTCCTTATCGCGCGTCTCGGCCCTGTCGAGCAGGGCGATCAGCGGCGTATTGGTATCCGCGACCACCAGCCCATACTCCCGGCCCAGCTCCCTGACGGCCTCGCCGTAGGCTAGCAGAGTGGCATTGTAGCCGCCGGGAAAGCCCGGCGCGCGTGTCACATCGTCGAACGCCGGCGGGGTGAGCAGCGTGATCCGCACGCCCGGCAATTCCCGAAGCAGCGTATCGAGGATATGGCGGTAGCCGCCGACGTAGGTAGCGTACAGGTCGGGATCGAACGGGCGATAGCCGCCGTCGTTCATACCCAGGCAGATGGTGACCACCGTCGGCTTGTAGGCCAGGACATCCCGCTGCAGCCGCACGTCGATGGGACCTCCGCCTCCGCCCGTGACCCGGTCGCCGCCCCAGCCCGAGTTGACGAAGGTGAAGTGCTTTTTGGGAAATCGCGTGACACAGTAGCTTTCGATGTAGGTCGTGTAAAGGTGCTGCTCGGTGATGCTGTCACCATAGAAGACGACCCGGTCGCCATCCTTGAGATAGAAGGCCGCGTGACGCTTTGTGGGCGCCGGTCCGGTCCATAGCGCCTGCGCTGCAGGGAGGGGAGCGATAGGAAAAATCGTCGCGACAACCGTCAGCAACGCCATCCACAGGAGAGATCTACACTGCTTCATTCGTTCGATTATCCTTGAGAGTGGGGATTTTGTGTAGGCCCGGCGAGCTTATTATACCGCTGAAGCCGCCTATTCCGTATTTTTGTCGGGTCGAGGGAGGCAGAAAGCCAAAACCGGCCTAAAGAGGAAGCGAAAGGCTGCCGATATTGTTAACGATTCGAGTTCACCTTCCTTCCTTGGGCGGCTAGGGGTTTGCTCTCCTTTCACCTAACCGCCCTTTTTTCACGCCTTCTGGAGTTTCTGATCGTCTTCTGGCATGCAATGCCTGAGCCGGAAGCCCATTTCTCCCATCATCGTTCGACGCGCAGGCGGCCCTCTGCTTCGCTGACGAGGTAGGCATGATTCGCAGCGACAGATTGGAAGGAAACGGTCTTACCATCCGGCCAGCGAATCGAGATCTCGTCGGCCTTCTGGCTGTCACCAAGCCCAAAGTGGAGGTCTGGAAAGTTGCAGGAGAGATAGGTGCCGGCTGCGCGTACCTCACGCACCTGCGTTAGCTTGCCGGCCTTAAGCGTGACCCGCGCTCCGAGTGCATCGGATTTTCCGTTAGGACCCAGACACCGAAGCTCGAGAAAGTGATTTCTTGGCCCTTCGTTGTGCAGCAGCAGCGGAGCGCCTTCCGCGTTGACGACCAGTAGGTCCTCTCTGCCGTCGCCGTCATAGTCGCCGACCGCTACACCACGCCCCACGATCTTTCGCGCAAAATCCGGACCCGCCTGCGCCGTCAGGTCGGTAAAGCGCTGACCGCCCTCGTTGTGAAAAAGCTGAGCGGACTGGTAGTACGTCATCGCGTTCTGTATGCGGTCGGCCAAGCTCCAGACGTGCCCGTTGACCAGCACAATGTCGAGCCATCCATCGTTGTCTACATCCACGAAGTTGGCGCCGAACGTCAGCCGGTCGACCGAGGGCAACGCGATGCCGGACGTCCCTGCTTCGTCGATGAACACGTTGTGGCCCTGGTTGTGAAACAACGCTTTGAGCTGATTCGAGAAGTTGGAGACCAGAAGGTCGAATTTGCCATCGTTATCGTAGTCGCCCCAGTCTATCCCCATGCCGGACATGATCTTGCCGTCGCCGGCATAGGCGGTGCCGGACTCAGCGGCAATATCCTTGAAGCGCCCGTTTCCCAGGTTGAGGAAGAGGTCGGCCGGGCGGGTATCGTTGGCGACATAAAGGTCGGGCTTGCCATCGTTATTGAAGTCGCAGAACATACAGCCCAGGCCGTCTCCGTGGGTATCTGCCAGTCCGGATTCCTGAGTAATGTCCCGGAATTTCCCGCCACCCTCATTATGGTACAGCGACCCACGCTCGGAGGGATACGCCGCAGGCGTGCAGGAAGACGAGACCACCGAGCCATCGAGCCCTTCATACTGGCATAACTGCTGGCTGGAGGGCGTGAAGCGCACGTAGCGGCAGACATACAGATCGGGCTTACCATCGCCATCAATATCGGCCCAGCAGGCACTGGTGGTCCAGTCGTAGGACCCGCTGGCTTCTAAGCCGGAGCCGGCGGTGACATCTTTGAAGGTGCCATTGCCTTCGTTATGG
>DASRCN010000135.1:0-37022 GCA_035653075.1 Chthonomonadaceae bacterium | reverse complement strand
GAGGCCGCACAGGAAAGAAGCCTTCGATCCAGTGCCATTGGGCGTCCGAAAGATCGGTGGTATAGGCTTTGCGGGTCGGCATGAAAGCTTATTCCATGCCGACCACGCAAACTTTCCGAGTTTTCGGACAGGCTCTTAGAGTAGAAGGGACACACGAAACAGCCGATGCCCTGCGGGAGGGGGACAACAGCGCAGGGCATCGGCCCGGAGGCCGGGGTCGCGGGGCAGCAGGTCAGGAGACGTGATCGCGGGAAGCCAGGGCGTCGTGGTAGGCATCGAGCGCGGCGCGGGTCCGCATGATGACTTCGATGCCGTCGGCCGCATTGATGATGCCGTCCACGTTCTCAGGCGCAAATAGCGCCTCAAAAGGATCGACAGCCGGCGTGGCTTCCTCCGCCCAGTAGGCGCACAGGTGGCGCCGTACCGTGCGGTAGTTGGCCCGCATCCAGGCGCGCAGCGCCGTATAGCGGGCGTCGCGATCGGTATGCACCCCGTCTTTGGCAGCCCAGCAGAGCAGGTCGACCAGGTCCTCGTAGCGCTCCTCGAAGGCCGCTACGCGCTTCCTGAGCCGCACCTCCGCGCGGACGCGCAGGCGATGACGCACGCTCAGGCAGGCGACGGTTCTTTCGGAAACGCTCCGCCACCCGGCTCGCGAAACTGCCGCCGTACGGTTGGCATACTCCTGCAGGGCCCGCGAGTAGCGCGAGAGCTGCTGGTGAGTCGCATGCCAGTGCAGGCGCAGCCGCGGCAGCAACACAGGGGGCAGATCGATCCGAATGGCCATGACTCTCTCCTATCGGCTCCGGTTTCCTGGATACCCGGCCATCCTGCCGGGCATCGTGATTTGAATGTGCGGCGGTTTTGAAGGAACCGCTCTTTTCTGTAGCGCAGGTCCGAACGTTCTTTATCTATCGCATTAGGTTAAGAAAGGCTAACACCTTTCTCGATGAGGACTGCGGCGTCGGAAAGGAATGCATTTCGCGGTCCTGCCCGGCAATGCTGGATCAGGACTCGCGCAATTTGGCGAGGTAGTTCATCCGCAGGTCGTTGAGGCGGCGCTGGACTTCCCGCCGCTCCGGCTCCGAGAGATCGGCTTCCGCTTTGCCCAGCAGAAACTGCAGACAGTCGATAGCCAACTGCGCGGCCGGAAGGTCTTTATGCGGCTCTCCCGTGGCCGGATTGGCGACCAAGCCCATCGCCTGCCAGGCATAGGCGTCGAAAACGCCCAGGAGCGTTTGCACGAACGTGCGTACGTCCAACTGCATAGCCGCCAGAGAAAGAAGCATTATCGGATCGAGCGCCGGCATACCTTCTTGCGGCGCCTGCTCCGCTTCCGCGTGGGAGGATGTATCTTCCCCGGCGGCTTCCTCTTGCGTCTTACTTTCGGATGAAGAACCTTCGGTGGGTGGTGCCTGCGTCGTGGCAGCAGAATCTTCTTCGGGTGTGGATGAAACGGTGGACTCTTCCGCCGCACTTTCCGGATGGGGCTCGGAGGCGGCCTTCTTTTGCGCGGCGCGGCGCTTGTCCACGACGGTGAAGGCCGGTGGGTCCTGGTCTGTCATCGTCGCTACTCCTCATGCCAGGCGCCGGGGCGAAATCCCGACGCTTCGGGTATCGGGCTGGCCCACGCGCTTTCCGCTTTTGGGTGGCGACAGTATATCATACTGCCCGGTAGAATTCAATATCCTGCAGGCATTTTTTTCAAAGATTTTTTCAGGCGATTTTGCTGCTTTTGCTTGAAATATAATGCTTGTCATTAAATCCCTCTGATCGCCAAAACCTGATCGCCCCAAAAAGCACCATTTTGTGCATGGTCGGCCCGGCAAAAACCGCGAAGGCATGGAACACGTAAGAGGAATGGGGCCTTCTCTGCAGCCGCTGAACGTCCCCTCGCCTTGACAGGGGGGTGGGTTTTGGGTACACTACGCGCAAGTGAGATTTCATGCGGCCGGCCGCTACGGACAGCCGGTTTCCGCACGCGAGGCAGCGCGGCCCTTCCCATAGCGAAGGGCCGATTTTGACACAGCCGGAAAGGGGAACGCTTCCCGTTATGCTACTGGGCACGCAGCGGATCGATGCGCAGGGCCATCTGGAGATCGGAGGATGCGACACCACGCGTCTGGCAGCCGAGTTCGGCACGCCGCTCTATGTGATGGATGAGGCCGCGATCCGCGCCAACTGCCGCCGCTACCGCGCCGCCTTCGAGGCGCGCTATCCGCAGAACGCGATCTACTACGCCAGCAAAGCGTTCCTGACGCTGGCGATGGCGCGGCTGATCGCCCAGGAGGGCCTGGGCATGGACGTGGCCGCGCTGGGCGAGCTGTATACGGCGCTGGAGGCCGGCTTTCCCGTCGAGCGGCTGGCGCTGCACGGCAATAACAAGTCGCGCGAGGAGCTGGAGCTGGCCGTCTCCCATCGGATCGGGCACATCATCGTCGATAACTTCCACGAGATGGACCTGCTCGGCCAGGTCGTGGCGGAGGCAGGAGCGACCGTCAACGTGCTGATCCGCACCACGCCCGGCGTCGATCCGGTCACCCATCGGCTGATCCGCACGGGGCAGGCGGATACGAAGTTCGGCTTCAATATCATGGATGGCTCCGCGCTGCAGGCGGTCAAGCGCGTGCTGGCGACGCCGGGACTGCAGTTCCGGGGCCTGCATTGTCACATCGGCTCGCAGCTGCTGGATGCCGAGACCCACGTGCAGGCGGTCGAGATCATGGTCGGGCTGATGCGCGCCGTAGTGGAAGAGACCGGAGCGCCTGTGGAGGAGCTGAACATCGGCGGCGGGCTGGGCGTGCGCTACCTGCCCGAAGACTGCCCGCCGAGTTACGAAGCGTTCGCCGAGCAGATCGCCACGACCTTGAAGCGTGCGCTGGACGCCGCCGGGCTGCCGTATCCGCGGCTCGGCCAGGAGCCGGGACGCGCCCTGGTCGCCGAGGCCGGCACGACCCTCTACATGGTCGGGGCCATCAAAACCGTTCCCATCACCGAGGCGCCGGGCGCCCGCACCTACGTCGCCATCGACGGCGGCATGTCGGACAACCCGCGCCCGCAACTGTATGAAGCCGCCTATAGCTGTCTGCTCGCAAATAAGGCCGATCAGTCTCCCGACGAGGTTGTGACTATCGCGGGGAAACACTGCGAAACGGATATTCTGATCTGGAACGCGCGGCTGGCGCGTCCGGAGCCGGGCGACCTGCTGGCAGTGCAGACCACCGGCGCGTACAACTATGTGATGGCCAGCAACTACAACCGATTCCTGCGACCCGCCATTGTCTTCGTCGCGGATGGGCAGGCAGATCTGATCGTGGAGCGGGAGAGCCTGGAGGACCTGATCCAGCGCGAGCGCCTGCCTTCCCGTCTGCGCGCCACATCGACTTCGACGAACGGACGAAATGGTCAGGAGTCTGCCCTTCGCTCGAAGGCGCCATCGGATTTCTCCATTCAGGCGTAGTTTTTGCGAGGGGAACGGTAGGAAGATATAGGATGACCTCACCCCTGCCCCTCTCCTTCCTGACGAGAGGGGAATACATAGGAAAAAAGCATGTTTCAACATTTTGATCCCAAAACATTTCTGATTGGATTGATCGTCATCATCCTCAGCATTGCGCTGCACGAGTTCGGGCATGCCTTCTCCGCTGACCGGCTGGGTGACGACACGCCGCGCCGGCAGGGGCGCGTGACCCTCTGGCCGGACAAACACTTTGAGCCGGTCGGCTTCCTCATGATCGTCTTCACCATGCTCGCCGGTTTTGGACTGGGATGGGGCAAGCCGGTTCAGGTGAACGACCGCAATTTTCGGCACCCGAACCGGGATATGATCATCGTCACGATCTGCGGTCCTCTGATGAACCTGCTGCTGGCGGTGATCGCAGGCCTGATTATGCGCTATGTTCCCCTTGCCGGTTATAGCTACCTGTTCGCGAGGGATTTTCTGTTTATCAATCTTGCCCTGATGTTTTTCAATCTGATCCCCATCCCCCCGCTGGATGGCTCGAAAGTGCTCTACGGTCTGCTGCCGTATGACCTGGCCGTTCGCTACGAGCGTTTCATGGGACAGTTCGGTTTGATCCTGCTGCTCCTGATCCTCTTTACCAATGTGATAGGGCAGATCATCGGGCCGGCAACATTCCGAACGGCTTACCTGTTAGCCGGAAACGGTCTTTTCGGATAAGAACGAGAGGGAGTGCGCACTTGGTCGCTTCGCCACAGCAAACATCAACATGCAAACGTCTCCTGAGTGGGATGCAGCCCACGGGCACAGGCGCCCTGCACCTGGGCAACCTGGAAGGCGCGCTGCGGACCTGGATCCGCCTGCAGAATGAGTACGAGATGTTCTGCTGCATCGTGGACTGGCACGCGCTGACCACCCGCTATCAGGAGGCGGATCAGATCGCGCCGGCCAGCCGCGAGGTCGCCGCCAACTATATCGCCTCCGGGCTGGACCCCAAAAAATGCGCCATCTTCCTGCAGAGCCACGTCAAGCAGCATGCCGAGCTGCACCTGCTGCTCTCGATGGTCACGCCGCTGGGCTGGCTGGAGCGCGTCCCGACGTTCAAGGAGAAGCGGGAGCTGATGCAGAAGCGCGGCGGCGGGGACGATTCGATCTCCTACGGACTGCTCGGCTATCCCTGCCTGCAGGCCGCCGATATCCTGGCCTATCGTGCTAACGCCGTCCCGGTCGGCAAGGACCAGGCGGCGCACCTGGAGCTGACCCGCGAGATTTGTCGCCGCTTCAATCACCTGTATGGCGAGGTGTTCCCGGAGCCGCAGGCGCTCATCGACGAGACCACGGGCGTTTTGCCGGGGCTGGATGGGCGCAAGATGAGCAAAAGCTACGAGAACGCCATCTACCTGAGCGATCCGCCGGAAGTGGTAGAAGAGAAGGTCAAGAGCGCCTTCACGACCATCACCAAGCTCAGGAAGACCGATCCCGGCATCCCGGAAACCTGCGCCGTCTGCCAACTGCGCCGCATCTACGACCCGCAGGGCTATCTGCCCTCGTGGGAAGAAGACCGAGAGGGACTGCGCGGCTGCATGCAGAACAAGCGGGAACTGGCCGATATTCTCAATGCGGTCCTGGATCCGATTCGCAAGCGCCGCGCGGAGCTTCTCAATGACCCCGCCGAGCTGGAGCGCATCCTGAAGGACGGCGCCGAGCGCGCCCGTGCCGCCGCGGAGGAGACGATGCAGGTGGTCCGCGCCGCCATGGGGCTGCGGTAAAACGGACCCCGAAGGTTCGATGAGCAGGTGACCTGGGAACGGGTGAAAAACTACTCCTTCCGCTTAGATTCGCCCGTCAGGGCGGTTGGCCGAATTCCTTAAAGTTCCCCTCTCCTTACGAAGGAGAGGGGTTAGGGGTGAGGTCCGGGTCGTGAACGACACGGCATCTGATCCGCGCCGCCATGGGGCTGCGGTAAAACAAGCAAGTAGATGGCTATGAACGAGTCGAGGGTGCGTTTTAGGCAGAGATGGTGGGGCGCTCTCGCCGGGGTCCTCGCCCTGGCCGGCATTGTCCTGCTCACCTGGCGGCTCATCGCCGGAAGCCGCAGCCACGTCCAGATGCAGACGGATCCGAACGTAGCCACCGTCTGGGTCCTCGGCATTACCCACGGCCCCACCCACACGCTGAACCAGGGCTCTCCGCTGCAGAAGTGGCTGAATGCGTGCCACATCCATGCGTTCGGCGACTATCACACGTATGCGAGCGGGTTCAACGGCGATCCCGACAGTCTGGAAATCTGGTTCGACTACACCAGCTACCTGCCCCGATATCCGGACCTGGAATGCCACCGCGTCGGGCAGACCGCCTTTGTGGACGATCTGGGACAGTCGTATCACGGCTATCTAGACTTTCAGGGCAAGGTCCTGGGGGTCTATCTGCCGGGCTACGACCACGCCGCGCACCGCCTGACCTGTTGCCTGCACTGGATGCCGCGCCAGCCCGCTCCTCCCACGCCGGTCTCCCGTCCCATGGTCTTCACCATCGACCTGCCGCCTGCGCGGCGTCTGTTGCCGCCCGTGGCAGCCCTGCCGCGCGGCCCGGTGATGGCGACGAGTCAGGGCATCACGGTAACGGTCGATGAAGCGCGCCTGAGCGCCCCTCGGACCCGCCCGTTCACCTCCACGCAGCGCGACCTGGCGTTTCGCCTCAAGATCGAAGGCGGAGAGCTGGCCTGCTCGAACGTGGTCGCCAACGAGCCGAACGTACTGATCTCTTCCTCGGGGGGCATGGTGCCGGAAGCGCCCATGACGCTGTCGCTGCGCCGCTACCGCATCGGCGCGATGATGCCCCGACTCCTCGGACGGAGCCGCGGAGCGCCCGCCCACCGCCGCTTTACCCTCACCGATCCCTACGGGGTTACCCTGCTGCCCGCGACCGATGCTATCTCGCCCATGCCGTCGCTTAGCAATGCGGCTCCCCTCTCCGACAAGAACGGGACGGTCTATATCGCGCCGGTCAACGGCGCCGGACGCAGCACCGACGCCGTGCGCATGCGCTTCGACGTGCGTCCCCTCGCGCCGGGCGCTTTGCCGTCCTCTCCTTCGGCTCCCCTCGTTCCCTTCGATATTGTCGTCCCTGTCCAAACCAACGACGAAGCCTGAGGGAAGACCGGGCCAATTTTGTTTCTGGTACAATAAGGTCAATGTTCGACCTTATTGACTCCAAAACCTCGAAGTGCATCCGGTGCGGATTCTGCCTGGATGCCTGCCCCACTTTCCGGCTGACCGGCCAGGAGACGCGCGGCCCGCGCGGGCGTATCTATCTGGTGCGCTCCTGGCGGGAAGGCGTCATTCCCTTCGATAACGATGTCGTGGAGGCGCTCGACACCTGCCTGGGCTGCCGGGCCTGCGAGACGGCCTGCCCCTCCGGCGTGGAGTACGGCGCGATCCTGGAGATGGCGCGGGCGCATATCGAGCTGGCCCATCTGCGGCCCAACGCCGAGTCGTTCGCCCGGCAGCAGTTGCTCGCCACCCTGACCAATCCCGCCCGCCTGGCCGCCTCGCTCAAAGCGGCGGGCCTCCTCGGTGGACTGACCGGCGGCAAGATGCCCGGCTTTGCGGCGAAACTGCTCTCCGGCTCGCCGGAAGTTGCCCTCTCTCTTCCTAAAGCGCAGGGGACCACGAAAGTCCACAACCTGCCGGAGCGCAATCCCGCCAGAGGCACGAAATGCTATACCGTCGGGATGCTGGCGGGCTGCGTCATGCGCGTTCTCTTCGGCGACACGAACGCCGCCACTGTCCGGGTGCTCCAGGCCAACGGCTGCGAGGTGATCGTCCCCCGCGCGGCGGGCTGCTGTGGCGCGCTGCACCTGCACACCGGCTTCCATACCGACGCCCTGACGCGCATGCGCGCCCTCATCGACGCCTTCGCGCCCTATCTGGATTCGCTGGACGCCATCGTGGTCAACTCTGCCGGCTGCGGCTCGACCATGAAAGAGTACGGCGACCTGCTGGCTGGCGATCCGGTCTACCGGGAGAAGGCACAGGCTTTTGCCGCGAAGGTACGCGACGTCAGCGAGTGGCTGGCCGGCATCGGCCTCACGCCGCCTTCCGGACGCATCGACGCGGTCGCCGCCTACCACGATGCCTGCCATCTGGCGCACGGCCAGAAGATCCGCCAGCAGCCGCGCCAGCTTCTATCGCAAATCCCCGGCCTGCGGCTGGTCGAAATGGAGGAGTCGGACACCTGCTGCGGCAGCGCCGGCGTCTACAACATCACCGAGCCGGAAATGGCGCGCCGCCTCCTCGACCGCAAGATCGCCAATTTGCGCGCAACGGGCGCCAGCATCCTCGCCACCGGCAACCCCGGCTGCCTCGCCTGGATTCAGCAAGGCGCGCAGGAGGCCGGCCTGAGCCTGCGCATCTGCCATCCCATCCAGCTTTTAGACGAAGCCTATTCCGCCTCCTCGTGAGAATCTATATGCACTTCTCTTCTAGCCTTTCCGCCCGCAGGGCGGTTGTCCTATTCCTCAAAGCTCCCCCTCTCCTTCGTAAGGAGAGGGGAATGGGGCAAGGGGTAGGCTAGGTGATTGGATAGGCGCAGCCGCGGGGAGTGAGGTCGGCCCGGCGAAATCATGAGTTATATCCAGGACATACGCGCACTGGTAGGTCCTCGCCCGCTGATTATCGTGACGGCGGGCGTGCTCATTCTGGACGAGCGGGGCCGTCTGCTCCTGCAGCGCCGCGCCGACGACGGCTTATGGGGCGTGCCGGGCGGCTGCATGGAGATCGGCGAGACGCTGGAAGAGACCGCCCGACGGGAAGTCCGCGAAGAGACCGGGCTGGAGGTCCGTGAACTGGCGCTCTTCGACGTCGTCTCAGACGGCGAGATTTATACCTACCCTAATGGCGACCAGGCCAATATCGTCTCCGTGATCTATCGGGCTATCCGTATCGAAGGCGATCTCGCCGCCGACCGTGATGAGAGCCTGGAGCTTCGTTTCTTCTCCCTCGACAAGCTCCCCAATCTGCCCCTCAGCGGCCAAAACCGCTCGATCCTTCGCCGCTTCCTCCAGACACAAGAAAAGTGACACCACATGAAACTCGACCGCCAGGGGGCATAGAGACACCATGAAAGCAGGCATGAGTAAACCAGTCGTCTTCCTTTTGATCTATAGCGGACTGATGTTCGTTGTGGTCGCCATCGGCTTCTTCTATCTTCGACAGGCAGCCCGCCAATACGACCTGAACGAGCAGTTAGATAACGCTGCTATATACGGCAACTCCTCTGCTGGCGGCAGAAACCCGCAGGAGGGAGTGCGATGGCACACAGCCTGACCTTATTAGCCTCTAGAGTCTAGTCCACCCGGCCCAACGGACTAAATGCCCGGTAGTCTCGCCTCTACCGGGCATTTTCCCTAGCCTTTTTCCGCCTTCCCTGTTATAATAGTAGTTGAATCCGCGAAGGAGAAACCGACCATGAGCGAGCAAGCCGACTTATCTAAGCCTGACTTACGCACGGACAGCGAAAAGTTTCAGGACGCCATGCGCTCCATCCTAGCTGCCCCCAAGAAGGAAGTCATGCAGGCATTAGAGGCAGAGAAGGCAGCACGGAAGAAGAGGCGAGCGGCCAAGCAGAAGTGAAATGCCCCTATTGCAAAGATGAGTTCTCCCAACACTATAATCAATGGATTGCCACTGCCTACAGCATTGGTCGAAGCAATCCACGCTGGACGATGGATTGTTCCCGCTCTTGAGAAACTGCGAGCGGTCTTTCCACTTGCGCCAATAGAACACCCGCTGTTTTACTCCTTAGAGTATATGCCGAGAGAGAATGCTCACTGGCCGGATGAAACCTCTGAAGTCTTTTGGGGAACCAAAAGTTCTCTTGTCTATCCTGGCGATATCGATCCTAAGAAATCGGTACTGATTGCTGGCCTTGGCCCCGATCAACCGATTGCTTTAGATTATAGAGAATCTCTGGAAAACCCAAGTGTGGTTTACCTTATATACGGCGAAGATATTGAGGCAGACGATCCCGCGATAGATGCCGTGTTCTGGATAGAGGCGGCTCCAAACATTGAGACTCTTCTGTCAGCCTTGAATCTCTGATAATTGTCAGGTCGCTTAGTTTACGTAGGTATATAAATGCCGAAATTTCACGATCGCTATGACATTTCCGTCACGGAGCCTCCTTATACTGTGCTTGGCTGAAACACAAAGAAGCCGGTTCCCGGTGCCCAAAGCGAAGGGATCAAGGATGAGGAGGGAGCGATCATGTCGGTTTTACAGCTACAGAGCAAGAACACGAAAGAAAATGGGGAGAGGGGGCTGCTGAGCATCGGACGGGAGATCAACACGCTGGTGGCTCTTTCGGTGAATGTTCTCACCAGCCAGAGCCCGGATAGCACGGTGGTGGCCGGCCTTTCGGAGGCCCTGCGCGGTGAACAGACACTTGGCGCGCAGATCGAGCATCTACAGCACAACGCCCGGCTTTCCCCGGAGAGCGCGCAGGTAGAGCAGGCGCTTCTCCAGCTCGACCGGGCTAAAGATCACGCCGTGGCGATCGCAAAGATCGTGCAGGGCCTCTCACGAGGCTCTTCCCAACGGGTTCTGCTTGATCTGCCGGGCATGGCAGGCTGCGTGCGCTATATGCTCAGCACCGCTCTGGAGGCTCTGGTCGCCGAGGACCAGGAGCTGGTCGAAATGGTAGCGCTGACTCAGGAGCAGGTCGAAGCGTTCGCAAAGCAACTGCGGGAGCGGCTGCAGTCCTGGATGGCGGCGGATCAAGAGGCGGCGGCCATGCTATCGGTCGTGCGCCATCTGGAGCATATCGCCGGCTGCGCGGTCCAGATCACGGCGCCCGCCTGCCAGGAGGCCGTCCAGGAAACGCGCAGAATCGTTCCTGTGAAGCGGTCGCTCTGCGCGTGTCCCGCGTGAGAAGGAAATATCAATCCCGCTCGATGGAGCGCTTGAGGTCGCGGAGGTGGGTCTCGAAGGTCGTGAGGGCGGCGAGGAGGGCTTCGCGGTTGTCGCGGAAGATGCCCTGCCAGAGGGAGGGATCGGCGGCGGCGACGCGCATCAGGTCTCGATAGCTGCCGCCGGCCATCTCCCGCGCCTGCGCGGCTTCCTCCGAGGCCGCCACGGTGCGGGCGAAGGCGAAGGAGAGCGCGTGCGGCAGATGGCTGACGAGGGCGGCTAAACGGTCGTGACAGGCGGCCTCCATGGGAATGGGCCGCGCGCCGAGCGCGCTGACCAATGCGGCCAGGCGGGAAGCGAAGGGGTCTTGCGCCAACGTGAACGGATGTTGTCGCACGATCAGCCAGGCAGCCCCTTGAAAGAGATCGGGGCGGGCAGCCTCGACGCCGCTCTCCACGCCGCCGGCCATCGGGTGCCCGCCGACGAAGCGAGGGCCGAACAGGCGGCTGCCGGCGGCCACGATGCGCCCTTTCGTGCTGCCCAGGTCCGTTATCAACGCGTCCAGGCGGGCGCAGGCGGCGGTCTTCTCCAGCAACGCGGGGATCACGCCGACCGGCGCGGCGGCCACCACGCCATCGGCCTCCCGCACGCCTTCCGCCAGGTCGGTCGTGCCCGCGTCGATAGCGCCCCGCTCCTGCGCTCGCGTCAGAATCTCCCCGCTCTTGTCCACGCCGACCACGCGCCGGGCCAGGCCCCGCGCTTTCAGCGCCATCCCCAGCGAGCCGCCCATCAGGCCCACGCCGATAATCGTCACGCAGGCAAACGGCGGAAAGTCCGCGTCGCTCACAGCCGCTTGCCGACAGCCTCTGCGATGGGCCGGACGTCGTGCATCAACTGATCGAACTGGGCGAAGGTCAGCGACTGCGGCCCATCCTTGAGGGCTTTTTCGGGGTTCGGATGCGTCTCGACGATCAGGCCGTCCGCGCCCGTCGCGACCGCGCCCAGGCTCACCGCATTGACCAGGCTGCGCTTGCCGGTGGCGTGCGAGGGATCGGCGAAGATCGGCAGGTGCGAAAGCTCTTTAATGGCCGGGATCGCGTTGATGTCGAAGGTGTTGCGCGTGTAGGTCTCGAATGTGCGGATGCCGCGTTCGCAGAGAATGATCTCGTAGTTGCCCTGGCTGGCGATATATTCCGCCGCCTGCAGCCACTCCTCGATGGTGCTGGCCCAGCCGCGCTTGAGCATCACCGGCTTGCGCGCGTGGCCGACCTCGGTAAGGAGCGAGAAGTTGGTCATGTTGCGCGTGCCGATCTGAAAGATGTCGGTGTATCTGCCCACCATCTCCACGTCGCGCGTATCCATCACCTCGGTGATGATGGGCAGGCCGGTCTCGTCGCGCGCTTCGGCCAGCAGCTTCAGGCCAGCCTCGCCCATGCCGTGGAAGGAGTAAGGCGACGTGCTCGGCTTGAACGCGCCGCCGCGCAGAATGTGAGCGCCCTTCGCCTTGACGGTGCGGGCCGTCTCCAGCAGCATCTCCGGGGATTCGACCGTGCAGGGCCCCGCCATGACGGTCAGCGTCCCGCCGCCGATCTGCACGCCCCGCACATTGATGACGGTCCCTTCCGGCTTGAAAGGCTTGCCGACGATCTTGTAAGGCTTGAGAATGGGGATGACGCGCTCGACGTAGGGCAGCGCCTCGAAATGCTCGACCAGCCCCTCTTTATCCCGCTCCGGCGTGCCGATGACCCCGACGATGGTGCGCTCGACGCCTTCGGAAAGATGGATTCCGTACCCGCGGGATTTCAGCTCGCCGAGCAGCTCTTCCCTCTGCGCCGTCGTCGCGCTAGGCTCTAAAATAATGATCACTTGCTAAAACCTCCTGGCCCGACAACAGCAGGCAGATGTGCCGTTTATTATAGCACGTGAGGCGGGCCAGGGGCAAACAAGTAACTTTTTCCGCCTGCATCCTGTCAGAATTTCCCGGTATACTACGCAACGAAAGCAAGGGGCAGTCCCCAGAAAAACGCCGTCGGAAGCGATCATGCAAGAGCTGGAAACAATCACACCATATCGCATCGAGATCCCCGATTTTGCCGTCGTGCTGCTCATCGGCGTGAGCGGCAGCGGCAAGTCCACCTTCGCGGCAAAACACTTCCTGCCGACGGAGGTTTTGTCCTCGGATGCCTTTCGCGCCCTGGTCAGCGACGACGAGAACGACCAGGCCGCGACCCAAGACGCCTTTGAGGCCCTTCACGACATCGCCTCCATCCGCCTGCGCCGCCGCAAGAGCGTCGTCATAGACGCCACCAACGTGCAGCCCGAATCCCGCAAGCCCCTGCTGCAATTAGCCAGGCAGCACGACTGCCTGGCCGTTGCCATCGTGCTGGACGTGCCGGAGCGCGTCTGCCAGACCCGCAACCGCGCCCGTGCCGACCGGCAGTTCGGCCCGCGCGTCATCGCCGTCCAGCAGCGCCAGATGCGTCAGTCCCTCAAGAATCTGCGTAAAGAGGGCTTTCGCTACGTCTTCACGCTGAATGAGGCGCAGATCGCCCATGCGGAGGTCGTCCGCCTGCCGCTCTGGACCGACCGCCGCGCCGAGCACGGTCCGTTTGACCTCGTCGGCGACGTGCATGGCTGTTACGACGAGCTGGTGGCGCTGCTCGGCGCGCTGGGCTATGCGCCTGAAGAAGCGACCGGCGCCTGGCGGCATCCGGAAGGCCGTCGCGTCGTCTTCGTCGGCGATCTGGTGGACCGGGGTCCGAAGGTCGTCGAGACCGTCCGGCTGGCGTGGGCGATGGCCGGGACCGCGTTCTGGGTCCCCGGCAACCACGACAACAAGCTCATGCGCGCCCTCAAGGGCAATCCGGTCAACGTCACTCACGGACTGGCCGAGAGCCTGCGCCAGATCGAGGCCATGCCGCCCGAAGAGCGCGAGGCGTTCAAGGAGAAGTACATTCCATTCGTCGATGCGCTCGTCTCGCACCTCTGGCTGGACGAGGGCCGGCTCTGCGTGGCGCACGCGGGCATGAAAGAGGAGTATATCGGGCGGGCATCGTCGCGGGTGCGCGAGTTCGCGCTTTACGGCGACACGACCGGCGAGACGGACGAGTTCGGCCTGCCGGTGCGCTATCCCTGGGCGCAGGACTATCGCGGCGCCACGACGGTCGTCTACGGCCACACCCCGGTTCCCGATGCCGAATGGCTCAACAACACCATCAACATCGACACCGGCTGCGTCTTCGGAGGCAAGCTGACGGCATTGCGCTGGCCGGAGCGCGAGATCGTGCAGGTTCCTGCCCACGCCACCTACGCCGAGCCTGCCCGTTCTATCACGCCTGCCGAAACTGCCGCTATAGAGGATCCTGATCTTGATGCTCTCCGGACACTGGCGCGGGATGCAGCCGCATTTCCAACGTTGACGCAGATGCAGGCCAATAAGAAAGAATTATATACGCAAATCGGTCAGATGGAGCAAAAGGAGATTCAAGCTAAGGCCGAGCGGATTTTAGCGGATATGGAGCGCCGCTGGGCAGATGCTTTTGAGCGTGTCCGAGTCTTGCAGTCTGAAATTAAGGCCGGTCAGGAACCACAGCCAGCCGCGCCGGTGGCTAACATGCCGTCGCTGCAGTGGCAGCATGACGAGCTGCTGCGGGCGGAGGATGTGCTGGGCAAGCGGTTTATCACGACCCGCCTGATGCACAATGTCGCGGTTCCCGCCGAGAATGCGGCGGCGGCCCTGGAAGTGATGAGCCGGTTCGCGGTCGAGCCGCGCTGGCTGATCTATCTGCCGCCGACCATGTCGCCATGCGAGACGGCGCCGGAAGGCGACGCGCTGGAGCGGCCCGCCGAGGCGTTCGCCTACTACCGCCAGCAGGGCGTCGGACAGGTGGTCTGCCAGCGCAAGCACATGGGCAGCCGCGCGGTGGTCGTGATCTGCCGGGACGCCGACGCCGCCCGCCGCCGGTTCGGCGCGACGGCGGAAAACGGCCTGCCGGGCCAATGCTACACGCGCACTGGCCGCCAGTTCTTCGACGACTCGACGCTTCAGGCGGCGCTGCTGGAAGAGGTCTCGGCGACGCTGACGCGGGCCGGCTTCTGGGAGGAGTTCGCCACCGACTGGTTCTGCCTCGACTGCGAGCTGATGCCCTGGAACGCCAAAGCGCAGGAGCTGTTGCGGGAGCAGTACGCCCCGGTCGGCGCGGCGGCGCAGGCGGCGCTCTCCCGCTCCATCGAAGTCGTCGAGGCGGCGATAACGCACGGCGTGGACATGACCGCCGCGCTGGAGAGCCTGCGCCGCCGCCAGGAAGACGTGGCGCGCTACACGGTCGCCTACAGCCACTACTGCTGGGACGTGTCCGGTCTGGCCGATCTGCGTCTGGCGCCCTTCCACCTGCTGGCTGCCGAAGGGCGCACCTACTTCGATCGCGACCACGCCTGGCATGTCGCCACCCTGGCGCGGTTGGCCGAGCATAGCCCGCTCTTCCTGGCGACCGAGATGCAGGCCGTCAACACGCTCGACGATGCCTCCCAGGTCGAGGGCGCAGCGTGGTGGCAGGCCTTGACGGAGGCTGGCGGCGAGGGCATGGTCGTCAAGCCGCGGGAGTTCATCGTGCGCGGGAGCAAGGGGCTGGCGCAGCCTGCCGTCAAGGTGCGCGGGCGCGAGTACCTGCGCATCATCTACGGGCCGGAGTATACCGAGCCGGCCAACCTGGAGCGTCTGCGCCAGCGCAGCCTGCATGCCAAGCGCCGCCTCGCCCTGCGCGAATTCGCGCTCGGCATGGAGGGATTGGAGCGTTTCGTGCGGAAAGAGCCGCTCCGGCGCATACATGAATGCGTCTTCGGCGTCTTGGCCCTGGAGAGCGAGCCGGTCGATCCACGGTTGTGATCCCTCACCCTATGGCTCTTCTACCACAATGGACGAAGCCGTCCCGGCGATGAGATTTTGAAAAAGATGAAACCTGCTTGACAGACGGGCGTCAAAAAGGTATCATGCACTGAAATACCGAATCAGTGCAACAATGCAGAGGGCGATATGCGAACCGTGGGCACGGCAGAGGAGATGCGGGACCGGCTTCTGGATGCCGCCGAGCGGCTGCTGGCGCGCTTCGGCTACCGGAAGATGACCATGGACGACCTGGCCCGAGAGGCCGGCGTCGGACGAAGGACCATCTATCTCTACTTTCCCGGCAAGGAAGAGGTCACTCTCTCCTCCATCGACCGCGTGGTCGATCGTATCCAGGAGCAGCTAAGGGTCATCGCGTCCGAGCCGGGACCCCCGGAGGACCGGCTGCGGCGCATGCTGGTCGCGCGCGTGCTGGCCCGCTTCGATCAGGTCCACGATTATCACCAGAGCCTCGACGATATGTTCGCGGTCCTACGCCCCGCCTACATGGCCCGCCGGGAGCGCTATTTCGATGCCGAGGCGCACATCTTCGCGGAAGTCCTGCAGGAAGGCCGGTGCCTGGGCGTCTTTGCTCCTCCGGATCCGATTCAGACCGCGCACACGCTGCTGTGGGCGACCAACGCCCTGCTGCCCTACAGCCTCAGCGTGCAGGAGCTTGGCGCGCGTGAGGATGTGGAAGCCAGAACCGACCGTATCGCTCGTCTGCTGCTCGACGGCGTGCGCCGCCGCGAGATTTTCTGATGGAGGCCGAAATGAAAGCTATGTTTCTCTCAGGATGGGCGCTCGGCGCCATGACGACCCTGCTCCTATGCGGACCGATGCGCTGCCAGGCGCAGATCGGCCTGCAAGAGCAGCCGGATAGGACCCTCGATGCCGCCACCCGCACCGGGGTAATCGAGGGCGTGCTGCAGAAGCTCAAGGAGGGCTATGTCTTCCCGGAAGTCGCCGGCAAGATGGAGGCGGCCATCCATGCGCGGATGAAGAAGGGCGAGTACGACAACGTCACCAGGGCCAAAGCGCTCGCTTCTACCCTGACGGCGAACCTTCAGGAGGTCTGCCACGACAAGCACCTGCGGGTCTTCTATAGCTACCAGCCGCTGCCCGAAGAGAAGCCGGATGCGCCCTCCGCCGAGGCGGAGAAGCGATTCTGGCAGATCGCCGCCGCGCATAATTTTGAATTCGAAAAAGTCGAGCGGATGAACGGCAACGTCGGGTATTTGAAGTTCAACGCCTTCGTTCCGCCCGACATGGCCGGAGAGACGGCGGCCGCAGCCATGAACTTCCTTTCGAACACCAACGCGCTCATCATCGACCTGCGGGAGAACCACGGCGGCGAGCCGGATATGATCGCGCTGCTCTGCAGCTATCTCTTCGGGCCGGAGCCGGTCCATCTCAACGACATCTACTGGCGGCCCGATAACAGCACGCGCCAGTTCTGGACCCTCGCCTACGTTCCCGGCAAGCGCTATGGAGACAAGCCGGTCTACGTCCTGACCAGCAAGCATACCTTCTCGGGCGCGGAAGAGTTCACGTACGACCTGAAGAACCTCAAGCGGGCGACGATCATCGGCGAGACGACGGGCGGCGGCGCCAATCCTGGCGGTCCGCAGCGGATCGACGCGCACTTTTCGGTCTTCGTTCCCATGGGCCGGGCCATCAATCCCTATACCCACACCAACTGGGAAGGCGCCGGCGTCAAGCCCGATATCGAGGTCCCGGCGGACCAGGCGCTGAACCGGGCTTACCTCCTGGCGCTGAAGGACCTGGCGGCCAAAAGCACCGATGACGGCCAGAAGGAGGAGCTGCAGCGCGCTATCGAGAAAGCTCAGAAAGGATCAGAGGCCACGGCGAAGAAATAGATTTCCATGACGACTGCTCTTCAGATAACCGGTCCTAGGGGCCATCCTATCCTGGGGCATTCTCTTGAGCTTAACCGAGACCCACTCGGCTTTCTGCTGCGCTGCGCCCGCGATTACGGCGACTTCGTTCCGCTGCGGAGCGGTCCAGCAAGGGCGTTTCTGGTCAGCGATCCGCAGGCTATCGAGGAAGTCTTCGTCACCCAGCATCCCAACTTCATCAAAGGCCCCGGCCTGCGGCGCAGCGCCGCCGTCTTCGGCAACGGCCTGCTTACGAGCGAGGGCGCGTTCTGGCGCCGGCAGCGCAAGCTGGTGCAGCCTGCTTTCCATCGCGAGCGCATCGCCGGCTACGCGCCGGTGATGGTCGCGGAAACCCTCCGGCGGATGGAAACCTGGCAGGAAGGAGATGTCCGTGACATTCATGCGGAGATGATGCCGCTCATGCTGCAGATCGCCGTGAAGACGCTATTCGGCACGGAAGTAGCGGAAGCGCAGCGGGTGGCCGACGCGATGGAGGTCGGGCAGGAGAACTTCGCGCGCTGGATGGGTTACTTAGCCATGCTGCCCGACTGGCTCCCCACCCCGACGCCACCCAGTCTGGGCCGCGCGGTCCGGCAGTTGGATGCCGTGGTCTATGGGCTGATCCGAGCGCGGCGGGAGAGCGGTGAGGACCGGGGCGACCTGCTTTCGCTGCTGCTGCGCGCCCAGGACGAGGACGACGGAACGCGCATGACCGATAAGCAGTTGCGCGACGAAATCCTCACCCTCTTGCTGGCAGGCCACGAGACGACCGCGCTGGCGCTCACCTGGGCCTTCACGCTGCTGGCCCAGCATCCGGAAGCCTCCGCGCGCCTGATAGAGGAGCTACGCACGGTCCTCAATGGCCGGCCTCCAACCGCCGAAGCGCGACCACGCCTTGTCTACGCTGAGCAGGTGATCCTGGAATCGATGCGTCTCTACCCGCCCGCCTGGGCGGTCAGCCGCACGGCCCTGGCCGATTGCGAGATCGCCGGCCATTCTATCCCTGCCGGCGCGACGGTCCTGATGAGCCAGTACGTCGTCCACCGCGATCCGCGCTTCTTCCCCGATCCGGAAACTTTCCGGCCCGAACGCTGGGCCAGCGGCTTTGCCCGGACCCTCCCCAGGTATGCCTACTTCCCCTTCGGCGGCGGCCCGCGCATCTGCATCGGCAACACGTTCGCGCTGATGGAGGCCGTCCTGGTGCTCGCGACCATCGCGCAGCAATTCCGGTTCACGCTCGTGCCCGGTCATCCCATCGTGCCGCATCCCGCCGTCACGCTGCGCCCCCGCTACGGCGTCCGCATGGTCTTCCATCGGCCGTAAATCGACTCCCGCCTGCTGCGCCTACCATTTTGATAGTCACGAATCGTTCCATCTAAAAAGGCGCTGTTCAGGCAAAACGCGCTATGCTATACTGTAGCTGGAGGGTAAATCACGATGGCAGACACGACCCGTTCTTTTCCCGTACCCCAGACGGAGGCCGAGCTTATACAAGCGATCGATCAGTGTTTGGAGCAGATGGAGCATTTGCGCCACCGGATGGAGCAAGACCAGGAGGAGATAGACCGTTTGAAAGCCGAAACGCGGGCGATCCTGGCTCAATTGAAAGCTGCATAGGTCCATGCTGAAGCAACTCTACGCTTACGTCAAGCAGGTGCTCTTACTGGCTGAAGACGTTCAAAAAGTCAAAGCCGAAGTAAAGGATCTGCGTCAGGAAGTCAAAGAGATGGCGGAGCTGATGCGGCAGTGGCGTTTTGAGCAACAGCGTGATCGGGAGAATGCAGAACACGAGCGCGAGAAGCTGCTGCTTCGGCTGGAGAATACCCTCTTGAAGTTTGAGCGACGCTTACCCCCGAGCAACCAACAAGACAGGGATACGAAATAGCCTTGCCGCCGTCATGGACAAGGGAGAGTCAAGGGACGACATATCAAGCGATTACTTAAGTTCTGCTCACACCCGTAATCGCTTCCTCTAGCATTGGAGGCGTGTGGCCGAACTTCGCTTTGTACTCATCGCGGGTCGGGATGAGGCGAATAGGGACCTTCTTATCGTGGTTGACCGCGATGTCGGCGATCCGGTGCTCCAGAAACGGGTTGGCGAAGCGCTCTAATACCTGCCGCGCGAACGCGTCCGGCTCCTCGACACGGCCTTCCAGCGTAGGAACGATCTCCTCGAACAGCAGCCGCTCCAGCCAGGCATGGACCGGAGGGTCCAGGACCGCTTCCCGCACCGTCTGAAATCCGCGTGCCTGCGCTTTACCGACTAAGGCCGTGTGCGCTCCATTGAGAATACGCACTTTGCGCAGGAAGTAGGGCCGGATGTCCGCCGCCTGGTGGATCGCCGGAAGGCCGCAGAGCACGGGCGGCTCCGGATTTGCCGCGATGGCCCAGAAGGCGAACGGCTCTGCCGCGATCAGCAGGCGGTCCTCCTGCGCCAGCGGGTGGTCCGGCGGGGCGTTGGTCACGATGCGGTCCACGAGGGTATTGTGCCAGCGGCATTCCGCCTGCAGCCAATCGCGGAAGCGCTCCGGCAAGTTCCAGTCGTGGGCCAGCGTCAGGACGGTTGCCTGCAGGCGAGCAGCATTGTCCTCAATCAGCTCGCAGGGCAGAAGGGTCAGGCCCGGAGCGCCGCTCTCGAAGCGGGCGCACAGAAGCTGGAGCAACCGGGCGGGAAAGGAGCGAGGCGGCGTGCGGTCCGGCCGGTCCGTGGAGTCCAGAACATAGCCCGCTTCCGTGGTATTCGAGATCACGAAGCGCAGCTCCGGTCCGCAGGCCACCGCCAGGATCTCCTCCCACTCGCTCTGCGCCATCAGCGCGCGACGAATGCTGCCGGACTCCTCTACCCGGTCCACGATCTCTCCCCGCTCGATCCCCCGGATGAGGACGTGGTAGCGGCCCGACTGCGCATTGAGCCGCCGGGCGCGCTCACCCTCCGTGGACTGGACCACGACGATCCGACCTGTCTGCTGCCCTTCCCCATTGGCCTGGTGGACGAAGAGAGCGGCGAAAGCGCGCAGGAACCGCCCGCCGCCGAACTGCAAGATCGTTTCCGGAAGCTCGCTCATAGGCCCTCTTTCCGTGCGTTTGCCGTCCATTTCGTCTTCCACCCTGCAGCCTCCTTCCCCTCGAAATGACCCAGGAGGACCTAAATTCGGGCCTGGGAGCTATTTTCCTTGAATTATTTTAGCGATCTCAGGTAAAAAAAGATTCGTGCGGAAGGAATTCGTGCGTAAAGCGCGAAAGAAGAGGCAAATCCACTCAATCGGGAAGGGAGTTCTGTCATGGAAGCCTACTGCGTAAAGTGCAAGTCCAAGAAACAGATGCAGAATCCGACGACGACGACGATGAAGAACGGCAAGCCGGCGGTGACCGGCACCTGTCCTACCTGTGGCACCAAGATGTTCAAGATCGGCGCCAGCAAATAGATCCGGTACCCACGCGTAACCAACTCACAATTCCGGAGGAGGCCGTCCATACAGGATATGGGCGGTCTCCCTTGTCGTTACCCGCTACGTGGGTGGCGTTGGGCGTGTCGCTCCTTCGGAGCGGGCGTTAGGCGTTAGGCGTTGGGCGTTGGGAAAAACCTCCAACTCCCAGGCTCTCTTACCTGACCCGGTTGCCGGAGAGAAGCGCCAGATGGGAACGGAGATCCCCAACGCCTAACGCCCTTTTAGTGATTAGTTTTGCCTTCCGTGCGCGTCAAGGGAGGTGAATACGCTGCTGGAGGAACGAAGGTGCGAGCCGACGACGGAGATTTGGTCCGAAAGGCGCAGGCCGGGGAGGAATGCGCGTTTGCCGCGCTGGTAGAGCGCTATCGGGATATGGTGTATGGGCTGACCTATCACTACCTGGGCAACTTCGACGACTCCCGTGATGCGGCCCAGGAAGCCTTCGTGCATAGCTTCCTGCGCCTGCGGGACCTGCGCGATCCCGATCGGTTTGCCCCCTGGCTGCGGCGCACGGCCATGAACGTCTGCGCCGACGCGCTGCGAAGACGAGGCGCCCGGCTCCTCTCCCTGGAGCACCTGGAAGACATGCCGGACGGAATCGCCTTCTCTGTGGGCGCCCCAACCCCTTCCACGGATATCGTCGAGCGCCTTGCGGCGCAGATGGCGGTCCGGGAAGCGCTGCAGCGCCTGTCGGCCAGGACGCGTCTGACGGTGACCCTCTTCTATCTCGGCGGCTACTCACACGCCGAGATCGCCCGTTTCCTGGAGATCCCCGTCAACACGGTCCGCAGCCGCCTCCAGCACGCCAAACGCCAACTGCGCGAGGAGATGCAAACTATGGTCAACGATACGCTGAACGCCGGCAAGCCGGACCCGCAGTTTACGCGGCGGGTCGTGGAAGAGGCTCTGCGGCGCGCAAACGAAGCTTATGACGCAAATCGCAAAGCGGATACCTTCCGCTATGTGGAGGAAGCGCTGGCGGCGATCGGACAGGGAGAACCCGGCGCAGAGGGCCGGCGGCTGATGATGGAGGCGCTCTGGAAAAAGGGGCAGGCGACGGAGGTGTTTCGGAACGCGCATGAAGAGGCCGTCGCGCTTTTCGAGCAGGCGCAGGCCATCGCAGAGGAGCTGGACGACCGGAAGAGCCAGGCGGACAAGCTGGTCGATCTGGCAACAGCCTACTCCAACCTCCAGCAGGGCCGTAAGGCGGAGGAGTGCCTGCGGCGCGCGCTGGCTCTTTATGAGGCGCTGGGCGATGCCGGGAATCATGGACGGTGCCTGCTCATGCTGGGGACCAGCCATCTATTCGCCGAAGAGAGCGATGAAGGCAAGCGCTCTCTAGAGCAGGCCCTTCCTCTGCTCGAAGCCGGCGGGCAGCATCAGGGTGTGGCCCTCTGCCGCGCGGCCCTGGACCTTCTGGCAGACATCGGCGCGCACGGTTTTCCAGCAGGCTACACAAGATGGAGCCTCGGTGGAGAGGTGCTGAAGCAGCAAGCAGGAACGGTCGCCTATGCCTGGGGGTTCAGTCACATTGTGAACGATTGGACCGACAGTCCGGACGCGCAGCCGCTGCGGGTCTTCCAGAACATCTTCGCGCAGATTGGGCACCTGCGCAAGTTTCTGGATGCCGGAGCTTCCGAGGGAGACAACTGGTCCGGCGAGACGAACTGGAGCGACAGCATGCGGCTGCAGGCCGCGGTCACGGTGAAAAGCCGTTCCGAACGGGTCGAAGTCCCTGCCGGAACGTTCGCGCATTGCCTTCTGATCGAGCAGGTGACCAGGGAAGCGGAGGGACAGGAGGAGCTTTTGGAGGAGCAGCGGCAGCGTGACCGGCTGGAGTATTGCGGCGCCCGACAGACCTGGTACGCGCCGGGAGTCGGTCTGGTCCAACTGCGCGTTCAGCGTGCCGACGGCGCAAACGCTCTGCTGCAGTTGCGCGAGTTTTCCATTCAAAGCGAGAGCCAGGACTATCTGCCGCTGGCTATCGGCAATGCCTGGGCCTATGGCTGGGCGAATGTGCCGGAAACGTATGCCGCCAAAGACGCCTACAAAGTCGTCGCCCGGCAGGGAGATATGGTGTTCGTTTCGCATTACGGTTACGCCTACCGAATATCCAACGCCAGAGAAAAGCCCCAGCCGGCGTCGCCGGGCAAAGGTCCGTAGGAGCCTAAAAATTCTTTATTTTGCAGGCTAACGCAAGAGGATTTGGACCCGTCTATAGGAGTGCCGAGACGCAACCGCATCTACCGTACCGCTGCGTAAGGCAATCGCAAGGAAGACACGAGACAGCGGCTCCCATGGAATTCAAAGGAGACAGACGAAGATGCGAACTCAACGAGGCATCACCTACGGATTGGTCGTGACGATCCTCTTTGTCCTGGCCTTGTCCGGCTGGACACGCGCCACCCCGGCCTCCGGCCAGAACGATCCGGCAGCGCCTACCCAACCGCCTCTAGGCCCGCCGCGCTTCATGGGCGGTGGCCCGGCGGCCATCGCCGCCAGCGGCGACTACGTCTACGTGCTGCGGGGCGGTACGGTCTATCAGATGAAGGCGAGCGACCTGTCGGTGGTGACGCAAAAAGACCTGCCCACCCCGACGGTAACCGCTCCTACCCCGCCGCCCGGCGCGGGCGGCAATCCTCCCTAGGCGATCACGCTGCGCTGCGGCTTAACCCCGCGGGCTTGTACCACGCTTGCGTTCTGCAAAAACGAGCGGCAGGACGCTCTTGGAACCCATTACGTCAGCGGCATGTCTCGTGCGCTTCCTGCAAACGCCGCCCTTCTTCCTGCCGATCCGGCAGCGAGGAGGGGCGGCGTAATCACCTACGCCGCAAAGAACATCGCCTTAATCCCTGTCACCACCCGCAGGCTATAGGGGCAGGTTCGGGTTTTTCTTCCGCAGTAGATTACTTGTAGGCTTTTATGTAATCAAATTGCTCCTTTTGTATGGTGCAAACCCCAATCTCAAATCTGAAGAAGGGGAGACTGTTCTATCTGTGGCAAGGAAAGACTTGACGCACTACGCAAACAATCCGAATGCGCTGAAGGAATCCCAAACTATTATCCAGATGCTCCAGCAAGCCGGCGCCAACGAGTGACCTTCCTATGCCTTTCAGACAGGAGAAATACTTTCGATCTCCCAGAGGCCGTAGACGAAGAAGGGAGCATGTTCGGGAACACGCTTATCCGTCAGCTTGCAGAACTTCAAAGCTTTCGCTACATCGGTGAAAAGGTGGTACTCATTTAAGTGGCTGCTCCAAGGCTCTCTCAGGACCGCAAGTTCCGATTCGGTGTAGGCGCAATCCATGAGACCGGAGATCAGGGACCCATCAGAGACATCAAAACCGAGTAGGCGCCATGAGGTTTCCGGACGAGCCGGCATAGTCGGTTCCAGATAAGGTCCGCCATACAATGCCGCCAACAAAAATCCGTCATCGGAAAAGCAGCTGATGGCTATTTCCATATAGGGCTGCCTGACTTCCGAAGTATTCTCGGCCAGAAAATCGCGCATGCGCTCCAAATCTTCCCAAAGACCATTGTTCGGTCCTATCCAACTGGGAACTTTCAAGCCGACGAAACCCCACTGCTGACGTTCCGCCTCCGTCATCCCAATCCCCTGCCTGGTATCGAAAACCGAGGGCCAGACGAGATCATCCGTAGATCGTGGCTCCCGAATGTCCAGGCGCAGGAAAAACATATCCCTCATCCGGCTTGTCTGGTCGAATGCTACAACGCGCGCGTCAAAGCCGAGTAATCTATTCTCAATCATCTACGACTCCAAAGGCCAGGATGTGGATTCCATAGGAGCGGCTTAATTCTCGCTTTTCCGCCCGCAGGGCAACGGGTAGGGCCCCGTGGGCCGCAGAACCTCTAGACGGGTAATTCATTGCCCGGCTCATCCGTGCCCGGCTAAAATGGCCCGGCTAGGCGGCTCAGGATTTGATGAGCACGCTCTCTTTCTGGAACAGCTTCGTGGCGAAGGTCAGCGCGGCGGCGGCGTAGAGGACGGAGGCGGCGGAAGCCAGCAGGATGAACGCCAGGTCGTAGGTGCCGCTGAGCGCCTGCTTGATGATGATCGCCGCGTTCAGGACCGGGGCCAGCGCCACCGAAAGGCCGACGTCGGTGTTGAGGAACATGGAGATCATGGCCGGGGCCAGCACCAGAATAAACAGCGGCGCCAGATAGGTCTGCGCCTCCTTCTGGTTGCGCGCGAAGGTCGAGACCGCCAGCAGCAGACCCGCGAAGAGCACCGAGAGCGGCAGCAGCACCAGCAGGGTCACGCAGATGGCCGCCGGGCTGAGGTGCAGCCCGCCTTTCGACAGCCAGGCGTACTGTTTCAGGCCGCTGCCGAAGGTGATGACCATGCCCGCAATGGAAAGCAGGCTGCTGATGAGGCAGACGGCGACGACTGCGCCGAATTTTCCCAGCACGATGGCGCGCCGGGAGGCGGGCGAGACCAGCAGCGTCTCCAGGGTCCCCCGCTCCTTCTCGCCGGCCACCTGGTCGAAGGCGGCGTAGATGGCGCCACTGAACGCCGAGACGGAGAGGATGTAGGGGAGCATCATCGCCAGGAAGAAGGTCGCGGTGCTGCCGCCCTGTTTGATCGGTTTTTCCGTGATGTCGAAGGGACGAGCGTACTCCGGGGGCAGATGCCGGGCGCGGAGCCGCTGCGCCACGACCTGCTGCCCGATGGCGCCGAGAATCGTGTTCAGCCGTTCGGCAGCGGTCTGCGAGTTCTGGTTGCCGGCGTCCTCCAGGATGTCCACGGAGACCGTGCGGCCCTCGCGCAGCGCAGCATGCGTGTCGTCGGGCAGGACGGCCACGGCGCTCAGGCGATGGTCTTTGATCTGCGTCTCCGCCTCCGACCGGGGAATGGAGATCACGCGCAGGTTCGGGGTCTTCTGCAGGGCCTGAAGCACCAGCGGCGCGGAGGACCCACCCACGACGCCGACAGCATAGGTCTGCGTGCGCGCCTTCTGCGCCTGCCCGCTGATGACGACGCCAAGCAGCGCGAAGATGGCCGGCGTGATCAAGAGCGGCGAGATGATGACCGAGATGACCGTGCGCCGGTCCCGAAAGATTTCGGAGAACTCTTTGCGGAAGATGATCCAGACGTGATTGGGCGGCCGGGTCGGCGATGTCTCCAGGGGCGTGGGAGCCGGGCGGGTCTCGGGGATCATGTATCCTCCTCTCCGATAAGTCGCAGGAAGACGTGCTCGAACGCCTGGCGGCCTGTGCGGGCGCGCAATTCTTCCAGCGTGCCAATAGCCACGATCTGGCCGCGATAGATGACGGCGATCCGGTCGCAGAGCGCCTCGACCTCGCTCATGATGTGCGTGGAGAAGACCACCGCGCGGTTCTCGTCCCGGCAGCGGCGGATGAAGCGGGTGATGGTGCGCGCGGCGACTACGTCCAGGCCGCTGGTCGGCTCGTCGAAGAAGAGGACAGGCGGGCGGTGGACGATGGTGCGGGCGATGGAGACGCGCTGCTTCTGCCCGGTCGAGAGCTTATCGCAGCGGGAATCCGCGAACTCGTGCATGTCCAGCTCGGTGAAGATCTGCTCGGTCTGCGCCGCGATCGCCTCCGTGGGGAGGCCGTAGAGCGCGCCGAAGTAGCGGACCATCTCCCGCGCGGTCAGCCGCTCGTACAGGGCCGTTGAGCCGGACAGGTAGCCGATGTTCTGGCGTACCTCCTGCGCCTGCGTGCGAATATCGTAGCCGGCCACGGTCGCCGTACCGGAGGTCGGCTCCAGAATGGTCGCCAGCATCCGCAGCAAGGTTGTCTTGCCCGCGCCATTGGGGCCGAGCAGCCCGAAAATTTCCCCAGCGTGGCACTCGAAAGAGACGCCATCGACCGCGCGAATGAGGCCGCGCTTCTTGTCGGTAAATACCTTACAGAGATTCCGGGCTTCGATCATTCCTGTGCTCACGGCCCAGTATACCCGACCGGCAGTGCGACCTTATACCATGCCGGCTATAGCTCAAAAAATCCTTATCCACGCGGTTTCGCTTTCTTCTGTTTCTTCTTTTCTCTAAGTCCCAGATGCCTGTCGATTTCTGAAGGGAATGTTTTATGGGAACTTAATCGGGCAGTTAACACTGCTGCAACAAGTGCCCGAAGTCTCCTTCGGAGACTCCCTTCCTAAGTCTATCTTCTTTCTCTTGGGCAAGTAGGGACTGAGAGGAAGAGGTATAACCTAACAGTGGTAGTCCGCGCAGGCGGACTTGGTGCCTTTGTTGCTGCGGCTTCAGCCGCCCGAAGACGATCCTTGCTCATCCGGCTGCCGGGAAGAGGCGATTTCCAACCAGGCTTGCAGATTCGCATGCATCTGTTCTATGGATCGCACTCCGATCGAATTCTCCAGCCAGGTTCCCTCAATAAAGCAGGCAATAGCAGGAATACTAAGCACATGACACTGCCGGAGCAGCGGCCAGTTGCTTTCCAGGTTCACGTCCAACGCATAGAACGCAATGCGGTCCGCATATTCGGGCCGGACCGCCTGGATCGTCGCGTCCATGCGCCGGTCATGGCCGTTCCAGATGGCCCAGATATGCACAACGACGACGGGATGCCTGGCGAGGGCCTGCGGTAACTCCTCGGCGGTGATGGCGGGGCTAAGCGGCGACCAGGAAGGCTCTTCTACACGCATGGCTTTACCTATCGCCGTCAGAGGACGGGCGCTCCAGGCGGGCGAGGGTGGCATCCATGACGTCGACGGTCTGCGCCTGGATGGTATAGAACATCGCTTCGCGCAGCAGGCGCTGGGCGGGATGGGCGAGCGTATTGGCGGCGCCGCTGCTGGCGGCCACGGCGGCATGGGCCGCGCGCACGGCCAGCTCGATACATCCGGCGCGGAGGCGGACCGCATTCTCGAAGAAGTCCGGGGCGTCGGTCTTTCCGATCCACTCCAGAACCTGTTTTCGCGTGGCCTCCCACTCCGCCGCAAAGGCGGCTGCTGCGCGGCGAATGGCCGAAATAGGCCGCCGCTCCGCCGTCTCGCACAAAAGTCGCACGCTCGCCGCCGTACAGCCCAGCGTCAGCGCCGTCGGTCCCAGCACGCCGCTGCGGTCGTTGCGCTGCAGGGTCTCGCGGTCGGACTCGTGCAGCCAATGCGCCTGGGGAACAAACCAGCCGTCCAGGGTCAGCGTCACGGTCGCGGAGGCGTTCATCGCGCAGAGGGGCAGCGGATCGGAGGCGCGCAGAGAGCCCCAATCACCGTCCGGCGGCGCGATCCCGGCAAACAGATCGGCGAACTCCTCCCGCCGCGCCGGCGACCAGACGAAGACGATGCGCCCATCCGGTAACGTGGCGGCGACGACGACCTGGTTCATCAATCCCCAGCCGGTCACCCAGGGCGCCGTGCCGCTCAGCCGGTAGCCACCTTCGACCGGCTCGGCGCGCAGAACGGGCGGGTCAGGCCGCCGCCAATGGGCGATGGAGACGGCGCACAGCATCCGCCCGGCGGCCATATCGGGCAGCAGTCGCTGTTTCAACGCCGCATTCGGAGCGCCTGCGAGATGGTAGGCAGCGCCGTGATGCTGGGCCTGGACAAAGGTGGTGACTCCGCAGGCGGCCGCCAGGATCTCAGTCACGGCGCGCTGGGTCGCTCCGGAGGCGCCCAGGCCACCGTAGGCGCGGGGGATGGCGATGCCCAGAAGCCCCGCGTCCGCCAACGCCCGGAAGTTGGCCGGATTCGGTCCGGCAGCCCGGTCGCTCTCCTGGGCGTTCGGTCCCAGCACGGAATCGGCCACCTGCCGCGCCGCCCGCAGAATGTCCGCCTCCTCCACGGAGTGCCCGGCGCCGTCCGCACGATCCGACGTAGCGCCGATGAGGTCAGAACTGCTGTCCGTCAATGTTTCTTTGCTCCTTCTGCGTACATCGTGCATCTTCAGTGTACCCTCATCAGGCGTTGGGCGTTAGGCGTTGGGCGTTGGGAAAAATCCAGGCCAGACTTCTCGTGGTTAGCCAACTTTCCGGAATGAGTCGAAAGCGAGCAGCCGGTCCCAACGCCCAACGTCTAACGCCCAACGCCCAAACAGGGTACAATCTCTGTGAATACATCGAGGAGGCCCGCAGGAAGATGGTCCGGACGCCGATTTACTTCGACAACAACGCGACCACACGCACCGATCCCCGCGTGGTGGAAGCCATGCTGCCCTACTTCAGCGAGTTCTTCGGCAACGCTGCCAGCACCACCCACGCTTTTGGTCGGAAGGCGCACCAGGCCGTCGAGAAAGCCAGGACCACCTTTGCAAAAGGCATCGGCGCCGCCTCGCCCGCCGAGATCGTCTTCACCTCCGGCGCCACCGAGTCCGACAACCTGGCGATCAAAGGCGTGGCCTACGCGTGCCGGGAGAAAGGCGACCACCTCATCACCTGCCTTACCGAGCACAAGGCCGTGCTTGATACCTGCAAGTACCTGGAGCACGAGGGCTTCTCCGTCACCTTCCTCAAGCCCCAGCCCGATGGCTTGATCGACCTTGCGGAGTTGGAGCAAGCCATCACGGATAGGACGATCCTCGTGTCGATCATGCACGCCAACAACGAGATCGGCGTGCTGCAAGATGTGGCCGCCATCGGAAAGCTCTGCAGAGACAAAGGGATCCTCTTTCACACGGATGCCGCGCAGAGCCTGGGCAAAGTCCCCTTCGA
Source organism: Chthonomonadaceae bacterium (assembly GCA_035653075.1). Lineage (GTDB taxonomy): Bacteria > Armatimonadota > Chthonomonadetes > Chthonomonadales > Chthonomonadaceae > DASRCN01. The sequence goes on along the minus strand of DASRCN010000135.1, from coordinate 7,776 downwards.
CGTGCAGGCCATGAACGTGGACCTGGCCTCGTTCACCGCACATAAGATTTACGGCCCCAAGAACGCGGGCGCCCTCTACGTCCGAAAAAGCGATCCGGCCGTGCCGTTGGCTCTGCAGATGCATGGCGGCGGGCATGAGGGCGGCATGCGCTCGGGCACGCTGAACGTAACGGGCATCGTGGGACTGGCAAAAGCGTTGGAGCTGTGCCTGCAGGAGATCGACTGGGAGCGAGAGCGGCTGGAGGCGATGTGTCAGCGGCTGCTGGCGGGCTTTAAGGCGGCTTTGCCGGGCCTCTGCCTCAACGGCCATCCCACCCGGCGCGCGCCCGGCAACCTGAGCCTCTGCTTTCCGGGCATAGACGCCGGCAGCCTGATGCTCGGTCTGCACGACGTGGCGGTCTCGGCGGGGTCGGCCTGCAACACCGGCTCTGCGGCGCCTTCTTATGTTTTGAAAGCCATTGGCCTCAGTGACGCGTTGGCCCGCTCCACATTGCGTTTCGGGCTGGGCCGCTTTAATACCGAGGCGGAAGTCGAATACGTCATCGCCCGTTTTGCCGAATTCATGCGCCGTGCCCGGCGAAAAGGCTAACAAAATCTAAATTGTGTCGTAATTATGGTGAATCTGACCTTTTTGCCGCAGAATCGCACCGTTTCGGCTCAGGAGGGAGATACGCTTCTGGATGCTGCCCTGCAGCATGGAATCCCTCTGGAGCATGAGTGCGGCGGCAACTGCGCCTGCACGACCTGCCACGTGATCGTACGGGAGGGCGGGGAGAACCTCTCCCCGATGGAAGAGGTCGAGGCGGACCGCCTCAGCACGGCGGAAGGTCTGACACCCGCTTCTCGTCTGGCCTGTCAGGCGATCCTGCGAGGAGGGGACGTGATGGTTTTCCTGCCTCTCTCCTCGACCGGACCGCTGGAAATCGAGGGACGGCGGCATGTTAAGCGGAGATAAAGTTTTTCCTTCCGCTCTTTTTCCGGCCTTTCCCTCTTGACAAGTGGGGCATACATTTCTATAATGGGATATCAGATCAACAGAGTCCGTTTTTTCCCGAATTAGCAGGGGTCTGTACTGCTCGTCGACATGCAGTCCGTTACCGGCTTGGTAACACCATCTAGACTCCATAGGAGGAACTCAGTCATGCACGCTGTGAACGCTCGCCGACGGCATAGCGCCTTTACTCTGATCGAATTGCTCGTGGTCATCGCCATTATCGCGATTCTCGCGGCGATCCTCTTCCCGGTCTTCGCCCAGGCTCGTGAACAGGCTCGAAAGATCGTCTGCATCTCCAACGTCAAGCAGATCAACACCGCCATGCAGATGTACATCCAGGACTACGATGAGACCATTCCCCTGGTCGGCGGTAGTCCCGCTCCCGGACAGGGTTTTGGCGGACTGGGCTTTGTGACCTGGCTGGATACCATTCAGCCTTACGTCAAGAGCATTCCCCTGCTCATCTGCCCGGATAGCCCCTTTAAGAACAGCGACACCTTTAGCCATTACGACTACTGGATGTCCTATGGCATTATGGGCCGCGCCGCCATCCAGAATTTCCCCAACTGGGTCACCCGTCCCAACTCCTGGGTCAACAAGATCGTGCCGGGCAACATCGCTTATGATGGCCTGGCCGGAGAGGCGGACCCGGCGACCTCGCCGGTGTGCTACTACTGCACCAACTACGTCGTTCCCAGTTCCACCCTGGCCTCGGTCGCGCGCCCTTCCGAGTATGCCTTCGTCTTCGATTCGGCCAGTTTCGATAGCTGGCACGGAGAGTTCGCCAATCCGGGCGGAGCGGGTTTCGGCTATTGCGGCTCGTATTGCCCCAACTCCAGCCAGAACAGTGGCGCGGACGGAGGCAAGTGCCCCAATCCCATCAACATGAGCTTCTTTGGTCCCAACCCCCTCCACAGTGGGGGGTCGCCTCTGAATAACTGCGACGTCAACAATGGGGATGGGTACCGCAACTTCGACAAAGGAGTGGCTAACATCTCGTTCCTGGATGGGCATGCCAAGAGCATGAAGGGACAGGCGTTCCTGGGCAAGCTCACCGACGATCAGCAGCACCTCTACTACTTCTCGCCCAACGAGTAGAACGAAAGAGCGCCCCGGTCCGTTCCGGCGCCCAGGAAGAGGCCGGGAACGCGGAGCGCTGGGGGCCCATCGCGGAGGCAGAAGACGATCATGAAGAAGGAGATCACGCCGGCTCAAGCTGCTCTCGTGGTGATCGGCGTGCTGCTCTTGATAGGGATCTTTTGGTTCTGGCAGGCGCATAACAGCGCCGCGCTCGAGGACGCTACCAGCGTCCAGGTAGATGCTGCCGGCCACCGGCATTTGCCCGGTGTCGCCGGAAGACCCACGCCGCCGGGCGCAAACCACTGACCGTTCCAGAAGACCGGCTTTCAACGCTTATCCGGGGGAACAGCAAAGCTGTTCCCCGGTTTTTCGTGTCCGGCAGAACGCCGACGCCACACTTCATCCTCCCCCTCTCCTTACGAAGGAGAGGCAGGGCCGCTAGGCCCGTGGTGAGGAGGGGGTGGAGGTCTATTCCTGCCAAAGAAAAAGCGCGAGGCCCCAGGCCTCGCGCTTTTCAGGTTAACCGATTCGTGTCTGCGGAGGAAGGAATCCTAGTGGGAGCAGCAGCCGCCCGATTCCGCTTCCGGCCCTTCCTCCGTAGAGAAGGAGCTGCCGCATCCGCAGGTGCGGATCGCATTCGGATTGTCTATCTTGAAGCCACCGCCCATCATATCCTCGACATAATCGACGGAGGAACCTTTGATATAGTTAAAGCTCAACGGATCGACCACCACTTTGACGCCATGGCAGGTGAAGATGAAGTCGCCCTCTTCCACGCTGTCATCGATCGCCATGCCGTAGTTGAGGCCAGAGCAGCCCCCACCGGCCACAAAGACGCGCAGGGCCGCATCCGCCTTGCCCTGCCGCTCCAGTAGGCCGCGGATCTCTTCGGCGGCGCGCTCCGTAAGAACGACCCCGGTGTTCTGCGCGGTATCCAGAGTAGCCATATGTTCATTCGCTCCTTTGTATCGGAAATAGGTTCGTGGCCTGCCTCATTGTACTCCATCCCCAGGCAAATTGCAAGCATCGCCGCGCCCAGTCGCCAGTCCACACCGGCGCGCTGGCCGGTTTCGCTCACCCCTCCTCCTTCTCCGGAATCTTGCTGCTCCGTAAAAAAATACGCGTTTTATCGCGATTCTGTGTCCTGAAAGTTGCATTTGGCACGAATTCTGCAAGGACCTCTTAGTGAGCGGGCAGATATTCTTTCTGCCGGCATGTCGCTCTTATCGTCACCACCGCGTTGGCGGTATGTAGTATCGCCGAATTCGGGCGATCCAGGAGAACTAGCAGTGGATACGGCAACAGGAAAAGTAAAGTGGTTCAACGATGCCAAAGGGTACGGGTTCATCGAAGCGGAAGACGGCGTTGACGTTTTCGTGCATTACTCGGCCATCGCCATGAGCGGTTTCAAATCGCTGCGTGAAGGCCAGGTAGTCAGCTACGAATCGACCGACACGCCCAAAGGCCGGCAGGCGTCCAATGTCGCCATCCTTACTTGAGCACTAATTAAGGCCCTCAACCCCTCAATCAGAGACTGGGGACTGGGGACTAGGGACCAGGGAAAAGCCTTCGGTGGAAGCCTCTGCCTCTGCGTTGACGGTTTTCCTCAATCCCCAGTCCCTAACCCCTGCTTTTTTCAATCCACGAACGCGAACTCGTTGGTCATCAGCAGCGCATGCACGTAGCGCTCCCACGGCGTGAGCGGGTCCGAGGGCACGGTCTGCGCCGCCATCGTGATCCTGGAATGGGAAGCCGTATGGAGGAAATGCAGCCCCCAGGCTAACTCCTCTCCGTCCGGCGCGCGACCGAACAGGAGGCGATAGACCGCGCGGATGCGCTCCTCTTCCCGTGGAAGCCGGGCGATGTCCGGGCGCGCGGCCAGATGCCGCGCCTGCTCGATCACGAACGGGCTGTTCATCATGAAGAGCGCTTGCTGCGGCACCGTCGTCTGGTGGCGCAGCGGAGTGCTGGTGTCCGGGCTGGCAACATCGAAAGTGCGGTAAAGCGACTGCAGGTTCTGCCGGTCGATATAGCCATAGACCGTCCGCCGGGTCGAGTAGGGCGCGGTCGTCAGCTCGACGGACGGTCCGCCCATCGTCGCGTCCAACTGGCCGGAGACCGCCAGGAGCGAATCGCGCAGGGCTTCCAGGTCCAGCCGCTGGCTGTTCTGCCGCCACAGCAGGCGATTGTCCGAATCGGCGGTCATTCCTTTCAGATTGCTGCGGCTGCTCTGCCGGTAGGCGCTGGAAAGCAGAATGAGCCGGTGCAGCTTCTTGAGGGACCAGCCCTCGGCCATAAAGCGCCAGGCCAGCCAGTCCAGCAGCTCGGGATGGGTCGGCGGCTCGCCCCGCGCCCCGAAATCGCCGGGGGTACGCACCAGGCCGGTCCCGAAATGAAATATCCAGACGCGGTTGACCATCACCCGCGCCGTCAGCGGGTTCTGCCTGCTGGCGATCGCCCGCGCCAGTTCCAGTCGTCCGCTGCCCTGCGTGAAGGGCCGCCGGTCGGATCCGGAGAGAATCAATAAAAAGCGGCGGGGAACGGCGTCTCCCTGGTTGTTGGGATTGCCCCGAATAAAGACGTGCGGCTCGACCGGCTGCGGCGCGTCCAGCAGCGTCATGGCATATTCGGGCGCGGGCGGGAAGGACTTCTGGAGCGCGTCGATCTCCTGGCGTTGCGCCTTCAGCTTCGCCGCCGCATCGGCCTCGAACGCAGGCTCCAGGCGGGCCACAACGTCTTCCTCGATCGGCTTGCCCTCCATCACCTTTCCAAGCGCCTCCTGGACCGGCGGCGGCAGCGATGCGGCGTGCTTTCTCAGCAGCGCAACCTGGGAAGCGACGAGCGTTTGGAGCGAGCTTCGGGCCGCATCCAGTTGGCGCTGATGCCGCGCATAGGCGTCGTTCTGTGCCTGCGGCGAAATGGCGACGGGTGGGTTCGGCTCCTGGCAACTGGCAAAGACGCCGTAGAGGGAGTAGTAGTCTTTCTGCGGGATCGGATCGAACTTGTGGTCGTGGCAGCGGGCGCAGCCCACGGTCAGACCCATCAATCCCCGGCAAGTGACGTCGATGCGGTCGTCGTTGATGAGCACGGGATCATTGAGGAACCGGCGCCCCAGCGTTAAAAAGCCCAGCGCCGCCAGCGACCGCCGGTCGGCGTCGGGAAGAAGATCCGCCGCCAACTGCTCCAGGAGAAAGCGGTCGTAAGGCTTATCCTCATTGATGGCGCGGATGACGTAGTCGCGGTAGGTGTAGGCGTTGTGATAGACCGGGTCTTCGGTGAAGACATAGCCCTTCGTGTCAGCGTAGCGGGCCACGTCGAGCCAGTGCCGTCCCCAGCGCTCGCCGTAGCGGGGAGAAGCCAGCAGCCGGTCCACGACTTTTTCATAGGCGTTCGGGCTTTTATCGGCGAGGAAGGCGTCTACGTCCTGCGGCGTGGGCGGCAGGCCGATCAGATCGAGGGTGACCCGGCGGATCAGCGTCCGCCGGTCGGCCGGTGGCGAAGGCGAAAGCCCGCGCGCTTCTAGCTTTGCCAGAATAAAGCGGTCGATCGGCGTGCGGACCCACGCCTTGTTCTTGACAGCCGGCAGGCGCGGCAGCCGGACCGGCTGGAACGACCAGAACCGCTTCTGTGCCTCCGAGAGGACATAGTCTCCCTGCGGCCCTGTCTTCGGCGGTGGAGAGACGGCCGCCGTGGGCCAGGGCGCGCCCATGCGGACCCATTCCGTCAGCGCCGCGATCTCATTCGCCGCCAGCTTGCCCGTCGGGGGCATCTTGAGCGCCCCGGTGTAGTGGATGGCCTGGATAAGACGGCTTTTATCCGGGTCGCCGGGAACGAGGGCCGGGCCGCGGCTGCCCCCCTTGAGAATGGCCGCCCGCGAATCCAGACGCAAACCGCCCATCTGCTGCGAAGCGCCGTGGCAATCGAAGCAGCGGCTGAAAAGTACCGGGCGCACTTTCGCCTCGAAGAACTCCGCCGCCTGCGGACTGACCGCGTCCTGCCCGGACGACGGATCGCCGGCCGCAAAACCGGCCGCGCAGAGCGCCGCCAGCGCGCTCCCAACAAGAAGTCCCAGAAAAGACCATCCGATCCCTCGCATCGGTTTTCTCCTCCACAGCGCAATTCGCAAGGGCAAGGACGTTTTCCTTCCTGAGCAGACGAGGGAAAAGACCCCAATAAAGCCAACCTTAGGAATAGCAACCGAATTTTCTGGTACGATGTGGTCCATAATAGGATGCCAGTAAAGTAACTCAGCCGTTTTGGTGGGCCGGAGACGGGGCGCTTTACGATTTGTGGGTGATGAAGCCGGGGGAGCTGCCTGTCAAGGCCGAGTTAGCTAAGGTGGGTCTTCAGATCGTAGAGCAGGACTCCGCTGGAAACGAGAAGTGCAGCGTCATCATCGAGCGCCCGGACATCACGCCCGCGCAAAGAAAACTGCTGGAGGGCTGGTTACACGTCCGGCGGATGGGCAAACGGGCTGCCGGCCTTCTGCGAGAGCGCCTCGACGCCAGACATAATGCAGGGGACAGGTTCCTATCACCTGTCCCCTTCTTTTTAAGCGGCCTTCAAGATATCGAGACCCATAGCGTGCTACATGGGCGGCATCGAGCTCATAGTCGGGAAATGCGTCTTCATCGCCGGCTTCAGTCTCAAATGCATGCGTTTTTCCCAGCGGTTCATGTGCATGCGATAGTTCAGAATGTACCAGGGGGTCGAAAAGTAGGCGAAAGCGGGTGACGGACCAAGACCGGCCTGTTCCGGAGACCGGGTGACCTCTGCCCGCGCGGGCGTTGCGTTCAGCTTCATAAATCCCACGCCGTACAGCCCGATGTAGCCGATGATGGCGCCGCGCAAAGCCCACGATACAAAGCGCGGATTGCGCCGGCGCGCCCATTCCAGAATAAATAGCGGAGCGATGACACAGATGCATTTGGCCAGAATGAACGGCCAGACTCCCATATTCCAGTAGTGGCTGAAGACCGGGTTGGCCTCCTCAGCGCCGTGGTGCTGGATGAAAATGATGGTGGTGACGAGATCCGCCAGTGCGATGGCAGCGATGATCCAGGTCTCCTTGGCGAGCTTCATTTCCGTTCTCCCTCGTCCTCGATCGCCTGCAGCAGGACAGGCGCCGTTAGATTATGACCACTTCCTCAGTATCGAGCAGTCTTCTTTCTCGGCGTTATGTCGCCGTATCCTGCACCTATGATGGAGGAACTGCCCGGATTTGTTCCGGATTTTTTGACGGCGGCCCACGCACGCTTATGAGGGAAGATTTTGGACAAAAACTGTCATTCCTAGCGACAAAATACGGCAATGCGTCCGGGAGGAAACGTAGCAGTGGCGTCACGCGAGAGAAGGCATATTTCCCGCCGACATAATAAGAGCCGCAGAGAACTTCTCTGCGGCTCGCCGTTTCTGAGAAAGCCAGAGATCAGAGGGACCAGGAGGAGCTGAAGGTCCCTTTCTTGAGGATCTTCATCAGGTTGGTGGCATGCAGCGTGTTGTACGGCTGGATCACCAGATAGTCGGGGAAGGGCAGGAAGCTATCGGGATGCATGCCGGTGTAGCTTCCGTAGTTTTCGGGGAGGATGAGAATATAGTTGTTCTGGTTGAGGGGATTGGGATAGATCATCACCAGTCCCACTCCATTGCCCGTGTACTGGCTGCTGCCTACCTGGATGCCATTGGAGAGAAAGCTTATGGGC
>DASRCN010000134.1:0-34044 GCA_035653075.1 Chthonomonadaceae bacterium | reverse complement strand
TCGGGAAGGCGTTTATTGACCCTATTGTTTCCTTTGTCAGATGCCTTGATAGGATAAACGGCATAGACCCTAAGATTGAGATTGAGGGTATCATTCCTCCATCTTCCGACGACCCTGCTTAGTCAAGTATATAAATGCCGGAATTTGGCGAGTACACAGGGCTGGATCGTTCTTCTGCTGTGGACACTGCTTGCCGGGTGTGGCAGTGGGGGATCCAACGGCTCGGCCACAAACAATGCCGTTACTTCTGCTCCGCGCCAGTTTGGGTCATTACAATATACTGTTGTCACAAACAAGTCCAGCTATACGCGCGGTGAAAACGTTCATGTATCTTTTAGCGTCAAAAACGTTGGCATCCCTCCCATCGGTATGACCGTAGCTGCCTGCGAATACTTCGATATCAAGGTCGCTCAGGGTACCCAAACGGTGTGGCAGCTTTCGCAAACGGGCGGATGTGGCGGAGATGCAAAACAGATATCCATCCTCCCTGGGGAGACGATTACTTTCGAAGCAGATTGGGATCAAAAAGATCAACAAGGCAACCCTGTTCCTGCGGGCGCATACTCCGTTCAAACCTGGTTTATGGGCGATAATCCGGACGATCCGACATTATCGCCCGGTCATCAGGAAGCGAACGAATATGCGAATCCGGTCGTGATCACGATAGAATGACCGGCAGAGGAACCAGATCAGAGGGCGGCGAGGATGGCCTCGGTCATTTCGGTCGTGGTGGCTTTGCCGCCCAGGTCGCCGGTGAGCGCCTTGCCTTCCTGAAGCACCTTCGCCACCGCTTGCTCGATACGCTGCGCCGCTTCGGCCTCATGCAGATGCCGCAGCATCATCGACGCCGATAAGATGAGCGCGATGGGGTTTGCCAGGTTGCGCCCGGCGATGTCCGGCGCGGAGCCGTGGACCGCCTCGAACATCGCGACGCCGTTCTCCCCGATATTGGCCGAGGCCGTCAGGCCCAGCCCACCGATCAGGCCGGAGCAGAGGTCGGAGATGATGTCCCCATACAGGTTCTCCATTACCATCACGTCGAATCGCTCGGGCCGCATGACGAGCTGCATGCAGGTATTATCCACGATCAGCTCTTCGTACTCGATCTCCGGAAACTCCCGGTGCGCCCGCCGCATGCACTCCAGGAAGAGGCCGTCGGCCAGCTTCATGATGTTGGCTTTGTGGACGGCGGTGACCTTCTTGCGCCCGTTGTCGTGGGCATATTGAAAGGCGAAGCGACCGATCCGCAGCGACGCGGTCTCCGTAATGATCTTAAGGCTTTCGACCACGCCGGGAATGACGATATGCTCCAGCCCGGAGTAGAGGTCCTCGCTGTTCTCGCGGATCACCACCAGATCGACATTGTTGTAGCGGGACCTGACGCCCGGCATCGTGCGCGCCGGCCGGACGTTGGCGTAGAGATTGAGGCGCTTGCGCAGCGCCACATTGGCGCTGGAGAAGCCGCCGCCGACCGGCGTGGTGATCGGACCCTTCAGGGCGATCCGGTTCTTGAGGATGGAGTTGATGACCTCGTCAGGGACGGGTGAGCCATACTTGGTCGCCACCTCCGCGCCGGCCTCCATCGACTCCCATGTGATCGGCACGCCGGTCGCCCCCACGACCTTTATAGCCGCATTCGTAACCTCCGGTCCAATTCCATCGCCCGGTAACAGCGTCACTGTATACGCCATGACTTCTCCTCCGCAGCTCCTGCTGCATGGCGGGAGCAGAGTGGGGTTGCTCCTTTGAGTTCACCGACGCGCTCCCCATTTCCTGGGTAAAATTTTAGGTACAATGGAGAATAGGAAGGGAGATTGTAAGACATGGTAGAGATCCTTGAAGAAAGCGGACAGCTTGTAATCCGCATCGGAGGCCAGGAGGCCGCCCGGTATCTGTTCGGTCCGTCGAATTGGAAACCCTATCTTTATCCTCTGCGGGCGGCCAACGGAGCCTCCCTGCTGGCCAATGCGCCGGTGGACCATCGTAACCATCACGGCATCTGGTTTGGACATGGCCGCGTGGACGACTACGATTTCTGGCTGGAGCGCCTGGGATCGGGCCGCATCGTACACAAGAAGTTCGACAACATCGCCAGCGGCGGCGAGGTCGGCAGCTTCACCGAGCAGTGCGAATGGGTCACCCAGAGCGGCAGCGTCATCCTGACAGATACGCGGACCTTCACTTTCTACGATACGCCCCCGGAAGCGCGCCTGTTCGATATCGAGATCGTGCTGCGCGCCCCGGCGCAGACGACGGTAACGCTCCATCCCACGAACGAGGCCGGTCTGCCGTGCATTCGTCCGGCAGAGGGCCTGGCGGTTCGGGGCGGCGGCCAGTTGACCAATTCCGAGGGCAAGCACAGCGAGAAGGAGATCCGAGGACAGCGCGCAGCCTGGCTGGATAGCTCCGGCAAGCTCGGCAGGCAGACCGGGGGCATCGCCGTCTTCGACCATCCGCAGAATCCGGACTATCCCACGCCCTGGTTCGCCCGCGACTACGGCCCGTTCTCGCCCAATTTCGGCCGTTATGCCGAGGAGCCCATCGTCCTCAGCTCACGCAAGCCGCTGCGCCTGCGCTACCGGATCTATGCCCACTCCGGCGATGTGACCGAGGGCCGGGTACAGGCCGTATGGGAGGAGTACCGCGACACGGTCCAGCGGGGAGACGGCGTCGCCGAGAAGGCCGACCGGGTGTTGGGTGTTGGACGGTGACCGATCCCCCCTGACGCTGGCGCTGGATATCGGTACGTCCTCCACGCGTGCCCTGCTGTGGGATACGGCCGGCCGGGAGGTCGATGGCGTTCGCGCCCAGATTCAGTACCGGATGCGCACTACGCCGGACGGCGGCGTGGAGATGCCGGCTCCGGAGCTGCTGGCGCACCTGACGGACTGCCTGGATCAGGCGATGGCGCAGGCGGGCGACCGCGCGAAAGCCATTCGCGCCGTCGGCGTCTCGACCTTCTGGCATGCGCTGCTAGGCCTGGACGCGCAGGGAGAGCCGATCACTCCGATCTATAACTGGAGCGATACCCGCTCGGCAGAAGCCGCCCGGCGCCTGCGCAAAGAGCTCGATGCGACTGCGATCCACGCGCGGACCGGCTGCGTGCTCCATCCCTCCTACTATCCGGCGAAGCTGGTCTGGCTGCGCGACACACAGTCGGAGCTGTTCGCCCGTGTCGCCCGCTGGGTCTCACCCAGCGAGTACCTGTTCTCCCGGTTATTCGGCAGGGAAGCCTGCCGCGTCTCCGTCTCGATGGCTTCGGGTACGGGCCTGCTCGATCAGCAGGCGTGCCAATGGGACACGCAGACTCTGGAGGCGATCCATCTTCCGGCAGAGAAGCTTTCGCCTATCGTCGATCTGAAAACCGCCTTCTTCGGCCTGCAGAACGATTATGCCCAACGCTGGCCTGCGCTGCGGGAGATCCCGTTTTACCCGGCGGTAGGGGATGGCGCCTGCGGCAATGTCGGCAGCGGGTGCGTTTCGCCGCAGCGCATGGCGATCAACCTGGGCACCTCCGGCGCGATCCGCGTCCTCTGGGAGGAAGACCAGGCGCACAGGGAAGCGCCGGCCGGCCTGTGGCGCTATCGCGTGGATGCGCGCCGTCCTCTCATGGGCGCCGCTTTCAGCGACGGTGGCAGCGTCTATGCCTGGATGACCCGTACGCTGCAACTGCCGCCCGCCGAAGAGCTGGAGCGCCAACTGGCGCGCATGGAGCCGGGTTCTCACGGGCTTACCTTTCTGCCCTTCCTAGCAGGCGAGCGCAGCCTCGGCTGGAATCCGGACGCACGCGCGGCTCTTACCGGCATGAATCTGGATACAAGCCCCCTCGACATCCTGGCCGCCTCTATGGAATCGGTGGCCGTGCAGTTCGCGCTGGCCGCGCAACGCCTCACCGAGGTCTTTCCCGATGCGCGTCAGATCGTCGCCTCTGGAGGGGCGCTCGGCCACTCGCCCGCCTGGGCGCAGATGTTCGCGGATGCCATCGGGCAGCCGGTGACCCTGGCCGCGGAGCCGGAGGCGAGCGCGCGCGGCGCCGCCCTGCTGGCCCTGGAGGCAGCGGGGCGGATCTCTTCCGCCGCGCAGATGGAGGCACGCCTGGGCCGAACCTTTACCCCGGATGCAGCGCGTCATGCCCGCTACCTCGACCTGCTCGCGCGCCAACAGCGGTTATACGCTTTGCTACAAGCCGATACCATCTCCTAGCCTGCAGAGATTACACCACCCGCTCGCTTCTAGCGAGCGGGTGGTGAAATTTCCTGCAGCCTGGCGGTAGGTACAGGCTTTCGGTAGCGAAGAGGAGAGTAGAGAGATGCGGTTGAAAGGGAAAGTGGCGATCATTACAGGGGCAGGCGTGGGTATCGGCCGGGCGAGCGCGCTCCTGTTCGCAAAAGAAGGCGCGGCGGTGGCGGTCGTGGATCGGAATGCCGAGACCGGGCGTGAGACCGTGGAGAGGATCACGCGAGAGGGTGGAAAAGCGATTTTTATTCACGCCGACGTGTCGCAGACCGACGCGGTGCAGCGCATGTTTCAGGAGACGCTAGCGGGGTTCGGGAAGCTGAATATTCTCTTTAATAACGCCGGTATCGTGGTGCAGGGCCGCGTGGAGGATACGAGCGAGGCAGAGTGGGACGAGCAGATCGCTACGACCCTGACGAGCGTGTTTCTCTGCTGCAAGTACGGCATCCCGATCCTGCGGGCGCAGGGTGGAGGCGTTATCATCAATATGTCGTCGGTGACCGGCGTGATGGGCGTGGTCAATCGCGCCGCCTATTCGGCGGCGAAAGGCGGCGTGGCCGCCTTGACCCGCGCCATCGCCCTCGACCATGCCCAGGAGCAGATCCGCGCCGTCTTTCTCGCCCCGGCGACCATAGAGACGCCGTCGCTGCAGGAGCGCATCCGCACCGCGCCCGATCCTGTCGCTGCCCGCAAAGCCTTCGAGGCGCGCCAGCCCATCGGGCGCATCGGCAAGCCGGAAGATGTCGCCTACGCCGCCCTCTATCTCGCCTCCGACGAGGCTGCCTTTGTCACCGGCTGTGGCCTCGCCGTAGATGGCGGCATGGCCGTCTAGCTTCCCCACAGGGCCAGTCATAGCGCCTTCACCTTTCTACACAGTAACCAGAGAGACATGCGGGTAGGCAATGATTTTCTCATCCATCGTCATAAGCGGTAGGTCCAATACTCTTGCTGTAGCGACGATCATCTGATCTGCTGGGTCCTTGTGAAATGTGCCCGGTAGTTGCGTCGAATCGACGATAATTTCCGGCGTCAGAGGCAGAAGGCGAACGCCTGGGTAAACAAGAGCGGTATGCAGCCAATCGAGAATGGGGAGAGTCAACGTCAGTTTCTTATTCTCCACCAGTTTCGCTACCTCCCAGCATGAAATGATACTTACCTCGATCCCCGTCTGTTGCGCTGCCGTAATCACCGCCCTAAACTCTGGTTTCAGTTGAGCATCCCCACTGACCCACCATATCCATATGTGGGTATCTATCAGCATCCTCGAAGTGCCTCCCAGTCTTCTGGAGACGTGGCAGGACCAAAGGGGTCGTCATAGCGAGTGACCGTGCCCAGCAGGGGTTCTTTATTTTCCCTTTTTCCGTTCGCTATAGGCGAGATGGCAAGTAGGACCTTCTCTCCTGGCTTGAAAGCAAGGGCGGTAGGATCAGTCAGATGCAGCGAACCGTCCTCTGCGACGGTGGCCTCCGCCAAAATTGTCTTTGCCGTAACCGGCAGAGCGCTTTCCATCGTTCTCGCCTCCTATTGCAATAGGGCTGCTGGTGCCATTGTACCATAGGACCATTCGGTAATGACGTTTGGTGGAAACGCCTAGCGCCTCTGGGGCTTGCCGATTTTGAGCAGGACGGCGCCGTGGGCGGGAACGGAGACGGTATAGACGTCTGCGAAGGTCCCCACGTTTTTGTGCAGCCACAGGTCGCGGACCGGCTGGCGGCCGTGCAGGCCGAGATCGGACCAGCGGGCCGTCACCTCGGTCGCCTCCGGGCCGCTGTTGAGGAGGCCGACCGCCATCGTGCCGTCCCAGAGCGGGCGCGCCCACACTTCCTTGCTGCCGTCGAGGCTCTTGCGGCCCGCAGGCTTGCCGAGCGGGTCCTGGTTGATGTCCAGCGCCTCATCGTTGGAGAGCAGAGCGATGGTGAAGGGGTCCAGGTGGGTCATATCGCAGCCGATCAAGAGCGGCGCCGACAACAGGCACCACATCGTGATGTGCAGGATCTGCTCGTTGGGCGTGAGATGGCTGGGATGCGGGCTTCCCCAGCCGACCTGGCCCACGACCAGCATGTCCGGATCGTTCCAGTGGCCTGGTCCGGCATACTTCTCATGCCCGTCCTGGTGGGAATAGATATCGTGAAGGCTGCCCCAGCTATCGTTGATGTCGCCGGTGGTGCGCCAGCAGTTGCCGCCGATCTGCGCGCCCCATTCCCACACGTTGCCCATGCCGTACTGGCAGAAGCTGAAGACGATGTCCCGGTCCACCTTATCGAGCGCGGCGCGCATCACCGCGTAGGGTTTCTGCAGCTCCTCCAGGCTGCCGCCGTGGGCGATGTCGCCGTAGGAGCACCAGTCGTATTTAAGATAGTCGATGCCCCATTGCGCGTAGGTCCGCGCGTCCTGGCCCTCGTGCTGGTAGCTGCCCTCGAATCCGCCGCAGGTCTTGGGGCCGGGCGAGGAGTAGATGCCGAGCTTGAGGCCCTTGCCGTGCATGTAATCGGCCAGCGCCTTCATGTCCCCGAATTTATCGTTGGTGGTGATATCGCCGCCGGCGTCGCGGCTGCCTTCCCAGGTATCGTCGATGTTGACATAAGCAAAGCCGTGGGCGGCGAGGCCGCTCGCGACCATCGCGTCGGCAGCCTGACGGACCTTCCCCGCGTCCACCGCGCCCGCCCAGACGTTCCAGGAGTTCCAGCCCAGCGGCGGCGTGAGCGCCAACTTGTGCTCGCCGCCGACGATAGTAAGCTCCCGCCGGGCCGTGCCGAGCGGCCCATGCACGGTTATCTCTGCAACCGTCGTGCCGGATTGCTGCAACGATCCACGGATAATGCCCGTATTCGCGTCCAGCGTCAGGCCGGCGGGCAGGTTGCGGGCGGAGAAGGTCAGCGGCCCGTCACCCGTTGCCGGGATGAGGAACAGGAACGGCCGGCCAGGCGTCGCGCCGACGATGCGTGGACCATGCAGGGCCGGACGGGGATCCGGCGGGGGAACGACCATGCGCGGCGGCTCGACCGGCACAGCCATCGCCTGCGGTTTGGCCTTCGCGCCGGGCGTCAGGAAGAGCAGGGCGCCCGCCCAGTCGGCATGGTCGCTGTCGAAACCGTCTCCAGCATCGGTGACCACGAGGTTCAGCCACTTCGCGCCGGTCAGGTCTACCGAGAGCAGCTTCGGCGTATCGCCGCCATGCAGCACGCCGCTGTCCGCCCGCTTCTTCCCATCCACCCAGACCTCGAAGGTCACCGAGCCGTTCCCGGTCTTCTCGTCGTCTACGCCGACCATCGAGACGAAGCGGGTCGCGACTCGTTTGAGGGCAATCTGAAACGTGCTCAGGGCATGGGTGCCGATGCCATGCGGATAGACGACGCCTTTTAAGGTGAGCGGATGATCCTCGACCGACCGGCCCGCGTGCGGCGTGCCCCAGCCCTGGATGATCTGGCTCACGTCCAGCGTATCCAGCCAGAGAGCATTGGGCGGCGGATTCGTTGCGCGTAGCTCTTCCGGCGTCTGTCCGCACGCCGATCGGGGCGCCGCCAGGAAACTGCCCAGCAGGAAACTGTACAGCAGGAGGTACAGGCTGCCACAGCACACAACTTTCGCCTTAACCGGCATCGTGTCTCGGTCTCCTCGCTTGTGTTTATCGCTCTCTGTTGCTCTCGATGAGAAGGAGCAGGTCTTCCAGGCGCTCCAGCGTATCGTCGCCGGGGATTCCCAGCCCGACAAAGCGGACTCCTGCCGCCCTGGCCGCGTCCCGGTCATAGACCGTATCCCCGATCATCAGCGCCTCGTCCGGCGTCACTCCCAGCTTTTCGCAGGCCAGCAGGACCATATCCGGAGCCGGCTTGCCGTTCGGCACGTCCGTGCCCCCGACCAATACATCCGGATCTATTTCAGCCCGGCGAAGGAGTTTTTCCGCCAGAGGGCGGGGCGTGTTGGTGACGATGGCCGTCGCCAGGCCCGCCTCGCGAACACGATCCAGCACGCTTTTGGCCTGGGAAAAGATCGTCAGATGCTCGAGATGGTCCAGGAAATGCGCGTCGTAGTACGCTTCGACCTCTTCGAGCGTGGCATGGGGATAGAACCGCTCGATGTCCGCGCGGAGGCCTTGTCCCCAGGTCTGATGGAAGACCTCGCGGGAGACTGGCGGGTAGCCGAAGGCGACCGCGGTCGCGCTGACCAGATGGCGCCAGACTTCATAGCTATTGATCAGGACGCCGTCCAAGTCGAAAAGAATCGCCCGTTTCATCGCGTGTATATTGTCGTTTGCGGGGCAAAATTCCTTTGATCGGCGCTTCCGTTTTCTCTTCGGATCCCTGGTCGTCGGGATGGCTGGTGGCCCGCAGCAGTTGCTCCTGGGGAGTCTCCATGCCGGTCGTGTTAGTGGGCCGCAAGAGGCTTTCCGTACCAGAGGCAGCGGAATCGGACGGGCGCAGCAGCGTCTGTGCCTGGCGGGCTTCCCGGATATGTTCGCGCAGATAAGGCAGACATTCCTGAGCCGCCTCGCGAATCCGTTTCATTTTCCATGTGGCTGGCGGTAAGTCAGCAAGGTTTTGAACTACCGGAATAGCACTCTCATCGCCGACCTGCTCCAGAGTTTTGAGGGCCGACACCGTCATATCCACATCGGAATACGGCGAGGATAATAGCATCAGCAGGGCTTTGTTTTGCTCCTGGACCGAAACGACTTTCTGATGAGGGTCCAGAAGCTGAGGCGCCAGTCGCCTGAAGGCAGCAAAGGCGCTTTTACGAACGGTAGGGTCCTGCGTTACTGCGCGAATTAAATTTTGAATGATGCCGAGAAAGCGAAGGTCTTGTGTCTCTTCAAGAATTGCTGCAAGGCTCCTCCGCGCTTTCGACGGCATATAATATGCCCAGATGGACAGAAAATAAGAAGCCCAGGATAGCAGGAACCAGATTACAACAATAGCCTTCCATACGGGTACAGAGCGGAATAGATCGCCTACGCTTGCGAAGAAAATAAGGCTGCCTGCCAACCAGGGGTAGATCCAAAAGGCTCTTCGGCGTTGACGCCGGTAGTTTCGCGCCTCCTTGTTGGCTAGGCGAAACAGGTCTTCGGGGGAGAGCGCGCGGGCCTGTTGCATCGCGGCCTCATAGATCGCGTTGTCGCGACTGTTGAAGTCGTGCAAAATCTTTTCTAGATCGGCTTCGGTCAAGTCTGTTTCTGTCTGTGTGCTGGTCATAGTCGTATAAGGGCAATGGGTCTGTAGAGGCTGGAAGGCAGAGGCAAAAGCTTACGGTAACAGTCCGCGCAGGCGGACTTTGTGCCTTCGTTGCTGCGACTTCAGTCGCCCGGACCAGAATGGATTTCCCCGGTTATAAGCTGCTTCAGGACTCCTCCTTCGACGCGTTCCGTCGGTGCTCCTGCACAGGAGCGCTTTCCATGACAGCCTCCGGATTCGACAAGGTCCCGGAGACCTGAGTTCCCGAGAGATCGGCGGCCCGCAGAAGTTGCTCCGGTGGAAGGATACTCTCCGTTTCGGTAACGGGAAGCAGGAGATCGCCCGCGTCGTGAGATGCAGAGGGATCGGCAGCCCGCAGCAGCGTTTTCGCCTGCCTGGCGTCCTCAGCATGGAGGCGCAGGAAGGGCAGGCAGGCGCGGGCTGCTTCTTGAATCTCTTCTGCCTCCCTGGTGGCAGGCCGCTCCTTTGCAAGCTTCTCCACAACCGGAATCAAGCTTTCGTCACCGATCTGCTCCAACGCCTTGAGGACGGAAAGCGTCAGGTCTACATCTTTATAAGGCGCTTCCAATACGAACGACAGGGCTTGATGACGCTCTTTAAAGGGAATCTGTCGCGGATTGCCTTCCATAATCTCTAGTACCAGCCGCCGGAAGGCATTACGCATGCTGAGATAAATTACGGGGTCAGGCGCCCAGCCTACCTGCCACGTGATCTCCTTGAGCATTGATAGGAAAATGCTGAGGAAACGAAAATCCGAAGCATCCTCGATCAACTGTGCAATACTGCGATGTGCCCGCGTGGGTACGTACCGTTCTCCGAAGGAAACGGCTACAAACAGCGGTAGCAAGACAAAGAAAAGCAATAACGTGCCTGGATCGGTTTGCGGACCGTCGTTAAGGTAAGACACGATCAACGTGCCAACACAAGCCGCTACATAACCAAAAGTCAGCAGATGGATCGTCCACCAGCGCCTTCGGTAGCGCTTTGTCTCCCTCTGCGCCAGTCGCAGGAGCGCTTTGGGCGGCAGGGCACTTGCCCGGCGCATCGCCCCTCGATGCACGGAACCTTTTCGGCTGTTGAGATCACGGAGGAGTTGTTCCAGAGCCGGAGGAAAGCCCTCCGGCTCTGCAGGAGCGTTACTCATCGCCTTCGTCGATATAATCGTCCACGCCAGGAAGCTTAGTGGGATCGAACAGCCGTTCCATCTCGTCCTTGCTGATGAGGATTTCGCGCGGCTTGGCCCCATTCAACGGGCCGACGATACCCCGCTCCTCCATCATCTCGACGATGCGCGCCGCCCGCGTATAGCCGATGCGGAAACGCCGCTGCAGCATGGACGTCGAGCACTGGCCGTTATTGACCACCAGGCGCACGGCCTGCTCGAAGAAGTCGTCGTCCACGTCGTCGTCTGCCGATCCGCCACCGCCTCGCCCGTCGCCGCTGCTCGATTCGGCGATGGTGAACGAGTAACTGGGCCGCTCCTGCGCCTTCAGGTAGTCCACGAGCGCGTTCGTCTCGCTCTCGCTGATGTAGCAGCCCTGGATGCGCATGGGCTTGGCCGCGTCGATGGGCATGAACAGCATATCCCCGCGCCCAATGAGCCGGTCCGCGCCGGTCATGTCCAGGATCGTTCGCGAATCGACCTGGGAGGCCACCGCAAAGGCGATGCGGGAGGAGATGTTGGCCTTGATAGTCCCCGTGATGATGTCCACGGAGGGCCGCTGGGTGGCGATGACGAGGTGGATGCCGGTGGCGCGGGCAAGCTGCGCCAGACGGCAGATGCTCGTCTCGATCTCCGGACCCTGCTGGAGCATCAGGTCGGCCAGCTCGTCCACGATGAGCACGATATAGGGCAGCCGCTCCGTTTCGGGCACTTTCGCGTTGTAGCCGTCGATGTTGCGCGTACCCAATGACGCGAAGATGTCATAGCGGCGGTCCATCTCTTTGAGGGCGGCGCGGAACAGGCCCGCCGCCTGCTTGACATCCTTGACGACCGGATGCATCAGGTGCGGGATACCGTCCCACAGGCTCAGCTCGACACGCTTGGGGTCGATCATGAGCATCTTCACCTCGCGCGGCGTGGCCCGGTAGGTCAAGCTGGCGATGAGGGAGTTCAGACAGATGGACTTGCCGGAGTTGGTCGAGCCGCCGATAAGCAAGTGCGGCATCTTGGTCAGGTCGGCGTAGCGGTACTGGCCGGCGACGTCCGTGCCCAGCGCGAACGTGAGCTTCGAGGGCGCGTTGCGGAACTCGTCGGTATCCAGACATTCGCGCACGGTGACGGTGACCGGCGTAGAGTTAGGGACTTCGACCCCGATGGCCGACTTGCCGGGAATGGGCGCTTCGACGCGCACGTCGATGGCCGCCAGGCTCATCGCCAGATTGTCGGCCAGGCTGACGATCTTGCTGACCTTGATGCCGGGCGCCAACTGGACCTCATAACGGGTGACGCTGGGGCCGCTGGCGACCTCGACGACATTGGCGCCGATGTTGAACTGCTCCAGCGTCTGCTCGATGATGTGGACCTTGTCGGTCAGCTCGGCCTGGGAGCGTTTGGCGGAAGCGGGCGGTTTCTCCTTGAGAATGGTCAGAGGCGGCAGGACGAAGATGGACAACTGCGGCTGAGAGGCGCCATCAGATGGGATCACTGTCGGGAGGCTGTCCGCTTTCGGTTCACGGCGGGCCGGGAGGGCGCGCTCCCGAACGACCGGCAGATCGTCTTCCGGCTCTGCGGGTGCGCGGTCCCCATTGCGGAGACGCCGTTCGTCGCCCGTCTCTGGCCTCTCCTCCTCTTCCTGGTCGCGCCGGGAGCGGGTCAGGGGAAAGAGCCGCCACCGCTTCGACGGGCCATCCGCTTCCGGCTCGTCTGCGTCCGGAACGGAGGCCTTGCGGTTCGCGGCGCCGGCCGGAACCAGGGCGCGCTCCACCACGCGCGCCGCGCGCTCGGCGCGGTCGCTCTCCGAAGAAGCGGCAGGCGCCAGCATCTTGCGCGTCCCTGTACGGCCGTTCTTGCTGCGCGCCGGGATCAGCGCCGCGCCGGCCAGCACGCCTTCCCGGCTGCGGGCATGCACCCGCCGCACGATCTCGATGAATGGCTGGTCCACAATCAACACGACGGCCACGAGCGCCAGGAAAATCAGGAACATGTCGCTCAAGAGCGGCCCGCCGGTCAGCGCGGTGAGCGGCGCGCCGAACATCCAGCCGATCCATCCTCCCCGGAACTCGATGCCGGCCGTGCTCCAGGGATTATCGGACGGAACCCCATGTACGTGCCACCCCGTAACGAAGACCAGAAACAGGAGGAGGGCGCCCAGCGAGGATTCGGAGAAGGTCAGGCGCTCGTATCCGATGAGGAAGAACGTGCCGACGAACATGAAGAGGAGAGGAATGGCATAAGCGCCTTTGCCGGCCAGCGCGTGCAGACTGCTATCCATCAGGGGGGGCAGCAGCCCGGACTGCTTCCAGCTCAGACAGAGCAGGCCGGCCGCGCCGAGAAAGAAGAGGAGCAGGCCGATAATATCCCGGTTACGGCGGCGGACGGCTTCCGAATCCTGGCGGCGAGCGCGCCGGACTTTGACCATAAAGCGTCACCTCCCGCCACAGTATAGCAGAAATCTGGCGACTGGTCAATTGCTTTACCCTTCTCCCTTCTCCCACAAGGGGCGAGGGGGAGGGGTCGGGAGTGGGGACCTCTACCCTAAATTTTTGCGGCCAGGAAGGAATAATAGGGATAAGGTCGAATAAGCCGTATAGTGAATCCGTGATGTGTTCACTGGGCTTGTTCCTGAAGAGACGGAACTCTTAGCAATGTATCCACGTGCCAGGACGCCGTAATGCCTGATCCAAGCCGTACCAAAACTCGATCGACCGAATCACCAACGCACCGCCGGGATCCCAGCGCGGCCAATGGCCAATCGGCGCCGCTGACCGACAGCGATACCCTCTGGAAGCAGACGCTCGACAGCCTGCCTCTGGGCGTCGGGATCCTCGACGCTCAAAGCGGCCAGACACTCTGGGTCAATGCGGCCCTGCGGACGCTATTGCGCGCTGGGATGGGAAAAGAGGACGTGAACGGCACGTCTCCCTCTGAGTACCTGCCTGGCGTTACGCAGGCCGCCTGGGACCAGTCCCTCAAGAGCCTGCTCGAAGGCCCGCAGCCCGCCAGAGCCACCACGCCCCAACGCCTCCAGTTTGTCCACCATGCCACCCGCAACGTCGCCTACCTGGAATGGTCCGTCCAGGCCGTGGGCGAAGAGACGCCCCCACGCCACCTGTTGTTGACCACGGAGGTCGTGAGCGAGACGGTGATGAGCGAGCGCTTGCTCGCCAGCGCCGGCCGCGCCGCCGAGCGCGCCCGCCGGCGCGCCGAGGCGCTCATGCGCCTGAGCCAGCTCGTCAATGCATCGCTGACGACCCGCGATCTGCTGCGCGCCGTCACGCAGGAGGCCGCCTCCTTCTTCGACTCCGTCCACGCCGCCGTGCTCCTGCTCAAGCCGGACGGCCTGCGATTCGAGATCGGTTATTGTATGGGACTGCAGACCGATCCGGCGCAGTATCTGACCAGCGAGAACACCCTGGCCGGAGAGGCCGTGGCCCAAAAGCAGACGCTCGTGCTGACGCACATCGCCGGACGGGACATCCAGACTCCCCTCTTAGAAGACGGCAGCCGGCCCGCCGCGCTCGTCTCCAGCCCGATCTGCCAGGATGACCATGCCTACGGGGTAGTCGAGGTCTACTTCCCGCAGCCACGTGACATCCCCGGCGATGCCCGCACGCTGCTGACTGCCTTCGCCGATCAGGTCGCGCTCGCCCTGCACAAAGCCGATCTTTACGACCAGATCGCCGCGCAGCGGCGCCAGCTTCAGTCCATCTTCGATAACGCGCCGGTCAGCATCGTCTACTTCGATACCGCCGGGCGCGTCATGACGGCGAATGCGGATGCCGCCCGCAGGTTCGGGCGGCCTGCCGAGGCTCTGATCGGCCGGCATTTCCGCGATTTCCTGGCAGACCTGCCGGCGGACCTGTTCGACACGGTCTGCGCCGGATCGCCCTTCCACGCCAGCCACTACGTCCACCATTTACCGGGCGATGGCGAAGTGGTCTTCGATATCTCCCTGGTTCCCGTGCGGGACAAGAGCGGGGCGGTCAGCGGCGTGCTGCTGCTGGCGTTCGAGGTAACGGAGTCGGTCAAAGCCCGCCAGGAAGCGGATGTGGCCCGTCAGGCCGCCGAAGACGCGCTGGCCGAGACACGCGCGATGCAGGCGCAGATGGTTCAGATGGAGAAAATGCGCGCCATTGGCGAACTGGCCAGCGGCGTGGCGCACGACTTCAACAACGCGCTCATGGCGATCCTGGGCTACACGGAGCTTGCCGAAGACAGTCTGGACGATACCGAGGCCATCGCGCGCTATCTGGCAATCATTAAAAAAGCCTCCCAGGATGCCTCCACGACCGTGCAGCGGCTGCAGCGCTTCGCCCGCCAGCGCGGCGGCACCCACGGCGAGCCCACCGACATCGGGATGGTCATCAAAGACGTCATCGATATGACGCGCCCTCATTGGAAAGATGCCGCGCAGAAGGAGGGCCGTGTCTACACGATTCAGACCGATATTCAGGAAACGCCCCGGATTTTCGCGGAGCCGAGCGGCTTGCGTGAGGTGCTGATCAATATGATCCAAAATGCCCTGCACGCGATGCCCAACGGTGGGACGCTGACCCTGGCGGCACGGACCCGCTCATCGCAGGAGGTCGAGATCGAGGTGGCCGATACGGGCCTGGGCATGACGCCGGAGGTGGCCGGGCGCATCTTCGATCCCTTCTTCACAACGCGCGGCGTCGAGGGGACCGGGATGGGGCTGGCGATGTCCTGGGCGATCATCCAACGGCATGGCGGCACGATCGAGGTGCAGAGCACGCCGGGGGAGGGGACCCACTTTTTCATCCGCCTGCCGGTCCGGCAAGCGGACACCCTGGCGACGCCGCCACGGTCCGCTCCTTCCACACCGGCGGCGCAGGGGGCGTACGTCCTTGTTGTGGACGACGAGCCGTTCGTGGCCAGCGTCCTCACCAGCATCCTCAGCCGGCACGGTTATCGCGTAACCACCGCGCACAGCGCCGAGGAGGCGCTGGAGCATCTGCGCTCCGGCAAAGAGACGTACCAGCTCGTCCTGACCGACCACGGCATGCCGGGCATGAATGGCCTGCAGTTGATTTCCGAGATCAAGCATGCCTGGCCCGACATGCCCGTTCTCCTCCTGACCGGATGGGGCGAGAGCCTGCTGGAGACCCACGTGCCGGAGACGATGCCCGACGCCGTGCTGGGCAAGCCGATCAACCAGAGCGACCTCCTGGATACGCTCGCCCAGGCGTTGCGGGACCGCAATACGGAGAGGGAAAAGCGAAAAGGTTAAAGGGAAAAGTAAACCCTTTCCGCTTTCTTCTTTTCCCTTTTCCCTTCTATCTTTTCCCTTTTTTTCATCATGAAAAAAGATAAAAAAGCCGGCTCGACGGCGACGGCCGAGCGCGACCCGAATGCCAGGAAGATGATCACGGTCAACCGCCGCGCCCGCCATGAGTATGAGATTTTGGAGACGTTCGATGCCGGCCTGGTACTTGTGGGCACGGAGGTCAAGTCGCTGCGGGCCGGGCGCGTCAACCTACAGGATGCCTATTGCCGCATTGAGAACGGGGAAGCCTGGCTCTACAACGCGCACGTCACCCCTTACGAGCAAGGCAACCGCTGGAACGTCGAGCCGCGCCGGCGGCGTAAGCTGCTGCTGCACCACTGGCAGATCGAGCAGTTGCGCGCCAAGACCGAGCAGAAAGGCTTGACCATCGTGCCGCTTGCCATGTTCTTCCAGCGCGGGTTCGCTAAGGTGGAGATCGCTCTGGCGCGGGGCAAGAAGCTCTACGACAAGCGCGAGTCTATCGCCGAGCGCGACCAGGAGCGCGAAATCCGCCGCCAGCACGCAGCCCATCAGGATGAATAGTGTGAAGGAGACAAAGTCATTATTCCACGTCGCGATGGAACGAATGTGCGATGGATTTTAGTCCGTCGCGCTCCGGTATTATGCCAGCTAATCCGACGAGAAGCTAAATCTCGATGATAATGGGGACGACGACGGGGCGGCGGTTGGTGCGCTTGCGCAGGAAGCGGGCGACGGTATCATGGACGGCGGCGCGCACGGTGTCCAGGTCGGCGCCTTCGGCGCCGCGTATCTCGTCGAGGGCCTGAACGACACGCTCGCCCGCCTCATCAAACAGCTCGCTGCTGTCCTCCGGAAGCAAGAAGCCGCGCGAGATGAAGTCCGGCCCTGCCACGATCTCCCCATTGCTGCGGTCCACGCTGACAGTGACGATCACCGTGCCGTCCTGCGCCAGATGCCGCCGGTCGCGCAGCACCACGTCGCTCACGCCGCCTGTGCTGATAAAGTCCACCAGCACGCTGCCGTGCGGGATCGTTTCCTCCGAGCGGCGCACCCCTTGAGCGTCCATCTCCAGCATCTGCCCGGTCTCGAAGGTCAGGATATTCTCCGGCGGGAAGCCCATGTCGAGCGCAAGCTGCGTGTAGGCGTGATAGTGACGCGGCTCGCCGTGGTAAGGCGCTACGAACTCCGGTCGGGTCAGGTTGATCATCATCTTCAGCTCTTCCGGATAGGCGTGACCGGAAACGTGGACCGGCTGGATGAGATCGTAGACGACGGTGGCGCCCAGGCGGAAAATGCGGTTGACCACGCGCCAGACCATGTCCTCATTGCCTGGGATCGGCGTGGAGGAGAGGATGACCGTGTCGTTCGGCTCGATCTGGACCTTGGCCGACTCGTCACGGCTCATGCGGGTCAGCCCGGCCAGAGGCTCGCCCTGGCTGCCGGTCGTCAGGACCACGATCTCGACAGGATGGTAGTTTTTAATGTCCTCGACGCGGATACGCTGAGCGTCGTTGATCTGCAGGTAGCCCAGAGAGCGCGCGATGTCGATATTCTGGGCCATACTGCGGCCAAAGACGGCTACTTTGCGCCCGTAGCGAGCCGCCACGTCGAAGACGGTCTGGACCCGGTGCAGGTTGGAGCCGAACGTCGCCACGATGACCCGGCCCATGCTCTCGCGGAAGTAGCGGTCGAACATAGGCACCAGCATGCGCTCGGAGGGGCTCCAGCCTTTGCGCTCGACGTTGACGCAGTCGGAGAGGAGCAGGCGCACGCCGTTATCGCCCAACTGGGTGAACCGGGAGGCATCGAAGAGCCGGTTGTCGATGGGGGTCTGGTCGATCTTGAAGTCGCTGGTATGCACGACCGTGCCGACCGGGGAGTGAATAGCCAGGCTGACGGCGTCGGGCAGGGAGTGGGTGACGTGAATCGCCTCGACCGACAGCGGTCCGAACGGGACGGCTTCAGTCTCCGGGTATTCATGATACTCCGTGCTGGCGGCCAGACCGTGTTCGATCAACTTCTCGCGCACCATGCCCAGCGTCAGCCGCGTGCCGTAGACCGGCACGGGCAACTGCTTGAGCACGAAGGGCAGCGCGCCGATATGGTCCTCATGGCCGTGCGTCAGCAGAATGGCCTGGACCTTCTCGCGGTTTTCGAGCAGGTAAGTGATGTCGGGGATAATGAGATCGACGCCGGGATGCTCTTCTGTGGGGAACATGACGCCCGCGTCCACGACGAGAAAGGTGTCCTCGTAGCGGAAGGCGAGCATGTTCTTGCCGATGTCTCCACTGCCACCCAGCGAGATGATCTGGAGCTTACCTTCTGGGGTAGTCTCGTCTGTCACGGAAGCAAGCCCTCACCTCAATAGACCTCACTCCTCATCACCATGGGCCTTCCTCCGCGGAGGACGGCGCTTCGACATTGCGTGTCCACGCAACGTATCGCCTACGCTCCGTATCGGCCCTACCTCTCCTTCGTAAGCAGAGGGGGAACTTTGAGGAACAAGGTCAACCGCCCTCACGGGCGAAACAGGTTTTGCGTCCAGAGGACGCTCGTTGTTCCTGCCGGGTCGTTTATCGGCCCGGCGTTTTATAGCAGGCCATATTCGACCAGCGCGGTACGCACGACATCGCGCTCCTTCTCGTTGCATTCGACCAGCGGCAGGCGAAGCCCACCGACGTTATGGCCGAGCAGATTCAGCGCCGCCTTCACGGGAGCCGGGCTGGGCGTGGTCGGCTGGAAGCAAGCGCGCACGAGCGGCAGCATCTTCGCATTGAGGCGGGCCGCTTCCTCCAGCCGATGGGAGAAGAAAGCCGTGTGCATTGCCTTGATGTCGTTGCCGACGAGATGCGCGGTGACGCTGACCACGCCCACGCCGCCGACGGACAGCATCGGCAGAGTCATTCCGTCGTCGCCGCTGTAGAGCGCGAAATCGGCGGGGGCCGTTCGGAAGATTTCGGCGCACTGCATCAGGTTGCCGGACGCTTCCTTGACCGCCACGATATTGGGCACATCATGGGCCAGCCGCGAGGTCGTGGCCGCCTCCATATTTTGCGACGTGCGCGGCGGGACATTGTAGAGCATGCAGGGCAGCTCGGGAACACTCTCGGCGATGGCACGAAAATGTCGGTACAGACCCTCCTGAGAAGGCTTGTTGTAGTAAGGGACCACCAGTAGCGCGCCGTCTACGCCGATCTCGGCGGCTTTCCGCGTCAGCGCGATGCTGCTCGCGGTGTCGTTGCCGCCCGTGCCCGCGATCACCTTGCCGCGCGGCCCGGCCGTCTCCTTGACCAGCCGGAAGAGGTTTAGCTTCTCTTCATGGGTCAGCGTGGGCGACTCACCGGTCGTGCCGCTGACGACGATGCCGTCCGAGCCGTTATCCAGCAGGTAGGTGACGAGCTGGGCGGCGGCGTGCGGGTCTACGCGACCGTTCACATCAAACGGCGTCACCATCGCCGTCACTACCTGTCCGAAGATCGCTTCGCTCATTTTCGTCTCCCCGGCTCTTTTTGTCCCTGATTAAAAATAAACCGCCTTATCCGGCTTTTCCGGCGGTTTCCGCCTGCATGTGCATCCAGCGCTCGGCGATCTGGATGCCGTTGAGCGCAGCGCCTTTAAGGATCTGGTCGCCGCACACGAACAGGTCGATGGCATCGTCGTTGGAGAGGTCGTTGCGGAGGCGCCCCACCAGGACGTCGTCGTAGCCGCTGGCCTCGATAGGCATCGGGAAATGGTTCTCCTCAGGATCGTCCACGAGGGTGATGCCGGGGAAGGAGAGGAGCGCGCCGCGAATCGCGTCCAGGGTAGGCCGTTTGCCCGGCTCGAACTCGACGTTGACGCTTTCCGAATGGGCGCGCAGGACCGGCACGCGCACGCAGGTCGCGGTGATTTTCAGGTGCGGCTCGTGCAGGATCTTGCGGGATTCGGCGATGACCTTGCGCTCCTCCTCGTTGTAACCGGTCGCGTCGATCCGGGTGTTGTGCGAGAAGAGATTGAAGGCGATCGGGTAGGGGAAGACGCGCGGCGCGATCGGCCGGTCGTGGAGCATATCGTTGGTCTGCTCGATCAACTCCTGCATGGCCTGCAGGCCGGCGCCGCTGGCCGCCTGGTAGGTCGAGACGACGATGCGGCGTATGGGAGCGAGCCAGCGCAGCGGAGCGACGGCCATGAGCAGAATGATGGTCGAGCAGTTCGGATTGGCAATGATGCCTTTGTGCGTGGAGATGTCCGCCGGATTGATCTCGGGAATGACGAGCGGGACTTCAGGATCCAGGCGGTAAGCGGAGGAGTTGTCGATGACCAGGGCGCCTGCTTTTACCGCTGCCGGAGCGAACTCGCGACTGCGCGCCGCGCCCGCCGAAAAGAAGGCGATGTCGATACCCTGGAACGCGTCTCGGGTGAGCAGATCGACGGTGATCGGCCGGTCTCGGAAGGAGAGTTGACGTCCGGCGGAGCGCTCGGAAGCCAACAGGCGCAGGGAGGCGAGGGGGAATTCACGTGACGCCAGCAAGCGTAGGAACTCGGTTCCGACCGCGCCGGTCGCCCCGACAATGGCGACATTAACCGTTCTCATTCCAAGACCTCGCTTCTTCTGGGGGCATGCTCGCCCTAGTGTACCGTATCTCCCTCCCTCCCGTCAACCGAAAATCAGGGCGCAGAGTTCTTCGGCGGATGCTCCTCTTCCAGCGCCAGCAAGGCGCGGCGGATATTGATTACGCCGAGTCGGTTCAGTTGCAGTCGAGCAGTGGTCGCCCGACCGGTGGCTGTCAGAGGCAACACCGTCAAGCCATCCTCGCTCCACTTAAAGTGGTCGCTCCACCGATCACGACGTGGGTGGTATAGAGGAACAGGCTTATTAGTCTCCGGATCGTGGGCCATCGTAGCATCCTGCTTACGATTATTGCAGTTGTGGCAGGCAAAGGCAAGATTGTCGGGGGCATCGCTTCCTGCATCGGAGACGGGATGAATGTGATCGACGGTGAAGGAGTCTAATGAGAACGCTTCTGGCGACAGACAGTATTCACAGCGGCCTTGCGCCCGCGCGACGACCTGTCTGCGAAGGCGAGCCGGGATCTTGCGTCGTGTGGCCATGGGCGGCTACGGAGCCGGGATAGGGCGAATGCCCAGTAGCTCCATGAGCTGACGCACAGGCATATTGTGCAGACGAGAGAGCTGAGTCAAGTCCTCCAATCTCTGCGCACCGCGCTGCTCTCGTTCATCCAGAAGGGTTTGTAGTCGGGCTTGTTTCTCTTGTGTCAGTGTTCCCGATTTACGCCGTTGCAACAGGCGATGCAGTTCTCGCGTCTCCGCCTCAGGGGCAGCGGTGCGGATACGCCAGAGCAAATCGTTCTCAAGAAGACTTCGCTCCGCTAGCTGTTCGACGGTCAATCCCTGGCGAGCAGCCTCTTCTCGGAAACGTGCTTCCATCTCTGGTTGAAGTGTAATCGTCAGTGTCATAATATTGTGTCCTATCAGCTACGGCTGTATGTAAGATTGTACAGGAAAGGAATTGCGGGGTCAAGTTTGCCCGTTGGATGTCTCCGCGTAATACCGAATCAAGTCCGCGAGATCGCCCCCGGAAGCGCCGGTATAGAGGGAGAAGCCATCAGCGCATAAATCGGCTAGCACGCGACTCAGCGGAACCACTTTGGCTCCATGCTGTGAGATCGATTCTAACTCCTGGTTGTGCTTGACGACGCCATGTACGACTACATATTGCCAATTAAGCCCCGGCCAGATGGAATCGCGCAGCCGCACCTTCTTTGTATTCTTGAACTTCTTTTCCATCCAGGCACCCGTGCATTCATCAACCTGTTCGGGACTGCGACGGACAGCTGAGGTTCTCCGCTTCCCAAGCTTTCGTTCCAGGGCATCCGTCAAGGGCGTCATATAGTTCACCGGTCGAAAGCTTACTTGGACTTCTATATGCCATGCCAGGATTTCCCCAGAAACCTCGGGGCGCACGGCGAGCAGGTCAATCTCGTCAAGATTCTGTTTGACGCCGCGAATAGTGAAGAATCGTTGGCGGTTCAGCCACTCATCTACAAGGGATTCAGCCAGAAGTGCCATTTTTAAGCTTCCTCTTATTGGTTCAGTTTACGCCGTAGAGGCTGGCGGCATTGCCGTAGAGCATCTGCTGGGCGGCGTGTTCGGCCTGGAAGGCCGTCATCCAGCCTTGCGCCTGAAGGCTCGATAGCGCCATGCCAAGACTTTCTCGTGCGTATAAGGCTCCCAGGTGGAAAAGTTCCGGAATGCTGAAGGCGTCGGTTGACAGGAGCAGTTTTGACGTAGGCGCCAATTCCAGCACGGCTTTAATGGCTTCAGCACCGCCGTGCGCGGCGAAGGGGATGGTCAGGGAGAGATCGGCATAGACGTGGCTATAGACTGAGGCCAGGTAACCTGCTTCACGGCAGAAGGGATAGGTGTGCAGCAAGACGAAGCGGACGCCGCGCAAGGCGGGGTCTTCCAATAGGGACCGCAGATGGAGCGGATTGGCGGCGCGCAAATCCAGGTCGGGATCGCCGAAGCCGGTATGAAACTGCACCGGTAAATCCTGGCTTGCGGCCTGATCGAGACCGATGCGCAGCAGATATTCCAGCAGCGCCCGCTCTTCCAGGCGTACCTTGCCTTCCCGCTGTGCCTGCGCTTTGAGCGCCGGGTAGACCGCCTCCGCCTCGGCGCGTGAGCGGGGGTTGACCTGCAGACCGCCCCGGTAGGCGGCGATACTTTTGAAGGCGACGATCCCCCGCGAACGAACGTTTTCCAGAGCTGCCCGATAGACCGCTTCCAGTTCCGAAAAACTCTGCGTCTCGACGATCAACTGCTCCGTCAGGGTTTCCAGGCGCAGGGCCTCATGAACGGAGCAGGGCAGAAAGGCCCGCTGCTCATCCAGGCGATAGTTCTCCACGCTGCGAAAGCCGGTATCCACCACCAGGGCAGTAATCTTGGCGGCCTCGAACAGGTGGCGGGCATACGCTTCCAGGGGCATGTTGGAGCGTGCCGCCACGACGCTCTCCTCCTCCGGCTCGCAGTCTAACAAAACTGCCAGGTCCCGCAAGGCACGCGCATAAAACAGGCTGAAGGGGAGATGGGCGGCCATTTCCGGGTCGGCGCTTTCGCTGAAATGGCGGCGAAAGGCCAGCCCGTCCAGAGGCAGGCCGGGCCGCCGCAGGGCGTGGCAGTGGTGGTCGAAGAGGGGAATGGCGGAGAGGTCCATCGCTCAGAATTTATAGAAATGGTTGGCGATCTCGAAGTCGGTGTCTTTGTCGCGAAAAGCAGCCGCCTCCGAGCGGCGCACGGTCAGATAGGAGTGTGATAGCAAGGGGCTGAGAGCGGACATCAGCACCGAATCGGCCTCCAGAGCGGATAGCGCCTCGTCCAGGCTGCCGGGCAGTCGCGCGATGCCCTGTTCGCGCCGCTGCTCCTCGGTCAGGGATACGGGGTCTACTTCGATCGCCGTGCCGGGATCCAGGCGCCGGTCCAGTCCATCCAGGCCGGCTGCCAGCAGTCCGCCCAGCGCGAGATAGGGATTGCTGCTGGAATCGGCGGCCTTGAGCTCCAGGTTTACCGTTCCCGCCCGGTCGCTCCAGAATGGCGACGCGATCCGGATGGCCGCCTCCCGGTTATCGTGGCCGTAGACGGCAAACGCGCTGCTCCAGCTCTGTGGCTGCAGCCGCCGGTAGGAGTTGACACTGGGGCAGGTGAGCGCGACTAGCGCCGGAAGATGCTCCCGCACGCCCGCGAGAAAGTGACGTCCACGCTCCGAAAGGGAATCGGGCGTAGCCGGGTCATAGAACACGTTCTGCCCTGCTTCGTCCCAGAGACTAAAGTGAATGTGGCCGCCATTGCCCGCAGCGTCCGGCCAGGGCTTGGGCGCCAGCGAGGCATAGAGGCCATGGTTCCAGGCGACCCCGCGGATGGTCTCTCGCAATTGAACGTGATGGTCGGCAGCCTGGAGGGCCTCGCCATGGCGAATGGAGATCTCGTGCTGCCCGTGGGCCAGCTCCGGATAGTACTGCTCCACCGTCAGCCCCTGCGCTTCCAGCGCGGCCACCAGATCGTCCACGAACGCGGCAGCCTGAGTCATGGCAATGGAAGAGAAACAGAGCGTCTGGTCGAAAGGCGTGAAACTGCCGTCCGGAAGTCGCTGGGCCAGCGAAAACTCCGCCTCAAAGGCCGCTAGCAGACGCAGCCCCTGCGCAGCGGCGCGCTCGCGCATCCGCTTCAAAAAGGAGCGTGGACAGGCGTCCCAGGGAGCATGGTCGGTCCGGACCATGTCGCAGCAGAACGCCGCGCTATGGGGAGTATAGGGCAGGACCGCAAACGAGTCCAGGTCCGGCATCAGCCGGACCTCCCCGACCGGCCCCATTCCCTCGATGGGCTGCAGTTGGTCGAGACTGTTCATCGCCATCATCGCCACGGTCAGGCCGATGCCGTCGTGCAGGCGGCTGGACAGGCTAGCCATGCCGCTGGTCTTGCCGCGAATAACGCCGCCGTTGTCACAATAAAGAAAGCGCGCCAGACGGACACCGGCCTCCTGGCAGGTGGTCAGAATCTGTTCTGCATTCACGGCTATCCTCCTAAAGACGACATAATAGCCTATTCGCCGTCTTTATGCCGGTTCCTGCCGTCAAGACCATCAAAAGCCATGCGGTCTCCGCGACAGAATTAAATATTTTAAAACTTGTAAAAAGGGTATTGACAAAAACGATGGATCGGTGTATATTGGGCTATAGCGATACAGTTGTATCTAGCTGTATCTTCTTCAACGCTCTGGTGAAATTCGATGCCTTCTGACACGACCCACAAACGGACTCGATCTCTTTCGCCCATCCCGGCGTATCAGCGGATCGAAGAGGATATTCAGCGCAAGGTGCAGGATGGGCGCCTGCCCGCCGGTGCCATGCTGGCGAGCCGGCATAACCTGGCAAAGGAGTATGGCGTCGCCCTCTCCACCGTGCAGCAAGCCATCGCCAACCTGATCGCCGACGGCACCCTCGAGACCTCTGCCCGGCGCGGCACCTTCGTCGCTCGAAACCGCCGCGTTCCGGACGAGGCTGTTGTGTCGCCGGTTCGCTATCCCACCGGAGCGTTGCGCGGCCAGGACATTCCGCACTCGTCCACCGTGCTTCCTGATCTGAAGACTGCCCCGACCCTGGGAATCGTCTCCACGGCACGCATCCGGGAGGAGACGGAACCCGACGTCGGCAGCCTCTGGGCGCGCCTGGCGATCCGCTCTCTCGAACAGGTCATTTCTCAGGCGGGGGGCGCGAACTACTACTTCGATCGATTTCCCGAACGACTGGGACCCTACGATCGCGGGTTCGACGACGCCAATGCCATCTCCATGAGCGAAGCCATCGATTCTCTGCGCGCCGAAGGCGTCCAGGCTCTGGCGGTCATCGGGCTTTGCGACTCGCGGGATATGTCCGACGAGATCCTGGCCTGCGTGGACATCGAGCGCGTCCCCACGGTCTACGTCTCGTGGCATCAGATCCGGCCGCCGTTAGCCCAAGTCTATTACGATAACCGCTACTCCGGCTATCAGGCGGCGCAGCATCTGCTGCGTAGGGGCTACCAGCGCTTCCTGTTCCTGGCGCCTTTCCTAGAGACCTGGCTTCCGGAGCGCATCGAGGGCGCCCGGGATGCCGTTCGGCATGCCCGCCTGCCGCGAGAGAATCTGCAGGTCTATCCAGCCGAGCCGCCCCAGGGCGTCTACTACCCCGAGCGGGTCTTCGAGGCGGCGTATCAGGCGGCGCAAAGGGCATTTGCGGAATGCGAGATTTTCGCCGATCCGGATAGGCCCTGGGGCGTGATCGCGCCGAACGACGCGATGGCGTATGGGGTGATGGAGGCAGCAGCCGACCAGGGCAAAACGCCGGGAAGCGATTACGGGCTGGTCGGGTTTGACGACGATGCCCGTTCCTGCACGGTGGGATTGACGACCGTGCGCCCGCCTGTAGAGGCGATGGGGGAAGAGGCGGCGCGTCTGCTGCTGCGGACGCTTCAAGGAGAGAACAGCGGACTGCGAGTTTGCCTGCGCTCCCAGGTCATTCCGCGCGCCTCCACCTCTCTGCGGCGCGGCTCTTCCAGCGATTCATGATGTATGTATGGCAATGCCTCGGTAATCTCACACCGCCGGGGCAGGTTTAGGAAAGGAGACAACCATGAGAAGGCTAAGAGGATTTACCCTGATCGAGCTGCTGGTCGTTATCGCTATCATTGCAATCCTAGCAGCCATTCTGTTCCCTGTCTTCGCTCAGGCTCGCGAGAAGGCGCGCGCAATCACCTGTCTCTCGAACGAGAAACAGATCGGACTTGGCCTGGCCATGTACGTCTCGGATTACGACGAGACGTTCCCAATGGATCAGTATACGTTTCCCGATTGGGATCAGGTCCGCTGGTACGACATGATCTATCCCTACATCAAGAACGGGGGCAAGTTCAACTTTAACAACCGGGCTACGGGTGCCGGAGGCATCTATCACTGCCCGTCGTTCCCCAGCAACCAGGAAGCGGAGTATGGCGCGCATCTCGACCTCATGCCGGATGGCCTGGCGCCCTGGAATCCGAATCCTCCGAAGACCCAGACGCTGGCCGTCGTGGACGCGCCGGCCGACAAGGTTATTGTCGTCGAAAAGGGCCAGAACGACGGCAATTCGAGCTGGCTGACTTTCGCGACCTGGGAAGGCTTTTGGACGAGCACTGTCGGCAATCCGCCCGGCTCTGTCGATGGAGAACACTACGACTTGGAGCAGTCGCGCAATCATGACTGTGACTTCCAGTACAGTACCAACCCCCCAACCTGGGCGGACTGGGGCGAGTGCGCCTCGCTTCCGCGCTACCGGCATAACAAGACGACCAACCTGATCTTTATCGACGGCCACGCCAAAGCGTTTGCGCGCGGTCAGCTCAACTGGTACAAAAACATCTATATCGCTGGCGCGTACTGCTGCCAGCTATTCTAAGGTCCCCTCGATGATCGCTCCGGAAACTGGACTGAACATGAAGACACAAACATTCCGGCGGCGGGTATCGCTGCCCCTCCTGCTCGGCATGGTGGCTTTGATGGTGGGCTGTCAGCGCGAAGAGGTTAACAAATCCGCGCCGCTCTCTCTGGCAGGCCAGATACGCATGATCCAAAACGATCCGAAGATGCCTGCCGATGCCAAAGCCATAGCGATCCAGCAACTTCAGGGGCAGGCGAGCAGCGTTACGACTCCCCCGCGCCCGCCAAATCATAAGCCCTAATGCGCTCTCTGATGGGATTGGCGGGACGGCATTCACTGGATTCATCGCCGCAAACTTCGAGGTCAGGCAAGCCACGACCTCGAAGTTTGCTTATCTGCTCTCTCTGGACGAATACCGATGACCGTGCTCTCGCATCTAAGGAAAAAGGTAGGGCTGGCTGCTATCGTGATGGGCTTACTGCCGGCGCTGGTACTTTCTGCCTGCCGGGCCGGCCAGCCGGCAAAGGGATTCCAGCAGGCAGCCGCCGAGTCCGGGCCATCCGGCCAAACGCGTTACGTGATGGCGCACTATATGCCCTGGTTCGAAGCCTCCCCGAACCACAACCGTTGGGGATGGCACTGGACCATGAACCACTACCGGCCGGACCATCTTGTCGATGGACATCCCGAGGTGGCCTCGCACTACTTCCCCTTGATCGGCCTCTACGATTCTAACGATCCCGATCTGCTGGAATGTCACGCGCAGTTGATGAAGCTCGCGGGAATAGACGGCGCGATCATCGACTGGTATGGCACCGACAACCTCTACGATTACCCGCAGGTCCATCGCAACGCACAGCACTTGATCGCGGTCCTGGAGCGAGCGGGACTCCACTTTGCGATCTGCTACGAAGATCAGACCGTACCAAAACTGATCGCAAATCACCTGCTGGCGCCGCAGGATGCAGTAGCGCACGGTCAGGCGCTTCTCCAATGGCTCCAGACGCATTGGTTTGCTTCCCCCGCCTACCTGCGCATCGACGGCAGGCCCGTTCTGCTCGTTTTCGGCGGTGGCTACTATCGGAGCGATCAATGGAAACAGATCTTCGCTCCGCTGCCTGAGCCACCCCTGCTCTTTACGGAGCTAGGCCGCCGGGACCCGGCGATCGGCGGTTTCGGGTGGCCGGTGCCGGACGGGGGAACCGCAAAGAGCGAACAGGAGCTCGACAGCTTCTATCGCCGCGCAAAGGATTGGCCCCGGTTCATTCCCGCCGCCTATCCGCGTTTCCACGACATCTATGCCGAGGCCGGTGTTGGCAAATCGTGGGGTTCGATCGAGGATCGGGACGGGAAGACCTACACCCAGACCCTCGAAAGGGCTTTGCTGAGCCGCGCATCCATCGTTCAGTTGGTGACGTGGAACGATTGGGGCGAGGGGACGATGATCGAGCCGTCCGTCGAATACGGCTATCGGGACCTGGAGATTACTCAGCGATTGCGGCGAAAGCGCGCCGATCCTGCCTTTGCGTACACGGCCCAGGATCTGCGCCTTCCCATCCAACTCTATCTTCAAAGGAAGAAAGCGCACGGCGACCCCGCCCGACGGGCAAAGCTGGATAAAGTGTCCCAACTGCTTTTTGCGGGGCATATAGACCGTGCGAAAGTCCTGCTTAAGGGTTACTGATTCTCAAGGACTTTATCAAAACAAGAGCCATAGCGTGTAGAAATTCACAGCTGTTCTATGCAGAAATTCTCTTCTCAACGCCCGCGATCCCTGATAGAATCGAGGGGAAGATGAACAATTCGGAAAACGAACCGTCCGGATAAAAGGAGCAGACGATCCTGGAAGCTCCGTAACGGGGATGAGAAAGATGCAAGCGGAAAGACAAGCCACAAACGACATCGCCGAACGACTCCTGACGATGCTTCGAATCTATGAAGCGGAGCATGGTCCGGTCGAGCCTGCCTCTGCCGATTATGCGCGCCATTCCTATGGATCTGAGGAGCAGCATATTGGCAGGATCAAGCGGGTCCTCCTTGACAACGGCTGGCTCGTGGAGTAACATTCTCCTGCCTGCGCGTCTCGACCTCTTCGATGGACAAAAAATCCCCGGTAATGGATTACGGTAACTCCGCAACAGCCTGAATGCAGTCTCGCCCCGTGTGTTTCCCAGGTCGATAGGTCTCTCAACACAGGAAAAGCCGGAGGAAGTGGCGAAGGACTCGGTGAGCACAAGATTCTCGATGCGCTCTCCTGATAAGGAGCCACTCCCATGGACGACGATCTGATGTGCCGTGCCCTCCTGAAAGTGATCCGTCGTGACAAAGATAGGCTGCGGGTGCTCCTGCCCGGCCGCGACACCAAGCACGCTTTCTGGATACCCTTAGAGGCCGTCCCGGGCCCTCTACAGTGGGCGGCCCATAAGGATGCCCGCTTTATCGTCTGGGTCAATCTGGCCGCACGGCACCTCACCGACCTGCGCTTCGAGGAGTGGCAGGTCGCTCCGTCGCCTGAGGAGCCGTTCGATCTGGAGTTGGTCCTGGAGCGGCTGCCCGGCTATTTTGCTGCCATCGAAGAGGGGGTGAGCGAAGGGGATTTTGCCAAAGCCGTAAAGGCGGCTCATGCTCTCAGACATTTCTTGCTCCGGGAAGCCAGGATGCACGAAAAGGAATTGTCCCATGCCGGGAATGATGGAGCCTCTCCCGATCCTTCCTCTAGCGAATAGGCAGGCTTTGCGCGCCTACCGGGAATGCTTCCCGGCCTGGCAGACAGGCAAGATCGGCCAGGCCGCCTTACGGACGCGCGGCAGCTTGCCGATCAGCCGATGCGAAACTCTCCGGCCCGGCAAAAGGCCAGGAATTCGTCCAGCCATTGCTTGCCCTGGAAGCCATCCGCCGGGAGACCGTCTTCCGCCTCAAAGGAGAGGCTGGGGCGCCGCTCGTGGTCCCGTTCCATGATATGTAGGTCCGGCAGGTCTTTCTCGGCCTTCTCCAGCGCCTCACTCAGCGCGGCGGCGTCTTCGGCCGAGACAATGCGGTAGCGGAAGGGCAGATAGTCCTGCGCCCAATGCGTGTTCTCGCGCTCGGGAGGGAGCTGAGTTCCTTTCGGTTTCCAGCCGTACTCGCGGGCCAGCTCCAGCAACTGCAGCCAGCCCTCTTCCGTGAATGCGTAGACACTGCCCATCTCTCCCGAGAACAGGCGCACGATGTTATCGGATTCCATCGATCGGCTCTCTCTCCTTTTTCGTCTTCCCACCTATTATCCAGAACGCGGCTGTGTGCTGTCAATGCAGACGTACAGATCGGGTCCAATGTGCCCAAGAGTTTGCACTTTCCCCTGAACTATTGGCGCGCCTTGTGCTATAATCCGCAAGAGAAGGAGCGGCCGTTGCCGGCGAGAAAGGGCTATGCATGGATTTTGATCTCAATCGCAGCCAGGAGCGTTTGCAGGAAGGACAGGACTACAGTATCGTCGCCGTCGGGCTGACCAAGCATTTCGGCCCGCTCACCGCCGTAGATAACGTGACCCTGCGCGTGCGCAAGGGGGAGTTTTTCGGATTCCTGGGTCCTAACGGCGCCGGCAAATCCACCACGATCCGCATGATGTGCGGGCTGCTCCGGCCCGATTACGGCCAGATCCAGGTCGCCGGGTACGATCTGGCGACCCAACCGCTGGAAGTGAAGGCGCACATCGGCGTGCTGCCCGAAGAGACGAATCTGTACGAGCGGCTGACCGGCGCGGAGTTTCTGCAGTTTGCCGGCCGGATGTATGGCCTGAGCGCCGACGAAGCGCGAGCCCGTGCCGCCGACCTGCTGGTGCTTATGGAGCTGGCGGATGCCCAGGACAAGCTCATCGTGGACTACTCGATGGGAATGAAAAAGAAGATCGCGCTCGCTGCCGCGCTCATTCACAGCCCGCGCGTCATGTTTCTGGACGAGCCTTTCAATGGCATCGACCCGATCTCCGTGCGCGCCATCCGCAACGTCATGCGGCACCTGACGGATCGGGGCACCACCATCTTCATCTCCTCGCATGTCATGGAGGTCATCGAGCGGCTCTGCTCGCGCGTGGCCATCATCAATCACGGCCGCATCGTCGGAGAAGGCACGATCCCGGAGTTGCGCGCGATGGCGCAAGCCGGCGGCGATTCCTCGCTAGAAGACATCTTCCTCAAACTGGTGGACGCTCACGTGGATAATGAGGCGCTGAGCTGGCTGTGAAAAACTGAGCGCGAAGGCTCGATGACCTGGCGAGCGGGTGAAGAGTGACCGGGTGAGAAAAACCAATTCCCCCTCCCCTATAATTGGGGGAGGGGCCAGGGGTGGGGGCCTTTCATTGACCTATCTTCGGCTTCTATTCTGGCTGAAAGGGAAGCTGCTGCTGCGCGGATACCAGCGCAGCGGAACGGCTCTGACCGGCGTGATTTTGACGCTGGTCTTCCTGTTGCCCTTTGCCGTCTCTCTGGCGGGCGGCGCTCTGATCGGTTTCCTCGACCTGGCCCCGCCCTATAACGGCCATCTTCTGCGGGCCGTGCTGCTGATGGTCTACGGGTTCTGGGTGATGTCGCCGCTGCTCGGCTTCGCCATGAACGACTCCTACGACGTGACCAGGCTCTTCCTGTATCCGGTCTCCGTGCGGCAAATCTTTTTGGGCGTGATCTTCGGCTCCTTCCTGGATTTTCCGGTCCTGTTTCTCCTGCCGACCATGCTGGTGGTGTTTATCGGCTTTACCCACAGTGTGGCTGCGTTTGGGATCATTTTGCTGACGATGGCGCTGTTCCTGCTGCACACCTTCTCGCTGAGTCAGGCCGTCCTCCTGGCCAATGCGGGCATCCTGCGCAGCCGGCGCTATCGCGATCTCGCCATGGTGCTGGTCACCCTGTTCTCGATCTTATTCTATATCTTTTGGCGAGAGATGAGCACGTATGCCGGCCAGATGAACTGGATCGGGCTGGTGCAGAGTCCTCTCTGGGAAGCGCTCAACTACCTGCCGCCGGGGCTGGCCGCCCGCGCCATCGCCGCGGCCGGGAGTGGACAGATGCTGCCGGCGCTGGAATACCTGTTGAGCCTGGCCGGCTTTACGGTGGTAACGTTCATCCTGGCGGCGGAGTTCTTGAAACGGGTCTATGCCGGCGACGCCGTCCGCCTCTCCGCACGGACCAGGGCGAGCGCGCCGACGCCCGCCCCCACAACGCCCATCTCCTCTGCAGCACAGGTCCCAGCCGAGCCGGTCCGCCGTCCACGGTTCACATTCCGCACAGGTCTGCCGCCGGTAGTCGAGGCGATGGTGGAAAAGGAAGCCCGCTACTTCGTTCGCGATCCTTACTTCAAAGTGATCTTGCTCAACCTGGCCTATATGCTGGTCGTGGGGTTCTTCGCCATCAAACCGACAGGCGTGATCATGAGGCCAGAGATCCGGGTCGTTATGGCCTGGGTCATGATGAGCCTGCCGCTGTTGATCGAGATGCAGTTGGTCTGCAACCTCTTTGGCACGGAAGGCAGCGCGGCTTCGGTCCTCTTTCTGTTTCCCTGTTCGCGGCGGCAGGTTCTGATCGGCAAGAATGTGGCGCTTTTCGTGGTGCTTTCGGCCCTCAACATCCTGTTCATGGTGATCCTGGCCGGTATCGCCGGCGTGTTGGACTATGTGAGCCTGCTCGTCTGCTGGATCGAGCTGGCGCTCATCGTCTTCCTGGCGATCGGCAACCTGGCCTCGATCTATTTTCCGCTGCGGCTGGTCATGCGGGGCTGGCGCATGCGCCCGAACTCCGCTTCGCGCGGCTGCGGCTACTTTTTCGTCTACTGGGGCGTCATGATCGTCGCCTTCGTGCTGCTGCTGCCGGTTATAGGCGCGCTCGCCTTGCCCGGCTTTAACCTGGTGAACCCGTACTGGCTGACTCTGAGTATTCCGCTGGCGGTGGCGTATGCCATCGGGCTTTATGCGCTCTCGCTGCATCTGGCCGGGCCGCTGCTGCAGGCACGCGAGGAGACGATCATCGCCAAAGTGAGCCAGCCGGAAGAATAGTAAAACGACAAAGGAGAAGATTCATGTCCGAACCGCTGTTTCATTCCCGCTTGCCGGAGTATCTGGACGGCCTCGTCCCGCCGCGCGATCCCGTCATGGAGGAGATGGAGGCGTATGCCAAGGAGACGCGCTTTCCGATCATCGGCCCGGCGGCCGGCTACTTCAACTACCTGATCGCCCGGCTGATGGGCGCCCGCCGGGTATTCGAGCTGGGTTCCGGATACGGCTACTCGACCGCCTGGTTCGCCCGCGCCGTAAAGGAGAATGGGGGTGGGGTGGTCCATCACGTAGTCTGGAACGAGGAGCTTTCCCAGAAGGCGCGCGGCTACCTGGGCCGTCTCGGCTACAACGACATCGTGCAGTACTCCGTGGGGGAGGCCGTGGAGACGCTTCGGCATACGGAAGGGCCGTTCGACCTGATGTTCAACGACATCGACAAGGCAGGCTATCCTGCCTCGATCCCGGTCATCAAAGAGAAGCTGCGACCGGGCGGTGTGCTGCTCATCGACAACATGCTCTGGCATGGAGGCATCTTCGACACTGCCGACCACTCGCCGGATAAAGAGGGCGTTATGGAAGTTACGCGATTGCTGACGCGCGATCCGGCGTTCGTCACCTCGCTCGTCCCCATCCGTGACGGCGTGATCATTGCCTACCGACAGCCCTAGCAAGCTAAATCCGCTGGCGGCGTGCTATTTCGGCCTCGATCTCGATGGTCCAATCAAGATTGCGCTCCGCCAGCGTACATATCAGGGCGCGCAGCTCCTCTGCCTCCATGGAGGCGAGGAGAACGTCCAGCCGTGGATGTTCCTCAATGGTCTTCGGGTCACGCAGATAGGCCAGCGCCGTTGCGACGATGTGTTTACACCAGCCGCCCCACTCGTATGGACAAGTGCAGTCGGCTTCCCAATCTCCGTTCTCGTCTCGTGTGATGAGGACTCGATACGGCTCGAAGTCGCTGCCCTCCACGCTGGCCTGGAGCGTATTGCCTTGCCGTCGAAGCGCGTGGACGGCGCCGCGGCGAAGGTACTCCTCTCCCCGGCCGATGATTTCGGAATCAGCATAACGGTAGATAGCTTGGCATTTATATACGACTTTCACCCAATCAGAAGGCAAACCTTCGGGCGATTACGAACCACAGGACTGCCAGCCCAACCAGTATAGCTAGGCAGACAGCCTGAAAGAGGAACGAATTTTGGCATTTATATACCTACGTAAAC
>DASRCN010000133.1:0-7425 GCA_035653075.1 Chthonomonadaceae bacterium | reverse complement strand
GAAGGACCATTCTCTACCATAACGAAGGCAATGGCACCTTCAAAGATGTCACCGCCGGCTCCGGCTTAGAAGCCAGCGGGTCCTACGACTGGACCACCAGTGCCTGCTGGGCCGATATTGATGGCGATGGCAAGCCCGATCTGTATGTCTGCCGCTATGTCCTTTTCTCACCGGCCACGAAAGCGTTCTGCCACTACAAGGCGCTGGATGGCTCAGACCTGGT
The DNA here is from genome assembly GCA_035653075.1 of Chthonomonadaceae bacterium. Lineage (GTDB taxonomy): Bacteria > Armatimonadota > Chthonomonadetes > Chthonomonadales > Chthonomonadaceae > DASRCN01. The sequence goes on along the minus strand of DASRCN010000133.1, from coordinate 7,202 downwards.
CATGACCTGCGGTCCTCCGGACTATAAGCCGGAGATCGGCTCGCTCTACCACAACGAGGGCAACGGCAAGTTTCGGGACATCACTCAGGAATCGGGAATGGGCAGCGCGCACGGCAAGGGCCTGGGCTGTATGTTCTGCGACTTCAATGGTGATGGCAAGCCGGACCTCTACATCGCCAACGATCAGGTGCCCCAGGACCTTTTTCTCAATCTGGGACACGGCCACTTCAAGAACATCGCCCCCGGAGGCGGAGTCGCCTTTGGCAGTGACGGTCGCCCGATGGCCGGCATGGGGGTCGATTGGGGCGACTACGATAACGACGGCAAATTCGATCTGCTGGTCGCCAACTTTTCGGGGATGCCGAAAGCCCTGTTCCATAACGAGGGAAACAATCTGTTTGTCGATAATGGCGCGATAGCCGGCATCGCCGCGCCTTCCCTCACGTCGCTGACCTTCGGCGCCGACTTCGTGGACGTGGAGAACGATGGCCTGCTGGACATCGTCCTCTTCAACGGCCACGTCCAGGCTTTGATCGACAAGGCTGACAACACGACCTCCTATTTTCAGTCGGCGTTTCTGTTCCACAACCGGGGAGACGGTCACTTTACCGACCTCTCCGCTGCCGCCGGACCTGACTTCACCCAAAAGATCGTGGGACGTGGTGTCTCGGTCGGCGATTATGATGGCGATGGCAAAGAAGACCTTTTGGTCGTCAATGCCGAAGGCACGCCTCTGCTTCTGCACAATCAGGCGCCTTCCCGCCATTTCTTAAGCCTGCGCTGCTTCGGGCCTAATGGCCGCTCGGATGCCATAGGCGCCTTAGTTACCGTGCAGACGGGCAGCCACAAGCAGATGCGTCAGGTCTATGCGGGAGGCAGCTATCTTTCCTCGGATGCCCCCCAGGCGCATGTGGGCCTGGCAGAGAGCGTCCAGGCCGACAAACTCAGCATTCGCTGGCCGGATGGCAAGACCACTGCTTTCTCCTCAGTCGCTGCCGACCATGCCTATACCGTGAGCGAGCGGGATGGCAAGCTTCGTCTTACCGGGCCGTAAACGATCCGGTGATTCGGGCACGGGAGTACCCGTCTGGAGGGCCTAACGGCCAACCGTCCTCCGGACGGACTTTAAGCGGATGGGAGTTTGTCTCTCCCATAAGGGGCGAGGGAGAGAGTCTTTGTAGGGGCGCTGCTTGCAGCGCCCCTACACTGTGCCCTCTGCCTGGAGGCTAGAGCAGCTTCAGGCAGAGGCACAAGAGACTAATTGAGTCCCCCTCCCCAATTTTAGGGGAGGGGTTGGGGTGGGGGTTTTTATGGCATAACCGTGAACTTCCGGGCGCTGGTGGCGGCGCCGTTCGGCGTGGTCACTACGATCGGGTAGCTGCCCGTAGGAGTTTTCGCGGCCAGCTTGATCTTGATCGCATCCGAAGCCCGGTGCAGGATCGTCTGCGAGACGGCAGCGATGGTCACGGCGGTGGCGCTGCCCAGGTTCCCTCCTTGAATGGAAACGATCGTGCCCGCCGAGGCGCTGCCGGAAGTAGGAGAGAAGCTAGCGACGATGGGCAGGGCGGTCAGCAGGCCGAATACCGTGCCCCCGATATTGGTGTTATAGCCCGGATCGATGCCGCCTTGCGCCGTGGTCCCGTAGAGGTTGCCGTCCGGACCTTCCACCAGACCCGCCTGTGGGGTGACGCCGTCCGTGCCGGGAGAGCCGAAGCTGTAGAGCAGAGTGAAGTTGGCGCCGCTGGCGTCGATCCGGAAGACTGCTCCATTGCCGCCGGCGCCACCGTTTGAGGTCGTACCGTAGAGCCGGCCATCCGAAGCCTGCAGCAGAACGCCGGTCGGATAGGCGCCGTCGGAGTCGCTGAAGCTGGCAAGCGTGTGGAAGATGCTGCCGTCGGCGCTGACCTGGAAGACGGTTCCGAAGTTATTGGCGCCGCCGAACTGCGTAACGCCGTAGAGCAGGCCGTCTCTGCCCTCAATAAGACCTGCGATCGGATAGGCGCCGTCCGTATTGTCGAAGCTGTGCAGCACGGTGATGGCGCCGGTACCGGGAGTCATCTTGAAGACCGTCCCGTATCCATAAGCGCCGCCGAAGTTGGTTGTGCCGTAGAGATTCTTTCCCGGCCCCAGAAGGAGCGTGCATTCCGGATCGCTGCCGTCGGAACCGGAAAAGGAGTGGAGGACCTGGAAGGCGACGGCAGGCGTGGAGGCGGCCAGATCGATCTTATAGACCACGCCCAGGTTATCCTGCCCGCCGTCGATGGCGGTACCATAAAGAAAGCTGCCGACCTGCAGCACGCCGCCGGCCAGGTCCATGCCGCTCGGCCCACCGAAACTATAGAGGGTGGTAAAGGTGTCGGTAGAGGGCATGTAGGCGTAGACCGTGCCGCCATTATAGGTGCCTCCGGTCAGCGTGGCTCCATAGAGGATGCCGTGCCCGCCGAAGGCAACGCCATTGACAGGAGTCGTTCCGTCGCGCAGAGAGCTGCCGAAATGGTGCAGGATCGTCACTTGTCCTGCCGGGGTGACCTTATAGAGCGTGCCGCTGTTGAAATCTCCGCCGGTCTCGGTGGTGCCGTAGTAGCTGCCATCCTTGCCCAGCGCCAAGCTGCCATAGCCGGCTTGCGAACCGTCCGTAAATCCGTCGTCGAAGGCAAAGACGGTGCTGAAACTGGCTCCGGTGGAATCGATCGTAAAGACCGTGCCGAGATTGCGGCCGCTGAGAGGGCCATAATACGTGGTTCCGTGGAGCAGGCCGTCGCTTCCGAGAACGAGTCCGCCGTCGGGGTTGGCCCCATCCGAGCCTCCGTTGAAGCTGTGCAGGACGGCAAAGCCGGACCCGTCCGGGTTAAGCGCAAAGACCGTGCCATAGCTGTTGGCGCCGCCGTTGTAGCAGGTTCCGTAGAGCGCACCGCCGCTCGCCTGGAACAGACCGGCGTAGGGATTGGCCCCGTCCGGCCCGTTGAAACTGTGCAGTATCGTGTAGTAGCCGCCATTCGTTTCGAGGCTGAAGACCGTGCCGGCGCTGTAACGCCCGCCGTTGATCGTCGTCCCATAAAGCTTGCCGTCACTCCCCAGAAGAAGGCCGCCGTTAGGATTGCCCCCGCCCGCGTTGCCGTTGAAGTTATGGAGGGTGGAGAACGTCTTCCCGCTCGTGCTCAGGGCAAAGACCGTGCCGTGCCCATCGAGGCCGCCTGCGTAGGTGACCCCGTAGAGCTTGCCCGCGCTGCTGAGCGCAAGCTGGCCGGTCGGGTAGTGACCGCCGCTGCTGGCGCTAAAGGCGTAGAGGGTACGGAAACCAGTTCCATCGGGATCGAGCGCAAAGACCGTGCCGCCGTTGCCGGAGCCGCCGTAGAGCGTGACGCCATAGAGAACGCCGTTGCCGGCCTGAAGGAGATTCCCGGAAGGGCTGAATCCGTCCGTGGCGTGAAAGCTATGCAGCACCGTGAAGCCGGACCCATCCGTCTGGAGCTTGAAGACGGCGCCATCATTTCCGTCGCCGCCAAAGTAGGTGGCGCCGTAGAGGGCGCCATCGCTGCCCTGAAGCAGTGCGGCAATGGGGCCCGCGCCCTCCGGACCGGTGAAGGAGTGGAGGGTGGTCAGCCCGCCTGCGGTGAGCTTGAACACGGTCCCCAGGCTGTTCGTGCCTCCCTGATAGGTCGTGCCGTAATAAGCGCCGTCGCTGCCCTGGATCAGGGAGCTATAGGGATTGGCGCCGTCCGCGTAGGAATTGAAGGTGTGCAGGATCGTTTCGGCGATCTGGGCCTGGGCTGCGGCGAGAGAAGCCAGGCACAGGGCCAGGAAGAAGAGAAACAGATAAACGGGCTTTAGAGCGAATCGAGACCGCCTGTTCTTACCGGCAGGGTCGTAGCAGGGCATGAAAAGCATCCTTTCCTGATGGGTCCAAACATCCGCATCCATGCAGAGCGGGGAGAAATTCGGAGATGATAACGCTGTGTGGCCGGCACGGTAAGCGCCCCAGCCGCCGGGTCGATAGTAAAGATTATGGGATGACAGCCTAAATCTGTCGTATTCGTAAATTAGATTATAACGGGCAAAAGGTCACTAGTCAACCCGAAATCGGAGCAAATGAAGAATAAAATGCAGGGGGAGCGACACTATTTATCTTGCCGGGGAGCAGGTGCCGGGAAGAATGGTGTCTGCAGTCAACGTTTGTGATCCTTCACGGATGAGTCGTCGCAATGCCTGGAAGTGCTTCGGAGTGAGCTGGGCGGAAGCCTCGCCCAGGCGCTCCCTGGAGAGCGAAGATCCCGCCTGGGAATCCTGCGCCAGAACCGCATCAAGGTTATTGGCTGCGTTCGCGGCGAGTCCACAGTAGGCAAACATCTGTGTCAGTACATCCCTGGGGGCGCCGTTCAACTCCTCATAGCGCGCGATAAACAAGGGGATCCCTTGCCGCTGCATCTGTACGCACTGCTCCATGACGGACAGCCACAGATACGCCATGATCTCCAGAGCGGATGCCGTCTCCCGTGTATCAAGAAGGGGAGTCAGGCGACCGAAAAGGTCCCGTAGAGCCGCCAGGGACAACGGCTCGACCGGATCTGGGCAGCCCATTAGACGCCAGAAGGAGCGTGCCCAGGATTCGGCCTGCCGGTAGAGGAAGACGACTTTTGCCTGGGGGAAGGCATCATAAAATAAAGGCCACATCTCCGTGACCATGCTACGGAATTTGAGCGCCCAGGCGGTCGCGCCCTTCCTGCGCCCCGGCGCGCACTGAAGTAGCGTACAGCTCTTCACCAGACGGATCTTCTCCTCACCGTCCAGATCGTCGGCTCCCCAGGTGCCCAGCATCTGGGTAAAGACATCCGGCTCCGAGACACTCTCCATGCCTTCGACTTCGCTGAAAGCCCGGCTTACCAGCGTGGATCCACACCGCCCGACCGAGTAGATGAGGATGAGCCTGGCCGGATCGACCACGACTTGGGCAGCCAGGCGGTGAAGGGTATCGAAGGGTACCTGGATAAGGCGGCGTGCCTGCTCGTACTGAGTGGCATAAAAGAACGGCACGCGGGTGAGATCGCATTCCGACGGTGTTTCCACAAAGAGCGCCTGGCGCTTCTCGAAGTCAAGGCAGTAGAGGCTGATATTGGAATTCTGGAGCACGGCTTGCGGGTCGATCTCTCCGCTATCGCGCACCCGGAAATCGGACGGCCTCACGGCGCCCAAATTGGCTTTGACCTTTTCTTCGATAATCAAGCTCCGTGCTTGCATCGGTCGCCTCGGCAGTCTTATGGATGAACTAGGGTGATCTGAATGTTCGCTAGCAGGCTCTCCACTTCCTGCACACAGGGTCTTTGCAGACCCTCTATACCCCGTTTAGACGAGCAATGCCGCCAGCCGCATCTCCGAAGAGCTCCAATCCTTTCCATCAGGTAGTCCACCAGGAGCCGCCGGCAACAAGAATTGTGATTCCGGTGAGGTAGTTGGCGGCATCGGAGGCCAGGAAGAGGGCCACGCCCGCCACATCTTCGACCGTGGCGATGCGGCCCAGCGGAATCTGCGCAAGAATCTCTTCGGCCATCGTCTCCATGCCTTCGCGGGCCATGGCGGTCTCGACCCAGCCGGGCGCAATGCCGTAGGAGAGGATGCCGTTTTTGGCCTCCGCGCGGGCCAGGCAGCGGGTCAGGCTGATCATGCCCGCCTTGCTCACGGCGTAGGCGGGCGCTTCGGTCTCGCCGCGGAAGGCAGCGCGCGAGGCCACGTTGATGACCTTGCCGCCGCCCTGTGCCTTCATGACCGGCAGGGCGCAATAGGTGGCGTTGGCGGCGCTCATGAGGTTGATGTCGAGGGTATGTTGCCAGTGGGTCTGCCACGCGGCATAGTCCGCCATATCGAATGGACCCAGCTCATAGATGCCCGCGTTGTTGACCAGCACGTCCAGCCGGCCGAAGGCCGCGACTGTCTCCGCGATCATGCGGCGTATGGATTCCGGCTCGGCCACGTCGGCCTGCACCAGCAGGTGGCCGTCTCCCTCTAGTTCGGCAAGCGTCCGCCGCGCCGCGTCTTCCGAAGTGTTAAAATGCACGGCCACGCGCATGCCCTGGCGCGCATACGCCCGCGCGATAGCGCTCCCAATGCCGCCGGAGGCGCCCGTCACGAGCGCCGTCCTCTCCTGCAGTCCTTCCATACCCTCCCTTTCTTGTGACCCATTCCCTTCCTCTGCTTTTTCCTCATTTCCCCCTCTGATTCCTGGCACGGGGCGGCGCCGGAACGCCTGAAATGAAAGATCCTGTAAAAAATAACCGGCTTCTATCTCGTTATGGGCACTTTTGGCACGAATCTTGCTATATAGGTAAACTGAGGAGAGCGTGATATCTCACCATAGCAAGTCCCGTGCTGCGGAGCCTAGCGCAGAGGAACCGGGGGTTCCGGACCCCGTTCAGCTCTGCTCTGCCTATCGGGACCGATCTCCAAAAAGAGCGGCCAGACCCGTGAGAGTCTGGCCGCTCATGTTTGCCGCTCCGAACGGACGGACAATCTTGCCCCAAATCTCGTATCAATACGAGGTCGGGACCGCCCGCGCTTTCAGGAATAATACCGGTGGACGCTATCTCAAATCTTTGGAAGCGACCGGCGCGAAGATCGGCCGTTCCTTCCTCCCCGACTCGTGAGCGACTCGGAAGAAGGGTCGGCACGTTGACATAAAAAGGGGTGTCACTCACCAAGTGGGTGACACCCCCTGCTTTTGCGGTACAATACGCGGTAGATGCCGATGCCGTCAAGGAGCGTCCTCCTCATGCCCGCCGCCCGCAAACGATCCCCCCAAAACAGCCGCAATCGTAAGCCCACGCTCAGTCCTACCCGCATCGAGACCTACCTCGAATGCGCGGTCAAGTACAAGTATATCTATATCGACAAGATCGGCAAGTTCTACCTGCGCGCCCGGCCGGGATACAGCTTCGGCAGCAGCCTGCACCGCGTGCTCCAGCAGTTCCATCGGGAGGGCGAAAGCCTGACTGCGGAAGACCTGGTCGCCGGCCTGGAGCAGCGCTGGATCCGCGCGGGCTATGAGACCGAAGAGGAGGAACAGGCGCACCTGGAGACCGGCCAGCAGATCGTCCAGGCCTATCACGCCGCGCACCAGGAGCGCGCCGAGGCTCAGGTCGAGACGATCGCCACCGAGAAGACCCTCTCCTACGACATGGGCGCTTTTAAGCTGTCGGGCCGCGTCGACCGCA
>DASRCN010000132.1:0-10573 GCA_035653075.1 Chthonomonadaceae bacterium | reverse complement strand
ACCACGGGCCTTGCGGCCCTGCCTCTCCTTCGTAAGGAGAAAGGGAATAAAAAGAAGCACAAAACAAAGGCGGGGGTGAGATCGCTCTCACCCCCGCTTGCTGTTGGACATCTCAGCAGCAGCGCCGGCGGCGTATCCAGGCGCCCGGTCCGACGCGCTGCATGCCCCCTCCGGTCGCCAGGACGTAGGCCGCCCGCGCCTCCCGCAGCCGGGCCAACTGATGCAGCCGATCGTGCCGGCGATCGGGCTGGCCGGCGCGAGGCCGCCGCGCGCTCGGCGCTTGCGACTCCAGCAGCCGCACCAGCCGCTCTACCGCCGCCGCCTGCTCGTACTCGCGCAGCAGGTCGGGCGTCGTCCGCTCCCGCACCACCGCCTCCGTAACGATACACTCTCTCCTCGCTCGCCCGCGACACTCCATCATTGCCTGCACAGCAGCACCTCATTTCTTTCTTGCGCTGGCGGCTGCTCACCCTGCGTGAGCCGGCCGCTCCTTGACTGTTTCCCGTATCATCCTAATCTATAAGAGCGACTACGCTCTTGCCGGCAAAACCGGAAATCGGCCGGCAATAAAAATCCCGCTCCAGACCAGAAAGCCAGGGCGGGCGGGACGTTCGCCGGGCGCGGCCGAAGCCGCAGGACCGGTCACGTCGGGCAGGCGCCTGCCGCCGTCTGGTACTGGTAGTATTGGATATCCGCGTATGCAGTTGTAGGTATTTTTAGGGTCCGCATGAAAATCGAAGGCCATCCTGGCCGGTTCACTCCTTGCCTGGGAGACGACGGGCTGTGAAAAGCCTGCCCCTGGGTTCGGAAAGCGGTCCTTCTCGGCTGCCGATCATCTACATAGACAGAATAGACCGCCTCGCGGTTTCAGTCAATTTCCTTGTTTTGCCGAATCTCTATCCGCAGCGTTCATCTGGCGACCTGCCACTTGCAAGTTTTTGGCGAGAATGGTATATTTTGCATAGGAAGACAAGCGGCATAATCGTCGTTCCGCCGGATTGCCACGAGGCTTCGTAGAGGAGAAAACGGCTATGAAATGCGCACGTTGTTCCGCGGAGATACCGAGTCAATCGCAGTTCTGCCTGCGGTGCGGCGCTCCTGTCAAGGGCGCGGCAGCCACTTCGGGCGGGACGGCTGCGTCCATGCCTCGGACCGTCCCCCGCTCGAATAACCGTATCGCCTACCTGGCCGGCGCCCTGCTGATCCTGCTGGCGGCCGGGGCGGGACTGCTGGCTTTCCGGGGCCAGATGACGCAGAAGCCGGGCAAGTCGAGCAGCGGCACGATGGTGCAGGCCCCTGGCGCCGGCAGCGGGAACGGACTGGTCCAGGCGCCTGGCGCAGCGCAAAACACGCCGATGGTGCAGGCTCCCGGCCCGACGCAGAACAACGCCGACGTGGACGACTACCTCAAGTTCGTCAAGAAGATCGAGGCCCAGAAGCAGAAGCTCATCAAGGATGAGCTGGCCTCCGCGCTGACCAACTATGCCGGCTTACTGGGCAAGGAGGCGGCCGCGGTCGAGAACGAAGAGAGTCAGGACCAGTTCCTGGCCGATATTCAGAAAGATAGCTCTAATTTCCCCGAAGCATGGGACGCACTGACGGCGGAGTTCAACCAGCGCGTGCCGCCTGCGAGCTGTCAGGATCTGCACGATAAATACTACGATCATCTGGGCAAGATTCAGGGCGAGTTCCAGCAGATCAAGAATGCCGTGCAAAAGGCGTTCAGCAACCCCTCCACGGCGGTCAACGATCTGACCCACATGGAAGGCAAGGCCTCCCAGGAGGCGGACGAGAGCGCCAAATCGGCAGATGACGCGCTGACGGACGTTTGCAGCAAGTACCATCTCAGCAAGGACTTCGACATCACGACCGACTCTACCGCCTTCACGCCGCGTCTGATGCCGTTTTAGCCCTTCAGCATATCGGCGTAGATGCCGGGCGTGCTGTCCGGAATGACGGTCGCGCCGGCCACCTTCTCATAAAAGCCGGTGGGGCCGGCGCCGCCGATGATGCCGTAGACATAGCCCATCTCACGCAGCCCCCAGAGACAGGCCAGCAGCAGCGCCTTGCCGATGTCTTTGCCGCGCTCCGCCTCCATGACGCCGGTCGGCCCGAAGAAGGCGCGGGCGGTCGCCTCGAAGGCCCCGAATCCGATCACCTTGCCCTGCCGGATGGCGATGTAGAGCGAGGACGGCTGGCGGCTGTAACAGGGCGTCACCTCGTCCGCCCACCCGACGCTAAAATGCTTTTGAATGAACTCCCGTACCGCCGTCATCTCGAACGAGTGCGCCCGCCGGATCACGACGCCCTGGGCGCGCAGCTCGGCGATCAGCGGCTCGACCGGCGGCAGCTTCAGAAGCTGAACGAGCATATCAGGCATATCGGCTCTCCCCTCAAGGTCGCATGTTCGGGAACAGGCATGGCAGGCAGTTCGACGCGCCGGCGTGTATTCCCTGCCGGAGGAAGCGGTCAAACGACCGTTTCGCTCTTGACAAGGGGCTAAACCGCGTATATAATAGGAGTGCCATTCGGAATGCAAAACCTTCGTGGGGATATCGTCCAGAGGTTAGGACGGGGGATTTTCAGTCCTCAAACCGGGGTTCGATTCCCCGTATCCCTACTGCGCCGCGAATGGAGAAAGCCGCGCCGCGGGGCAATCTCCGGATCGCCCCGCGGCTCCGGATGGAAGAGACGCCGAGGTGGTGGAATTGGCAGACACGTACGCTTGAGGTGCGTATGCCCGAAAGGCTTGCAGGTTCAAGTCCTGTCCTCGGCATTCACAATAGCGCCAAGAACGGCAGCCGGGAGGAAAAATCCTCCCGGCTGCTTTTTGCTGGTGTTTCAGGGAGAGTACGAGCGTGACTGCGGCTTAATGCGCTCTACGCGCAGGGGAAAGGGGCTGACGATCCGATAGGGAGACATGCCGATAATGGTGTAGGCGTATGCCACCATGCCGACGACGATGAAGAGCATTACCAGCAACAGCGCCAGCAGCCGGGACAGCGAGATCGCCGTATCGGGCGACGACTCAACCCGAGCCCGCCCTCCGGCAGCGACGGGCCAGTCGTACATCGTGCAGTGCGGGCAGACGGATGCGGCATTCGGCACTTTTTTATGGCAAACAGGGCAGACTTTCATTGGTTCATCCTGAACGTCATAGCGGGCGGCCTGGCGACCATGCTCGGCAATGCTGCGCGAAGCACAAGTCTATGATTTTGTATCCCATTCCTTCGGGAGGTTTGCCTTCGTCGATGCGACTCTGACAGTTCCTCCAGTACCTTACTTCCATACCTGCAAAAGATACCTTGCAGGTACTAATGCTGGAATATCGCTTTGCGAGCCTATCGAATGATTGGGCGTAAGGAGGAGTATATGTAAATGGGATCACGGATCGTCTGAATCACGGATTGCCACGGATGGCACAGATTTCACGGATAAAGACGCTCCTACCGGCGTGCCTATATGTACCGTAACCACAGACCTACAGAGTATCCGTGTCCCTCCGTGTCATCCGGGATTATCCGTGATTCAGACAGAAGAAAGAGGCGAGCTTTATGAGCAACGATAAAGTAGTCAAGTCGGAACAAGAGTGGAAAGAGGCACTTACTCCTGAGCAGTATCGCATCCTGCGGCAGAAAGGGACCGAGGCGCCTTTCACCGGCAAGTACTGGAATCAGAAGGAAGACGGCACGTACGTGTGCGCGGGCTGTGGGCAGGATCTGTTCCGCTCGGAGACCAAGTTCGACTCTGGCTGCGGCTGGCCCAGTTTCTACGATGCCCTGGACAGCGGCAAGGTGGAGACGCGGGACGATTTCAGTCACGGGATGCATCGTATCGAGGTCTTGTGCAGCCGCTGCGGCGGGCACCTGGGACACGTGTTCGAGGATGGACCTGAGCCGACCGGCATGCGCTACTGCATCAACTCGGCCAGCCTGCAGTTCCGAAAAAGCTGAGTAGACCTCACCCCTCTCTTGCCGGGTGTTGAAAACACCCGGCAGAAGACCTCACCCCCACTCACCACGGGCCTTGCGGCCCTGCCTCTCCTTCGTAAGGAGAGGGGGAATTTTGTTTTTCTCACACGGTCACCTTCCTCCGCTTTTGGAGAGGATCTCGAAAAGCTCCGATTCTGTGAGTGGGAGCGGGTTGCCCTGCATGGAGTTGGCGCGGGCCGCTTTGGCGGTCAGGGTGGGGAAGGCGTCCGGCGTAAGGCCATAGGCAGATAGGGAAGGAATGGAGAGCGCGGCGCACAATGTCTTTATCCAGGCCGCGCCGTCCTGTGCGGTCGCCGCAGGATCGCCCGTCAGAATCTGGGCGATCTCGGCATAGCGGCGCAGCGCCTCGCTCTCCGGCTGCCGCTGCTCCAACGCCCGGATGTTGATTGCCATCACGTGAGGCAGGAGGGCGGCACAGAGGGCGCCGTGCGGAGCCTCGAACATCCCGCCGAAGGGACCGGCAAAGCCATGCACGGCCCCCAGTCCCGCATTCGCCAACGCCAGCCCCCCGCACAGGCTGGCGAGAGCCATGTCCTCTCGCGCCTGCACGTCGTCGCCGTGCCGGTAGGCTTGCAGCAGCGAGCGGGCCGCGCGGCACAGTCCCTCCCGGCAGAAGGCATCCGTGAATGGGTTGGCGCGATGCGAGACGAACGGCTCAATGACCTGGGTGAGCGCATCCATGCCGGTACGGGCCGTCACTTCCGGAGGCAGGCCGAGTGTGAGGGTGGGATCGACGATGGCCACGCGGGGCAGCATAGAAAGGCTGCGCAGGCTGACTTTGACCTGCTGCTCGGGCACGCCTAACACGGCATTGCGGGTGACCTCCGCGCCTGTACCAGCGGTGGTAGGGATGGCGATATACGGCGCTGAGGGCTGCGTCAAGGGGCGGCCCTGTCCGACAATCTCCAGATAGTCGAGCGGATCGCCGCCGTTGGTGAGCAAGGCAGCGATGGCCTTGCCCGCGTCGAGGGCGCTGCCGCCTCCGCAGCCAAGAACCATATCGCAGCCGGCTGCCCGCGCGGCCTGCACGCCCTGGCGAATGGTATCTACGGTCGGCTCGCCGGTCACGGAGAAAAGCGTGGATTCGACGCCGCGCTCGGCAAGCCGGTCGCAGAGCGGATGGACACGCCCGGTTGTCCGGCCCGTCACGACCAGCGTCCGCCGGCCCATTTCCACCGCGAGCGCCGGCGCTTCTTTCCAGGTCTCGAGCCCAAAAAGAATTCGGTTCGCCGTGTCAAACTCAAAACGCATCCTGTTTAACCCCGTGTTGTAAGTTCTGCGGGTGTTCCATTCCCTCCTTCGCTGCCTCAGAGGTCACCCTCTCCCATAGACCTCACCCCCGACCCCCTCTTTGTAAGGAGAGGGGAAGGTTTTGAATTGAAAGCTCTCCTGCCCTTTTATTGGGGAGGGATGGGTGGTGGGGCTTGGTCGCCGAAAATGGTTGTGTTTCCGTGCATAATTTAAGAAGGATGAGGCAAGAAAGCAACCAGGGCATGGCGTCACCGACCCCATTCGAGAAACCGCAAGCATCCCCACCGCCGGAAAACGGGCCGCGCGAGCTGAGTCGCCTGGAAATCCTGCAGGGGCTGCGGATCTCGACGTGGGAAGGCTCCTTTTCCACCATTCACGCGACCCTGACGACCGGCGCGTTCCTGACCGGATTTGCGCTGTGGCTGGGGGCGAACAACCTCGTGATGGGCCTCATCACCGCCATTCCCACCCTGGCGGGCCTCATCCAGATCGTCGCCTCTTACCTGGCCGAGCGGCAGCCGGAGCGCAAAAAATTTACGGCCTGGACGGCTACCCTCGGCCGGACCCTCTGGCTGGGTATTCTGCTGCTGCCTCTCTTTCTGCCCCATAGCGCGGCGCTCGCCGGTTTCCTGGTGCTTTATACGCTATCGTTCGTCTTGCTCAATATTCCTGTGCCGGCCTGGACCTCCTGGATGTCGGACCTGGTGCCTCCCGACAATCGGGGCCGCTACTTCGCCCGGCGCAACCGGATCGCCGGAATCGTGGGAATGGTCGTCGGCCTGCCCGCCGCCGAGTTTCTGGACCTGACGACCAAGCGGCACGCCTGGAATACGCTGGGGTTCGGGGCATTGTTCGGAGCGGCGGTGCTGGCGGGCCTGGCTTCCTTCGCCTGCCTGATGCGTCAGCCGGAGCCGCCGCGCCGAATACCGCCCTCAGCAGAGAGTCCCGGCGGGTGGGCGGGCGTGCTGGCCTACTACCGCGCTCCGTTCGCGGATGCCAATTTCCGCCGCCTTATGGCCTTCAATACTCTCTTCGGTGTCGGCCAGTTCTTTGCCGCGCCGTTCTTCAACGTCTACGCCCTGCAGGTCCTGCGGCTGGACTATATGTGGCTTCAGATCTTCGCCACTCTGTCGAGCCTGGTCACGCTCGCTTGCCTGCCCCTGTGGGGCTATTTCTCCGACAAGATGGGCAATCGGGCGCTGCTGGTGATCGGTGTGTGCGGGGTCTTCAGCCTGCCCCTGTCGTGGATGCTCACCACGCCGCGGAATCCGGGGCTGACGCTGCTCTTGCTGACGGAGATCAATATTGGCAGCGGTCTGTTCTGGGCGGTGGTCAGCCTGACGCAGTTCAACCTGCTGATCTCCCTCAGCCCACCCGAGCGCACCTCCGGCTATGTGGCGAGCATGGCGGCGGTGACGGGGCTGGCAGGAGGCATCGCGCCGCTGCTGGGAGGCGTACTCATGCGGGGGCTGGCCGGCTGGCACGCGACTCTGTTCGGCCTACCGCTTCTGAACTTCCACGCGGCCTTTTTCCTCTCCGCGCTGCTGCGCATCGGCGCGCTGCCGCTGCTCAAAGGGTTTTCCGAGCCGGAATCGCTCTCGCCCCGCGCCGCGCTCGTCCAGATGCGGCACGCCCATCCGCGCTCCCTGCGGCATATCCGGCAGCTTCAGGGCGGCAGCGAGCAGGCCCGCATGGAGGCCACGGAGGCCCTGGCCGAGGAGAGAAACCTGCTGGCTGCCGGGGAGCTGGAGATGGCGCTCAACGATCCCAGCGCCGCCGTCCGCCGGGAAGCCGCCCGCGCGCTCGGACAGATCGAAGGGTTGCGCTCCCTGGAGCCGTTGCTGGCCGCCCTGCGGGATCCGTCCCCGGAAGTCGTCGAGGAGGCGGTCCGGGCCCTGGGACAGATCGGAGACCGGCAGGCCAACCCGGCGCTGATCGCGCTGCTGCGCGATCCAACAGGAACCCCTTCTGTGCGTATCCGCGCGGTCGCCGCGAGCGCTCTGGGGCGGCTGGGTGGCGCCGATGCGGACGAGGCGCTGCTCGCCGTGCTGGCGGAGGAGCCAGCGGGAGGCCTGGCAGAAGTCGTCGTGCATGCGCTGGGAGAGATCGGAGACCGGCGGGCGCTGCCGGCCCTGGCGGCGCGCCTGCGAGCGCCGGAGACATCCACCGGGTTGCGCCTGGCGCTTATTGAGAGCCTGGGCCGGCTGGGAAACCATCGCGCGCAAGAGGCACTGCGCGCGCTCCTGACCGATCCCGACCAGCCTGCCGCGCTGATACCGGCCCTCGCGGAGGCGCTGGCGCGTCTGGAAGACCGGGAGGCCCTCCTGCCGCTCCTGGATAGGATGGAAGATCTGGAAGCGCCCATCGCCCGCAGGCAGGTCGCCCATGCGATCGGCCTGCTGCTGGGGCAGGGAGAGACCGTCTACCATCTGCTGTCGCGAGATGCCTTTGCGCGCGATGAGCTGGTGGCAAAGCTGATCGGCGAGATGCAACGGTCCAGCCGGAGCGCCTCTGCCCGGCGCACGCTGCGGGTGGCGCTGCAGGCTTATACGGAGGGCGAGTATGCGGCCACCCTTCGCGCGCTGGAGCGGGTGGCGCGCACCCTCTCTTCCCGCATCGCGCCGGGCGCGACTCCCGTCGATCTGCAGCGGATCGAGTATCGCCTGCTGGCGCATCTCGCCGGGCAACATCGGGTGTCTCCTTCTCTCGAATCCGCACTGATCGCCCTGGCCGCCCTCTACGGGCTGGCGGCACGAACATCCCAGAGCTAAATTTTGGCCGAGCTGTGAACGACCCAGACCTCACCCCCTGCCTCTCATTATGAAGGAGAGGGGGAAGCTACTTCTTCCTTGCCGGCCGGTAGGCGCTAAAAAAATTCTATCGACTTTGAACGTTCTTGTATTTTCCCGGTTATTTAGGATGAAAGGGACGACTCATGCGGTATCGCGAGGGGACGGATGACGACCTGGTACGGGCCATCGCGGAGGGGGATCCGGCCGCCTTCTCCGAGCTGATGCAGCGCCATCGGAGGTGGGTTTTCAATCTCCTTTCGACGATCACGCACGACCGGGAGCAGGCCGAGGATTTGACGCAGGAGGTCTTTACGCGGGTCCATCGTCATGCCGGCTGCTACCGGGGTCAGGGCCAGTTCCCCGCCTGGCTGAAAAAGATCGCCGTCAATCTGGCGCGGAGCTACCTCACCCGGCAGAAGCAGGCGCCCCTTCTGTCCCTTTCCACGCTGGAGGTTGAGCTGGCGCAGGACGAACGCTTCGATCCGATGATGGCGTTTTTGTCCAAGGGCCTACAGGAGGAGATACGGGCGGCGATCGCTTCTCTGCCGGACGAGCAGCGTCTGGCGGTGATCATGCGCTACTTCGGCGGCATGTCGATCCAGGATATCGCGTGGGCGATGCAGTGCGCCGAGGGGACGATCAAGTCGCGGATATTTCACGGCCTGCGCAGCGTCCGCGCTATCGTGACCGGCGCGGGGAAGCGAGGCAGAGATCGACGTTAAACCATCCTGTCCGCCTGCGTTTTAGGCACTACCGATCTTAACATACAAGGAGACCAAGACGATGAAAGATCAAGCTCTCATTCGCATCGCCGAGGAGACGACGAAGGCCTTAGCCGATGCCCATCCCTACAGTTCCGCCAAGCGGACGATTCCTTCCTACAACGCCTTGCTGTCGGCGGCGAAAGCCAACCATCCTAACGATGCCTTCCTGAGCGCCCTTCCTCTATTTGAGATGAATCGGGAAGGGGGCGGTTGTGAGGACAGCACGAGCACCGCAGAAATGATCGCTCTCTTCGCGCAGATACGCATCGTGCTGGAATCGCTGCTGGAGGAAAGTGGAACGCCTCGTTAGCCTCACTCCCCGACCCCCTTCCCTGAAGGGAAGGGGGTGACTCAGCAATTTCACTCCTACCAAAACTCCCATCCGCTTCAACCTCTGGCTGGTGGGCCGGGTGTTTCAACACCCGGCAGGAAAAAACAAGGGTCCTACGGACGCCATTATCTTTAGCTTTTCCGCCCGCAGAGCGGTTGGCCGAAGGCCTGCCAGGCGGGTATTTTAATGCCCGGCTAACGCCCGGCGAAACGGGTGGTTCACGACCTGGCGAACGCTCGTATACACGTTTCCTCTTACAGCCCAGTAAAACGCCAGATAGGAAAATGGCGCGCAGGCGTCCAACATGTTATTATCCATTGAAGCATGGTATGTGTGCCAGGCATGGAGAGAGGCCGTCGCCAACGGATTCAAGCACGGCTGCCCACCCGATGATGCGCAAGACGATCCCCCTGAGCTTCACGCCCGCCGGAGTCGAGCTGGCCTACCGGCACGGCATCTTTCCCATGTACGACGACTGGACGAAGCAGATCCTCTGGTTCCGTCCCGATCCGCGCGCCATCCTCCCGCTGGACCGCTTCCATATCTCCCGCTCCCTGGCCAAAACCATCCGCCAAGGCGTCTTCGAAGTGCGCTACGATACGGATTTCGAGGGAGTCATGCGCGGCTGCGCCGACCGGGAGGAGGGGACCTGGATCTCCGAGGAGTTCATCGAGGTTTATGGCGCGCTGCACCAGATGGGCAAGGCGCACAGCGTGGAAACCTGGCGGGAAGGTCGGCTGGTGGGCGGCACGTACGGCCTGGCTCTCGGCGGCGCCTTCATGGCGGAGAGCATGTTCCATTACGAGACGGACGCCTCGAAGGTCGCTCTGGCGGCTCTGGTAGCGCGCCTGCGGGAGCGTGGGTTCGCCCTGCTGGACGTGCAGTATGTGACCCCCCACCTGGCGCGCTTTGGCGCTATCGAAATCCCGCATGCCGTTTACTACGCCCTCCTGCAGCGCGCCTTGCTCCTCCCCTGTCCCTTCTAAAAGCGTCTACCTACTGCCAGCTTGCCGGATATTTCATCACCCACTCGCTAGGCTCTACCCCAAGCGTGTCCTTATTCCTAAGCTCCTTAAAATGTCACCACCCGCTCGCTTCGCTCGCTAGAGCCACAGAGGACACAGAGGAAAAGCCAATGCGAGAAAAGCAAAAGAGAAGAAAGAGGCGAGTTCCAATAGTAAAGTCTGTACCTCTGCTATCCACAAAGGGAGAGCACAGAGAAAAACGATTCTGCTATAGAAGACCCTGGCTTTTCTCTGTGCTCTCGCTCGTAAAGGGTAAGAGGCAGTGGCTTCCTAATTTGACGTGAGTTCGGGATAAGGGCGGGTCTTCTGGTTGAGGTATCTTGAGGTTACCCGACACTCAACTACCTACCCAGGAGAACCCGCACCATGAGTTTACTCGAACTCTTCTGCCATGTCGATGACTTCTGTGTTGCGTTTC
>DASRCN010000131.1:0-66005 GCA_035653075.1 Chthonomonadaceae bacterium | reverse complement strand
GCTAACCGGCAAACGCATACCGATTATAAGGCTTTTATACCCCTCTGTCAAGGCTTTCTTCGCACGATTTTTCCGCGCTAACCTGCCGGCAAATTCGGCTTTTTTGAGGTTAGCGCGGAATCCCAGACTGTCTGACGATCTGATTTCGACTATCCACTTCTTTGTTGTTTCTGACCTGCGGGGAGGTTAGCGCGGCGGGTCTGTCCCATGCCCATGGCCGTCTTGCGACCCGTGCCCGCATAGAAAGCAAAATCCGCCAGCGCGCCCAACGCCCGGCGGTCCGCCTCCGCCAGACCGCGCAGGCCATAGACGCACAGGCCCACAAAACCGACCTGCCCCCCATCGGAAAAGGGTACGTGCCGCGTCTGCAGATGGTAACGCTCGACCGTTATCCGGGTCTCTGCCAGTTGGACCAGCCGCTCCTCCTCCGGGTGCGGATCGTCGGTAGCCGCGTGCTGGTTCCACGCCCGCGCCCAGGACTGCCAGACCAGACGTGGCTCCGGCCAGAGAACATCGCGCTTCTGAGACCGGAAAACGGTCGGCGTCACAAAGCGGATGGCCATCGCTTCCGCCGGCGTGGCCTGCTCCCAGAGCGCCGCATACGTCCGGGGGGAGGCTTCCATGCTTGCCGGCAGATTCGCGATCCGAAAGTGCGCCGGCCCCAGCCTTAACCCTGGCTGCGGCCCGATCGCCTGCATTGCGGCGACAAAGAGGGGAAACAGCGCGTCATCCAGCAGAGTCAGCCGCAGCGCCGCCGTCCCCTCCTGCAGCCCGTTCTGGACATCCACGGTGAAAGGCTTGCGGTCGGCGTTGGCGTGCAGCCAATCGGCCAGATTCTTATTGGCCCTGGCAAGCAGATGAAAGAGGGCGGAGTGGGCGTACTCACTGGCTGCTCCAGGCAAAGGCGCTGCAGCAGACGGCAGCAGGCGAAGCGTTAGCGCGTAGGGCATAGAAATATCTCCCCAATGTAGACCCTAAAACGGCTTGCTCACGGTCGATAACAGACAGGGACGACCTATACAAAACCTTTCCTGCTTAACCGGCTCGCGTTGGGTCGCCTACACGCCTTCGATCCAGCAGAAGAAAGTAACAGGCTTATTGGATTTCATTGGCCTGGTAAGCTTCACCAAAGCGGCGTCGGGCTTCTGCCCTGTCTGGATCACGGGCCAGAAACGTTGCACGCATAAGAAATCGAACGGTCATTTTTCGATTCTTTTTATTGTACCCTGATGAGAAGAGACTGCCTTTCGATCCTGCCAACCCGAACAAACGGTCTTGATGGTTATCCGTCGCTTATGAATCAGCATACCCTTCCATAATACGCCGATTAGCGGATGACTCCAGGAGGCAGTCATGGCTATATTAAGAATGGGCAAAATCCTGATCAACAAGGCATGACGCTCCATAGATTTTAAGGCGGAGAAACGCATGAACGTAACGGTTACGGGGAATCCATCTGGAGTCGCTTCTAAGAATGGAAAGGATCGAACCTCCTGGCAGGAGCTTTACAGGCAACGGCTGGTAAGCGCCGCACGGGCGGTCGCGCCGATCCGATCCGGGCAGCGGGTCTTTGTCGGCAGCAACGGCGCCGAGCCGCAGACCCTCGTGGACGCGCTGACCGAGCGCGGCGACCACATCGCCGACACGGAGATCGTCCATATTCTGACGCTCGGCACCGCGCCCTACTCCAACGCGCGATTCCTCAACACGTTCCGGCACAACGCCTTCTTTATCGGAGCCAACGTCCGCGAGGCCGTCAACACCTGCCGCGCCGACTACACGCCCATCTTTCTTTCCGAAGTGCCGGCCCTGTTCCGCAACGGCCAGATCCCGCTCGACTACGCGCTGGTGTCGGTCTCGCCACCCGACGCGCACGGCTACTGCAGCCTGGGAATCTCGGTGGACGTGGTCAAAGCGGCCGTGGAGAGCGCCCGCGTCCTCATCGCGGAGGTCAATCCTCGGATGCCCCGGACCCTGGGCGATTGCTTCCTGCATGTCAGCCGGATTCAAGCCTTTGTCGAGAGCGACCGGCCGCTGCTGGAGCTGGCGCCCGTGCCGCAGACGGAAGTCACGTCCCGCATCGGCCGCTATATCGCCGACCTGATCGAGGACGGGTCCACGCTGCAGATGGGCATCGGCGCTATCCCCGACGCGGTCCTGGCCGCCCTGACCCACAAACGTGATCTGGGCATCCATACGGAGATGTTCAGCGACGGCATCCTGCCGCTCGTCGAGGCGGGCATCATCAACGGCCGGAGCAAGAGCCTGCATCCCGGCAAGATCGTAGCCACCTTCTGCATGGGCACGCGCGCCCTCTACGATTTCGTGGACAACAATCCCTCCATCGAGTTCCATCCGACCGAGTACGTCAACGATCCGTTCGTCATCGCGCAGAACGAGAAGATGGTGGCCATCAACGCGGCCATCGAGGTGGATCTGACCGGCCAGGTCTGCGCCGATTCCATCGGCTCGCAGTTCTACAGCGGCATCGGAGGCCAGGTGGACTTCGTGCGCGGCGCGGCGCGCAGCCGGGGCGGCAAGCCCATCATCGCTCTGCCCTCGACCGCAACGCTCAAAGACGGAAAGACCCTCTCGCGCATTGTACCGGAGCTGAAGCCCGGCGCAGGCGTGGTCACGTCGCGCGGGGACGTGCATTATGTCGTCACGGAGTGGGGCGTGGCTTATCTGCACGGCAAGAGCATTCGGGAGCGCGCCCTGGCTCTCATCTCCATCGCCCATCCGGACTTTCGCCGTGAGCTGCTTGCCGCCGCCAGAGAGCGTTGTCTGGTCCAGCCGGACATCGACGAAAGCGCCCTCACGCCGCGCTATCCCGAATTGCTCGAGGAGCCGGCCCTGCTCAACGACGGCACGCCCGTGCTCGTGCGCCCCATCCGTCCTACCGACGAGGAGATGCTGCGCGTCTTCCACTATCGGCTTTCGCCGGAGACCGTCTTCCGCCGCTACCGGCACGTGCTCAAATCGCTGCCCTATAGCGAGCGGCTGAAGCTGGTCAACATCGACTACGAGCGGGAGATGGCGCTGGTGGTCATTCAGGGTACGGAGCCGGTCTGCGAGATGTTGGGCGTGGGGCGCTACTTCGTGGATGAGGCCACCCGCATGGCGGAGCTGGCCTTCACCGTGCGCGACGACTGGCACAATCGAGGCATCGGCACGCTGCTGATGCGCAAGCTGCTGGAGGTCGGTCGTGCGAAGGGGCTTTCGGGCTTCGAGGCCTACGTGCAGACAGACAACACGCCTATGATCGATCTGCTCTTGAGAAACGGCTTCGTCACCACGGCAAAAAGCGATCAGGACACCTGCCACCTTGCGCTGAATTTCGCGCCTTCCCAGCACCCACCGGGCCATTCCATTTCTTATTGACAGCCTGGTGCTTGCGGCCCGATCAGGGAAAACGAGCCTTGTCTAGGAAACATGATCGCAGTCCGATCGTGGAGAATGTTAGGATGCCTGGGCTAAACGAGGACTTTGAGATGACGCTGTCTGAAGTACGACATCGCCACCTTTGATTGCCGCTAAAAAACTCCCACGCGCGTCGGCAGTAATCGATCTGTTGCGGCGTTAGCCCGACTCTATTCCTGCTCCCAAGCATAGGTCACCTCAGCGTATGGCTGCCACACATATATGCGTCACACCTTGCCAAGAATACTCTATTGACGATATACTTTTTCTGTTCGATCGAGCTCTCTATGGAC
Source organism: Chthonomonadaceae bacterium (assembly GCA_035653075.1). Taxonomy (GTDB): domain Bacteria; phylum Armatimonadota; class Chthonomonadetes; order Chthonomonadales; family Chthonomonadaceae; genus DASRCN01. The sequence goes on along the minus strand of DASRCN010000131.1, from coordinate 62,292 downwards.
AGGGACATGCCCGACATCTCCAAAAACAAGCAAGAACCTTCCGGCGAGGACGCGCTGGCCTCCAAAGACGAGGAGCAGCGGATGGCGCTGCTGGCCTCCATTGTCGAATCCTCCGACGACGCGATCATTGGCAAGACCCTCGACGGCACGATCACCAGTTGGAACCGCGGCGCGGAGCGTCTGTACGGCTACACGACCGAAGAGGTACTCGGCCGGCCGATCTCTTTGCTCGTCCCACCCGACCTTTTGGGGGAGCTGAAGGCGATCATGGAGCGGCTGCGGCGCGGAGAGCCCATCGAGCATTTCGAGACGGTTCGGGTGGCAAAGGACGGCCGGCGAATTCACGTCGCGTTGAGCATTTCTCCCATCAAGGATACCGCCGGCGAGATCGTCGGCGCCTCCACGATCGCCCGCGATATTACCGAGCAGAAGCAGATGCGCGCGATGGCGGACAACCGCGCCGTGGTTCTGGAGGCTGCCAGCCGCGTGGCCCTGGACATCCTGGCCAGCCGCACCGGCGTGGAAGCCTTGCGCCATATCGCCGATGCCGCTCGCACCTTAGCCCATGCCCGCTACGCCGCTCTGGGGGTGGCGCGACCGGACGGGCAGGGGCTTATCGAGTTCGCTACCGTCGGACTCGCGCCCGCCGAAGAGACCGCCATCGGTCCCCGCCCTAAAGGCGCCGGCATCCTGGGCCTGCTCCTTAAGCGCACCGAGCCGCTGCGCATCGATAAGCTCTCCGATCATCCCGCTTCTGCCGGCTTTCCTGCCCAGCATCCGCCCATGCAAAGCTTTCTGGGAGTTCCCATCCGGCGCGGAGAGGTGACGCTGGGCAGCCTGTATCTGACCGACAAGGAGGGCGGAGGCTCCTTCACCGAAGAAGATGAAGTGGCCGTGCAGGCTTTAGGAGACTACGCCGCGGTCGCCATTCACAACCTGCACATGCTCACCCGGCAGCGCGCCCTGGTCAGCGGGCTGATCGCTGCCCAGGAAGAGGAGCGGCGGGCGGTGGCTTACGACCTGCACGACGGCTTGACTCAGTACGTGATGGCGTCGCATGCCCACCTGGAAGCCTTTAAACGTGCCCATCAAGCCGGCAACGAGGACAAAGCCGCGCGGGAGCTGGAGCAGGGCTTGCGCTATCTCAAGGAGGCGGTCGTCGAGTCGAGAAGGCTGGTCAACGGGTTGCGCTCGCTGGCCTTAGACGATCTGGGGCTGGCCGGGGCAGTGGAGCAGTTATTGGCCGATGAGAAGGTAAGAGCGGGCTGGCAGGAAGCGGATCTGGTGCATAATATTGCGGGGCGGCGTTTCGATCCGACGCTGGAGACGGCGGCCTATCGCGTGATCCAGGAGGCCATCACCAATGCCCGCAAGCACGCCGATACGAGCGGGGTGCGCGTGACGCTTCTGGCCTGCCAGGAGGAGCAGACGGGCGTGCCTCAGTTGAGCCTGGAGGTACATGACGAAGGCAAGGGGTTTGTTCCGGAGGAGAAGATGGGGCTGGAAGGGCATGTGGGCTTGCAGGGCATGGCCGAGCGGGTAAGCCTGCTGGGAGGCGCCTACGCCATCGAGAGCGCGCCGGAGGCGGGAACGGTCGTTCGGGCCACCTTCCCGCTGCTGGAGACAGTCCACGAGGAGGAAGGAGACAGGCATGCGTGAGAGACCCTCTGCCGGTGCGGGCAATGCCCCGGAAGTGACCGTGATGCTCGTGGATGACCACGCCATCTGGCGGGGCGGCGTCAAGAGCATGCTGGAGGACACCGAGTTTATGGTCGTGGCCGAAGCCTCTTCCGGCAAGGAGGCTATCGAGGTCGCCCGCCAGGCCAGGCCCCAGATGACCCTGCTCGACATCCGCATGGCCGGCGGCGACGGCCTGGATGCTTTAGTGAGCTTAAAGGAGGAGCATCCCCGCATGGCCGTGGTGATGCTGACGACCTACGACAACCCCACCTATATGGCCCGCGCCGTGGCCGGGGGCGCGGCAGGCTACCTGTTGAAGGGGGTCGAGCGGGAGGAGCTGATCGGCGCGTTGCGGGCGGTAGCCGAAGGGGAGATGCTGCTGGCGCCTCAGGATCTGGTTCGTTCGCTGCGCGGCATCAGCGAGCAGGCGGCCGGCGCGGAGGACCTGATCGAGCCGCTGACCGAGCGGGAGCACGAGGTGCTGCGGCTATTGGCGACCGGGCTTTCCAACCGGGACATCGCCGCGCTGCTGTTTGTGGCGGAGAGCACGGTCAAGACGCACGTGGAGCACATCATCGGCAAGCTGGGCGTCTCCGATAGGGTGCAGGCGGCCGTCTGGGCGGCCCGTCACGGTCTGGTCTCTCCCTCCGAGACGGATCCCTCCTGATCTTCTCAAACGCTTCCTTCTTTTGTCGCGTGTCCGGGGAGCGGCTTGCCAGGCTGGCAAGCCGCTCCCTCCTCTGTTTACGTCTCCAAAATCCGCCATTTAGGGGATGCTTTCTTTCCCAAAGCCCTTTATAATCGATGGATCGACTTCCTGCAGGGGGCTGCCGGCTGAAAGCCCGATAGAAAGACCCTGCCGGAGTGCTTTCCACAATCCGCCATTTCGCGGATGTTATTTCACCGCGCATCTTGGATAATAGGCAGTAATAGATATCCTGCCTGGCATGGGGAAGCTGGATGAGTTTGTCCGCAGATAAGCATTTCATCGTGTGCGATGGACCGGGTTGCGACGCAACCTGCCCGCTGCCGGTCGCGCTGAACCCTGCGCCGTCCTCCCGGACGGGATCTACGGGGCCGTCCGGCGTGGGCTGGCTGTTCGCGCGCCAGGGAGGCAGCCAGCGGCACTACTGTCCGCGCTGCTCCCGCAGCTATCTGCTGACGCTTTCGGAGGGCAAACGCGAGCCGGCGCTTCCCGCAGGATCGACCGCCAAGAGCCGGAGGAGCAGCATCTGCATGGAAACGACGATAGGGCAACTGGTCGCGGAGCGCTCGGGACGCGCGGGCGTCTTCGAAAAGTACGGTATCGACTACTGCTGCGGCGGCAAAAAGACGCTGGCGGAGGCGTGCCGGGAGCAGAATCTGGAACCGCAGACGATTCTCGCGGAGCTGGAGGCTGCCGACGCGGATCCCACTTCGGATAGCGAGGACTGGCGGAAGAGGCCGCTGGCGGAGCTGGCCGACCATATCGTTCTGACCCACCATGCCTACCTGCGCGCGGCGCTGCCCCGCCTCTCTTTCCTGATCGGCAAAGTGGAAAACGTGCACGGCAAGCGGCATCCGGAGCTGGGGCGCCTCGCCGTCCTGTTCGCCGACATTCGCGCGGAGATGGAGACCCATTCCCAGAAGGAAGAACAGATCCTCTTTCCGCTCTGCAAGGAGATCGAAGCCGGCATCCACCGGGACGGCGTGGGGCCTATTCCCCTGCACAACATCGTCTTTGTCATGGAGAGCGAGCACGACCACGTCGGACAGGTGCTGGCTACGATTCGTGCGCTGACGCATGATTATCAGCCGCCGTCCGACGCCTGCCCGACCTATCGGGTCATGCTCGACGGCCTGGCCGAGCTGGAAGCGGATCTCCACCGGCATATTCACAAAGAGAATAACATCCTCTTTCCGCGCGCCATCGCGATGGAAGCCGAGCGCGGAGCGACGATCTACGGGGGAGTCTCCAGGGAGAGAACATGAACAGACCACCGGTTTACACGGCGGAGGACTTCGCGCACAGCCCCTTCGTCATGTTCTATGAAGTCACGCGCGCCTGTGACCTGCTCTGCCTGCACTGCCGCGCCTGCGCCCAGCCCCACCGGCACCCCAACGAATTGACCACGGCCCAATCGAAAGCCCTGCTCGACCAGATCGCCGCCTTTCCCAAGCCGCCGGTCCTGGTCTTTACGGGCGGCGACCCGATGAAGCGCGACGACATCTATGAGCTGGTCTCGCACGCCGTCAACGCGGGCCTCTCGACCGCCATGACCCCGTCGGCTACGCCGCTGGTGACCGCCGAAGCCCTTCGCAGGCTGAAAGAGGCTGGCCTGAGCCGGCTGGCGCTGAGCCTGGACGCCGTCGATGCCGAAACACACGACGGCTTTCGGGGCGTGCCGGGCAGCTACGAGCGAACGCTTGAAATCCTGGCTTACGCCCATAAGATCGGCCTGCCGGTGCAGGTCAATACGACCATCACGCGCCGCAACGTCGATCAGGTGGATGCGATGGCGGAGATGCTGGCCGGCCTGGGGATCGTGCTCTGGTCGGTCTTTTTCCTGATTCCCGTGGGGCGCGGGCTGGCCGAGCAGCGCATCGCGCCGCAACAGTATGAAGAGGTGTTCGAGAAGCTGTGGGAGCAGGCGAAGCGCCAGCCCTACGGCATCAAGACCACCGAGGCGCATCACTATCGCCGCTTCGTGCTGCAGCGGCAGGGCGATCCGCAGCGCCAACCGGGCGGGCCGCCGCCGGGCCGCATCCAGCGCGCGCCCATCGGCGTCAACGACGGTAAAGGCGTGATGTTCGTCAGCCACACCGGCAGCGTCTATCCCAGCGGCTTCATGCCGGTCACCTGCGGTAAATTCCCGAAAGATTCGATCATCGACGTCTATCAGAACTCCGAGGTGTTCCAGGCGCTGCGCGACGGCGACCGGCTCAAAGGCAAGTGCGGCGTCTGCGAGTACCGGCGCCTCTGCGGCGGCAGCCGGGCGCGCGCCTACGCGCTGACCCGCGATCCGCTGGCTGCGGAGCCAGACTGCCTCTATCAACCGACCGCAGGGAAGGAGCCGGCGCTGTGTTCAGTGTAAGCAATCATCTGTGTGACCATCAAGCAGGCAACGAGCGGCTGCGCTACGGGCATATTCGCGCCCGGAACGAGGCGGAAACGGACCCCTTTCACGGAGCGCCGCGCCCGGTGGTGGTCTGGGCCGTGACGCGGGCGTGCAACCTGCGCTGCGTCCACTGCTACGCCTCCGCGACGCCCGGCCCGGCGCTCGGCGAGCTGACCCATGCGGAGGGCATCGCCCTGCTCGACGACCTGCGCGCCTTCGACGTGCCCGCCGTCCTCTTCAGCGGCGGCGAGCCGCTTGCGCGCCCGGACTGCCCCGATCTGATCGCCCACGCGCAGTCCATCGGGCTGACCTGCACGCTCTCGACCAACGGCCTGCTCATCGACGATCCGATGGCCGACCGGCTGGCCGCGCTCGGCCTGAAGTACGTGGGCATCAGCGTGGACGGCGTGCCGGCCCGCCACGACAAGCTGCGGGGCATGCGCGGGGCCTTCACGCAGACCGTGGCTGCCATCGACCGCTGCCGCGCGCGCGGCATCAAGGTCGGCGTGCGCTTCACGGTCCACGCCCTCAATCAGGCGGACCTGGACTCCATTTTCGATCTCTGCCTGGAGCACAACGTGCAGCGGCTCTGCGTCTATCACCTGGCCTACGCGGGCCGGGGCGGCAAGATGCAGAAGGTAGACCTGACGGCAGGCCAGACGCGCGCCATCGTGGACCGCATCTTCGCGCGCACGCGCCGCTGTCACGAAGAGGGCACCCCGCTGGAAGTGCTGACGGTAGACAACCACACGGATGCGGCCTATCTGTTGCTGCAGTTGGAGCAGAGCGACCCGGCCCGCGCCGCCGTCGTGCGGGAGCGCCTGGAGGGAACGGGAGGCAACCGCTCCGGCTGCAACATCGCCGCCATCGACCCGATCGGCAACGTCCATTACGATCAGTTCAGTTGGCACTATGACTGCGGCAACATCCGGGAGCGGCCCTTCAGCGCGACCTGGTCGAGCGTGACGGACCCTCGTCTGGCGATCCTGCGTGACCGCAAACAGTTCCTGCCGGAGCGCTGCCAGTCCTGCCGCTTCCTTTCGGTCTGCAACGGCAACCTGCGCACGCGCGCCGAGGCGGCGACCGGCTACTGGCTCGGCAACGATCCGAGCTGCTACCTGACCGACGCCGAGATCGCGCCGCTGTCCGGAAGCGCGGTGTAGGTTTAAAATCCGTTTCCACAATCCGTCAAAAAGGGGATGCACCCCGGAGCGCCGGGGACTATAATGAGAGTGACAGAGGCCAGGAAACGAGCCGTACCGAAAACCGACCAGCGAGGACTCACGCGGCACGATCTTCCTGGCTTCTGACGAACATAGAGGATAGGCGATGACCATGCACATTCCGAATCGCCGATGTCTGAAGAAAGGAGGCGCGATCTGACCCCACCGGGCTTTTCTGCTGGAGGCAAACGAGAGACAAAGAGGACTTGCGACAACCTATCGTCAAGCTTTCCGCCTTCCTTTCCAGAAGGCCGCTCCTGACGAAACTCACGCGCAGAGAACGCGCACTCCTGCAGGCTCTTTCTCGCTCGCGGCGCTCCAGCCATAAAAACAGACGCCTCCCTTGTAAGCGCCACTTGATATCTTGAGAAGGTTGCTTTAACGGATAGGCGGATATGCTGCAGACGGGCCGCCGGTCTTATGAATGCCGGCGGCCCGTTTTGCTCGCAGCGGGAGAGAGCCTTGCGATAAAATCCGCCAAATCGCGGATGTATATTTCTTCCGCATTCTATACAATCAAGGTGACATTCGGTCAAGCGAAGGCAAGGATGCCTATGCCTTCCAGGGAAGGAAGCGCTTTTCTCACCGGCGGTGCAAGCGGGTGAGAAGGAGGCAAAACATGAAAGCTTTCTGGCTGCTCGGCGTCGCGTGTCTGGCATTGACCCTGGCCTCCGGGAATCCGGGCACGCCGCCAAAAATCGGTAAGGGAGACGGCAGGAAGGGCGCGCCGAAGGGGATACTGACCTCCTTCTGGTCGCTGCCGAAGAAAGGCGACGCGGTCGCGCTGCTGGTGGCCGGACAGACAGAACCGGCGCGTGCCCGGCTGTCCGCCGACACGGTGCTGGCCGGTACCTGCCACGACTGCCTTCAGTATCTCCCTTTCTCCATTCGGGATGCCGGCAGGGCGTGCAGCATGTGTGGCTGCGGCGCCCCCAATACGCAGTGCGTGGCCTGGAAGCCGCTCAAGCACAATACCTGGCAGGAGACCCTGCGCGCTCTGCCGCCGGGTGTCGGGCTCTGGGTGATCTATAACCAGGCGGAGAACCCCGAATCGGGTGTGAAGCATCTGGGCATCGACCGGCATAGCGTCCTGCTGCCCGTCGAGGGATTGCGCGGCTGGACGCCGGAGCGGTTGCTGGCGCTGGTTCTGCCGGTGGGCGGGACCGATGCCGCGCTGCTTGCCGGCGACAGGCAACTGCTCTTCTTCGTGAAAGACGATTGGACGACGGAGCGAGAGGCCCAGTTCGAGAAAGAGCTGGTCCGGGCGGGCGGCAGGCTCGCCTACCCTGCCGAGGGCGATGCCTGGTCGCACCATTACGCCTATGAAGGCAGCCGATCCGAGAATTCACCCTGATGCAAACGCGAGGGAATAGATGCGCGACGGGAAGACATCGAACGTAATATGAGGTTTCTACGGCGGAGGGCGCTTTCTCGATTTCCCTATGGGGCATGCATCGCCATTTCTACGGCGATGCTGCTCGTTTCTGCGTCCGGAGCAGGCGTCGGCCAGTTTCCACAGGAATGGAAAGACGCGCAGGACCGATACGAGCGCACGCCGGCCAACGACGCGATCACCCGGCTGCAGAGCCGGATCGACCGGGGCGAGGTGACTCTGCCTTACGACAGCCGCCGGGGCTATCTGCCAGGCGTTCTGAAGCTATTGCACATTCCCGTTTCCTCGCAGGCGCTCGTCTTCTCCAAAACAAGCTTCCGGCGCCGCCTTATCTCTCCCAAAACGCCCCGCGCGCTCTATTTCAACGATACCACGTACGTAGGCAGCGAGCAGCAGGCCGGCGCGCTGGAGTTTGTCACCCTGGATCCCAGGCTTGGGGCGGTCTTCTACATCCTGCCTCAAAAGCAGAAGGCGAAACCGCATTTCCTCCGCCAGACCCGCGACTGTCTGTCCTGTCATCTGAGCGGCATGACGGATCACATCCCCGGCTTGCTCGTGCGCTCGGTCTATACGGATGACGAGGGCTACCCTCTCTCCGACACGCCGGCCTATCTGACCACCGATGCCAGCCCCTTCGGTGAGCGGTGGGGCGGCTGGTACGTGACGGGCACGCACGGCCGGCAGCGGCACATGGGCAATAGTTTTGCCGGTATGCAGGGGAACAAGGTCATCCTGGATACGGAAGCCGGTGCGAACCGGACCGATTTGAGCCGGCTGGTGGACACGACTCCCTATCTGAGCCGGCACAGCGACATCGCCGCGCTGATGGTCCTGGAACACCAGACGCACGTGCAGAATCTGATCGTCAAGGCGGGCTATCAGACGCTCTTTTTGCCCAGACAGAGGTTTTTAACCTCTGGCGGCGTGCGGCAGCAGGTCGCGGCGGCTTGCGAGCCGCTGGTGAAAGCGTTCCTTTTCGTGAACGAAGCCCCTCTAACAGACCCCGTTGTAGGGACCTCCGGCTTTGCGGCGCAGTTTTCCGCCTGCGGTCCCTTCGATCGCCATCACCGCTCGCTCTATCAACTGGACCTCCAGCGCCGGCTGCTGCGCTATCCCTGCAGTTTTACCATCTATTCCGAAGCGTTCGACGCGCTGCCGCAGCCGGCCCAGGCTTACGTCTATCGCCGGTTGTGGGAAGTCCTGAGCGGCAAAGATCACAGTAAGGCGTTCGCGCATCTGTCGCCGGCAGATCGCAACGCCGTATTGGAGATACTGATCGATACCAAACCGGCATTCTTGCGCTATAGAGTAGGAGGCAGTCGACGATGACAGCAGACAGTCTGAGTGTCAGGGACAATCGCAATGGGAAGAGTTACGAGCTTCCCATCCAGCACAATGCCCTTCGCGCCGCCGATCTCAAGCAGATACAGGCCGATGGCGAGGAAGGCGGCCTGGTTAGCTACGACCCGGCCTTTCTCAATACCGCCTCGTGCCGGAGCGCCATCACTTATATCGACGGCGAGCGGGGCATTCTCCGCTACCGGGGCTATCCTATCGAGCAGTTGGCCGAGCAGTGCAGCTACCTGGAAGTGGCCTATCTGCTCCTACAGGGCGAGCTTCCTACGAAACCTCAACTGGACACGTGGACGCATCGGATCACCAATCATACGATGCTCCATGAGAACACCAAGAAGCTGATGGAGGGTTTCCACTACGACGCCCACCCCATGGGGATGCTGATCAGTACCGTCGCCGCCCTCTCGACCTTCTATCCGGAGTCCAGGAACATTGGCGATGCCGAGATTCGGCAGCGGCAGATCTATCGGCTGATCGGCAAGATGCCGACCATCGCCGCATACGCCTACCGGCACAGCCTGGGCCAGCCTTACGTCTATCCGGACAACGACCTGAGTTATACCGGCAACCTGCTCAGCATGATCTTTAAGATGGCGGCGGCGAAGTATTCACCGCATCCGGCGCTGGAGAGAGCGCTGGACGTGCTGTTTATTCTGCACGCCGACCACGAGCAGAACTGCAGCGCCAACGCCATGCGCTGTGTCGGCAGCGCGCACGCCGATCCCTACGTCTGCACCGCCGCGGCGGCAGCCGCGCTCTATGGTCCTCTGCATGGTGGCGCCAACGAAGAGGTGATCCGCATGTTAGAGGAGATCGGCGCGAAAGAGAAGGTCCCCGAATATATCCGGCGCGTCAAAGATCGCGACGTGCTGCTGATGGGATTCGGGCATCGCGTCTACAAGAACTACGATCCCCGCGCTCGCATCATCAAGCGGATCGCCGAGCAGGTCTTTGAGGTCACCGGCAAGAATCCGCTGCTGGAGATCGCGCTGGAGCTGGAGCGGATCGCCCTGGAGGACGAGTTCTTCGTCTCCCGTAAGCTCTACCCGAATGTAGATTTCTATTCGGGGATCATCTATCAGGCGATGGGATTTCCTACGGACATGTTCCCGGTGCTGTTCGCTATCCCACGCACCAGCGGCTGGCTGGCGCAGTGGCAAGAGATGCTGGCGGATTCAGAGCAGAAGATCGCGCGTCCCCGCCAGATCTATCTGGGCTGCGGAAAGCGCGATCTCGTCCCGATCCGCCAGCGCATTTAGTCCACTCCCTTTCCAATCGCCATCGCGGCCCGATGAAGAAAAAGCCTGTTCCCTCTCAAGAGGGAACAGGCTGATTGTTGAGACGACTTCATCGTTTTTGCGAGCGGTTGGGCTGCTTACCGTTGACCGTGAGCGCCGATGCGAGATCGGCGGTAGTCGTCTTGCAGCAGAGCGACCATCTCTCGCCGGCTCAATTTCTGTGCCGGCGCGGGCGGCGCATTGATCGCATCCAGTTGCTGATTAGCTACTTCGATCAGATAACGTGTATAGAACACGTTGTGGATGCCATAGCTGCGATCGTTGATGATGAAGTAGTAGTTGTAGCGCGCCCTCTTGAGCTGGATGGGAATCGCCGCCTCCTGCGAAGCGCTGGGCGGCGTGGTCAGGTTCGTCGTATAGTCCCACCAGTCCTGATTACCGAGGTTCTGCTTCGCCCAGAGCTGCATGCGGCTCCGCAGCGCCAGCAGATCGCCCTCGATCTCAGACTGCACCGAGGACTCGCGGGCCGCTGCGTCGGCAGCCGAATGACACGGAGCGCAGCTGCTGTCGAGATTGACGGTGAAGGTATGGCTGCCATTGGGCATGTGGCAGTGCGTACACTGGTCAGGCGCCCCCGCGTGGGAGCTCGTCCTCTGGGGCGGTCCGCCCGCTGCCTCATAGCCGCTGACGCCCAGCAGCATACTGTACTGAGGTCCTTCATGGAAGGGCGGACGCGAAGTGGAGGCTTGCAGAACGGTATCGGTCGGATTGGCCCCCCACCCGTTATGGCAGGTGCCGCAGACTTGATTCGTCTGGAGCGTGTAGCTCTCGAGCGTCGCGCCCGGCGCAATTGGTGTCGGGTCCAGATTGAACGTGAGACGGCGCAGCTGGACCTGCTCTCCGTTCGAGGGTATGTTGGCCGTGACCTCATGCGGGTCGTGGCAGTTGGTACAGGAGGCCGTCTCGCCGGTTGTCGTAGCGAACGATTGCAGCGTCGCCGAGGACAGGCTCAGGATATTGGCATTGACCTGATCCGGCGTCTGATTGTGCGCCAGCGGCTCGTCGATGTACTGCGCGCGGAACTCTGCGCTGTGACACCGCAGGCACCGGCTGCTTCCCGATTCGACCGGATCGGGAACGGGCGCCGCGTGCGCGGAGGCCTCATAGTCGGCCATAAGCGGTCCATGGCACTGCCCGCAAACGACCGGGCTGACCGCTTTAGGGAAGCCCAGGATGTTGGTGGCCGCCGGCCCGGCGGCGTGAGCGCTTCCCGGACCGTGGCAGTTCTCGCAGCCGACGTTGACGGCGGCGTGCTTGGTATGCACCCAGCCGGAAAGCTTGGACGTGTGGCAGGTCCCGCACTTCTGGGAGCCTACCGTCGTCGCCGATTTCTGGGCGGCCGGCAGCAACTGCAGGAACGCCGTCGAGGCCGAGTTCGAGGGCGGTGGGCTGTTTTGGGGCGGCTGAATAGGTCCGCCGCCTCCGCCGCAGCCTGCCAGGACCAGCAAGCTGATCGACAGGGCCGCAGCGCCGCCGGCAAACATATAGAAATGGATTCGCCGCATGCTCGATGCTCCTTTCTATGAGATGAGTCAAGGCGGCCTGGCGCCCCGCTTAGAACCGGGCGCTGCCCGTCACCATGATCACCGCGGTGTTGTAATCCATCGTGCCTACAACCGCATCGCTGTAGGCCCAGGGGGAAAAGACTAATCCGATCGACTCGCCGTGCCGGAACTGGTAGCTGCCGCTGAGGGTGAAAAACTCGCCGTGGGTATTGCCGTCCGGCAGCAGCAGCGGGTTGTCGTTGTACGTGGCGAAATCCGTATAGTTGAACGACACCTGCAGCCGCCGGGGCAGGTTCCAGGCCAGCTCCACCACGCCGATGCGGCTGTCCGGCAGGAAGTTGCCCAACGTTGGAAAGCTGGTATCCAGCGTCCGGCCATACCACGACTCATGCGCGAATTCGCCGAACAGGCTGAGCGCCGGGGTCATCTGCCAGACGCCGCCTACCGTGTAGAGATCGCCGCTGACCTCGGTCTGGCGGCCGCTGTTGCGCTCGTGCTGGTGCGTATAGGTCACGTAGCCGCTCACGTTCGGCCAATTGCCATCCAGGCGGGCGGATACGGAGTCGCGCAGATTCCAGTAGAGGGACTGCGGATCGCTGAGCACCGAGGGCGGCGAGTTGCCCAGGCTCTCGTAAAAGCCGCGCACGTTCAGGCGCAGATGCGAGTAGATCCGGCCGGTAAGCCGTCCTTGCAGCGTGGTCCAGTGCGGCGTATCGACAAAAGACTGGTCTCCCCGAATGCGATAGGCCTGCCGGAAGCGCATGCCTACCTGTAGATTCCAGCCAGGAAGGTGGTGGGACAGAAGGAAACTGCCCTCTTGATTATCGCGCACCCAGGCGTTGCGCACTTCCGGCAGATCGAGATGCTGCCGCTGAAAGGCGAGCTGCAGATTCGTATCCGGTCCGATCTCCACGTCGCCGGAAATCGCGCTCCGATCGATGCGGTTGGCCGGCAGGTCCGGCTCGCTGATCCACATGCGGGACACGCCCGCGTCGACCCCCACCGTATCCAGCGGCGTCCAGAGATAGCTCAGCCCGACGGACTGGGTGCTGACGTCCGGGAACGTGCCGGTATGATCGGAATAGCGATTATCGACAAAGCTCAGGCCGGCATAGCCGCGCCCGCCCAGCTTCCCGGAGGCGAGCAGGTCCCAATAGTGGTTGCTCTGGCTCAGATCGGGAAATGCGGGGCCGCCGGCGGTGCCGGGCGGCGCAAAGCGCAGGCGTTCCTCATCGTCGCGATAGTCCAGGGAGATCGAAAAATCGCGCGTGAGCGCCTGGCTGGCCAGAAGGCCGTAGCCGCGCCATTCGCTGGGATCGATGACGAAGGTGGTAGGATCGAAAAACTTGTTTTCCGAGAGAAAGCCGCGCCCGTAGAGCCGGCCATATTCCAGCGCGAGCCGGGCATCGCCGCGATAGTCCGTCTGGCCGATGTCCTTGAGGGAGACGAACAGGTCTTCCTTCTGCGGCGTGATGAGGGGCCGGTAACGCAAGTCCTTCAGAAACCAGTCCTGGGGAGGCGTGGCGTACTGGCGGAACTTGCGCTCGTTGCCGGTCAGGTTCCAGTTCGACCACCCGCCGTCGAGGAGCAGGAACGGATGCAAGGGCCTGTCTTTGACCGGTCCGCCGCCTGGCGCGGGCGGCAGGCCCGTCTGGTTTCCGGACGCCGCCTGGTCCCCGGATTGCTGGGAGCCGGCCTGCCCGGCCGAAGACGAGTCGGTTTTGGAGGGCGTCTGCGAGGCCGGCGGAGCGGTCTGCGGCGCAGGCGCTTGCTGCGCCCCGCAGGCGACCGCCAGCCATATCCAGAGACCCATCGTAGTCAAGGTGCGCATTGTCTCAGCCTTCTGGGCTTACGTTGCTCGCTCTTCTTGCGGACCGCTCCGGCACGCGGAGGCCGCGCGTCAGGGCCGGAAGAAGAGCACATCGTGATTGGAGCCATGCGGCGAGGCATGACAGCCGGCCTGCCAGCAGGTGCGTCCCGTAAAGTGCGTGGCCTTATCGGAGTGGCACTGCAGGCAGAGTCCGCGGGAGAACGCGTTGAGCAGCCTGGGGTTGGACGAGCCGTGCGGCCGGTGACACTCCAGGCACCCGTCGCCGGTCAGATCGGAGACCGGGTCGTGCTCGTAGACGAACGGCCCGGCGACCTCCGGATGGCAGGTGATACAGTTCTGCTTGAACGTGTGGAAGCGCTTGCGCAGGTCTTTGGTGGGATGGGGGTCGTGACAGTCGCTGCAGACCATGCGCCCTTCCGGAACCGGATGGTGGAAGTTATGCCGGAACTCGTTGGCCTCGGCCTGATGGCACCGGCCGCATAGCGTGGGCTCGTCCGCTTTGAGCAGGGCCTTCGGCTCCGGCTGGGCGGGGAAGACGGGCGTTCGGGCGAGCTTGCCGGCCGGGTCCAGGATTCCCGCCGGGTCCTTTTGGCCCTGGGTTCCTGCCTGGTCTTTGCCCAGGCGGTCCCGCCAGTGGATCTGATGGCAGTCCGTGCAGGTGACATTGGCGCGGGCATGGCCGGTGCGCCGCCAGTGGTCGAGGGTCAGGGTGTCGTTATGGCAGCGCAGGCAGGCCTGGGCGATCTCTGCCGGTTTGGCGCGCGTGTAGCTGATGACGTATTGATAGGGATGGTCGGCCTCGGCGCGGTGGGCGACGTGGGGCCCGCCCGGCCCGTGGCACGCCTGGCAGCCCTGAAAGCCGAGGGCCAGGTGCGGGTCCTGCATGTAGGGCGCGTGGGGCGAGTTCGCCATGGAGGCCGCCGACGCGGCATGGCACCGGGCGCAGGCTCGCTCGTCGATATAGTCGTCCGGGGTGGCTTGACTGAACAGGATGAGAGGGAAGGAGGGCGGTTTCTTCTTCGGTCCCGCCGTTGCGATGGATGCCACCAGCAGCCCGCTCAAGAGTAAGAGTGGGAGTGCCATGAGTAAGATCAAGCGCAAGGTCTCTCTTCGCCTCATTGCTGTCTCCTGCGTGCAGCCCTACCCTGGAAAGCCGGCGGGCTCGCCTGGGTCCGAGAATGGTCGATCCACGAGCGCCTAAACGGTTCCCTATCGCTTCCATCCGGTGAGCAGTACCGTCCGGCCAAATCGACCGGGCCGCCTGCCTTTTCACGAAGATGGTAATATCATTCTAAAGCCTATTGAAGCAGGAATGTATCCCCTAAATGGCGTATTTTGGGCTGGATTGTGAAAAATTTTACAAATGGCCGGGGAGGGTAAAATTCCTTGAAGTGTAGAAGGGCCTCCTGCCCCTAGTGAGAGAGAAAATCATGGAAGGGTACGTTAGACAAGATGATTATAATACAGAAGAGTCCGCCAGTCAAGTAAAATTTATTGGCAATATACTATAGATAAAAACCGTCACTTAAGGTCCGGTCGCGGCCGTTACTGGCTGTTAAGTGACGGTTCAGAATCGCGTCCACCGAGGCCGCCTATTTCAGGCTGGCCAGGTAGGTCGCGAGCGCCTTCAGATTGCTTCCCTGGATCTTGGAGGCATATGCAGGCATGCGAGACTTGGGATTGTGCGATTTGGGGTCCTTGACTTCCGCTTCTATCCAGGCGGCGTTGTGCGCCTTGCCGGTATGGGTGAGATCGGGACCGGACTTGCCTCCCTTGCCGGCGATCGCATGGCAGCCGGAGCAGTGGTTGTCCGCATAGACCTTCTTGCCCTGCGCGATCAGGGCCGCATTTCCCCCGCCTTTGGCCGGCGGCTTTGCTTTGTGACCTTTGGGCGGGGCCGCCAAAGCGGCCGTTCCCAGCAGCGCCCCGACGGCCAGCCATCCGGCGACCCGTAGCGCGGCCTTTCGGTGGTGCGTAGCGTTCATATCCCTTCTCCTTTCGTCCGTTCGATCCTCCATACGCTGCCTGCCAGGCAACGGTCTTCCACTGCCCTCATCATACCTTATTGATAAGCTCGGCAAATACCGCAGGCCAAAAATCTTGGCTGTTTGGCTGCCGGCCCTTCTCCAGCCATATATTTCTTGATCCCGGCACCCCACAATCCGCCATTTCGCGGATGTGTACCGGGCCTTCCCGTCTGTACAATAAATCACAAGCAAAGAGATCCCACGCAGAGCATCGCGGTGGTTCTTATAACGAAACGATTTTCAGGGTGGCCGGCACGGCAGGCCGCCGGAGGAGAGAAAGATGAAAACACTGTTTAAGGTAGGGCTGGGGTGCCTGGCGCTGACGTTCGTAGCGGCCGGTATCGGCAGCCCGGCGCGCGCCGATGGGACGGATAAGAAGGCAACCGGTACGCTGACCACCATGATCACGGTGCCCAAGGAAGATGGCCCGGTGACGCTGCTGGTGGCGGGCCAGGCCAAGCCGATCACCGCCGCGCTATCGGGGGATACGACGATCGGCGGCGTCTGCGAGCACTGCCTGCTCAATCAGATGTTCAAGGCCGCCGCCTCGTCGAAACCCTGCGAGATGTGCGGCTGCGGCCAGACGAATGCGCGCTGCATCGCCTGGAAGGACATCAAGCAGTCCACCTGGCAGGAGCTGTTCCGCTCACTGCCCAAATACACGGGCCTGAAGGCGATCTATAACACCGCCGACAAGCCGGAATCCGGTCTGAAGTGCCTGACGGTCGACCTGCATACCATTCTCGTGCCGGTGGACGGCCTGAGCGGCCAGACGCCGGACCAACTGCAGGCTCTGGTCAAGCCCTTTGGCGGCTCCAAGGCCGCGCTCCTTGCCGAGGGAAAGCAGTTGCAGTTCAGCGTCAAGGACGAATGGTCGGCAGAGAAGGAGACCAAGTTCGAGCAGGCGCTGACCAGGGCGGGCGGCAAGATCGTCGATGTCACCGCAGCCCCGAATCCGGCGCCGCCGGCCCAACCGAATCCGTAGCTCTGAACGCGGTTCGCCGCGCTGGATTTCCAGACGCACGGATAATAGGAAAACCGCCTCGCTCCAGGGAAGGAGCGAGGCGGTTTTTGCATGTTCATCTCTTACCGAAGTTTCGTCTTATTCCGATTCAAGACAGGGCCTCCACCCCTCCTGGAACTCGCAGCGCTCCATCGTGATGGTGTGCGTCGGGCAGACCTGGGCGCAGCGCCCGCAGCGGATGCACGTGTCCTCGTCCTTGAAGAGCAGGAAGTCCTCGTTCGCCTCAATACGGGCCTGGGGGTACTGCTCTATGGAGCGGTCCTTATCCCTGAGGACGATCGAGTTCTTCTGCACGTGGTAATGTCCTGCGGCGGCCTGGCTCTGGAACGGCTCCTCCTTCGCCACCTCGCGCACCGGACGGAGAGTGAGACACACCGTCGGGCAGACCTCCGTGCAGGCGCCGCAGAGAATGCACGTCTCCCCGTTGAAGACCGTATCGACCCCGCAGTCGAGGCAGCGGCTGGCCTCGGCTTTGGCCTCTTCCAGGCTGTAGCCGAGCTCCACAATGGCGCGCGGATCGCGCAGACGCGCTTCGGCCGGCAGGATCGGCAGATCGACGCGGGTGCGCTTATCCAGATCCGGCTCGCGGCGGAACTCTCCGAGATCGACGTGGAACTGGACGGCATCCGGATGGAGCTTGACGCCGGTGAGGCGCTCGTAGACGGTGCGCGCGGCCCGCTTGCCGCTGGCAATGGCGTGAATCACCAGCTTGGGACCGGTGGCCACGTCGCCGGCGATGAAGACGTTTTCCCCCGAGGTCAACTGCGTCTGCGGGTCCCAGGCGATCTGCCGCTGCTCGGTGAGCGCCAGCTTATCCTCGTCCGGATTGAAGAACGAGAGATCGACGGCCTGGCCAACGGAGAGGATGACCGTATCCGCCGGCAGGTCGATGCGCGCCGAGTCGTCGTAGACGGGATTGAAGCGGCCCTCCGAATCGAGAACGCGCAGGCAGCGCCGGAAGCGGACGCCACTGACTTTAGGGCCATCCGGGCCGGGCTCCGTCAGGATCTCTACGGGTCCCCAGCCGTTGCGGCGCTGGATGCCTTCTTCCTCGCCTTCGCGGATGTCGGTCTCATCGGCCGGCATCTCCGCGCGCGACTCCAGGCAGACGAGCTGTACTTCCCGCTTGCCCGGCTGCCGCAGCGCCTGGCGCGACACGTCGATCTCCTCCTGCCGGATGACCGCGCGCGACACGTCGTAAGCCACGCTGCCGCCGCCGATCACCACCACGCGCTCGCCGAGCGGCAGAGGGTTCCGCAACGCGACGGAGCGCAGAAACTCGACGCCTCCGTGCATGCCCTGCGCGTCCGCGCCGGGAATGGGAAGGCCGCGGGAACGCTTGCAGCCCACGGCGATGACCACCGCCGCGTACTCTTCCCGCAACTGGGTCAGCGTGACATCTTTTCCCACTTCCACGCCGCAGCGGATCTCGACGCCCAGCGCCTCGATCACTTCGATCTCCGCCTTAATCAGCTCGCGGGGCAGGCGATACTCCGGCACGCCGAAATAGAGCATTCCGGCAGGAAGCGACTCCGCCTCCAGTAGGGTGGGGCGTAGGCCGAGCAGGGCCAGGTCGTGCGCGCACGCCAGGCCGGCCGGCCCGGCGCCGATGATCGCGACGCGCGGTCCGTCCGGGCGCGGCCGGCGCTCGGCCGCAAGGCGCATGAGATGGACGAGCTCGTCCGGCCCGTCGCAAGTCTGCTCCGTCGTGTGGTCCAGCAGGTAGTTAAGATGCTCCTTGCCGGAGACCGTGCTGGAGGACGACCCGTTCTGCGCGGCGCGGTAGGGACCGAACCGCTCCGTCACCACGCGCTTCAGCGCCCGGATGGCGACGGGCTGATCGATCATTCCGCGCCGGCAGTTGGTCTCACACGGCGCGCCACAGATGCGCCCGCAGATCGAAGCGAGGGGGTTGGGGCCGCGCGCGATCAGGTAGGCCCGCTCCAGATCGCCTTCGGCGATGGCGCGGACGTAGCCTCGCACGTCCGTATGGACGGGGCAGGCGGCCTGACAGCGGATTTGCCCTTTCCAATAGTCGGGCTCTCCGATCTTGATCGGGTGGCGTGATATGTCCATAATCTTCTTTTCCCCTGGATAGTAGGCCTCAGTGATTCGCGCCGGATGTGCCGGAGACGACGAATGTTCCGTTCGCGGCGTTGATCTTGTCGCCTGCGTTCGTGCTGCTGTAGATGGTGAACGAGCCGGCCTTATCCGCTTTGAATTTGAAGGTCCGGGAATCTCCCTTAGCGATACCCTGCAGGTCCACCTTCGACTCGTATTCGCTGATGCAGAATCCGACGCCCTGGCCGACCCCATTGCTGGCCGACGTGACCGTCAGCTCGACCACGTCCCCTTCCTTGACGTGAAGGGTACTCGGCTGGAAGCCTTTCTCTTCGGAGATGGTCACGGCCAGGCGCGCGTCCGGCGGGCCGAGAGGCTCCGTCACCGTCAAAATCCCGGTCATTCCCTCATGCCCTTGCTTCTTGGTCAGCGTGCAGGCAAAGCCGTGTCCGGTGCAGCTGCACACGGTGGCGCACATGAACGGGAAGGAGCCGGCGCGGTCGGCCACGAAGCTGAGGATCTTGCGGTGTCCGGGATCGACCTCGATGTGCCCGATGTTGAGGGCTGGAATCGTGAAGGCGTGCCGGACATCCACGCTTTCCAGGGTGATGAGCACCGTATCTCCCTTGTTGACCGCGATCTCCGACAGGCGGCGCGGTTTTCGCCACCAGTAGTTCCAGCCCTCTACGGCGTCCAGCGTCCACATGCCGGGCTTGGCCATGCCGGTGATATGGTAGACATGGAGCTTGCCGGATTTGGGCGCGTTCGCGATGGCGCGCGACTCCAGGTGCGACTCGTAATAGTGGCTGAACACCGGCGCGCCGACGAACCCTAAAACGATGGCCGTGACGCCGATCAGCTCTGCGCGTGGTACATTCATTGGCTTTCTCCTTGAGCCATCTCGCTGCTATCCGGTAAACATCCGCATAAACGCGATCGTTATCGCCGTCAGAAGCACGGCCAGCGGGATCAGGCTGAGCACGGCGCGGCGATTGTCCCCCCAGAGCTTGAGAGCCAGCTCATGGCCGCGAATCAGCGCGTAGTAGAGACCCATCATCAGCAGCGGGATCTGGATATAACCGATCCAGTCCGGGTGATAGGGGCTCCACGGGAAGTTGGCCGTGCCGAACAGGTTCCAGCCGCGTCCCATCGGGTCCGAGATCACGGAGACGATGTAGGCCCAGCTCACCATGATGAGCGGAACGCTGAACGCGAGCCAGGCCATCAGGCCGAGCGGGACCAGCGTGTAGCCGTAGCGGATGAACAGGTCCTTCATGGAGGGAATGGACCCCTCTTGGCCTGCTTTCATGCGTCTTGCCGCGAGCGCGCGTCCGAGCCGGATCGCCACGTAGTAGACGGCGGGCAGGGCGATGAGGGCCGAGAACCACAGGACGGAAAGATAGGCGAAGAAGCCGCGCCAGTTGCCCACTTCGGCAACGTTGGCAAGATCTTTCAGCTTGCCCCAGGGTCCCAGCAGGACGACCGAATAGGACATCGCCAGCACGAGCATGATGAAGGCCTTCCAGATCTCGTCGTAGCCCTTGAGGACCTTGTCGCTGCAGAACGGGCGCCAGAATAGGGAGATGTTGTCGTTGGGGCACGACTTCACGCACTCCATGCACATCCCGCAGTAGTTGTTGCGCTCGAGCTGGCCCATGTAGATGATCCACGGGCACGCCCAGCCTTTATCGCTGCCTGCCGCGCAGGATTTGGTGGTGCATTTTTTGCAGACGTTCTTATCGCGGGAGCGCAGCTCCAGCGTAGAGGTCATCGAGTACAGGCTCAGAAAGCCGCTTACCGGACAGACATAGTTGCAGAAGACACGCTGCCGATACAGAATCCCCAGGCCCGCCGCGATCACGATGAGGCTGCCCAGCATGATGACCGTGGCCATCGGACGCGTGACCAGATGCGCGCTGAACGAGGCCAGACACAGAAAGCCGATGTTCTGCGCCCAGATGTTGCTCAGCTTCTTGGGCCACACCTGGAGGCGGCCAAACAGTTGATTGCGCGTGCCGGCCGAGTTTCCTTTGCGAACGGTAACGACCGCATGGCGCTGCACCCAATCCCCGAAGAAGGGAAGCGGGCACATGGTACACCACAGGCGCGATCCGAACGGCACCAGAACGGCAATGAGCGCAAACCACCAGAGGATCCAGATGAACACGATCATGATGTTGCGACTGCCTACCGGGGAGCCGAAGATCCCGGCGAGCAGGAAGATCCAGAACATGATCAGGTTCGGAATGATAAGCATCGCCGGAAAGCTGCGCAGCTTGACCAGCCGCGCGAGCCACGGTGCCTTCGCGAAGAGGTCCACCCGGCCGGGCAGGTCCTCCTGTTTGTGTGGCGGCTCCGGTTGGATGACGCGCAGCTCGATTTTCTCACCGATGATGGCCATTGTTGCCGCCTCCGCTCTCTATGCCGGCCAGGCTCATCCGAGCCTCCAGTGCCGCCACGTGGTCCTCTTCATACTCTGCCAGTTGGCGGTACAGCGCCAGCAAGGCGGGATCTTGCACCGTCCCCGTAAGGGAGGCATAGAAGCCCCGCGCTCCCTGTTCGGCGCGCAGAGCCGCCTCGAAAACATGCCGGCGCGTGATGTCGTTGAAAACCATATGCTCTGCCTCGTCGAGGTCTACCGCCTCCACGACTTCATCCACGTCCGCCTCGTCGATGGGGTATTCCTGGTCGCCATACCGGTCCCGGTACAGCCTCAGGAGGACGGCGCGATGGGCCAGCTCTTCTTCCCGCATCTCGTCGAAGAGGCGGCTGGCCTCGTCGTTGTAGGTCGAGAAAAGATGCGCGAAGGTCGCGTAGCGCTCCGCATTCCGCGATTCGACCGCGACCGCAAGTGCCAGCACTGCCTGCGGCTGCAGGTCGCGAATGGACCTACTCATTTTTTAACCCTCCTCTGCGCAGGGCGCCCAGGAGCGCGATCAGCGCTACGCCGATGGCGCCTCCGATGCCTGCGGTGAACGGGCGGTTGGGCGCTACCACCATCTCTCCGATCATGAACGGATGCATAAATCCGCACGTCTGGGAGCAGCGGTACCGGAACTTCCCTTCCTTGTTGGCAACGAACTGGATCGACGGCACCTCCACGAAAGCGTCATGCCGTGAAGGATGGCGCAGAAACGGCTTTTCGTCCGGGCTGATGCTCGCGTCCAGGTCGTAGCCGTCCAGATAGAATCCGTGGGTGACGTCCGCCGAGGTGAGATAGATCGTCACCCGATCTCCACGATCGATATGGATAATAGGGGGGTCGAACGCATACTTCTTTGCCACGATATGGAAGGTGCGCTCTCTCGGCGAATGGGTCGCTCCGGCCAGGAGAGCGCCGACGACCATACACGCGCCGATAATGACCCCCGATCGAAGGATGTCCTTAAGCCTGCCAGTAGCCACGATGATCCCTTTCTTATGCCGGGAGCGCGGGGTCTTACAGGCCCCGCGCTCCCGAAATGGCCCTTTCGGACTTCTCAGAAGGTGAAGTCGTAGAAGAGGAAGTACTGATCGCCATGCACATGGTAAGTGGAATTGCGCAGGAGATCCGGTACGTACTCTACGCCGACCTTGAGGTTGCGTCGGAGGTATCGAGTGTAATTGAGCGTGAGCGTGCTCACGTCGATGCCAGGCATCTTCCCGGCGTAGAGCCGGTCCCATCGCAGGACGAACAGGTTCTGGTCGTCCAGGATATAGGTCCCCTCGATGAACCCGCCCGCGTGCTCGACGCGCACCCCGGAGCCGGCCGCGTTGCTATCCGAGCCGTATTGCCCCGCGAGGTAGATGTCGATGGCTCTTCGGGCGACCCCGGCGACGTCCCGGCGAGGGCCGGTACTATAGGCGGCCTCCAGGTCGTAGCGGGTGAAGTTGTCGGTGAAATTGGGATCGTTGGCGATCGTGTTGGTGCCGATATAGGCGACCGGACCGATCCACCAATCGTGCTTGTCGGCATAGATCAGGCGGGCATAGCCCTGCGGCTTGCTATTGTTGTCAAAGCCCCGATTCACCAGGCCGGCTTGATAGAAGAGGCCCTTGCGGACATCGTAATCCGACCTTGCCAGCGAGACCGGCGCGGCAGCCGCAGCCGCCGCGGCTTCCGCCGGGGGCGTGGTAGGCGGTGGCGTGGCCGGCGGCGGGAGCTTGCCGGCAAGGTCGGCGAGCGTCTGGTCCGCCTCCTCTTGCGTGAGCGTGCCCTTCTTGACCAGGGCATCCAGAACCGCTCGCGCGGCCACGAGCTCCGGGTTCTCCGGCGGAGGCGTGGGAGCTTGCTCTTTGCTAAGCTCTTGCTCTAACGCCTTCTTCTCTTCTTCGGACACGGCCCCGGCCTGTCCCTGCTTCTGCTCGGCCGCTGCGACACCTTTGCCGATGCCGGTGCCGATGGCGCCGTAGAAGTTGAATCCCTGGACCTCATCGGATTCGGGGAAATTGCCCAGCGCATCGCCGACGTCGTAGATGGCATACGGATTCTGCGTGAGGATCCGGCCGGTCGAGATTCCGAACTCGTCGATGTTGAACTTGCCGACCTCCAGGTTGAGCAGCGTGGGATGATGACGAACCAGGTCCGTAAAGATTCCGCGCACGTTGCCGATCTCGGTACTGTAGGAGCCGTCCGGATTCTTCGACGTGTCCAGCTCGGCCCAGTAGCCGAGGCGTGGGGCTAGACGGCCGGCCGACAGCAGGTCGATCTCGCTGTCCAGCGCCGAGGCTCCCTGCGACCCTTTCGCCGTCGATCCGGATACGTTGCCCATCAGGCGCACGGCGAACGGTATCTGATCGAGCAGGGTCAGCTTTTTATCTTCCGGTGTGGGTATGGTGCCGATATCCTCATCGCCGGGAACGTGGAACCCTCTCAGCTTGAAGTTCCAGCCATAGTTGTTGAGCCGGGGTACCACCGAATGGCACCGCGCGCACGTCGTATGGTACTTTCGGGCGAACGCGGGGATGGCATGTCCCGGAGTAGGCAGAGCCATCAGCAACGCCGTGAAAAGCACAACGGCCGCTCCGGATGCCACACTAAATCTGATCGCAGCTCTCAGTGTTATCCTGAGATTCATGCACGCTGCCCCCCTTCTTAGAAGTAGCGCTTGCTTATCGTGCGTACTTGACGATGACGGTGCTGTTGCCTCCGCCGACGGTCACGGTCTGGGTCAGCTCCCCATGCTGCTCCGTCCAGGTCTTGATCCGATACGTTCCGGGCGGAACTCCATTGATGTGGAAGATCCCATGCTCGTCGGTCACGGCGAAGTAAGGGCCGTCCGTCACCACGACCCAGGCTTGCATGTTGCCGTGGATATGGCAGCGGACTTCGATAACGCCTGGCTTGTCCGTCTTCAATAGAGACCGAGAGCCTCTCGCCGGCTGATGCAGGTCGAATGTCTGGGTCTTCGATACCGAGTAGGTGTTGTGGAGGAAGTCGTCCGAGTTGCGGAACTCGACCGTACCGCCCTTCTCGACGGCGACCACGTGGGGGATGAAGAGCTTGTTCTGCTGGTCGATCACCGCGTGCCGGGCCGCCGGATTGGAGCCGTGCGCGCCTTCGATGCTGACCACGGCGTTCGCGATCCCGGTCGATCCGATTTCGACCTTGCCCGCGACGTTGCCGGCGCGCGCTCCGGAAGCGCCAAGCGCCAGGAACAGGGCGGAAGCGAGAACGAGATTGGTGCGGGTTTTCATGCTTGTTTTCTCCCTGGTATCTTTTGGTCCGTCCAGGGCCTTGAGAGGCAAGGCCGGCGGACCAATTTCACGCATTATAGGGGCAAAAGAGACAAAAGACATCCCCTAAATGGCGGATTGTGGGATTTGTTCCCGAAAAATCGGGTTTGTGAAAAATAACACAATAGGGATAGAATCCGCCATTTCGCGGATGTATCCTCCGAGCCATGCTCTCTATAATGGGATTGATCGTACACCTTAGCGCCGGCGCGAGCATAAAGAGCGTCGGAGCAGAGACTGCGCAAACAGAGAAAGGATATCAGGATGAAACGCGTGCATCTACTGTTGGCTCTCTCGGCACTGGCCGTGCTGGCATCGGGAATCGTTCCCGCGTCCGCCCAGGGCTCGAAAAAGCCCGCGCCGAAGCTGCCGGTCACGTTCGTTTGCAAGCACTGCAAGATCAAGATGACGGTCAAGACAGCCGCCGATTGGAACAAGAAATGCTGGGTATGCCCCTGCAAGGTCAAGGCAAAAGCCTGCAAGTAAGCGCCCGCATTACGCGGCGGGTGGAAACTTCATCCGCCGCGCCTCGAAGAGAGAGGATAGAAGAGTATGCGATCCCGATTGATTCTCGCCTTATCGCTGCTGTTATGCGCGCTGAGCCTCACGACCGTCCAGGCAAAGCCCGAGTATCTGGACGTGCTGGTTCAGACCTATAAGCCCTATTCTAAAGCATTAGAAGACCGTTCCTGCGCCAACTGCCATGTCTCTAACTCCGATTTCACCCGTAATCCTTATGGTAAGCAGGTCGCCATCGCGATGGAACAGGCGGGCACCAAGGATCTGACGCCGGCCGTTCTGCAGTCGATCGAGAACACGGACATCTTCGGGGACGGCAGCGCCGTGATCGCCAAGATAAAAGCCGGCGCAGCGCCCGGCGCGCCGACTCCCGGCGCAAAAGTCAAATCCGGAGGCACAAACGGGACAGCCGTTTCGGAGCAGAAGAAGCCCTGGTTCCCCAGCTACGCTTACCATCCTGCCATCGTCCACTTCCCGATCGCGCTCTTCGTCGGCGGGCTGGCGCTGGACTTCGTCGGCATGATCCGAAAGAAACGGTCGCTGCTGCTCGCCGGGTGGTTCAATCTGGTGCTGGCCGCTGCGACGGCGGTCGTCGGTCTCATTACCGGCTATACGGCCCTCGTGCTGATGCACGTGCCGTTCAAAGGCATTATCCGCCAGCATATCATTACCGCCATTGCCTCGTCCATCATTATCTGGATTCTGGTGGCGCTGCGGGTCCACCGGCATGAGAGAATGAGCGTGCCGATACGGATCGTCTACTATATCCTGGCGGCAGCCGGCCTGCTGCTCATCTCGTATGCAGGCCATGTGGGCGGCATGTTCGTCTACGGCGAGTAGTCTCGGAAGCGCGACTTCAGGGGACTCCTCGAGGGTAACCCGCCGGAAACCATTAAGCCTTTCTATTTTTGCTCTCCGGGGTCATCCCCTGAACGCATAATCCGCCGTTTAGGGGATGTTTCTTTTGGAGCCAGACCGGATAATAGGGTATGGGTCACTTCAAGAAAGGCAATGCGATGATCACGGGAATTCTCATTGGGATCGGACTGGGCGCGGTAGCCTTCGTGGTCGTTCGGCTCTTTGCGCGCGACTCCGCCTGGCCTTCCGAGCGCCAGGAAAGTCTCCTATCCGCGCAGGGAGGGCTGCTCCGGCCGAGCGTTGCGCCCTGCGCCGATATTTATGAGACGCCGCCGCCGGTAAGGCCCATCGAGCCGGCGCGAGAGCGGCATCACGCCGTCCGTTAAACCTCTTTCCGACGTCGCGCTCTTCCGGTAAGGAGAAGAAGATGGTCGTCTGCAAACCCTCGCTCGGCCTGAGCCGGCTGCTCGTAGATCTGTCCGATCCGGCCGCCTATCCGCACCCCGCCGATACCGTTCGCGTGCTCCAGACCCATATCTCCTGCATCTTCCTGGCAGGTGACTACGCGTATAAGATCAAAAAGCCGGTGGACTTCGGCTTTGTGGACTACGGCGCGCTGGACCGGCGCCGCTCTTTCTGCGAGCAGGAGATCCGGCTCAATCGCCGCCTCTGCCCGGACGTCTATCTGGACGTCGTGCCAATCACGGTCTCCTACGGGCAGTTGTATGCCGGCGGCAAGGACATCCCGGTGGAGTGGGCGGTACAGATGCGCCGGCTGCGCGACCGCGACATGCTGCCCGCGCGCCTGGCATTGGGGACGCTGGGCCGTCCGCAGATCGAGCGAATCGCGCAGCGGTTGGCCGCGTTCCACGCGCAGGCCGCCACCGATGAACGCATCCGGGCATTCGGCACGCCGCAGGCGATCGCTCAGACCATGACCATGACCTTAAACGTCATGGACAGGAACGCCACCGCGCCTTCCCTCGAAGAGCCGCGCCAGGCGATCCGCCGCTATCTGGCGGGTTTCCTGCAGGCAGAGACCGATCTGCTCTGCCGGCGCATGCAGGAAGGCCGTACCCGCGACGGTCACGGCGATCTGCGTCTGCAGAATATCTGCCTGGACCCCCGCTACGGAGACGGCATCCAGATCTTCGACTGCATTGAATTCAACGACGCGCTGCGCTATATCGACACGGCCGCCGATGTGGCCTACCTGGCGATGGATCTCGACCTGGCGGGCCGCGCGGACCTGCGTGAAAGCCTGGTGGACGATTACGAGGTCGCCTCCGGGGATACAACGCTGCGGCAGGTTCTGCCCTTCTATCTGGCCTACCGCGCGTGCGTGCGCGGCAACATTGCGCTGCTGGCTGCCGGCGAGGCGGAGATGCCCGCGCCGGAACGGGAAGTCCAGCGCGCGATGGCTGCGACCGCATACGATCTGGCCTGGAGCTATAGCCGGCAGCGCGAGCGGCCGGCCCTGCTGCTCACCGCCGGCTTTTCCGGCTCCGGCAAATCGGCGCTGGCCGCCGAGGTCTGCCGCCGGCTGCCCGCCGTCCTGCTCTCGTCCGACCTGGTCCGCAAGGAGATGGCGGGCATTCCAGCCACCATGCGGCTGGAGGCTGCCGGCTACGCGCTCACCCAGCGGACCGCCGTGTATGAGGAGATGCGCAGGCGCGCGGGGGTCCATCTGGAGCGCGGCGAGAACGTACTGCTGGATGCGACCTTCCTTTCCCGATCAGAGCGCGCTGCCGCCGGAGACCTGGCCGCGGCCTGCGGAGCCGATCTCTGGCTGCTGGAATGCCGGTGCCCGGACGCCGTCATCCGCCATCGCCTCCAGGAGCGCGCGGACAAACCGGGAATCTCGGATGCCGATCTGGCAGTCTACGAGGGGCAGCGTCGCTGCTACGATCCGATCTCTGCCGAGGAAGCCCGCGTCCTCACCGTCGATACCGATCGGCCCGTAGAGGAAGCGGCCCATCAGGTGATCCGCGAATTTATTCTCGCTTGAATTTTTCGGTAGCCCCACAAACCATAATCCGCCATTTAGGGGATGTATCTTTTCTCTTTTTTAGTTAATATATCGTAAGTCGATTTAGCGAGCTCTACGTTTTAGTGAAAGCCGCTTTTTCGGCGGCCAAACTTCAAATCCAAGAAGGGTTTTTCCGGTTTGGAGAATGTGTTCATTATCGATCCCGCGCGCTGTATCGGCTGCCAGGCGTGCGTCCAGGCTTGCGCCGAGTGCGGCACGCAGACCCGGCACATCGGCGGCCTGGTCGATCAGTACCCGGAGCCGCTGGTCGAGATGCACCCCACGCTGGCGGCCTCCTTAGGCGTGCGGACCGGCGATCTTGTGACGGTAGAGACGCGCCGGGGCCAGGTGACCTTGAAAGCGAATGTCGTGCAGACCATCCGGGAGGACACGATCTTCATTGCCTATCACTGGGCGGACGAGAAGTCGGTGAATCTGCTTACCATCCGCGCGCTCGACCCGGTCTCTAAGATACCCGAGTTCAAGGTCTGTGCCTGCCGCATCCGCAAGGCATAGGGGACTCGGCCCGCGATTCAGGCGTCGAAAGGCCGCTCGAGGAACTCTTTGCGGATTTTCTATTACGCTTCGGTAACGGTCTGCTGCAGGCTGGAGAGGAGTTCTTGAGCCGAGTAAGGCCTTTCCAGACAGGCGGCGGCCCCAAGTTGGGAAGCGCGCTCCCCAAAGTCGGGTCGATCGGTAAGCAGAATCAGGGTGGCGGGGTGCTCGGCCAGGAGACGACGGACCAAATCTTCCAGAGGCATGGTATTGATGCTGGCGTCCACGACGACGATGTCCGGGCGCTCGTTTGAGACGATCTCGATCAACTGCTGAGCCGTCTTGGCTTCCCCGACGACAAGCAGACGACCTTTTACCAGGGAGCGGCGCAGATGCAGGTTCTCGATGCCCTTATGGGTACAGAGCACCACGCGTTTTCCTGCCAGACCCTCCGAGGCGATAGAATAGGCGGGCGCATCCTGGCCGCTTTTGAGTGGGTCAGAGGCAGTCATGCAGACCTCCTTGAGAGAAGGCTCTGTTCGTGACAACGATGAGAATAAACGAGCATCGCGGCTACGTATAGGAGCTATTATACAGCTTTTCCCCGCTCGATACAAGAAGAATTTTAATCAGGGAAAATGCTTAAAGGTTATGCGCGCTGCTGCCAGAAGGCGTACGCTTCCCGCAGAGCGGGAAGCAGGTTCTCTGAGGTGACCGGCTTGACTAGATAGCCGCAGGCGTCGATCTGCCTGGCCTGCTCCTGAAAGTGGGTAAAGGCGGTCACAAACATGATGCAGGGACGATATTCCTGAAGAATGCGCTCGGCAGCCTGCATCCCGTCCATGAGCGGCATGCGAATATCCATTAAAACGATGTCGGGGCGCTCGCGCAGGACGATCTCGACCGCCTGCTGGCCGTTCCCCGCCTTGCCCACCACCTGCAGCCCCGCCCGCTTCAGTAGGCGATCGAGCTGCATACAGATGATGCCCTCGTCTTCGGCGATCACCACCCGTTTGTCGATAAGGACTTCCTCTGATACCTGGTCGTGAGGGCGCTCTTGAGGTCGATCGAGAGGCGTCTGGCTATCCGAGAGCAATAAGGTCCGCTCCATCATCCCATCTCCTGTAATCTATGCCGGGCAGGTTAAGCCCGTATATTATAGCACGTAGGCTGTATCCTGCTAGAGGTCCGGACCGCTCCGTCCAGGCCGCGGTCCGGATGCCGAAACGCGCGTCCTTTCCTCCCGCAGAGCGGCCTGGAGGACGTGGAAGTAGCCTTTGCCGGCCTGGTCCCAGGAAAGATATTCCACGGAGCCGCGCAGGGTTTCCGGATCCCAGGAGCGGCTGAGGGCCTGGCGCAGCCCCTCGGCGAGGGCGACCGGGTTCTCGGCAGGGACCAGGATGCCGTTGCCGGCGTTTATCAATTCCGGCACGCCGCCCACGCAGGAGGCCACGACCGGACGACCGGACGCCAGGGCCTCCAGAATCACGTTGGGGCAGCCTTCGCGGCGGCTGGGCAGGCAGTAAACATCGCAG
Organism: Chthonomonadaceae bacterium; assembly: GCA_035653075.1. Taxonomy (GTDB): domain Bacteria; phylum Armatimonadota; class Chthonomonadetes; order Chthonomonadales; family Chthonomonadaceae; genus DASRCN01. The sequence continues at coordinate 32,645 of DASRCN010000131.1, read as the reverse complement.
GCGCTGATCCAGTCCGGGACCTCGCCATGCGGTCGACGGCCCGGCAGGTGGATCCGCCCTTCCAACCCCAGCGCGCGGACACGCGCTTGCAGAGCTTCCTGCATCTCTCCCGCGCCGATCAGCACGAGGTCTACGCAAGGCCCGTCGCGCAGAAGCCCCATCGCCTCGACGAGCACATCCTGCCCTTTGACCGGAAGCAAGTTCCCCACGCAGCAGACGATCCGGCGGTCCGCAGGCAGCCCCAGGCGAACGCGCGCCTCCCGCCGGTCCCGAAGGGCAAATTGCTCGCCATCCACGCCGTTGCGCTGTACCACCACTTTCTCCGGAGCGACTCCCAATTCGATGACGCGCTCGCGCAGCGCGCTGCTGACGGCCAGGACTCGCTGCGCCTGCTGCAGTCCCCACTGGATTTCAGGACGCAGGGAAGGCCGCGCGGCCAGAAGATTGACGTCGCTGCCGAGAACGCCAATGACCAGGGGACACTGCAAGTCGCGGGCGAGATAGGCTGCCGCCACGCCGTCGGGATAGGCGAAGGTGGCAAAGAGAAGATCGAACGGGAAGTCCCGGCGCAGCTGGCGCAGGTGCGCGGCCAGGCCGCGATGCATCGCCCGCACATGTGTCGCCGGCATGTGGGGGACCGGCCAGTAGGTCGGCACGGAGGCCGGCAGGCCGGTATCGTCTTCCTGCGGGATGCGCAGCAGATCCCCCGGCCAGCGCAGCCGCTGCCACCAGGGGACCGGAACGACCACGCGCGCCTCGCAATATTGCGCCAGCGCGCGGAAGCTCTGCAGGTTAAACAGACCCCTCGCCGGCCGCCGCGACGAGGGGTAGAGCGTGGTAAAGAGCAGGACGTTCATCACAGAGCGCGTATTTTCGCCGGAAGCCGAAGCGCCTAGTGCTCCCGTGTCTCCGGGACGACGCGTAGGTGATTGACGATGCCGCGCACCCCACGCACATAGCCAACGGCGCGCTCGGCCTCCTGGCGGTCGCTCTGCGAGGGGACAGCGCCGGTCAGCGTGACCCAGCCGTTGGCGACCACGCAGCGAATATCCTGGGACGTCACCAGCACATCCCACTTCAAGACTTCCTGCACGGCACGGGTGATCTCGCAATCGGCCGGAAACTGATCGAACACGAAGCGCCCGTTGGAGCGCCGGACCTCGATGGTATCGAGTACGTCGACCACGCCGGGCACATGGTAGGCGATCTCACGGGCGGTCACTTTGGCCGGATAGTTGTTGACCGTGCCGGCCAGGGTCACAATCCCGTTCTCGACCTTGATGTACAGAGGCATTTTGCTGGTGCGTGGGTTCTCTTGTAACTGCTGGTGGACGATCTCTTCCACCATATGATCCTCTCGGGCGACATGCTCGGACTTCGTCTTCTGTTCCGCTGCCTGTGTCATGGCCTGTCCCTCCTTCGCGCTAGGTAACTGGGAAATGTTGCGCGCTTATGCTACCCTGATTATATGGGAAAGAAGGGGCCGGGCGCATCCTCTAAATGGCGGATTGTGGGCCGGAAAAAGTGGTTCGAGTGGGAAGGAATTTCCTCCTTGCCCTGACAAGATCGCGCCCTTATACGGGATGGGGCGTTCGCATCCCGCGCCAGTTCAGGAAAAACAGCAATCCGGCCAGGAGTGGCGGCGCCGCCAGCGTCAGGAGCACGAAGCAGGCTGTGCTGAGAGATCCATGCAGAAACCTGATGGGATAGTAGGCCATGCAGACCAGCAGCCCCTCGGCGATCAACAGAACAGCTCCCGCAGCCTCCCAGCGCCAGGCCAGCAGGGCGCTGCCGAGAAAGATTAGCGCGGCCAGCCCGCAAGGCAGCAGCGCCTTATGCCATCCGCTGCTCTCGGAGATCGAGCTCGCGATGGCGAAGAAAATCCACCAGCATGCCCAGGCCAGAATCAGTATTCGCGCGATCCAGCGCATCGTTATTGGTTGCATCGATCTCACCTCCTTTCGCTTCTATGGTATCGCATGACGTGCGAGCATGTCATGGGCCATAAGACCTGATTTTCTCGGCCGCCGCTAGTCCTAAAGGCTCACAATCCGTCATTTCTTTTGAAGATAGAAAGTCTTCCTATGGACAATTAGCCCCTTCCCTTGTGGCAGCAGTGAGCTGCCTTCTCCCTCCCAGGCTTCAGTGTCCAGGAATCGGAGGCTCGTAAGATTGGGCGCCCAGGCGCTCCAGCAGCCACATCATCGGGCACCAGTTGGTGAATGCGGATTGGAACAGGTTCAGTCCGACAAACGTGGTGAAAGCAAGCCAGTTTCATCGGCGTTGGACTTCCTTCGACGACCAGCCTTGGTTCAGTCCGACAAACGTGGTGAAAGCAAGCCACCAGTGGCTCACCAGCACGCCGAGGATGACAGAAAGCATGACAAAGGTTCCGGCGATCAGCCGCAGCCAGCGTTCGGTTGACATGGTCTTTTTCTCCTTATCATGGCGTATGCGCCAGGGGGCGCGGCTCCTCCTGGCGAGGGGCTTCGGGCCAACGATCCTCCGGTACGGAAGATACCGCCATCGGCTCGCGGCTTTTCATCATAAAGTAGAGCACCGGAACCGTCAGCCGCGAGAGCAGCGTCGAGGCGATCTCGCCGGCCATCAGCGCGATCGCCAGTCCCTGGAAGATGGGATCAAAGAGAATCACGAATGAGCCGACGATGACCGCTGCCGCCGTGAGCAGCATCGGACGGAAGCGCGTCGCCCCGGCGTCGATCACGGCCTGCTCCAGAGGCATTCCCTGTCGCAGCCGAAGCTCGATGAAGTCCACCAGGATGATCGAATTGCGCACGATGATGCCGGCGCCCGCGATGAAGCCGATCATCGAGGTGGCCGTGAAGAAGGCCCCCAGCAGCGCGTGGGCAGGCAGAATCCCCACCAGCGTCAGCGGAATGGGGGCCATGATGATGAGCGGCGTTTTCAAGGATTGGAACCAGGCCACCACCAGGATATAGATGAGCACCAGCACGGCGGCGAACGCGATCCCCAGGTCGCGGAAGACTTCGTAGGTGATCTGCCACTCCCCGTCCCACTTCATCGCCAGCTTATCCGTGGTGAACGGCAGGCGCGTGCTGAGAACGTTGAGTTGATACCCCTCCGGCAAATGCAGATCCGCCAGCTTGCGGTTCATCGCCAGGATAGCGTAGACCGGGCTCTCCTGCCGCCCGGTCACGTCGCCGGTCACGTAGACCACCGGCAGCAGGTTCTTGTGATAGATGGCTTTGTCGGTAGGGATGGCTACGGGATGCGCCAGCTCCCGAAGCGGCACGAGATGCCCGTCCTGCGCGGCGACGTAGACCGATTCCAGCGACGCCAATCCGCTGCGCTCGCCGCGCGGCAGACGCACGGTAATGGGCACGTCCTCGCGGGCGGACTCATCGTGCGCCAGGCCGACGGAAGCGCCGGAGAGCGCCATCGCCAGCGTGCGGTTCACCGCCTGCGTATCGACCCCGCTCAAAGCCGCCTTCTCCTTGTCCACCATGATCTGATAGGTCGGCTGATCGTCGTCCATGTACCAGTCGACGTCCGTGACGCCTTCGGTCGTCTCGAAAATCCGCTTGACCTGCCGGGCGACCTCGGTACGCCGCTCTCCGATCGGGCCGTAGATCTCGGCGACCAGGGTCTCCAGCACGGGCGGCCCCGGCGGCACTTCGGCCACCTTGACGCGGATTCCCCACTGCCGGGCGATGCGGGCGATCTCCGGACGGATGCGCTTGACGATGTCGTGGCTCTGGGCCTTGCGCTCGCCTTTGCCCACCAGATTGACCTGAATATCCGCCTGGTAAGGTTGATTGCGGAGGTAGTAGTGGCGCACCAGGCCGTTGAAGTTGTAGGGACTGGCGGCTCCGACGACCATCTGGTAGTTCGTGACTTCCGGGATGGTCGCCACATAGTCGGCGAGCGCGCGGGTGGCCGCCGCCGTCTGCTCCAGCGTCGTGCCGGTGGGCATGTCCACGATGATCTGAAACTCGTTCTTGTTGTCGAAGGGCAGCATCTTCACCGTGACCGCTTTGATTCCGACCAGCGCCATCGCGCCCAGGAGCAGGGCCACCACGCCGGCCAGAAAGCCGGCGCGTACCTTCCAGGAGCGCAAGAGCGGCGTCATGACGCGGCGATAGAGGCGAGTCAGCGCGTCGTCCCCGGCCGCGTGCGCCTTGCCATGCTCGCCGCGCAGCAGGCGGTAGGCGGCCCAGGGGGTGACGATGAAGGCGATGAGCAGGGAGAAGAGCATTGCCGCCGAAGCGCCGATAGGGATCGGGCGCATGTAGGGGCCCATCAGCCCGCCGACGAAGGCCATCGGCAGGATGGCCGCGATGACCGTAAAGGTCGCCAGGATGGTCGGATTGCCGACCTCGTCGACCGCAAGAATGGCGGCGGCGAGCGGCGGCTTGCGCTCGCCTTCCGGCATCCGGTAGTGGCGGACGATGTTCTCCACGACCACGATGGCGTCGTCCACCAGGATGCCGATGGAGAAGATCAAAGCAAAGAGCGTGATGCGGTTGAGCGTGTAGCCGTAGAGATAGAACACGAGCAGCGTCAGCGCCAGCGTGACCGGAATGGCGACCAGAACGACCAGCGACTCGCGCCGCCCCAGGGTGAGGGCGATCAGCAGCGTGACGGAGAGCACGGCCAGCAGCATGTGGAAAAGCAGCTCGCCGGACTTCTCGCTGGCCGTCTCGCCGTAGTTGCGCGTCACCGTGACGGCGACATCCGAGGGCAGGAGCGTGCCTTTCAGGCTGTCCACTTTCGCCAGGACATTGTTGGCGATGTCGATGGCGTTCTTGCCGGGACGCTTGGCGACGGAGATCGTCACGGCCGGCTCGACGGGGCGCGAGGACGCCGGCCCCGACGCTCGGCCGTAGCCGAACAGGACGTAGCTCGCCGGCTCTTCCGGCCCGTCTCGAATGGTGGCGACATCTTTAAGGAAGATCGGGCGCCCGTTCGCCGCGCCGACGACGACCGCGCCGACCTCCTTCGCATCCGTCAGAAACGCGCCGGTCTTGACGGCGATGTCCGTATTGTCGTGAGAGAAGCTGCCCGCCTGCGCCCGCGCGTTCGCGCCGGAGAGCGCCTGGGCGATCCCGTCCGGTGTCAGGCCGAAGCCCGCCAGGCGCGCTTTATCCAGAATCACGCGCACCTCGCGGCGGCGCCCGCCGATCATGGTGGTCTCGGAGACGTCGTCCACCTGCTTGATGGCGTCGTCTACGCGGGAAGCGAACTGGCGCAGGGCATAGGAGTCGTAATGGGCGCTGTGCAGCGTGAGTGCCAGAATGGGCACGTCGTCGATGGAGCGGGGCTTGATGATCGGCAGCGAGGCGCCGGGCGGGATGATGTCGTAATGGGACTGCAGCTTCTCCCGCAGGCGCACCAGGCTGGCCTCCTGGTCCTGCCCGACAGTGAAGCGCACGATGGCGAGCGACTGGCCGGGGCTGGAGGTGGTATAGACGTACTCGACGCCCGGTATCTCCCAGAGCAGCTTTTCCATCGGGACGGTGACCCGCTGCTCGACCTCTTTGGCCGTCGCGCCGGGCATGGCGACCATCACGTCCATCATCGGCACGATGATCTGCGGCTCCTCCTCGCGCGGCGTTCGGAGGACGGCGAAGGCTCCCAGCAGCAGCGAGACGAGGATGAGCAGAGGCGTGAGCTTGGAGTGGACGAAGGCGGCGGCCAGCCGCCCGGCCAGCCCGACCCGCAGCGACGCGGTTTCCGGTTCGGTACGCATGGCGGCTACTTACCCTCCGCGGTCACCCGCGCGCCGTCGGCAAGGCGCTCTCTGCCTCCGGCGACGATACGCTCCCCCGGATTCAGGCCGGAGAGCACCGGCAGCCGATTTCCGGCCGGTTCTCCGACGGTCACCATCCGCAGGCGGGCGGTGTCGCTTGCATCCACGATGTAGAGATAGTGCAGTCCTTCCCGCTCCCAGACCGCCGATTGCGGCACGAGCAGGCGGCGCTCCGTGCCGATGCGGAAACGCGCCCGGCCAAACATGCCGGACGAAGCGCCGCTGTCTTTGGGCAGGACGATCTTGACCACGAACGTGTGGCTGCCGGCATCCCCCTGCGGCGCGATCTCCACCACCCGCCCGGTCCGCTCGCGACTGCCTAAAGCATCCAGCCGAACGGGAACGGAGGCGCCCTGCCGGACCGCCGCCAGCGCCGTCTCCGGCACGACCGCTTCCAGACGCCGAGCGCCGCCCTGCACCTTCAGCAGCGGCACGCCGGGGCTTGCCATCGCGCCGGGATCGACCAGCCTTTGGGTCACCACGCCGTCGAACGGGCTGAGGAGGACGGCATAGCCGCGGGTGACGCGGGCGATCTGCAGCGAAGCCTGCGCCTGACCGATCTGCGCCTGCGCGCCCTGAATCTCCTGCCGGCGCACGTCGATCTGCAGCGCGCTGGCCTGTGCCTGCTGCCATCCCGCGCGGGCTTCCTGCACGGCCGCCTGCGCCTGCCGGACCGCCTCCTGCGCGGCGCGTATCTCTTCCGCGCGGCTGCCCTCGTCGGTCATACTCTGGGCCTGCTGTGCCGCCGCGTACTGCGCTTTCGCGACCTCGTACTGGCTTTTGTACTGGTCGTACTGCTGCGCGGGAATGGCGCCCTCATCGTAGAGCTCGGTCATGCGGTGGAGATTGCTCTCGGCGAGGATCAGGGAAGACTGCGCCTGGGCGACCGAGAGGGCCGCCTGGGCGCGCTCCTGGCGGCGTGGACCGGCCAGAACGAGGTCCAGCTTCGCGTTCGCCGCTTTGAGCGCCGCCTGGCTTTGCGCGAGCCGCGCCTTTGCATTCGCGATCCGCGCCGCGCTCAGAGCTCTTTCCATGTGCGCGGCGACCCGCGCGTTGTCATAGCCCACGTCGGCGGCGCGCAGATTGGCGTTGGATTGCGCGATGGACGCCTCCAAATCCCGCGCATCCAGAAAGACAAGCGGCTGCCCCTTGCGCACGGAATCGCCTTCCCGCACCAGAACGCTCTGCACGCGACCCATGACTTTGGCCGCGAGAGCCGACTCTAATTCTGGCTGTACGGTCCCTGTCGCTTCCAGCCATTGGGGCGCCATGGCTGGCGCTACGGAGACGATGGGAGTCGATACGGTCTGCGCCTTTGGCGTCTCTGTCTGTTGGACGCCCGGCGTGCCTGAATTCTTGCCGGCGTGAATATCCCGCCACACGGCGGTGTCCACGACAAGGAATAGAGCGACGATGGCCAGGAGCCATCGAGCCCTGTTTTGTCGCAGGACGATGCCGAACTTGTGTAAAGCCTCCATTGGCGCCCTCCTGAATCTTTCCTGCGGCTGCCAGGAATCAAAGCGGATTTCCCACTCGTTCACCTGGATTATAGGGAATCTGCACGGCACTGGCATCCGCCAAACGGCGGATCGTTGCATAGCAATATAGAAATATTTATATGTCTCGGATGCAGAAACACACCCTTTGCTCCGGGCTGGCGCTTATCGCTTCTTCTGATGACGGCGGATGCATTCCAGAAGCAACAGCACGCTTCGATCCGCGATGTCGTAGAGAACGTAGTTGCCCGCGCGCCGCGCGGTCAAGACGCCCTGGTCTTTGAGGATGCGCAACTGCTGGCTGACGATCGCCTGAGAGGCGCCGGAGGCTTCTATGATCTCGCTCACGCTTCGGGCCTCGCCTTCATGGTCGAGATAGTCCAGAATGCGCAGCCGCAAGGGATGCGCGACATTGCGCAGGATCGGCGCGACCCGCTCCAGCGTCTCCATATCGATCAGGGGAATGTTTTCCCTGTTTGTTGTCACGGTGCTCATAGTAATATATAGATACTACTATATTCCCTGTTTGTCAAGAACTTTTTCTTAAGCTGTCTCTCTGGCAGGGAAAGAAGAGCCTTATTGCGCCTCCTCGATGATCGCCAGAACGACTTTCTCCACTTCCGATGCCAGTCCTTCGATTCCTGCCTCCGGGAAGAACTTCACCAGAACGGTGGGCAGCATCGTGCTGATATATGTCCGGCCACCCTGGACATAAACACTGATCGGGCAGGGCAGCATCAGGGAGATTTTGATGTCTTTGTCGAGCGCCTGGCTGGCGTACTTTGCGTTGCAGATTTCGACGATCTTGAGAGGGTCACGCGTAAATCCCTTCTCCGCCAGGGTCGCCGCAACGTCGTGCGTATGCAGGACCCGGAAGCCTTTCTCCGCCGTCTTCTGCACTATCCGAGCCACTACCTCGTCGAAGGGCTTATCGGATGGAATCGTGTAATCAAAGGTAGTCATGTTTACTCTCCCTGACCTCACCCCTCTATTTGCGAAGGAGAGGGGAGCTATTTTGAACGAGAAGCTCCTCCAGCGGCCGTCGCGGTGTATGCCGCGCCTGCTTCTCCGCATAGCCCAGCCGAAACGGAAGCTGGGGCTTCAATCCGTCGATCGGCAGCAAGGCCGCCAGGTCCGCGCGGATTTGCGGTACCTGGATAAGCTGGCTGATCGGCTGCAGGCATAGTCCGTGAGCCGTCGCTATCAGATAGAGCCGCTCCAGCGTCTGCCCGACCTTGAGCCAGGTTTTAAAGTCATCGTCATGGGCGCTCAGCACGCCCAGGATCGGCGAGCTCATCAGCAGCTCATGGTCCTTACGCGCGGTCGAAGTGCCCATATTCAGGTAGGAGATCGCCAGTTGCTCGATGACGGCAAAGAGCCAGGGAGTGCCGAAACTCCCCGATCCGATGCTGTGCGCCAGCTCGTCCCGGAAGGCAGGCAGAGCGAACTCGATGGCGTCGGCATGGGTGGTCAGATCGTCCACTTTCCGCTTGACGTCCGCATCGCCGGTCACGTGCAGATAGACTCCCTCTTCCGGGCGGCAACGCTGAAAGTGCTCCAGGACCGCTTTCGGAATAGGCTCTCCATCATACGCTTTGTGGCTAGTATGGCGCTCCGGGATCATCGCAAACAGATCCTGAGAGCGATAGAAGGACGTTTTTTCGCCGGGATGAAGATGGACCGTAGCGGCCAGATCCAGATTGAGCGGGCTAGGGCAATACTCCACCCGATGGGCAAATCCGAAGTTTTCCGCGGCGAAAAGCAGGTTCTCCAGCGCGCATCCGAGGCTGATATACAGATCGTGCTGATTGGCGTCCGATACCTTCAGCCAGCGGTTCTCATCGGCAAAGAGGGAGACAGTCTCGCCATCGATTTTGAATTTCCAGGGCTGTGTGTTGCGGGTCGAAGGCGCCAGAATCGCATAGTGCAGCAGAAACGCTATCTTCTCCTCGATGCTGCCGTCCTCCGGGAAGTCCTGCTCCTCGATCCGCCAGGGATTCCGATCTAAAACGTCGTTGTCCATGTTGCCATCCTCCCGATAGCTCCTCCGGGCTATCGCGTGCCGTCGCCAGATGCAGACCCGTGTCTAAGATCATGGTCTCCGTCGATTGTCTGGCTGCATACGGCAACCATAACCTTATTCTATAGAATCCTCCTGGAAATAACATCCGCGAATCGGCGGATTATGATCGAGCAAGTCGTAGGGGAGCGCCTGCCCGAAAAGAGAGGGATTGTCTATCCTCCTCCATTTAGCGGATAGCTGCGTGAATTGAATCGTTTAGCGGTGAGCAAACGTAGAATGAGCGTAGTCATCTCTAAAACGATGAGGACGATAGCCGCCATGCCTGAATCGCTGACCGAGACCGCCTTTGCTTCGTTTTTGCACCGCCCCTTGCCCAAAGGTTTAGAAGGGCTGGCCGAGCTGGCGCTGGATCTGCGCTGGCATGGCAGCCAGTTGAGCGACCGGCTGTGGGAGAAGCTGGACCCGGATGCCTGGGAACAGACCGAGAATCCCTTCATGATCCTGCAGAACGTTTCGCAGGCGCGCCTGGAAGAGGTAGGACAGGATACGGCGTTTCAAGAGCTGCTGCGCCACGCGCTCGACGACCGCAGGCGCTCTCTCGAAGCGCCCGGCTGGTTCGGTCAGCGCTATTCCGGCTCGGACTTGAAATCGGTCACCTACTTCAGCATGGAGTTCGGGCTGAGCGAGGCCTTGCCCATCTATTCCGGGGGATTGGGCATTCTGGCCGGGGATTTTCTGAAGACGGCGGCGGATATGGGCGTTCCGCTGGTGGGAATCGGCCTGCTGTATCAACAGGGCTATTTCCGCCAGATCCTCGATGCCAACGGCTGGCAGTTGGAAGCCTTTCCTTATAACGACCCCACCGTTTTGCCGGTCATTCCTGTGGAAAAGCCGGAGGGTGGATGGCTGCGGGTGTCCGTCTGGCTGCCGGGGCACCAGGTGCAGCTTCGCGTCTGGCAGGCGTGCGTGGGCCGGATAACGCTCTATCTCCTGGACAGCAACGACTCTCTCAATAGCCCCTGGGACCGCGGCATTTCGGCGACCCTCTATCCCGCCGGCCAGGAACCGCGCCTGGTGCAGGAGATCGTTCTCGGCATTGGCGGCTGGAAGGTTTTGGAAGCGCTGGGGATCGAGCCGGATGTCTGCCATCTCAACGAAGGGCATGCGGCCTTTGTGGCTCTCGCGCGGGCGTACAGCTTCATGCAAAAGACCGGGCGTTCGTTTCCGGAGGCGTTGTGGGCGACCCGAGCCGGAAATGTCTTCACCACCCATACGGCGGTTGCGGCCGGTTTCGATCGGTACGATTCGGATTTGATCCGCAAGTATGCCAGAAGCTTTACCCAAACGGTCGGGAACTCGGTAGACGGTCTGCTGGACCTGGGCCGCTCTCTGCCTGAGAGGCCGGAAGAGCCGTTGAACATGGCCTTTCTGGCCATTCACACGAGCGGCCAGGTGACGGCGGTCAGCCGCCCGCACCGCCTGGTGAGCCGGCGTCTCTTTGAGGGACTGTTTCCCCGCTGGCCCGTCAGCGAAGTGCCCGTGGGCTACGTGACGAACGGCGTGCATATTCCCTCCTGGGATTCGGAAGCGGCCGGAGCGTTATGGACACAGGCGTGCGGCAAGGAAAACTGGCAGGAGGCGATGCTCGCTTCGAACGAGGGCTTACAGAAGATCAGCGATACGGACCTGTGGAATTACCGCAATGCCGCGCGCCGCTCCCTTGTCGAGCACGTGCGCCGCCGGCTCGTGCATCAGGCTCACCAGCACGCCGCCCCGGAAGAGGCCATCCAGCGCGCCGGCAGCGCCTTAAACCCCGATGCCCTCACGCTGGGGTTCGCCCGGCGTTTCGCCAGCTACAAGCGTCCCACCCTGCTGCTGCAAGATCCCGCTCGCCTGGCCGCGCTGCTCAGCCGTTCCGAGCGTCCCTTGCAGTTGATCGTCGCCGGCAAGGCCCATCCCAACGATGAGGAAGGCAAGCGGCTGGTGCAGGAGATGGCGAATTTTGCCTCCCAGCCGTACCTGTCCGGACACATCGTCTTCATCGAGGATTACGACATCTCCCTCATGCAGCAGTTGGCCGCCGGCATCGATGTCTGGATCAACACGCCGCGCCGTCCCTGGGAGGCTTGCGGCACCAGTGGCATGAAGCTGCTGGTCAACGGAGGGCTGAATCTATCGGAGCTGGATGGCTGGTGGGCGGAAGCGTATCGTCCCGAAGTGGGCTGGGCGCTGGGGGACGGACAGGAACATACCGAGCCGGACTGGGATGCGAAGGAGGCGGGAGCGCTCTACGATCTACTCGAACAGCAGATCCTTCCCGAATTCTATGACCGCAACCCGGCGAGAATCTCCGAAGGCTGGATCCGCCACATCCGGGCCAGTATGTCGGAGCTGACGCCTCAGTATAGCAGCTACCGCATGCTGCGCGAATATGTGGAACAGGTCTATCTCCCCAGCGCTTCGGCTTTTCACCGGCGCACAGCGGACGGTGCCGCGCTGGCCGCCACCCTGCAAAAATGGCAGCAACATCTGGCCGAGAACTGGAACACGCTGCGCTTTGGCGCGCTCACGTTCCACCAGGAACGCAATGCCTGGAATTTTACCGTCGAGGTCGCCTTCGGGAGTATCAACCCGGATTCCGTTTATGTAGAGCTCTACGCCGATCCTCTGGACGATCTTGTAGCGCCCCCGGTCAAAATGAAGCGCGCGGGAAAAATCGCCGGCGCCGGATCGAGCTATCTCTACACGGCAAAGGTGCCGGCGACACGCCCTGCGGAACACTACACGCCCCGTATCGTGCCTTTCCACCCGGAAGCGCACCTACCGCTGGAAGAGAATCATATTCTCTGGCAGCGATAAAGCGGATCCTTGCCCAGGCGGCTGCCCTTCCTTCGATCCCATTTCAACGAATGCTCTGTCGGCAACAATCCGCCGTTTAGCGGATGTATTTGTCTCGCCGTTGCGAGACAATGTTCCTGGACAAGGGAGAATCTTGCTCTGGAAAGCCCCTCCTCGCCTGTAAGCGCATGGGAGCCGGGCAGATAAAGATTCTGCGAGGGCCAGGATGTTAGAGACACAGACCACAGAGACACATAGACCCCGCTCTACCCCGGAAGGAGAGCGACGCCCCATGCCCCAACCGCCGGCTCCTTCTCAGGGGGAAGGCGAAGAGGGACAGGAGCGCGGGCGACGGCCCCGGCGGTGGCGGCGATGGATCGGCCTGCTGGCCGCCGTGCTGCTGATCGTGGCCGTGACTGTATGGTGGACCGGGCGGCCGCTCTCCGTGCAGGTGGCGCGACCGGAGCTGCGGACGTATCAGGAGACCCTCGCCGCCTCCGGCCGGGTGGCCGGGCGGCGCGAAAGCGCCGTCGGCGCGCAGGGGCAGGGGATCGTCGCGGAGCTGTGGGTCCAGAAAGGAGATACGGTCCGGCAAGGCGACGCGCTGGCGCGCGTTCAGGACAGCGTCGCCGTGTCCCAGGCGCAGCAGGCGGCGCAGGCCGTCCAGACGGCACGGACGCAGTTGGCCCAGGCGCTCCTGACCGCCCGGCCCTCCGAGCGCGATGCGGCGCTGGCGCGCGTGAATCAGGCGCGATCGGCGGTCACGGCGCAAGCAACGCAGGTCGAGCGTGCCCAGGCGGCCGTACGCCAGGCCGAGGCGCTCGTGCAGGAGCGCGCTGTCGAGATTCTGCGCGCCCAGTCCGCCGAATCCCAGGCGGATGCCCAGCAAGGGCTGACTCGCAAAACTCTCGACCGAAGCGCCTACCTTTATAAAGAGGGGGCGATTGCAAGCCAGGCTCTGGATCAGGCGGAAGAGGAAGAGAAGGTCGCGACAGCGGCACGGGCAACGGCACGCCAGGACGTTCTTATCGCCCAGGCCAACCTGGAGGCGGCGCGGGCGGCCCTCCTCGCCGCCCGTCACGACGTAAGCGCCTCCCAGGCCAACCTTGACTCTACGCGCGCCGCCCTGGCAGCTTCCCAGGCGGAGCAGCGCACCGTAGACGCCCCGCCGCGCCGGGAGAACGTCGAGGCCGCCCGGCAGCGCGTGCGCGAGTCCGAGGCCGCGCTGCAAGTCGCCCGCGAGCAGGTTCAGACCTTCGTCGTGCAGGCGCCTTTCGCCGGCACCGTCACCGAGATTCTCGCCGAAAAGGGCGCGCCCGCCGGGCCGGGCGGCATCTTGCGGCTGGTGCAGACCGGCCGCCCGGAAATCCATCTCGACGTGGATGAGACCAACCTGGCCGACCTGCACACAGGCCAGCGGGCGGTGATCACCTCTTCGGCGTACCGAACCGCCCACTTCGAGGGGCGGATCACGCAGGTCGGGCCGAAGGTCGATCCGGCGCGCGGGACCGTCGAGGTCACCGTCGCGCTCCCGAACCCGCCGGACTGGCTGCATCCCGGCCAGACGGTCAATGTCAACATCGTGCTCGCCGAGGCGGCGCGACGCCTGCTTCTGCCGATCACCGCCGTGCGCGTGATGGGAGACCGGCGTGCCGTGCTGCTCGTTCGGGACGGGCGCGCCGTCGAGCAGACGGTGGTCACCGGGCCGGTAGAAGGCGATCGCGTGCCCATTCTGGAAGGGCTTTCTCCACAGGATACCGTGGTGGGCGACGCCATGAGTGTCGCGCCGGGATCGCGCGTTCGTGTGGTGGCAGGGAGGCGCTAAATGCTTCGCTTCGAGTCCACCCTGGCGTCCCGCCACCTGCGCTCCGGAGGTGGACAGACCCTGCTCACCATCTCCGCGGTCGCCACCGGCGTCCTGGTCGTGATCTTCATCTCCAGCCTGATCTTCGGAGTCTGCAAGAATGTCAGCGACATGCTGACGGATACCCTGCCGCAAGTCACGGTCACCCCGCCGGAGCCAGACCCCATGCCGCTGGCGCAGACGCCCGGGGCGACAGCGGGCCTCTCCTTGAGCCGGATCGAGCGCCAGACCCAGCAGCGCAAGGACATCGAGAACTGGCAGAAAGTGGATGCCGTGATCCGGAGCGTCCCGGAGGTCGTGGCGGTGGCGCCGGCGGTGACCGGGCAGGGATTCGTCTCCCGCGGCAGTAAGAGCCTGGGCGCGACGCTCTATGGCGCGGACCCGGACCGGATGAACGTGGTGACGCCGATGACCAAATATCTGGTCTCGGGCCACTATCTCGGACTGCGTTCCGACGAAACGATGCTCAGCTATAAGCTGGCCGAGGATCTGAGCGTCGGCATCGGAGACCGCGTTCGGCTGACCTCCAGCGAGGGGATCTCCGACGCGTTCACCGTCGCCGGCATCTGCGATACGGGCGAAGACCAGTTGCCGCAAGCCTTTATCGTGCTTCGCTCGGCGCAGAGCCTGTACGGCACCGGCACGGCGGTCCGCTCGCTGCTCATCAAGACCGACGACCTGTACCATGCGGACCGCGTCGCCGACCGACTCCTGGCGATTCTGCCCTACAAAGTGGATTCCTGGTCGCGGCAGCATACGAACTGGGTCTCCTCCCTGTCCGCCTGGACTTCGGTCGCCTATCTGGTCTCCATCTTCTCGCTGGTAGCCACCTCGTTTGCCATCGCCTCCGTGCTGATCGTCTCGGTGCTGCAGAAGGGCAAGCAGATCGGCATCCTCAAAAGCATGGGCGCCCGGAGCCGGCAGATCCTGATCGTGTTTTTGCTGGAGGGGCTGGGAATCGCCCTGATCGGCGCGGCGATAGGCGCGCTGCTGGGCTGCGGCGCTCTCGCTATCCTGAGAAACTTCAAGCGGGCGGCCACCCATGCCGGCGGCACGCTGCAGCCGGTCATCCCCCAGGATTTGACCTGGCAGTTGGTGGTGGTCGCGATGCTGGCGGCGGTCGTGGCGACGGTGCTGGCTGCCTCTCTGCCTGCGCGGAGGGCGGCCAAGTTGGACCCGGTGCAGGTGATAAAATGAGCCGGCCGATCGTAAATGCGCAGAACCTCCAGAAGACCTACTACGGCAAGATTCACGTTCCCGTCCTGCATGGGATCGATCTCCAGGTAGGCGAGGAGGAGTTCGTCGCCATCATGGGCCAGTCCGGCAGTGGGAAATCCACCTTGCTCAACATTCTCGGCTGCCTGGACCGGCCGACCGGCGGCCGTCTGGAGATCGCCGGACAGGATGTCGCGAGTCTGGATGACGATGGCCTGGCCGCGCTCCGCAGCGACCATCTGGGCTTTGTCTTCCAGTATCACTATCTGCTCGACGAGTTCACCTGCCTGGAGAATGCGCTGCTGCCTATCCTTATCCGGCAGGGTTCGGTTTCTCGCAGGGAGCGAGATTATGTGATCGGCCTCTTAAAGCGTGTGAACCTCGGACACCGCTTATACAACACCCCCGATGCGATGTCGGGCGGAGAGAACCAGCGCTGCGCCATCGTGCGCGCATTAGCCAACCGGCCCCGGCTCATTCTGGCGGACGAGCCGACCGGCAACCTGGACAGCCGCAGCGGCGCGGAGGTGTTCACCCTGCTGCGCGAGATGAACCAGGAGACCGGCGTGGCGGTCGTCATGGTCACGCACGACGACCGGCTGGCGCGCGCCGCCGACCACATTTTGCTGATCGAAGACGGACACATCCGTCCCCTGGCCCGCGAGGAGCAGGCGGCGCGGGAGAGCACCGTCACCACGCTTTTGCAAGCAGGATAAAAACAAAGTTTGGCCGTTGTACGAAATGGGCAGGCTCCTGTCTCTAGAATAAGCGAGACCAAACATCTCCCTTTGGGAGAACAGTAACGATGAGAGGAGTAGACCCATGAAAACCCAAAAGACGATGCTCACCATGCTGACCCTGGCCCTGATGGCCTTCTTTGCCCTCACCGGCCTGACAGCCAATGCCCAGCAAGCTCAGACTCACGATGCCTATCTGCATGGAGCGGCCATCAACCACATTCTGCCGCATGGCCTGGCACAGTACACCACCCAGTACGATCCGGAGACCGGTTGGGAGCGGCAGTTCGAGGTAGAGGTCCATCGGGTCAATATGGCCAACGGCACGATCCTGTCGGTGGAGCTCAACGGCCAGGAGATCGGGCGGATGAAACTGTGGGAGGGAGAAGGCAGCTTCAATCTTGATACCCAACTGGGCAACAACGTGCCCTACATCCAGAAAGGCGACAAGGTCGCCGTGGTAGACCGTTCCGGAACGATCATCGTGAGCGGCACATTTTAACCTCACTCACCTGCTTAGAACCAGGCAGAGGTAATAGCGCCTACCCCTGCCTGGTTCTGCTTTGTCTGTATTTTATCGTCTTGCTTTGAACGGGCACCTTCCAAAAATCCACTTGACTAAACTCGATCCTATAATCCGCCATTTAGGGGATTTATCTTTTATTGCTTTCCCTTAAAATAGTACCGGGCCGTTCTTACGAAAAGCCCAAACAGACGGTTTCCTGGAACGATGGAAGGTATAGGATATGTCGCTGCCTGAGGTTTCGAGTGCATGCAGATCGAGTTCGCGCTATGCTCGCAAGCCGGATCACGATCTGATCGCCGCCTGCCTTTCCGGCGACGTCACCGCCTGGGACACCCTCATCGATCGTTATAAAGGACTAGTCTATATGCTGGCACGACGCATGGGGCTTTCCGATGCCGATGCCTCGGACGTGCTGCAGGAAGTCAGCCTCCTCCTGGTAAGCCATCTGAGCGATCTACGGGACGTGACGAAACTGACGCCCTGGCTGGCGATAACGACCAAGCGGGAAGCCTGGCGGCGGCTTCGGCAACAGGAGGCGGCGATCACGATCGAGACCATCGAATATGATGCTGCGGACGAAGAAAACGGTCTGAAATCGAAAGCGGCCGGCCTGCCCACACCCGAAGAGTCCCTGCTCGCTCTCGAAGATCAGGCGCTGGTGCGTCAGGCCCTTTCCAGCCTGCCGGACCGCTGCCGAAATCTCCTCACGCTTCTCTATTGCGAAGAGCCTCCCTGCAGCTACGCCGAGACCGCCAGCCGCCTGGGGATCGCAATGAATAGCATGGGTCCGAACCGGCTGCGCTGTCTCCAGCATCTCAAAAAAACCCTCGACGCCATCGGCTTCTGACCGGCAAAAAAAGTTTTCCTGCGATGTACGAAAGTGCCGATGTGACTCCTCTATAGTTTCGGAGGCCACCATGAAACGATGTCCCATGACATTCGAGATCCTGCTGGAGTATTGCGAAGGCGCTTTAAAAGCCACGACGAAAGAGCGCGTTCGCAGGCATCTGGAAACCGGGTGCGTCTATTGCGAGCGCCAACTGGCGTGGATTCAGCGTGTTCTCTCCGCCTTCCAGAGGGAGAACCCGCCGATTCCGGCGCATGTCCTCGCGCCCGCGCGCACGTTGTACCTCGATCGCTATGTCCGGCCCGAGTCTTCATCTCCCCTGGTGCAGTGGGCGCGCCTACTCTTCGACAGCCGGACGCAGTACACGCCGGCCTTCGCCCGTGGCGAGCAGGAGCCGTCCCGGCACCAGATCTACCGTACCGACGGCTACGAGATCGAGATCTGGCAGGAGATGCTCCCGCAAGGCGAATGCTACCTCATCGGACAGGTTCTGCCCCGGCGCGACCACGCAAACGTGATTCCCAAAGAGATCATCCTGTCTAACAGCGCCGGGCATACCCTCAGAATCACCCCGGTGGCGAGCGAATTTCACCTGCCCTCCGTTCCTGCCGGTCACTATCAAGTGCAGGTAAGTCTGCCGGGTGTGGATATTCGGCTCTCCGAGGTAGCGGTAGGACTATGAGCAGGCAATACCCTCCCGCCCCGCTCTGCCGGAGGCTGCTGAAGCCTGCAGAGGCGGGCGCGCGGGAGCGATGGATCGCGCAGGCGGTCCTTTCCCCGGAATGCATGACCTTCTGCCTGGAAGAGGCGCGCAATACGCTGGCGGCTCATCCCGATCAGGCTTTGCCTTATGCCGGCCTGGCCGCGGAGCTCGCGGACCGCCGCGCCGATTACCGCTCTGGAGCAGCGGCCTGGCGCCTGCAGGCGCAGGCGCTGCGCGCTCTTGGCCGCCATGCAGAGGCGCTGGATGCTTTTGATGCGGCGGCAAAGAGCGCGCAGAATGTGGAAGACAGCCTGCTTGCCGCGCAAGTCCGCATTGGCGCTATCGACTCACTCGGCTGGCTGGGCCGCTATGATGAGGCGTTCGCGCTGGCCCGGCAACTGGAACGAGACCTGCGAACCGAGGGTGCGGAAGGGGAAGCGGCAAAAGTTCTGGTCAACGCGGGCAACCTGCACTACCGGCGGGACCAGTATCGCGAAGCGCTCAGCTGCTACGAGCGCGCCATGGGGTCGCTTTCCTCGCTTGGGGACACCCTGGCTCTTGCGCGTCTTCAGGCCAACAGCGCCAACATTCTGGCGCTTCTCAACCGGGTGGACGAGGGGCTGGCGCTCTTTGACCAGGCGCGCGCCATCTTTGCCGCGCAGGATCTGAAGACCCTGGTCGCGATGGTCGATGCCAGCGCGGGCTACCTGCGCTTCCTCTCCGGCGAGCATGCGGCGGCCCTGGCTCTGCTGATGAGCGCGCGGCAGGAGTTTGCGGGGCGCGGCCAGGCGCTGGAAACGGCCAAGTGCGATCTGGACATGGCGGAGGTCTATCGCGAGCTGAACCTTTTTCCCGAGGCCCTGGAGTGTTATACGCGGACGATCCCCGTCTTCCAGAGCCGGGAGATCGTTTACGAGGCAGCGCGGGCTGAGCTCGGGCGCGCTTCCGTGCTGATGACTCTCCAGCGTCAGGGGGAGGCTTTCGCCGCCCTGGAAGCCGCCGATGGGCTGTTCGCGCAACAGAAGAACGCGCTGCAGCGCGGCCTCGTCCGGCTGATGCGCGCCTACATGCTGCGGGCGCGCGGGCGCATGCAGACAGCCTCGGAAGAGGCGCTGGCAGCGGCGCGAACGCTGGCGAAACAGGGATCTGCGGTCTGGGCAGCCGCCGCCCGTTTTCTCGCCGCCGAGACCGCGCTGGACGAAGGCACGGACGCAACCCGGCAAATGCACGGCGTGGTCCGCGTCGCCCGGCGGTATGCGCAGCGATGGCTGGTGTGCCGGGCAGAGCGCGCGCTGGGGAGGCATTACCTTCGCCAGGGGGATATCCAGAAAGCGATCCATCATTTCCGCGCGGGTGTGGAGGCGCTCGAAGAGGCGCGCACGCTCGTCGCCAATGAAGATTTGCACGTCGCATTTCTCAGCGACAAGCTGGCGATCTATGAGGATCTTGTCGACGCCCTGCTTACGCGCGCACGCCGGGCGGATCTGGCCGAGGCTCTGGAGTGTGTCGAGCGCTCCAAATCACGCCTGCTGCTGGAGCGGATACAGACCTCATTGGATCGCCGCGCGCCGGACGTCTTCGGGACGGGAGCGTCCGGCGCGCCTGAGCGCGCCAGGCTGTCGGCGCTGCGAGCGGAGCTGTCGCGCAGCTACCATCAACTGCAGGCGCTGGAAGAGGGCGCGCCGCAGCGCCGAGTCGGCAGCGCGCCCGATCTTTTAGACAGGATCGCACCGCTGGAGAGGGCCTATCGCGCCGCCCTGCACGCGCAGGAGATGGCCGGCCTGGCCGCCTCTCCGATAAGCTTTGCACTCTCCGCACCGGTACCGGCGGACCGGCTGTGCGCTACGCTGGCGGCAGACGAAATGCTGGTCGAGTATACCATCGCCAACGGTATCGTCGGCGCGTTCGTGCTTTCGTCGGATGGTTTAAAGGTGAAGCGCCAGGTGGCCTGTCTGGAAGAGGTCGCGGTCGCCGCACGCCGGCTGCGCTTTCAGCTTAATCGCGTCAGCCTGCAGGCCGGATATGTGCAGAGCCATTTCACGCAGATGCAGTCGGGCATCGAGAGCGCGCTGCAGGAGCTTCATACCCTTCTTCTGGCGCCCTTGCTGCCGCTGCTGCAAACGGAGCAGGTGGTATTGGTGCCGCATGGACCCCTGCACGACTTGCCGTTCCACGCGTTTTACGACGGTGCGGAATACGCGCTGAGCCGGTACGAATTCCTGTATGCGCCCAGCGCCGCCGTCTGGTACGCGGGCGTGCAGCGCGGGCGTATACGCGAAGCCGGTGGACGTGATTGCAAACGGCAAACCGATCTGCTGGTCATGGGCGTTCCGGAGCCGCAGATCGCGCGGGTCGCCACCGAAGTCGAGCAGATCGCCGGGCTGTTTCCCGACGCGCAGGCGTTCTGCGGCCCCAGCGCGACCGTGGAGGCGTTTCGCGCCCATGCCGGGCACTGCCGCCGGCTGCATCTGGCCACACACGCGCTGTTCCGGTCGGACAATCCGCTCTTTTCTTGCCTGCGCTTCGCGGACGGCTGGCTGCTCGCGCGGGACCTCTACGAGATCCCGCTCCACTGCGATCTGGCCACCCTCTCCGCCTGCCGCACCGGGACGGCCTTCGTGGCGTCCGGAGATGAGCTGTTCGGCCTGACACGCGGATTTTTAAGCGCGGGGGCGCGCTCGGTCGCCGCCAGCCTCTGGCCGGCGGACGACACGGCGACGGCGGCGCTTATGGAGCGATTCTATACCCTGCTCGCCCAGGGCGTCTCACGGGCCGCCGCCTTGCGCGCGGCGCAGCGGGCGACCCGCGCCGAATATCCCCATCCCTACCACTGGGCGGCATTCGCCCTGTTTGGCGAACGATGACTACCGAACACACGCGACGACTAACGACGATACCGAAGCGAAGGGGGAAGACGATGCGTTTCCGCATGACCCTGACATGGATGCTGGCCGGGATGATTTTTATGGCGGCCCGCATCGCCCAGGCAGACGGCGTTGTGCCGGGCTATGTCCTGGTGCAATTGAAGGCCGGCGCTGACATCGAGAGCCTGGAGTCGGAATACGATACGACGACCGAAGAGCACGTCGAGGACCTTAGCCTCTACAGCCTGACCACGCCGTCAGGAAGCACGGAGGCGGAGTTTGCGCAGCAGTTGAACAAGGACTCGCGCGTGGTGTGGGCACAAACGGACACTTATGTCGCCTCGCCGGAGTTCAGCGGCACGGCTTTTCACTTCGCCTTTGACGCTGGCCCCGATCCCGGCGCTTATGTCAATCAGACGGCCTACCAGCAGGTGAATCTGGCCCAGGCTCTCAAATCGAGTACCGGTTCCGGCATCGTCGTCGCCGTTTTGGATACCGGCGCGACTTTCAGCCATCCTGCCTTGCAGGGGCATTACGTGGGCGGCTATAACGTCCTCAATCCCTTCCTGCCCCCGGATGACGTGGCGGACGGCGTCACCAATGAGGCCGTCGGGCACGGAACCATGATCGCGGGCATTATCGCGCGTGGAGCGCCGAAAGCGCAAATCCTCCCCGTACGCGTGCTGAACGGCGACGGGTTCGGCACGGCGCTCGACGTGGCGATCGGGATCGACTACGCGGTCACGCACGGCGCCCGCGTGCTGAATATGAGCTTCGGGTCTTCCCAGAACTCACGCGCTCTGGAGGAGGCGCTGAGCGAAGCGATCGACGCGGGAGCGGTGGTGGTCGCCTCTGCCGGCAACGACAACACCAGCAAAAACCACTATCCGGCCGCCAGCCCGGATGTCCTGGCGGTCACCTCGGTAGAGTCCAATAACGTCAAATCCTCCTATGCTAACTTCGGCGCTTATGTGACCGTCGTCGCGCCGGGGAGCGGCATCCGCAGCACCTACTATACCGGTGGCTACGCCAACTGGTCCGGCACCTCCTTCGCAACGCCTTTTATCACGGCCGAAGTGGCGCTCATCTTTTCCCGCCATCCGAAGCTAACCACATCACAGATCGAAGAGATGGTGTGTGCGACGGCTCATTCTGTAGACAACTTCAATCCCCGATACCAGGAGCAGCTAGGCGATGGGATCATCGATATGGCCGCGGCGGTGAAATGCGCACCGCCATCGAACTAAGGCTTGTTGCTGCTGATCGCATTCAAAAATCGATCTTTGCCTTAGAACAGCTCCGGTTGGTCTGTATTTTGACCCCGCTCGGTCGTATACAGCAGATAGAGACTTTTTGACTTCCCTTCGCTCATATCCTGTTCGTCTCAAGGCAAAGGAACAAAGGAAACCCTCATGAGAAAACTTGCCACCCTCTGGGCTGTCCTCGTGATCGCGCTGGTATCGGCCATTGCGAACGCCCAACAGAGCTACATCCTGTTCGACTTGACAGCCGGCAGTCACTACACGCAAACGGCAGCCTACGGCATCAACAAGCAGGGAGATATCACCGGCTTCGAGGTCCTTAAAACAGGCGCCATCCACGCCTTTATCTTCAAAAACGGCGCGTTCCAGGATCTGGGATTGCTGGGATACCAGGCCTCGGTCGGCATTGCCATCAACAACGCGGACCAGTTGGCCGCCGACGGAGAAGGCCCCGGAACGACCGCGCTCTTCTATGCGAACGGTACCGCGACCCCCATCGGCAACGTGGATGGCGGATTCTCCTATGTCTTCGGGATCAATAACAACGGAGACATCGTCGGGACGGCCTTGAACGGGGATAACGCGTATGTCGGCTTTTCGTGGATCGGCGGGGTCTTCACGGACTTGAGCCCGCTCGGCGTGTATCGCGCCCGGTCCATCAACGACTCCGATCAACTGGTGGGGTCCTCCCTCTATAGTTGGTCTTACGGAGGCTACGTCCATACCAGCGCGCATGGATGCCTGGTATCTGGAGGAAGCTTTACGGACCTGGGTTCGCTGACCGGCAACCCTGAGACGAACACGGAAGCCTACGGCATCAACAACGCGGGCCAGATCGTGGGCTACTCGACGGGCTCCGACAATCTTCTCCACGCCTTTCTCTACAGTTCCGGTTCTATGCAGGACCTTGGAACCATCGGCAGCGACTACGCGATTGCGGTCGCCATCAACAACGCCGGCCAGATCGTCGGTATTCTGCAAAACCCCTATGGCGCCAGTCTCGGCTCTTTCCTCTACGCCAACGGCGCTATGACGGACCTGAGCACGCTGATCGCGCGTGGGGGAATGGGATGGAGTGGACTGACCGTCACGGCAATCAATGACAACGGCGCCATCGTCGGCTATGGCGCCGTGAACAACGGCTCCCAGGGCTTCCTGGCGGTTCCGGCAGGCACGCCGCTTTCGACAGGATTGACCGTCAGCTCCGTAAAAGGACAGATCGGCAGCGCCACCACGCTCTCTGCACTGTTGATGGCGACCACGCTGGGCCTGCCGGCTGCCGGCGCGACGGTCCAGTTCTCCGTCGACGGTACGAAGGTCGGTGCGCCGGTGACCACCAATGCGCTCGGACAGGCTAAGCTTAAGTATGCCGTACCGGAAGGCATGGCCATCGGCACGCATACGATCACCGCCACGTTTGCCGGGGACGCTTACTACGCCGCGTCGAGTGGGAGCGGCACGCTCTCCCTCGCCAAAGGTCCGGTCAAGATCACGGTCCACAGTGTAACCGGGCAGGCCGGAACGACTGTCACCCTTTCGGCCCTCCTCACGGATAACGACAAAGCGCCTCTGCCCAACGAGAGTCTTAGCTTCAGCGTGGCCGGGATCTCGGTGGGGTCCGCCAATACCAACGCCAGCGGAGTGGCGTCTCTTCCCTACACGATTCCGAGCGGTACGGCGTCGGGAACCTATTCTATCCTCGTCAGCTTTGCCGGCGATGCAAGCCACCTTGCCGGATCCAGAACGGGAACGCTGACCGTGAAGTGAGCCTGGTTGTTTGCCATTCCCCGCCGACAAGGCGGAGGTATTTGTGTGTGCATCACAGGTCCATTCAGGTACGAAATACGGATCGGCCGGCCTGAACGATTTTCTTGCCTCCTCCAGCAGCACAGCTCCCTGATGTCTCCCAGGGAGCTGTTGCTTTGTGTTTTTCTCCTCAAAATCCGTCGTTTAGCGGATGTTTCGCCGTCCGAAATCCATCATGATGAAGAGGCTCGATCCCTATCCTGCCCGGAGGAATATCCATGAAACATGCTGCGATTATCGTTGCCAGCGTCCACGGGCAAACGCGAAAGATCGCGGAATACCTGTGTCAGCGGCTGCAAAGCTATGGCATGACTGCAGAGGTCTTTGCCACGGAAGCCGGGCATCTTCGCCCGGTTCCCCTGGCAAACTTCGATGCGGTCATAATTGGCGCTCCGGTCTATGCCGGAAATTTCCCTATGGTGATCGAAAACTGGACCAGGAATAACCTGCAGGCGATCCAGGCAAAGCCCTGCGCTTTCTTTTCGGTCAGTCTCAACGCGGCTGACAAGCGCCCGGAAGCACGCACTGCCGAGGCGCGCTTGCTGCATCAGTTTATGGAACGCACCGGCTTAAAGCCCGACTTTATCGCCAGCTTTGCCGGCGCGCTCCACTATTCCCGCTACAACTTCTTTATTCGGTGGATCATGAAGCGCATCAGCGCTGCCGCCGGCGGCCCGACGGATACTTCCAGGGACCATGAGCTTACAGATTGGAACCAGATAGCTGCCTTCGCGGAAGCGTTTGCCAATCAGGATCACCGGTCTTCCTTTTCGACACAAAGCCGCCTGCAGAGTCCGGAACACCTGCTGACACCCGTATGAACACAATCGGTGGCAGCCGCTGTCAGGAGAGATAGAATCAGACATGAATCGGAAACGTGTACAGACTGCGCTTTTCTTTGGGCTTCTGGCTTTAGGGCTAGGCCTTTCCCTGGCGCTGTTGTTCCCATTCCTGCGTCCTATCGCCTGGGCGGTCGTGCTGGCAGTGGCTGTCTATCCGTTCCACCGGCGCCTCAGCCGGAGAATCCACCGGCCCTCCATTGCCTCTGCCATCTCCTGCCTGCTGGTGGTCGTGGCCGTCCTGGTGCCGCTTACTGTCGTGATGATCGAGGTCACCAAAGAAGCCTCTGCGCTTGCCAGGCAGTCCTCTTTAACAGCAAGCAATGGCGGGCCGCCCGTCTGGGCGCATCCGCTGGACCATCCTGCCCTTCATTCCGCACAACGCTGGCTGGAGCGCACGTTAGGACACGTGCAATGGGACTTGGTAGCCACGCTTCGCCAGGCTATCGGGCAGTTGGCTTCCTTCCTGGCAATGGAGGGCATGGCGTTCCTCAAAAACGCGGTGTGGCTAGGCGTCCAGGCAGTCGTCACATTGGTCACCCTCTTTTTCCTGCTGCGGGACGGCCCGAAGATGCTGCCAGCCCTGCGGGCGTTTCTACCTATGGAGGATGCACAGGCGGAGACATTGGTAAATCGGGTCACCGACATGATCCATGCGACCGTCTACGGGCAGACCGCTGTGGCGGTCAGCCAGGGCGTGCTGGACGGGCTGGCCTTCTGGATCTTGGGGGTCCCTTCGCCGGTGCTATGGGGCGTCTTGTTGGCGATCGTGTGCATGGTGCCGCTGGTGGGAGCGCCGTTCGTCTGGGTACCGGCAGCCCTTCTTCTGGCAGCCCGCGGCTCCTACTGGCAGGCCGTCGTGCTGGCGATCTGGGCGTTGCTGATGCATAACACGATCGACCATCTGCTTCGCCCCCTCATCATTGGCGCGCGGACGCAGACGCATCTGCTGATCGCCTTTTTCGGAGTCCTGGGCGGTCTTATGCTCCTCGGACCGGTAGGGCTTTTTCTGGGGCCGGTGATCCTCGTGGTGACGCTCGCTCTGCTGGATATGCTCCGGGTGCAGATCGCGCCTGCAGGAGCAGCGAAACCGGCTCCTGAGACTAACCCGGAGGCTGCCTCCCCGCGCGACCATACACTACGTCCAGCCAGCGTGTCTTGAGCGCCGGGCAAGCTTGATGGCGGGATAACGGGAGAAGACAATGAGTGCATTTCAAGCCTTTCAGATCCAGGAAGGGAATTTGATTCCTTTCGACCCTCCCTGGGGTTCCGAAGAAACCTGGATGGATCTATTGAAGCGTCAGCACTACCGCGAGGAAATCGGCTTGGCACTCGGCCGAAAGAACGCTGGATTGCGGATAGAGGTACACGAGGCGCAAACCTACGACTCGCGCTATCTGGATTTTGCCTTCCTCATTCTGATCTATCTCGGCCGGACGCCCCATCCAGTCTTTTGCCGGGACTTGAGCGAGCTGCTTCCCTTCCTGCAAGGGCTGGTTCCTCTGATTGAAGCAGAGGTGCGCTGCGCGGGCGAAGAGACATTGTTGGAGCGCCTTTCCCGCCTGGAGCCTCAACGAGGGTCGGCAGCGACAACAGGAACCCTTATTTTGGAAGGGAAAGCAGATGCCTCTTGCCAATCCCTTGGCGGGCAGCCATCCGAGCCGGAGCAGCTCCTCCAGACGGCTTTCGAGCCCACCTCTTGACTTGCCCATTTGGAAGGATAGGCAAGAGGCGGTACAATCCGCCATTTCGGGGATGCTTTCCTGCGCGAATGCCCGCATACTACAGAGGATTGGATCAGCGCTCGCGCGGGCCGTATCCAATCTGCTGCCGGCATTCCCGACGAGCAGTAGGCGGGAAGCAGGGAAGATGGATCGGGCTGCTGGCGCCTCGAAATCGGCTGGCGGCTCTGACCTGGAGACGTACAGCAAACCACACGGGAAAGCCTTTCCCAAGAAGGAGAGAAAGATGAAACGGTTGGCAACGTTTGCGACGCTTCTTTTGGCTGTTCCGATCCTGATGGCAATGCCCCATCGGGCGACGGCCGTTCCCCCACCGGAAGCCCAAAAAGCTCCGGTGACCACTGCGTGTCTGATGAGCGCCTACAAAGGCGAAACGACGGCGCATAGCAAGTATGCCGCCTATGCCTTCAAGGCTGAACAAGAAGGCTATACCGACGTAGCCCGTCTCTTCCGCGCCGTGGCCGCATCCGAGCAAGTCCACGCGCGCAATCACCGGCATGCGCTCGCTCGCCTGGGCATCCGGCATCCCGATGTCGGCGCGTTTACCGAGGAGAATCTTTCGACCCGAGACAACCTCGAAGATGCGATCCAGGGAGAGAACCACGAGATCCGCTCGATGTATCCCAAGTTCATCCGGGAGGCAAAACTGGAGGGCCAGATGGATGCCGCGCGTTCTTTCGAGTATGCGTTGAGCGCGGAAAGGCAGCATGCGGCTCTCTTTAGAGAGGCCCTTAAGAACCTGGGATCTAAACCGAAGGGAACGGTCTACTACGTCAATCCCACATGTGGCTCGACTTACGCCAATCGCCCTCCCGCCTTCTGTCCGGTGTGCGGGACGCCAAGAGCGCATTTCGAGCGCATTGAGTAAGCGGCTCTTGCCCCCAAAGGTGGGTCAGCCCGCCTTTGGGGCGTTTTTTCGTGCAGTATGGTTCTCAATCAGACGTGAGGCCATAACGGCTGAATAAGCCCAATGGAGTACAAAGGTTTGTTGCAAGGAGGTTCCATCCATGCGACCAACGAGAAAAGTTCTGGTGATAGGTATTGGAGCGCTCGTCAGCTTCTGCACTGTAGGAGAACCTGCGTTCGCAACGGAGCAGCATCTCAGCAACAGCGTCACGATTGCCCAAAACCAGATAGTGCAAGACGACTTGCTGGCGGCAGGAAGTGACGTGCAGGTGCTGGGGCGTGTCAACGGAGACGTGACGGTGGCTGGCGCCAATGTGGAGGTTTCTGGACCCGTCAAAGGCGATGTTCTGGCGACCGGCGCGACCATCAACATTTCTAGCCCGGTCGGTGATGATGTGCGCGCGGCCGGTGGGACCGTTACCGTCAAGGGAACGGTCAAAGACAATGTTCTGCTGGCCGGGGGAACGGTGGTACTGGCTCCTGGAGCGTATGTCGGTCGAGATGCGCATCTTGGCGGAGGCACGGTCGACATACAGGGTCACATCCAGCGAAACCTCGTTCTCGCCGCAACCGATGGCCGGCTGGCGGGAGAAGTGGGAGGCTCGGTAGAAGCGCACACGCAAACTCTGACTCTCCTTCCGGGCGCGGTGGTCCGAGGAGACCTTAAGGTCTATGGGCCTAACCCACCGGTCGTTTCTTCTGGCGCGCGAGTATTCGGCCACATCGACTATCAGAGAGCGGAAGCAGAAACACAGACAGCCTCCACCAACTGGACCGGATGGCTGACGGGGTGGCTTTTCCAGTTCCTGGCTCTGATGGCCCTGGGTATCGTGGTCGTTCCCTTTTCTAAAGTCTGGGTGGATCGTGTGAGCGACACGCTGACGCGACAGATAGGGCTTTCCGTCCTCCTGGGGGCCGTGGCCCTGATCTTCGTGCCGATCTTCAGTGTTATGTTGCTCTTTACCCTGATCGGTATTCCACTGGCGATCGTCCTGCTAGCCTTGTTTACCGTAGCGCTGCTGCTGTCGGGGGTGTTCGTAGCCTACCGGCTGGGGAGCTGGCTGCTTGGCAAAGCGGTGCCCCTCCTGCAGTTCACGCTCGGCGCACTGATCGTAGCGTTTCTGGCGGCGCTGCCCTGGATCGGCGGACTCGTCGTGCTGGCGGTGCTGACCGTGGGTATCGGCGCCCTGGTCGTCGAGCGCTATCAATTTACTCAGCAGTTGCGGTCCCAGGGGCTTACCTGATGCATTTGATCGGTACGCATAGCGCAAGCCTCTTCGCAATCCGATAGGCGGGGAAACCGTGGAAGGAAATCCGTTTTGTTAGAGCATATCCTCATCTGTTCCGATGGGTCGGAACCTGCCCTGGATGCCACACAAACGGGGGTCGTCATCGCCAGGCGCTTTCATGCGGATGTCTGCCTCCTTAGCGTGTTCGATCACTTTCTCATACCCTATATGGGAAGCTGGGGAGCAGGCATCAATGGAAGGGCGCTTGTCCAGTGGTCGAATCCCTTTTATACCGATGTCAGGCAACGGAGCGCTCCGATCCTCGAGCAAGCCCAGGTGCATTATCGTTCCCTGCACATGTTTGGTCAGCCGGTACAGATGATCGTCGAGGCGGCTGTAACGGAATGCGCGGATCTGATCGTAGTGGGAAGCCGGGGGCTGAATCCCTGGCCGGCGCTGCTATTGGGCAGTGTTTCGGAGGGCGTGCTGCAGCACGCCCCCTGCCCGGTCCTGATCGTGCGGGGAGAGCATCCACCGGGCAAAGAGATCGGCTTCCGACGAATCTTGCTTGCTGTGGACGGCTCAGAGGGAGCCTGCCGAGCGGCACAGATGGCTGCCGCGCTGGCCAATCCGTTCAAGTCTGAGCTGATTGATCTCAACGTGTTCAACCCGCTGGCGGATTACCCGGACGTCTCTGCCGAGGATTTGGATACGGAAAGTTATGCCCAGGCCGTGCGGCATAGTGTCGAAGGCCGCACGGCCTATGCGCTGAAGGAGGCAGACATCCAGTACACCTTCTGTCAAGAGACAGGTGATCCTGCTGAGGTGATTATTAAGGTCGCAGCCAGGGATGGTTGCGACCTGATCGTGATGGGCAGCCGGGGGTTAGGTGGGTTTAAGGCCATGCTGCTGGGAAGCGTATCGAACCAGGTTGCACATCACGCCTCCTGTCCGGTCCTGGTGGTACGCTGACCATGCCACAGACTCGACACATAGAAAAGCACTTCACCGGCTCGGAAACCCTCCGTGACATCGTCATCGGCATGTCGGATGGCCTGACCGTCCCCTTTGCCCTGGCTGCCGGCTTGACCGGCGCCGTGGCTGCCTCGGGCATCATTGTCACCGCGGGTCTGGCGGAGGTGGCGGCCGGCTCGATCGCCATGGGGCTGGGTGGCTACCTGGCTGCCCGCAGCGATGCCGAGCACTATGCCAGCGAGCGGCGGCGGGAACAGGATGAGATACGAACGGTGCCGGAAGTGGAAATGAAGGAAGTCGCAGACATCTTCACCTCCTATGGCATTACCACCAAAGAAAGCGCGTCTCTGATAGCCGCGCTGGAGAAGCGGCCGGAAGCCTGGGCGGATTTTATGATGCGCTTCGAATTGGGTCTGGAGCGCCCCGAGCCCAAACGCGCTCTGACCAGCGCCCTCACCATCGCAGGCGCCTACATCGCTGGCGGCCTCATTCCGCTTGCTCCTTATCTGCTCATCTCCCGGGCTCATGTCGCTCTCCTCTGGTCGGTTCTGCTGACGCTGATCGCTCTGCTGATCTTCGGCTATGCCAAGGGCAGGGCCACCGGCATGCGGCCCGTGCGCAGCGCCCTTCAGACCGCTCTGATCGGCGGGCTGGCAGCAGGCGCTGCTTTTCTGATCGCAAGAGCGATCTCCTGATACGTCTGACTCAAGCATGAGGAAGATCGAAGCGAGAATGAGGCATAGGGCTCCCTGACGAGCTTTCCGTCTCCTAAGCAAGCCCATCATCCAGGAGGACAGGATGGAAAGCGCGTTCTGTGAGGTGATCGGTTGTGGAAAACCGACCGAATGGGTACTGGTACAGCGCAGGAATGCCTTTAGCGAGGACTATCTCTGCGCCGACTGCCGCTCTCGATTGAAGAAACGGAATCCGATGTTGGCGGGCTGTTACCTGCCTCACGCAGAGTTAGAATCCCTGCCCGGTCAAGCCTTTCAAGCCCTGTGTGCCGCCTTGAGATCGGATTCTCAAGAGGAAGCGGACAACCGACATCTTTGTGTCTTTTGCCCACTTCAGGCGGTCTGCCCGGAGCATTGATACCTCAACTCTGATCGGTGGGCTGGCAGCAGGCGCCGCTTTTCTGATCGCAAGAGCGATCTCCTGATTCGTTTAACGCTCCGATGAGGAGGATAGAAGCTATGAGTGCGATACAAAGCGAGCGAACGGGAATAAAGTCAGTATATCGATCCGAATACTCTGCAGAGTGGCGTGAGATGGTGTGGGTCCTGGCGGCAGCCGGTTTGGGGCTTACGGTGGCAGCGGTCTTTGCCGGAAATCTCCAGCTCCCGCGCAATCTCTTTCTGCTTCCCTATATCGGATTGACAAGCGTCTTCCTCTTCGCGTACCTGCGCCGGAGCGGCGTGGACTGGCGCGAACGCTTTCGCCATCACTGGGGGTGGGGGCTGCTCGGAACGCTACTGGTCAGCGTCTATATCGTCCCCTCGGTCCTGCGGTCCGCAAGGGCTGGCCCTTGCCTTCGACCTGCTGTGGGTGGGCATCCTCTACGGGACTATAGATGGGTTGCTGCTTTCGGTGCTGCCGGTCCTGGCGACCTGGCGAACGCTGGAGAGGCAGGGTTGGACGGCAGGCTGGCGTAGGCGCATCGCAACGGGGGCACTCGCTCTAACAGTCAGCCTGCTGGTAATCGCCACCTATCACCTGGGCTATCCAGAGTTCCACGGCCTGCATGTGCTGCTGCCGGTTTTCGGCTGTGGAATGCTCAGTCTGGCTTACCTGCTTACCGGCAATCCGCTTCCGGCAGTCCTGGGTCATATCGCCATGCACGTTGCCGCCGTGATGCACGGCATGGAGAGCGTCCTTCAGTTGCCGCCGCATTATTAGTCATCATCCTGTCTTTCCGGGCTCGCTCCCGGTAATGTGGTTTCCCCTCCGGACGCCTGTGCCGCCGCGCCGCGTATCTCCGGGTGGTGGATCTGACCTCCCAGGTTAGCCGTCCAGGCCATCGGCCCGGTAACGCCTATCCCGACGACGAGCACCGTCGAGACGACTGCTTTCGATAGGCTTCGTGTCCGCTGGGAGAGGATCAAACCTCCAAGAGCCATCAATCCTAGTATCTCCACTCCCGCCAGGGCGACTTTGGCAGCAGCCTCGTGCTGGTTGATACTAGCCCCGACCACGCCGGGTACCTTCTCGATCATCTCACTGGCCGGCTCTCCGCTCAGATAGACCGGAATGGCGGCGAGCGCGGCTACGATGAAGACCACCAGCGCTGCCGTCTTGAGGGAGATGCTTCTGGCAATCACCCCAGCGATCAGAAGCAGTAGCCCGAACAGCGTGCCCAGCACCGGAATGTGGTTCATCAGCAAATGTAGATGCGCCCAGTTCATTGCTTTCTCTCCTTCTTCCCTATCTTGAATCCTTCGCTTCCTGGCGACAGGATACTCCTTCCTGCTCTCAGAGCTTGATGTCTACCAGGGCGCTGACGCCGACATTGGGGACGCGCGTATGACAGCGTAGTCAGACGATAACAAGCAGCAGCGTGCGCCGCCATCCGAATGCGTGTTTCATGACATTTCTTCTCCTTGATGAGAAAGTGTGGCCGGCATCGGCGAACAGCGTGCCGGATTAGCCTAAGAACCCATCCTAGCATAGCTCCATCAGATGGCGATAACATCCCCTAAATGGCCGATTGTGGAAACAAAAGTAGAACGGCGGATAAGAAGAGTAAAAAGAAGTGGCTCCCTGCTCATAGAAAGCAGGGAGCCACGGGGTGAGAATGAGCTCTTCTCCTTGAGAAAGAATTCTGAAGGAGAGCTTACGGAGTTGTGTAGAGTAGGAAGCTGGCGAGGTGGCAAGTATCTAGGACTTGCCCCTTTTCCAACAACCCCTCCCCGAACCGTGCTTGCCACTTTCGCGGCACACG
Source organism: Chthonomonadaceae bacterium (assembly GCA_035653075.1). Classification (GTDB taxonomy): domain Bacteria; phylum Armatimonadota; class Chthonomonadetes; order Chthonomonadales; family Chthonomonadaceae; genus DASRCN01. The sequence continues at coordinate 44 of DASRCN010000131.1, read as the reverse complement.
GCTCTCCAGCATCTCATGCCGATAGAGCCTTAAATGGACGCCCG
>DASRCN010000130.1:0-25491 GCA_035653075.1 Chthonomonadaceae bacterium | reverse complement strand
GAGGGAGGTAGCGGACACATAGGTGGTGGTCAGCGCCGTCCCATTCCACTCCACGACCGAGCTAGCGACGAAGTTAGTGCCCGTAGCCGTCAAGGTAAAGGAGGGACCCCCCGCCAGCACCGAACTGGGAGAAATCTTGCTCAGTGTGGGCACCTGCGTGGAACCATTGATGGTGAAGGTCTGCGGGCTGGAGGTGCCGCCGCCGGGACTGGGAGTGACGACCGTCACGCTGGCGGTACCGGCGGTGGCGATGTCGCCGGCAGGCACGGTAGCCGTCAGCGTTGTGCTGTTGACAAAGGTGGTCGTCAGCGCGGTTCCGTTCCAGTCGATGGTCGAGCCGTTGATAAAGTCGGCGCCGCTGGCCGTCAGCGTGAATGAGGAGCCTCCTGCGGTCGCCGATGTCGGGCTGATGCTGCCCAGAACCGGGACCGGGTTGGTGATGGTGAAGGTGGCTGCGCTGGAGGCATGACCATCCGAGTTGGCAACGGTCACGCTGGCCGTGCCCGGCGTGGTAATGTCGGTGGACGGCACGGTCGCGGTCACCTGGCTGGAGGAGACGAAGGTCGTGGACAGCGCCGTCCCATTCCATTTGACGACGGCGCCATTCTGGAAGTTAGCGCCGTTGACGGTCAGGGTGAAAGACGACCCATCCGCCGGGGTCGAGCTGGGGCTGAGGCTGCTGATGGACACGCCTACCGTGACCGCGTATCCGGCCGAGGGAATCCCGTTGGCGACCACGTAAAGCTTCGAGGGACCCGATTCGATATTGGAGGGCACGTCGAAGTTCGTAGAAACGGTGGTCGATCCGGTGGCGACGGCCATGGTGCTATGACCGTGGGTGCGGCAGTAGAAGACGTGGCCGGTGGCGTTATTGACGATGCGCACCAGCGGATAGTTGGTCGCGCCCTGGTAGTCGTCTCCGTAGGAGACGGCTTGGGACAGGCCGTTAAACTGCGTGCCCGAGATCGAGTAGGTGGCGCCGTAATAAGGCGTGGTGGTGCAGCTGGAGATGGTAGGCTGCCATGCAGAGTTGTACGTGCCGCTCGGAGTATAGATTTCTACGTAGTTGTAGTAATCGGTGAACAAGACCTGGCCGGTCGGCAGCATCAGCATGCGCCCATAAAAGGAAGAGACATTCGCCGCCTCGGCGGAGTCTGCTACCTGCGTGAGCGTCGATCCATTGAACTCGAAGAAGTGCGAGGGCGAGTTGCCATAGCCAGGGCTGGCCATGACGAGTACGTTGCCGCTCGGCAGCAGGCAGGCTGGACCATCCGCGACATCGTACTGGCTTCCTCCGATGACCGGAAAACTAGGGGCGGAAGACCAGGCGCCGGTGCTGGAATTGTAGACGGCGTTGCTGCCGTTCCCGCCAAAGCAGATGACGGTGCCGTCTGGACGCAGCACCGCCGGGCCGATCTCCTGGTCCGTCGCATCTACGATGCTGTAGGGCGTGTTGCCGGCGCTGCTCCAGGCGTTCGTGGAGGAATTGAACAGCTCGCTGTTGGGAATGTCGGTGACATCGACCGTCAGCATCTTGCCGTTGGGCAGCAGGGTCCAGTTCTCCTCGTCGAACCGGTCGGCTTTGCCGGAAGTACTCATGTTCGTCCAGGTCAGGTTGCTGGCGTTGAACGATGCCATCTGCCCGTTGAGGATATAAGCCAGGAGTATCGTGCCGTTGGGCAGCACGCAGCTCTGCGCATCGCCAATGTAGGACCAGCCACTCGGTGGACTGACGGAGGTCCAGGTGTTGGCGACCGGATCGTAGATGGCGCCCAGGGTGGTCCATACCTCGGAGTTGCCCCCGTTATACTCTCCGCCATCAACGAGCAGCCGCCCATCAGGCAGTACGGCGGAGGCGTAGTAGAGAGGGGAGTAGCCGCCGGAAGGGGAGGCGATCTGGGACCAGGTGCCGTTCTTGTAGCTGCCGTTGATGTCCGGGGTCAGCTTCCACCAGTCGTTGGCATCGTAATCCTGGCAGAGAACAGTACCGTCGGTGAGCAGGAACAGGCTGCTGCCATAGAAGGATGGCTGGTTGGTCAAGGCCGACCAGCTCTGGGCACGGCCGGGAGCGGCCATGAATAGGCAGGCGAGCAGAATCAATGCTGGGAAGAGTTTTCTGAAGTCGAGCATATGGGAATCCTTGTTGCCTTTCCTTGTGAGAAAATCGACATGATTGCTTCGCGGCCACTGTACCCGATCTCGCGTCGAGGCGATTAAGGCCGGGAGACCAACCGTATTATAATGGCTGAATTGGGCCATGTCAAATAAATGATGGCCGGATACGGGCTAAATTGAGCATTTCTACGCCAAAAACCGGCAAAATAACCTATTGCAAGAGCCTTTCTGCCCCACGGCTGCCTAGCCATCTCCGGCAGGAGGGGAGGGGCGCGATACCGAAACTAAGCGCGAATAGCATAAACTCCTTGTAACACTCTAGGACGCAGGGCGTCAGGATAATGAGTAAGTAAATGGCAAATGGGGATGCGGGACGGGTATTCTTTACTCATGAGTACTCGAAAGGGACAGGAGGCATACGCTCTGTTGAGACTGCGCAGGAAAGATAGGAAAGCCGTTTCCATTATGGTCTGGCTGTGGCTAGTCGGAGGGGTGCTGGCAATGGCCGGCGCTTCGGGGAAAGCCGCGCCAGCACAGGGAGTTAGCAGCCACACGGCAGCGACGTCTGTCGTGGAAGGCACGCACATCACGGCAGACAGTCCGCCTTATCATCTCACCTGGAATGGTACAGGCGGGACCTTTCGCCAGGATGCGCTCGGCGCGGAGCCGGCCCGGAGCATGGCGCTGACCTACCTGCGCGCCGAGCCTGGCCCGGTCGGACACTCGCGGTATCTGGTCTGGTTCCTGGCGAGGGATATGAATCGGTTCGCGCTGCTCTGGTGCTATCTGGATGAGTCGGGAAGCGATTTCTGGTGCTGGCTTTACCGCTACCCCAACAACCTGCTCACCACGCAGCATTTCACCGGAGACTACCGCTTCTCTCCGCCTACGCAGCCGCCGGCTCCCACCAGCGTATCGCTCCAATTGCCTCCCGCGCCCAACTACCTGGGACCCGACTTTACCTACCGGGATTGGACGCGCAATGGCGGTCGATTAGACCATCTGGACCTGCGCGCGGCTGTCTCCGCCTCGGGCCAGCCTGCAGCCGGCAGTCCGGAAAGCGGGGACACGTCCCCGCCGGGGCCTGTCGTCAAGACGCTGACCGGCCTGCGGGTCATCCCGCTGCATGCCATTCACGTCGGAGCCGGCAACGGCTGGCGGCAAGGCGGCTGGGGCGAGCTGCATGCGCTGGCCTACGACTCCACGGGATCGCCTTACTATCTCATTCTGTACAGCAACTCCATACGCGGCTTCGCAGTAGACCTTACCAGCGCCCAGGTCTACATCGCGGATTTCGGACAGAGAGTGGGCTTTGCCGGCGACATGACCGCCTTCGGCGCGCCGGACACTCTCTTCGAAGAACCGACGGAGATGAATGTCCGCCGCTACGAGCGCCATGAGTTCACGCTTACTTCCACGGGCGCCTACGCCAATCCCTTCCTGGATGTGTCGCTGGACGTAGACTTTTACACGCCCACCGGCCGGCGGCTGCTCGTGAGCGGCTTCTGGGACGGCGGCAACGTCTGGCGGTTCCGCTTTACTCCTACACTCCTGGGCGCCTGGCGATGGCGTACGCGCTCCAACGACCCGGACCTGAACGGCCAGGAGGGCACCTTCACCTGCACGGCTACCGCCGAGGACACGGCGAACAAAGGATTCGTGCGGGTGCGGACGGAAGACATCTACCGGCATCAGTTCGCCCATGAAGATGGCACGCCGTTCCTGCCGATCCCGATCCGCGACGCGCTCGACGGAGTCGCTTCGGGAGATGCCGCGGTGCCGCCCAGCGCGGTAGCGGATGAAGAGTCGCCCGCCTTCCTTGCCTTCCGCAAGCGCATCGACGGCTATGCGGCGCTCGGATTCAACCGCCTGATAGGCGGCTACCTGCTCGGCAAGCCCTCGCCCGTCGACGAGGGCGGAGCGCCCTTCCTCAACGGCGATCCCGACCATCCGAACCCGGCCTATTTCCAGTGGCTCGACCGGCGTATCGCGTACTGCAATACGAAGGGCGTCATTCCCGATCTGGGGATCGGCCCGCCGGAACTGCTGGAGTCGATGGATGAGGCGCAACTGCGTGGTCTCTGGCACTACCTGGTGGCGCGCTATGCCGCCTACAACGTCTGCTGGAGCCTTTTTCAGAGTGAGCCGGACTCCGTTTCGCCCGATCTGGGAGAGCGCATGGCAGGCCTGGCGGATTTGACGCATCGCTACGATCCGTACCAGCATCCGCTCACCACCGTGACCACCGGTAATGTGATGCTGCCCCCACCGACATCGGATACCGATCCACAGGATACCGCCGATTTGCCGGACGACGAAGGAATGCGAGAGCTGCTGGCAAATCGCAGGCCTCATAAAACGGACCCGTATGCCGGCTTTGCGGGAACCACGTTCGCGGGGGAGTCGTGGCTGGACGTGATCACGCTCGATGGCGGCGACCTGAATGTGATCGATGCCGACTGGCGGTTCAATAAGCCGGTGGTCATGCTGGACACCAGTATCGTACCGGGCGCGGCCCCGGTCTCTGCGGATACGGCGCGGATACGCATGTGGGAGACACGCATGCGCGGCGGCTACTGGGTCGCCACGGCCGATCCTAACGTGCCGAACAGCCCGGAGGTACAGGCCGCTGCCGCCTGCGGACGCTTCTTCCAGCAGACCCGCTTTTGGCGGCTTATGCCGCGCCCGGAGATGCTGGGCGGGCGGGATGAATCCGATTCGGATAAGCGCCGCCGCGAGCGCGCCGAAGAAGAGGCACGGCAGACGGGACAGCCGCTGCCCCCCGCGCTACCCAACCCAAATCTGAGCCGTCTGTCGTCGTCCATCTTCCTGCGTGCGGATACGGCCTGGGAGTATGTGGTCTACTTCGAAGCCGGAGGCTCAGTGACCCTTGATCTACTCGAAGCGACGGGACCGATCAAGTCTTCCTGGTTCAATCCACGGACCGGCCAGTTCACCGGCCACGAGAGCCTCACGGGCGGCGCCTTCCGTACCTTTGTCGCTCCAGACGCGCGCGACTGGGTCCTCTACATCTCCCGCCGCTAACTGACTGAGGGGGTAAGCAGGTGAGAAAAACTAAATTCCTCCTCTCCTTTACGAAGGAGAGGGGGAGATTTGTAAGGAGGAGGCCGCGCAGACGGCCTTTGCGGTTCAGACCGGGGTTTTAACGCCGGTGCCTGAACTGTTACATTGGCTCTCTGAGAGCGTCTGAATAGATAGGGGAGACGGAGCAGGAGGTAGCAAACGGCCCCATGCTTGATTTTTAGTGTCCCTTATGTTATTATGGGAGAGTCAGTTCCTCCTCGAAGCTTGCCGAAATGGCATCTGGATGCCTTTTGGCGGCCCCATGCCCTGCCGCCAGGGCCGCCCGAAAGAAGCGAAGGACACGCCGGCGCTCCCCTGACTGTCCTGCTGCTCGCTCACATTCCCAAGAAAGGGATGTTCGTATGCCCTGTGACTGGAAGAGCCTCCCGGCGCGATACGGGAGGTGGATATGGCCTCTTCCTATCCTGAGTTTCCTTCTGCTCCTGCTGGCTCTCGGCAGCATAGCCCGCGCCGATGTGCCCAAGGAGTTTCAAGATACCTATCGCCAATTCTATAGTTTTATCCAGCCGAACAACCTGTCCACCACGGTCCAGACGCTGACAGGCTTTGGCTCCCGCATCGCCGGCTATCCCGGCGACCTCAAAGCTGCCGCCTACGTGGAGCAGCAGTTCCGCGCGCTCGGCCTCGAAAACGTCACCAGCGAAGGCTTCGACGTTACCGTCCCCTACGACCCCGGCGTAGACGATCCGCAAAAGGGCGCCTATGCTCAGATCCAGCTTACGGATAAATCGCTCGAACCGCCGCGCCTGCGGATGTATCCGCTCTGGCCCAACCTCGTCCGCACGCCCACCTTGCCCGCCGAAGGGCTGACCGCCCCGCTCATCTACGTCCGCGACGGCAAGCTCGCGAACTTCAACGGCAAGGACGTGGACGGCTCCGTGGTTATGGTGGACTTCAACTGCGCCTCCGATTGGCTGAACGCGCCTCGCCTGGGCGCGAAGGCCGTCATTTTCGTAGCTCCGCAGACCACCCTGCGCGGCGAGGCGGAAGCCAAGTTTATCTCCATTCCCATCGCCATCCCGCGCTTCTGGATGGACCAGGCCGACGCCGCGCCGCTGCTGGCCGCTTGCGAGAGCGGACGGCCCCCGACCGTCAAGCTCACCTGCGAGATGCCCTGGGAGACACGCACCGCCCACACCATCACCGGCTGGATCCCCGGCACCGATCCCCAGCTTAAGAGCCAGATCATCGCCGTCGAAGCCTACTACGACTCGACTTCCGTCGTGCCCACCCTGGCGCCCGGCGCCGATACCACCTGCGGCATCGCCGCCATGCTGGAGATGATCCGCGCTTTCAAGGCGCACCCACCCAAACGGACCATGATGTTCGTCGCCACCAGCGGCCACTTCCAGGCGCTGAAGGGCATCCGGGAATACCTGGAAAAACACATCGACAGTTGGATGCCGCCCAGCATGATCGAGGCGGCTACCGCGAGGGAGAACGCCGGCAAGACCGCTCTCTGGCTGGGCGCTTTCCTGGCTCTCTTCGCTCTGGCCTTCCTATGGGTCCTGGTCCGCCCGCTGCCCAAAGGCGTCTCGCGATTCGGGAAGATGGGCGTCCTGATGACCGTGGGCCTGGTGATCCTGGTTGCGCTAAACGCCCTGTTCTACGCCTCTCCGCGCGACCATGCGCTGCGCAAAGCGCCGGAAATCTACTTCTGGGCCGGCCTCGACCTGACCAGCCAGACCCGCTCCGTCGGCATCTTCTATAAAGGCTGGTTCTACGACTTCCGCGACGACATCCAGGGCAAATTCAGCGACATCGCCCGCGTTTGCCGCGAGAACGCCGAGAAGGTCGGCACGACGATGGGCTTCGACTCCAAGCGTGAGTTCAACGATGGCGTCAACCCCGTCGACGGCAAGGACTGGCGCAACTACATCCCTGGCAAGCCCGCCTTCGACTCCGAAGAGGTGACGATGGCCGGAGGCAATGGGGTCACCTTTGCCACTACCGACGATAGCCGCGCGCTGGTCGATACGCCCTTCGATACGCCGGACCACGTCAACATCGCCAACCTCGCGCGTCAGGTCAAGCTGCTCACCTGCCTGATGTGGCATGTCGTCACGGACACGAATGCGCCGGGCGACGTCAACGCCCAGCGTATGCCCATCACCGACCCTTCCAAATGGTCGCGCATGGCGCTGCAGGGCGGTTTCGCGACGCTGCAGGGCCGCGTGGAAATCTTTAACCCGAAAAAGTCCTTCGTCGCCAGTCCGGACCCGCGCCTGACCGACTCGCTGGTCATCGTGCGCAACCGGACCAAGTCGTTTATGGGCGTGCGCGGCAACATGATCCAGCGGGTCGAATGGACCACGCCGGACAAGATGGCGACCTTGCAGCGGGATGCAAATGGCGATCTCGTCCGGAACGCCAATGGAGACGCGCTCGATATTCATGGCCGCCCGGTGCCGCCGGAAAACTTCTTCGCTTTCCACGGCGTAGCGCCGCTGACTGCTTTTGGGTACAACAAGCCGACGTCCCTGGCCGCCTATCATCTCGACTCGCGGGGCGAGATCGACTACGCGCCCGATCAGGGCATCTCCGGCGCCAAGTTCATTCCGCTCGACGTGATGGTGACGACCGCGACCAAAGAGACGCCCATCATCGTCTTTCGCAGCGTTCCCACCGCCATCTACGATCTGGTCGATCAGCAGTCGCTGCGCGCCCTGACGGGTATCACCATCTACGACGGCGAGACCAATGGCGAGCCGCAGATGTACGGCTATGCCATCGACCCGCAGGACCCGAACATGGTCGGCTCCTACGTCGAGGACGTAGCGGTGCTATTCTCGCAGCCCGGCTCGCGCCTGAAAATCGCCATGAGCAGCGGCCCCGGCGCCACGCGCTTGCTGCTGCTCAACTCGATCTACGATCCCCAGCAGCCGTTCTCCCCGAAGAACGTGCCGGAAGGCATTGGCTATCTCGTCGCCGGAAATCCGAAGGAAGCGCAGAACGCGGAGCTGCTCGGCACGCAGCAGATCCAGTACGACCCGCGCATCGAGATCGCCCGCTCCGGCGCCATCTACAACACCGCCATGCACGTTGCCGAGGATATGTGGAAGCTGGATGACTTCCGCATGCGGCGCCTGGCGAAATACCGCATCCTGGATATGAACAGCACCGAGGGCGTGCCGGGCCTGCATAAGCTCTGCTGGGAATCGCTGCAGAAGGCGAAGACGGACCTGGCCTCCAAAGACTGGGAGCGGTTCGACGCCGACTCGCGGGATGCCTGGGGCTTTGAGAGCCGGGCCTATCCGGATGTCCAGCAAACGGCGGTGGACGTTGTGCAGGGCGTGCTGTTCTACCTGGCGCTGCTGCTGCCGTTCGCCTATTTCTCCGAGCGGCTGCTCTTTGGCTTCTTCGATCTGAAGCGCCAGTTGGGAGTGGCGACGCTGATCTTCCTGATCATCTTCGCCTGCTTCCGCTTCGTCCACCCGGCCTTCGACATCACGATGAATCCCGTGATCGTCCTGCTGGCGTTCATCATGCTCGCCCTGTCCTCCATCGTCATCGCCATGATCTCCGGCAAGTTCGAGGAGCAGCTCAAGCAGATGAATCAGAGCATCAGCGGCATCCACCGGGCCGACATCGGACGGGTGTCGGTGGCGCTGGCTGCGTTCAATCTGGGTATCTCCAATATGCGCCGGCGCAAAGCGCGCACGATGCTGACCTGCATCACGCTGATCCTGCTCACGTTCGTGGTGCTCTCCTTCACCTCGATCGTGCAGACGATGCGCTTCAACGAGGTCCCGGCGCCCAGCGACCACGGCCCCCGCTATAACGGCATCATGATCCGCACGGCTATGTGGGACCCGCTGCAGTTGACCGCCTACCGCCTGCTCGCGGACGAGTACGGTCGCAACCATGCCGTCGGGCCGCGCGCCTGGTTCTTCGGAACGCAGCTCGGAGAGCAGTCGTTCCTGACCTTGAAGCGCGCCGATAAGCAGTACGACGCGAAGGCGCTGGTCGGCCTGTCACCCGCCGAGGCGCAGTTGACTCATCCGCAGGACGCGCTCGAAACCGACGATAAGGGCCATCCCATCGGGCGCTGGTTCCTGCCGGGGGATGTCTACACGATCATCCTGCCGGACGTGATGGCGCAGGCGCTTAGAATCGATTCCGCCGACGTCGGCAAAGCGAAGGTGACCTACGGCGGTGTCGACTATACCGTCATCGGCATCCTTGATTCCCAGAAGCTCAAAAACATCGCCGACCTGGATAACGAGCTGGTCACGCCGGTCGACTTCATCACCATGAACAAGTTGAACCGGCAGGGGCAGGGGAACGCCAATCAGGGCTTCAAGGAGTACATGCACCTGGAGCCGGACATGGTGTTCTTCATCCCTTATAAGACGGCCACAGACCTGGGCGCGGAACTGCGCTCGGTCGCCATCGACTTCAACGATCCTAAGACGGTTCTGCAGCGACTCGACCCGCTGATGCACCGGCTCGACCTGAACCTGTACGCCGGCGAGATCACCAACCCGAACGCGCCGAACCCGCGCGATCGGGGCATCGTCAAGCGTTACTCTTCGATCGCCACGACCTCCTCGCATGGCCTGGAGCTGGTCTTCTTTCCGATCCTGATCGCTGCGCTGATCGTCCTGCAGACGATGCTGGGCTCGGTCTACGAGCGCATCAAGGAGATTCACATCTTCTCCTCCATCGGTCTGGCGCCGAGTCACATTGGGATGCTCTTCATCGCCGAGGCGCTGGTTTACGCCATTCTTGGCTCCGTGGCGGGCTATTTGTTAGGCCAGTTCACGAGCAAAATTCTCGTCTGGACCCACTGGCTGCCGGACCTGTATCTGAACTTCTCCAGCGTCAGCGCGGTCCTGACCACGCTGGTAGTGGTCGGCGTGGTGCTGCTCTCGACCATGTATCCGGCGCGCAAGGCAGCAGAGGTAGCGACACCCGCCATCGACCGTTCTTGGCGTGTGTCGGAGCCGGAGGGCGACCACTGGGTGATCCCGCTGCCCTTCGCGGTGACCGGCGAGCAGGCTTCCGGACTCAACTCCTTCCTGATCGAATGGTTCCAGGCTTATGAGGAGTACAGTATCGGTGACTTCGTGACACAGAACGTGGAGTCGGAGGAGGTCCAGGCCGAGCACGGACTTGCCTATCGCATCCGGTGCATGACGTGGCTGGCGCCCTTCGATCTGGGCGTCTCGCAGCGGGTCGCCATCGAGATCACGCCCACCGATACGACGGACGTGTTCGATATCCGGCTCTTGATCGATCGTGAATCGGGGGACATCTCCAACTGGAAGCGCGTCAACCGGCGCTTCCTCAATACCCTGCGCAAGCAGTTCCTGATCTGGCGTACCCTGAAGCAGGCGGACCGGGAGCGTTACTTGCTGCAGGAGGAGGCTGTCGTGCCGACGGACATGCCGCCCCTAAGCGGCGCGGAGCCGTCGCCGGCGTCATAAGCCCTTCCCTGACCGGGCCGTGAACGGCCCGTCTGGCAGGCCTTCGGCCAACCGCCCTCACGGGCGGATCTAAAGCGGAAGTGAGAGTCCGCGCAGGCGGTCTTTGTGTTTCAGTACCGGGTTTAAAACCGGTGGAAAAGGGTTTCAACCCCGGTGAAAAGGAGAGCGGCGGAGCGTGGCGGAAGAGAGTCAATACGCGCAACTGCGAGAGCAGGTCGAAGCGGAGACGCAAGAAGAGGGTGTAGAAGGCCAGGAAGTCCCCTTTGAGGATGGCTTCAGCGGCAAGTCCATCCTCGGCGCGCTCTTCGTCGCCTTCATTATGCTGCCGGGCGCCCTCTATCTGGGCCTGGTGGCCGGGCAGGGACTGGGGCCAGCGGCAGAGTGGGTGACCATCGTCCTCTTCGCGGAGGTCATGCGCCGCTCATTCCTGCCCATGAAGCGGCAGGAGATCTACATCCTCTACTACGTTGCCGCCTCGCTGACCAGCCTCTGGGCCGAGAAAGGTATCTCTGGTGGGCCGTTCGGCGGCCTCATCTGGAATCAGTATTTCATCCAGACGCCGGTCGCCAGTCTCGTCGCCAAAGACATTCCGCACTGGGTCGTGCCGCCGGTCGGCTCCGTGGCGCTGCTGCACCGCACCTTTTTCAGCATGGATTGGCTCTGGCCGATCGTGCTGCTGGTCGTCAGCCAGGTGCTGGGCCGCGTCAACTCGTTGAGCGCCGGCTACTTCCTATTTCGCATCACCTCCGATATCGAGCGGCTGCCCTTTCCGATGGCGCCGGTGGCCGCCTCGGGGGCGACGGCCCTGGCGGAAGCCGCCAGCAAGGAGGAGTCCTGGCGCTGGCGCATCTTCTCCATCGGTACCATCATCGGCCTGGTCTTCGGGTTTTTCTATATCGCTATTCCCGTCTTTACGGGTGTCGTCTTTGGCAAGGCCTTCCAGCTGATTCCGATCCCATTCTTCGACCTGACCACCAACACCGAATCGTTCCTGCCCGGCGCCCTCACCGGTATCTCCGGCGATCTGGGGAAGGTGCTGACCGGGTTCGTCATTCCCTACCCGATCGTGGCCGGTTCGGCGGCCGGGTCGGTGCTCTGCCGCATCGTGGCCGCGCCCTTCCTCTATCATCTGGGCGTTTTCGGCACGGCCGGGAATAACGGCTGGAGCCGGGGCATGGATGCCATCTACACCAAGCAGGCCACCGATATTAAGTTCTGGTTGTCGATAGGCATCGGCCTGCAGGTCGCGGTGGCGCTCATCGGATTTCTCAGCGTCTTTCAGGCGTTCGCGAATATGCGCCGGCAGAACCGCGACCGGCGCCTGTTTGCACAGGTGCCGCGGGGACGGGGAGACCTGCCGCTCTGGATCCCGATCGCGGCCTGGGTGGCCGTGACGGTCTTCTATCTCTGTCTGACCGAATACCTGCTGCATCTCGATTCCAGGCCGGGCGAGAACCATATGGCCGCCTTCCCGGCCTGGCTGCTCGTCTTCTATGGGCTGATCTGGTCGCCGATCAACTCCTACGTCTCCGCGCGCATGTTCGGAATCACCGGTTCTGGCGTCACCTTCCCCTACCTGAAGCAAGTCTCGATCATGAAGTCGGGATATCAATATGTGGATATTTGGTACGCACCTATCCCCCTCGACGACTTCGGCTGGCTGGCGCAAAAGTTCCGGGAGATTGAGCTGACGCGCACGAAGTTCATCAGCGTCGTCAAAGTGGAAGTCCTGATGCTGTTCGTGATGCTGCCCGCCAGCTTCATCTTCTGGGCCTTCTTCTGGCACACGAGCCAGATCCCTTCCTCCCAGTTCCCCTATGCCAACCAGTTCTGGCCTATCCAGGCAACGATGGAAGCGTTGTTCGATACGATCAACCGGAAGCAGGGCGGCATCACCTGGGTTCGGGATGCGATCAACTTCCCGCGGATCTTCGGCGGCTTAGGCGCCGGGCTGGGGGTCTATGCGGTCTTCAGTATCTTCCGGCTGCCGGTGCTGTTCTACTACGGCTTCATCGGCGGCGCCGGCGATTATCCCCACAACACCATCCCCACGTTTATCGGGGCGTGGCTGGGGAGGAAATATTTCCAGAAGCGATTTGGTGTAGACAACTGGCGCATGTACACGCCGGTGCTGCTGGCGGGTTTCTCCTGCGGCACCGGGCTGATTGCGATGGCCTCCATCGCTCTGGCGCTGATCGCCAAATCGGTCAACTACTTACCGTTCTGATGGCCAATTTGGAGTCGATACTGCATATTGCCCTGGCCGTGACCGTGGTGATGACCGTAGGGCTGTTTGTAGTCGGTTATCTGGTGGGGGCGCGGGCGCGGAACCGGATCACGGCCGGAAGCGTGCTCGCCCTGATCGCTCTGTGCGTGCTGTTCGGGCTGCTCGTGGCGACCTGGCACAATCGGATCGGGCCGGTGGTGACCTGGGAAGCCCTGCTATTCGCGAGTGCGCTGGACATCGCCCTCTTAGGCGGTTTTTTCATGGGAGGGGCGCGCGCCGGGGGCGCGCTGACCCGCGCGAACGCCGTCGGTTTGCTGGTCCTGCTGCTCCTTGCCGCCGATCTGGCGACGGCGTATGCCCGCGCCGAGAAGGTGCGTCAGGCAGCTCACGATCTGGGACTCGACGTGCGCGTCACCAAAATCGAGCCGCCGACGAACCAGGGATGCGCGCAGAACCTGCAGAAACTGTATTTCGCGTTTTCTCAGTATGCCCAGGACTGGGGTTCGCTCCCGCCGGCAGACAACTGGGACGACAATGAGGAGCTGACCGGCAAAGTGCAGCGCAACGAGTGGCTGCACTGTCCCGCCGTCTCCAAGGGGACGGACGACAAGTATGGCTATGCGTACAATACGGAGGTCGCCGGCCGCAGCCTGAATGGCAAGCCGCTCAAAGATCTTCCCAACGCCGCGAAGACACCGCTCCTCTACGACTCGTCGAACCTGGCCAAGAACGCGCACGATGCAATGACCAGTCTGCCGAAACCCGGCCGGCATGAGGGCAAGGACTATATTCTCTATTGCGACGGCCACGTCGAGGCCGTCGCGCCGAAATAGGTTATAGGGAATGGGGAGCGCCTAGGCGAATGCGATAGGTTATCGTAAAAAGAGCGTATAGGAATCAGATTGGATTATGAGTGACGAGGCATGACGACACCGTTGGAAATGGAGAAGCAGCGAGGCATGGAGGCAGCCGAGGTGCCGTTCGGCGAGCGCACGATCATCGGCTGGCAGGGTGTCCGCTGCGTGCTGCCGCCCGGCTGGAACGTCACCGGTTTCTCTCTGGACCGGGATAGTGGGTATCTGCGCGTAGATGCGCCCGGCAACAGCACGATGACGGTTCAAATCCGCTGGACCAATGCCGCCACCGCCAATCCGGGGTCCCCGTCCCTCTATGCGCTGCTCGCGCAGCGCCTGGGGAAGCGACAGCGCCAACAAAAGGCGCCCGTGCAGAAGCCCGACCTGAAGGCGAACCTGGAAAAAATACTGAAGGAGACGGCCAAACAGGCTCGAAGAGGTAAGGCGAGCTTCGAGAGCACGGTCAAGCCGGAGAAGACCGAAGGCGAGCATGGCGAGCGCTCGGCCATCAACTTCTCCTGGAGTGGAGGCGGACGGGGGCAGGGCAAGATTTGGTACTGCGAAACGTGCCACCGCATCATCGTGGCGCAGGTCGTCGGTCTGGCGAAAGACCAGGCAGCCATCGCCACAGTCGCCTCGCAGCTCTTTGCCTCGCTGCACGATCATGCTGAGGGGGAGCATGACCTCTGGGCGCTCTACGATCTGCAGGTAGAGATCCCGCAGGATTTCCGGCTGGAGACTCAGGACCTGCGGGCCGGCTATCTGAACCTGACGTTTGCTCGTGGGGGCGAGAAGATCATCGTGGACCGCTGGGGCCTGGCGAACGTAGCCCTGAAGAAGTTCACGGTACGGGAGTGGTTTACCCGCCATGCGCGCCTCTCGCTGAAACGGCTGGCCGTAGAAGAGGACGAATCCCCACAAGGGCATGCGGTGACTCACGCCGTGGGGCGCTTCTCGCTCCTGGATCGACTTCGGGTCTTGCGGGAGACGCGCGGGTCTCTGCGGCGGTTCCCGACCCTCTATGAAGGCGGCGCCTGGGAGTGCGCCGAAAGCAACAAGATCTATATGGTGCAGGTCCTGCATAGCCGCAGGACGCCGGGCCTCTGGCAGGAGGTGATGCAGCGATGCGTCTGCCACTAAAGACCCGGCTCTACTACACGGTCGGGAAGCATCTGCCGTTCCTGAAAATCCGCCCGCCGAACATAGACCGCCAGGCGGTCCTGACCCTTCGGCCCGGCCGCAACAGCCAACTCTCTTGGGAGAAGCAGGAGACCGGCGAGACCATCCTGAGCGTTCCGCTGAAGCCGCAAGGGGGTCGAATGGGCCGCGTGATGGCGAAATGGTTTCGTATTCCGGAGAACCTGGAGAAGCGCGTGGAGCTGGATGAGGTGGGCGGCTACGTGTGGGAGCTGTGTGACGGCAGCCATACTATTGAATCGATCGTCCAGAAGACCGGCAGGCACTACAAGATGAATCGCCGTGAGGCCGAGGTCTCGGTCACGACCTTCTTACAGATGCTTCACGAGCGCAATTTCATCGGGTTCTACAAGAAGGTGAGCAAACGGGCATAGTGCCGGGCCGTGAACGATCCGTCTGGGAGGCGGCAGAGCCGCCATGCGTAGCGAGCCGGTGCCTTGCACCGTGCCTCGCGAAGAACCGCCCTCACGGGCGGACCTTAAGCGGATGGATATGGGATTCCATCCCGGCGAGGTGGAAGGCGAAAAAGCAGATGAGCGCAGAAGAGCTATCGAAGATGCAGGCGCCGCCGCAGGTGAGGCAGCAGATTCAGCTTCCCTGGAGCAAGGCCTGGCAGATCAGCATCAAGAGCATCAAGATCCGCCTGGGCCGCTCCTTAATCACAGCCTGCGGCATCTTTCTAGGGATTTCCTTCTATGGCTCGGTGCGCGCGGTCGCGCTGTTTCCGATCAGTGGAAACACTTCCGCCGAGGCGCTCGCCGCCCTGCACCGGCAGCAGTGGCTGGCGGTCATGGCGCTGCTGGTCTGCTTCTTCGGTATCATGAACGCGATGCTGATGTCGGTCACCGAGCGATTCAAGGAGATCGGGACCATGAAGTGCCTGGGCGCGCTCGACAGCTTCGTCGTCCGGCTCTTCTTCATCGAGGCGATCTTGATGGGCGTGTTCGCCTCGTTCGCCGGGTGGCTTGCCGGCTGGCTGATCATCACGCTGGTGCATCTCATCTCGGACGGCGTGAGCATCTTCGGGGGCAGTTTCTGGTCGGGAACCTTGTGGCTGATGGTCCAATCGACGCTGATCGGCACGCTTATCACGCTGGTGGCGGCCATTCCGCCGGCCGTGCGGGCCGCGCAGATGCCGCCTGCCGTCGCCCTGCGCTCGGAAATCTAATAAAAACTCATCAAGGAAAAACCATGCGATCCAATGAGTACGTCGTGCGGACGAAGGGACTGATCAAAGAGTTCACGATGGGGGACCAGACGGTATATGCCCTGAATGGCGTGGACCTGGACATCCGGCGCGGCGAGTATATCTCGATCATGGGGCCGTCCGGGTCGGGAAAGTCCACACTGTTCAACGCCATCGGCGGGCTGGACCGGCCTACGTCCGGCTCGGTCTTCATCAACGACGTGGACATGGCGCAGTTGGATGCGCGGGAGCTGGCCTATCTCCGCTGCCATACCATCGGATATATCTTCCAGACGTTCAACCTCATTCCGGTCATGACGGCGCTGGAAAACGTGACCTTGCCGACCATCTTCGCGGGCATGCCCACCGATGATGGGATCGAGCGCGGCATCGAGCTGCTGTCGCTCGTGGGGCTGGAGAAACGCCTGCATCACCGCCCGACGGAGCTTTCCGGAGGGCAGCAGCAGCGCGTCGCCATCGCCCGCGCGCTCGCCAACGATCCCTCGATCATTCTGGCCGACGAGCCGACCGGCAACCTCGACCTCAAGACCGGCAAGGAGATCATTGAGCTGCTGCGCCAACTGAATAAGGAGAAGGGTGTCACGGTCATTTCCGCCACCCACGATCTGAAGATGGTGGATGTTTCCGACCGTGTCGTCTGGATCCGGGACGGCAAGATCGCCAAGATCGAAGAGCGGGCCGACATCGACATCTCGGTCGGCGAGATGGAAGGCGAGCATCTGCTCGCCTAGCGGCCCACCCCCTGTCCCCCTCCCTGGTTCGCTCGCTGCGCTCGCAGGGAGGGGGAACATAACTACTCTCTTATGCCTCTACCTGGGGTGAAGAGAAGCTATTGAGAAAGCGTACTCGCTTCCAACCTAGTCCCCCCTCCCCTAGAATTCCGAAGGTTCGGGGAGGGGTTGGGGGTGGGGGCCTTGTGAGGTCCTTAGGGAGTGGGCAATGGCGCGTCTGCGCGGCAGGGGACTGGGCGCCGGGGTGGCGCTGGGCACGGCGGCGATCGTGCGGATCAAGGGAGGCATCCCGATGCTGCCGGAGGTCCCGCCGCGAATCGCCGAGCGGATCGCCGCGCGCCGCCCGATGGAAACGCCGGAGGTCATTCTGGTCGCGGACGACTATCGCACGGCCCTGGCGCTGTTCGGCTCACTGCCGTGGGGCAAGGTGGTCGGCATCGTCGCGGGCAGCGCCGATCCGGATGCGCCGGTGCCCGGCGTGCCTGCCGTCGTCAATGTTTCCTACCTACTGGACGCCATCGAAGACGACGTGCTGATGCTCGTGGATGCCACGCAGGGAGTGGTCCTGGCCGATCCCAGCGGCATGGCGATCGCGCAGTATCAGGCGGAGCACAGCAGCATCGCGCCTCGGCGGCGCCTCTATCTCGACGATGCCCATCTGCCTGCGCGGACCATCGACGGCAGGGACATTCAAGTCCTGGCGCGCGTCGAGATGGCGGAAGACATTGTACAGGCGCTGGATGCCGGCGCGGACGCGCTCTGCGTGTCTCTGGGCACGCCGCTGCTGCCCGATACCGAAGAGACGGCCCAGCGCCGCAGCCTTCTTAGTCTGCTCTCTCTGACGACCGGCAAACCCGTGCTCCTCGCCGATGACTATGCCCTTCCCCCCCTGGCGCTGCTGGAAGCGGCGGCGCAGGCCGATATCGTGCTGGCCGAGCCTCCACGCGACGATCTGGAGGGGTTGGGACTGGAAGAGCTGGCCTCCGAGCTATGGGAGGCTCAGGGACAGTGCTTCGAGCAGGACATCGCGTGCGGGATGCCCCGTCTGGCCGCGCGCCTGACTTCTCTGGCTGCCTGCGGTCCGCCCGGCAGGGAAACGGAGCGGATGGAGTCGCTGGCGGCGCATGGGGCGACTCGGCTGCTGCTCGACCTGGAAGCGGAGATACTGGACGCGAGCCTGCTGGCGCGCATAGAGGCGCTGGTGGCGGCAGCCTCCGCACACCTGCTTCCGGTGACGGCCGCGGTCGCTTTGCTGGGCTTTGGCGTGAGCGAGGAGGACGATCCGGAGGGAAACATCGAGGCGGCGCTGGGCCTGATCGTCGGGACTGGAATCGCCGGTATCGTGGTCCCTCCGCCGCTTGTCGAGGCGACCAAAGAGCGGATCCGGGGCCTGCATTTCTTCGAGTGCCGCGAGGCGCTGCTACAGTTTCTAGTCGCTGGTGGCTAGTCTCTGGTAAGCGCCTTCCCTTCAGGACACCGGTCTCGCCGACAATTCTCACCTCTTAACTAACAACTAGAAACTAGCAACTTTCTTATGGATGAACGCGGCTTTGTCAGTAAAAAGCGTGGCGACTGGGACCGGCTGGAGGGGCTGATCGCCAAAGCCGGAGGAAGGCAAGGGGTCCGCGGGCTGAGCCGAGAGGAGCTGCTTGCGCTCGGTCCGCTCTATCGACGCGCTTCTTCCGATCTGGCTTATGCGCGCGCGCATGCGATCAGTACGGACCTGGTGACGCATCTTAACGGCCTGGTAGGGCGGGCGCACGCCCTGATGTACGAAGCCGAGACCTCCCGCAGCCCTGCTCGCTCCGTCCTGGATTTCTATCTCTATGAGTTTCCGGCGCTCTTGCAGCGCCACATCCTCTATTTCCTGGCGGCCGTCGTCGCGACGGGGTTAGGCATTGCTTTTGCATACTGGCTGGTTATCCATCAGCCCGATAGGCTGTGGTTGTTCTTTCCCGAAGGGTTCCGGCGGGCGGTTGAAGGATGGAAATCCGGTAAGGTCGCCGATCCTGCCAGCGCGGCGTTCTCCAGTATGCTGATGACACACAACCTGCAAGTCGATCTCGTATCGTTCGCGGCCGGCATTCTCGGTGGTATCCCGACCGCCTGTATGCTGTTTCAAAACGGAGCGACCTTAGGCGCGCTGGCCGCCTTGATGACCCAGGTGCATCATCACAACACCCTCTGGCCCGGCATCCTTCCGCATGGTATTGCGGAGTTCACCGCCATGTTCATCTGCGGCGCGGCAGGCTTTCGGATGGGCATCGCGCTCCTGCTGCCAGGCGTCTATACGCGCCGGGATGCGCTGCGAATTGCCGCGCTGGATGCCGTCAAGCTCGTACTGGGAACGATTCCGCTGACCATTTTTGCCGGAATCATCGAGGGCATGTTCTCGCACCTGGCGATCTCGGCCACCGTTCGCTATACCTTCGCCGGCGTCAACGGCCTGGTCTGGTATCTCTATCTGTTCCTTCCGCGCCGCCGGTCAGCCGGACAAACTGCGCTTCGAGATCGGAACTTGGCTTCTACCTGAAGCGTAGAACCCTACGTGTCCTGGTATCGGCTATCCCGAGGAGAGGGATGGCCCCGATGGGAAGCGTCAACGCCGGCAATGGGAGCCATCACCGCATGACTGAAAACGGAGCCGCCCGCGGGGCCTTACCCGCTGCCCGTGAAGTCCTGGCTCAACTGCGAGCCCGGTTCCCCGACTCTGCGTTTCTGGCGCTGGGGCAGACGGTCTTTTGGGACGAGCCGGTCAAAGCCGTCTTGCGGCGCCTGCTCGACAGCTTCGGGCTGGGCGGCCGGATGGTGCTGGGCATCCACGACACCGACTATTTCGCCAAGACCCGCGTGCGGCTGGACCGGCCGGGCCGCTTCGTCCTCCTGCCGCATAACGATGGGACCACCAAAGACCTCTGGTCGGCGGCGGGCGAAATCTCAACCCTGTTCGGCAGCGAGACGTTTCCCAGCCGCCACGACTATGCCCGCAACGGACTTCCTTTCGACAAGCTGGCGGCCGCCAGCCCGATGGGCCGGCAGGCGTTCATCGACGCGATGACGGAAGCCTGGGGCTGGCGCGGTCTGGTCTATACCGGCTCCCGCGATCTCATCGTCCACCGGCTGGCCCTGCGCGAGGTCGGCGCGGGCATTCTGGAGATGCTGGACTGGGGGTTCGATAACGCGCTGGCGCAGGTCCTGCCGGACTGCTGTCAGGGCGAGGCGCGCAAGGTGGCGGATACGGTCCGGGGCTGGTGTCAGGACTATATCGCCGCCCACCCCGACAAGCACCTCACCCACCTGTATCAGGATCTCCTCCCCAGGCTCTATGCCCTCCTCCTCGGTCAAATACCGGAAAACATCACCGTAGACTGCACGGCCCATCTGCTCCTCCTGAATCTGGAGACGGCTTCGCTGCCGCGCTTCCGGTTCGTCAACCTGTTCCTCGATCCGTCCACGCGAGATACGGCGATCTCCGCCTACAACGCGGCGGTCGCCGGCTCGGAAATCTACACGCTGGACCGGTTCGGGGCAGGCGCGCTGCCCTTCGACGTGGTCGATCCCAGGCATGGGCGCGGGACCTTGCGCGTGACGCCGCGCGTGGTGTTCGTGGAGACGCGCCAGCCGGTGGCGATCGGCCTGAAAAAGCCGGTCGAGTCGGTGCAGGAGCTGGCGGAGGCGCTGACGGCGAAGCTGGGCGATCACGTCACGCTGGTCGGCAAAGCGGTCTCGCTGATCTCCATGCTGGCGCAGGAGTTCATTTTTGTCTTCAATGAAGAAGGCTCGATGTACGTGCGGCGCACGCGCCACATGAACGACCTGCTCGCGCAGCAGGGTATCGCGCTCGACCTGCGGCCGATTCTGCGCATGCGCTACGCGACCTGGGACGCGCTGACCGTCGCGCAGTCCACGTTGCGCCTTCCGGACCATCTGGCAGCCACCTTCGGACGGCAGACGATCACCACGCCGGAGTTCGCCGGTTGCTGGCAGCAGGTGGTGGCCGAGCAGGGGGCGCTCTGTCAGCAGTTGGCGAATACGCGCAAGCCGTTGGAGATGTTGGCGTATCTGGGCACGCGCGATCCGGTGACGCCCTGGGCAGAGAGCCAGACCGCGTACAGGCAGGCGAAAGAGACGCTGCTGGAGCTTCGCCGGAAGGCCGTCGTGATCCAGGAAGCGGTGCAGGAGCGCTATCGACGCCTGGCCGAGCTGAAGGCACGGCAGGTGGCGATTCAACAGGCCAAAGGCGCCCATTTCCGCGCTACGTCCGAATGGACTCCGACCGAAACGGAGCGCCGGGCCGCCTTCGACCAGGAGTTTGCGGAGATCGAGCGGCAGAAGCAGGCGCTATGCACTGAAATACGAGATCTGCGCGCCCAGCGGCGCGCGATAGAGCGCGGCCCGGAAGCGAGCGCCCTCCGCGCCCGATTGGCGGAGATCGAGGAGGCTGCCGAGCTTGCCAAGCTGCAGCTTGTCCGCAACGCCTTGCTGACTATCGAGGGGCTGACGCATACCAACCACCGTCCCTCCGCCTGGTGGCTGCCGATGCTCGACTCCTGCGGCGCCTGGTTCCAGCGCATCGTGGAGACGACCGGGCTGTATACGGAATCCTTACTATCGGATAATGCTTAATCTCACTCCCACAGACCTCACCCCCTAACCCCCTCTCCTTCGTAAGGAGAGGGGGAATTTGTTGCAATGACAGACCATCCTAATTCTATTTCTGATTTGCAGAGAATCAAGCGCCTGTATTTGGTGCTGCTGATCCTGTTCGGCATCATTATCTTGCGGCTGTGGTATCTGCAGATTCTGGAAGGGCCGGCGCTGGCGGCGCAGTCGGAGACGGTGCGCACGCGGCTGATCCACCGGACCGCTCCGCGCGGCGCCATCCTCGACGATAGAGGGCGCGTCTTGGCGACCAGCCGGCCTCGCTTTGTGGTCGCCGTCCTGCCCGATGAGGTCAAGAAGAATCCTGCGGTTCTGCCGCGCCTGGCCGGATTGCTGCACGTGACGCCTGCCGATTTGGAGGCGCTCATCGATCTGAACCGGACGACAGGATTCGATCCGGTGCCTATCGAGCGCGATGTCGATGCCCGGCTGTTGACGGAGGTGGAGGAGCAAAAGCTGGACCTGCCCGGCGTACTGATCCTGAATGACACCGTGCGCGCCTATCCGGATAAGGCGCTGTTCGCGCACGTGCTGGGGGTCGCGCGGCCGATCAGCGCCGAGAAGCTAGGGCAACTGCGCGCGAAGGGGTATCACAGCGGCGATACGATCGGCGTGGAGGGGCTGGAAGCAGCCTATGAGGCCGATCTGCGCGGCAAAGATGGCGGCCAGCGCATTGCCGTGGACGCGCGAGGCCGGATGACGCGCAGCCTGGAGGAGGTCCCGCCGGTCATCGGACACACGCTGCGCCTGTCGCTCGACCGTGATCTGCAACAGGCTGCCTACACGGCGCTCCAGGAGCCGCTTTCTCAAGGCCATCCCGTCGCCGTCGTCGCCCTGGACCCCAACGACGGTGCCGTTCTGGCTTTCGTCAGCACGCCTTCTTACGATCCCAACCGCTATGGCGCGGACTACGCCCGCCTGCTCAAAGACCCGCTCAAGCCGCTCATCAATCGCGTCTCCGGCAGCTTTTACCCCTGCGGCTCGACGTTCAAGCTGATCACCGCCGCCGCGGCCCTGGAAGCAGGCGCCATCACGCCCGCTTCGGAAGACACCTGCACCGGCGCCATCCGGCTGGGCAGCCGGGTCTTTCACTGTGACAAGCGCAGCGGGCACGGACGTATCGACTTTCTGCAGGCGCTGGGTGTGTCGTGCGACGTCTACTTCTGGCACGTCGGGGAGAAGGTCGGGGAGGAAAATCTGGCCGCCTGGGCACGCCGTTTCGGACTGGGCGAGAAGACCGGCATCGACCTGCCGGCTAGCGTGGACGCGAAAGGGACCGTGCCGTCTCCCGAATGGAAGCAGCGGCATCGTCTCGGCCCCTGGGTCCCCGGCGACTTGCTCAACATGGCGATCGGGCAGGGCTACGTGGGCGTGACGCCGCTGCAGTTGGCCTGCTATACGGCCGCTCTCGCCAACGGCGGCACGCTCTACCGGCCGCAGATCGTGCGGGAAGTCGTGGATGAATCGAGCGGTCAGCCGGTCGTGCTGCGGCGCATGCAGCCGGAAGTACGGGGCGCGCTGGGCCTGAGTCCGGCGAACCGGGACGCTATTGTAGAGGGTATGCTGCGGGCCTTGCAGCCCGGCGGCACGGCCTATAGTTCGGCTATCCCCGGCCTTGCGGTCGCGGGCAAGACCGGCACCGCGGAGGTTCTTTTGCACGGCAAACCGGCCAGCAACTCCCTCTTCGTCTGTTTTGCCCCCGCCGACCACCCGAAGATCGCCCTAGCCGTCGTCGTGGAGGGCGGCGGCCACGGCGCAGACACGGCTGCGCCCATCGCCCGCCGCATCCTGGGCCAGTTCTTCGGCCTCCGTCTCGCCCATACCGTGCCTATCGGCCCGCGCCGCGACGTAGATTGAGGCCCCGATCTTGCCCAGGAGGCAGCTCGTCCCCGGAAGAAGCCCCAAGAACAAAATGGTGCTTTCTGGTACACTTCCGAATGATTTATCGGTACATACCCGGTAGACTCACCCGGCTTTAGAGAGAGCGGAGAGGCAATTCCTCTGTCTAAGTGTACCAGATGGCTTTCGGTCAGTTCTTGGTAGGTAAGCCGCTTGCCGACGATAGAAGTAAGCGCAAACCGTTCCTCGTCTGTCTGCTTGCGGGTGTTGTACCGATTTTCGGATAACCTCGGTCCTTGTGATCTAACCGCTTGTCTTCGTGCATAAACTTCGGTTGCCCGCCTAGAACGGTTTCGTCAGCCTCTACCTGTCCGCTCATAACCTCAAGAGTGCCCGCCTGGATAGCGAAGCGGATACGGTGTGCCATGTGCCAAGCGGTATCTTGCTTGACGCCGAGGGAACGCACCAGTTCACAGGAAGATATGCCGTTCTTCGCATTGACGACCAGCTAGTAGGCTGTAAGCCACTTACCGAGTTCAAGCGGGCTATCCTCGAAGATCGTTCCCACCTTCACCGAAAACTGCTTCTTGCAGTCCCGGCACTTGAACAGGCGGCGGGTAGAGATAAAGCCGACGCGCTCACTCTGGCAACGGGGGCAGGTAATGCCGTCCGGCCGACGGATAGATACGAGGAAGTCATGGACGAATTGCGGGTCGCTGAACTTCTGAACGGCTTCGATTGGAGTTGTCGGGGTTTCCATCTTTCCGCTTCCTTTTTGCTCGGTCTACTATACTACTATAGCGACCGAGCAAAAAGTGGAAAGTTTGCGAACGAACTTTTTAGGCTGGATTCGCAACTTTTAGAGATGCAGCGTGCTGCGATTCCTTGTAACCAGAGTTACAATACGGATGAGCAGGCATCGCGTTGTCAACCTCTCCTGTGCCTCCGTCTTCCTTTCTCTGAACATGGTCGAACGTGATAGAGTTCTTGTGTAACCTTGCCCCGCAAATGCTGCACCGAACGGCCTTCTCCATTGCCTCTCTCAGATATGCCGTTGATTTCGTCTCACTCGAAAAATTTCTGCGGGCACGCTTATCTTCTTCACTCGGCTCATGCAGATATCGCAAACGGTCGTTCTTCCGAAGTTCCGTGATAATGGAGGAATCGTCAAGCCCGTTGGCAACCCCTGCCAACACGCCGCGATACATCTCCACAAGAGGCACAAGCCCTCTTTCCTCGCTACCACGCATCTGAATAATTTGATTGATGAGGTAGCGATGCTTCACGATGAAGTCCTCGAACTTAGCACGATGGCACGTGAACTCATTGAACCGATTCGCCGCTTCGAGTTCTTCCACGAAACTGACAGTCGCCAAGAATGCGGTCGGCTGGAAGCGCCCGGTCGCCGTGAAGTAATAGACCAGAGGATGCAGTCCTAGAGAACCCGGATACGTGCCGGTAATCCGTGATAGATGCTTACGTACCGTCTTGAGGTATTCGATTGTCTCTGCCCCGCTGACATCATCGTTAGCAGGCAAAATGGGCCTATACGTTCTTCCAAAGGAAGACTTTATCGGCCCTTGTGGTCGCTTGCTTCTGTTTGCGAAGTCTACGAAATCAAAAACCAGCTTGACACTCTCCGCTGAATACCCATGTCCCGCCACTGGCACGTCCAGAGACTTTATAGGCGTCTCAAACGGAGGCGTATAGAGCATTCCATACACTTCCTTCGCTAACTGCTGAATCTGAAGTTGTATGTCTTGCGTGAATGCAGACCAATACTTGTGACCGGTTCCAGCATGAATAATTGCTCTCGCGGCTAATGCGTTCGGCTTGCGACGCTCTTCAATCATGCGTAATTCGGTCTTGTCAATCGCAGTCGCCTGTTGATTGATGGTAAAGAACGACTTTTCGGCCTTGTTTGCATCTCCCTGAACCCATTGCAGTTCGATGACAAATGCGCCAAGATTTTTTGCTAAGTTCACCTTAGAGCCTGTCCGAAAATTAGGTATCAGGCTTGGTCAGATGGCGCACCATGCGCCTGAGCGATGCCCATCGCAACATCGCCTGGCTGCTTTCGGGATCGAACTCATAATCCTTGCTTAACCGGCGAGGACGGCTAAAC
>DASRCN010000129.1:0-120391 GCA_035653075.1 Chthonomonadaceae bacterium | reverse complement strand
GGGCGCGGCGATGGGAAGGGGTAAGGGGTGGGCTAGACGATGCAATTGACACATATCGACAAGCATGCACCGGCATACGAACACTCCACGCTCTCTTCACAGGTGCGCGGTCAGACCAGCATTTTCGCGCATCTCGCCAGGCAGGCGCACGTCATGAGCCTTATATTGAAGCATAATAAACAGCGGCAAGCCGGGCTGATTTGATGACCAGCCCCGTCAAAAGGCGCAAGCCCGGCGTTCCACACGCAGCCTTCGAAGTGGTGGCGATGGCGACCTCGGCCGGCGGCCTCAACGCGCTGACGCAGATCCTGGCCGCCCTGCCGGCGGACTTTCCGGCTCCCGTGGTCGTCGTCCAGCATCTCGACCCGCGGCATCGCAGCCTGCTGGCCGAAATCCTGGGACGCCGTACCCGCCTGGCCGTCAAAGAGGCGCAGGAGGGAGATAAGCTGTGCGCCGGAACGGCCTATATCGCGCCGCCGGACCATCACCTGCTCATTACCCCGGAGGGCGCCATCTCCCTGACGGACACAGAGCTGGTCCATTTCGTGCGCCCCTCCGCCGACCTGCTTTTCGAGTCCGTGGCCGCCAGCTACAAGGACCGCGCCATCGCCGTCGTCCTGACCGGCACGGGAATCGACGGCTCGCTGGGGCTGACGGCCATCAAGAAGATGGGTGGGACCGTGATCGCTGAGGACCGGGAGACCGCGGAGTTCTCCGGCATGCCCGGCGCCGCCATCCATACCGGCCACGTCGATTTTGTGCTGCCCCTTCGCGAGATCGGACCGGCCCTGATAACACTCGTAATGACGGGAGAGGATAGGTGAATAAGGTCAGTACCACGAACGAATTCGAAAGCCTGCTGGAGTATCTGAAGCTGACTCGCGGCTTCGACTTCACCGCGTACAAGCGTACCAGCCTCATGCGCCGCATTCAGAAGCGCATGCAGATGGTGGGCATCGCCGACTACGACCAGTACCTCAGCTTTCTGGAAGCGAACGCGGACGAGTTCACCCACCTCTTCAACACCATCCTCATCAACGTGACGGCCTTCTTCCGGGATCCGCTTTGCTGGGAATACCTGGTATCGAACATCATTCCCCACATCATCAGCAAGGACGGTGGGGAGCCTATCCGGGTTTGGAGCGCGGGCTGCGCCACCGGGGAGGAGGCCTATACCCTGGCAATGGTCCTGGCCGAGGCGCTGGGACGGGAGGCGTTCCGGGACCAGGTCAAGATCTATGCGACGGACGCCAGCGAGGCGGCGCTCTCCAAAGCCCGCCAGGCAACCTACTCCGCCCGTGAAGTCCAGGGCGTTCCCCCGGAGCTGCAGGAAAAGTATTTCGAGATTTCGGCGGGAAACTATGTCTTCGACCGTGACCTGCGCCGCGCCATCATCTTCGGCCGCCAGGACCTGGTCCAGGACGCGCCGATCTCGCGCATCGACCTGCTCGCCTGCCGCAACTGCCTGATGTATTTCAACGCTGAAGCGCAGTCCCGGATCCTCTCACGCTTCCATTACGCCCTCAAGGAGAATGGCTTTCTCTTTTTGGGCAAGGCGGAGACGCTTCTCTCGAGCTCCGCGACTTTCCGGCCGGTGGATACGAAGGAGCGCGTTTTCGTGAAAGCGTCCAAAGACAAAATGCGGGAGCGCCTGGCCGCCCTGCGCCAGGAAATCCCGGACAATGCCCCCGGCCCTGTGGCCAACCATGCGCACCTGCGGGAAGCCGCGCTGGACACGATCCCGGCGGCCCTGATGATCGTGGACCTCGACGGCACGCTGGTTCTGGCGAACGATCGCGCCCGCCTTATGAGCGGCATCGGCGCCAACAATGTCGGCCGCCCTTTTCAGGATTTGGAAATCTCCTACCGCCCCGTAGAGCTGCGCTCCTACATCGATCAGGCGTACGCCCGCCGCCATCCTGTCCTCCTCCGGGGCGTGGAGTGGACGGCCCGGGCCGGTAACCCGATCTACATGGACGTGCAGATCACGCCCTTATCGGACACGGGCGGCAACCTGATCGGCGCGGCCATCAGTTTCACGGATGTGTCTGAGTCCCGGCGGCTGCGTGAAGAGCTGCAGCGCTTCAACCAGGAGCTGGAAACCGCCTACGAAGAGCTGCAGTCCACCAATGAAGAGCTGCAGACGACCAACGAAGAGCTCCAGTCCACCGTCGAGGAGTTGGAGACGACCAACGAAGAGCTGCAGTCCACCAATGAAGAGCTGGAGACCATGAATGAGGAGCTTCAGTCTACCAACGAGGAGCTGGAGACCATCAACAACGAGCTGACACAGCGGAGCGAGGCGCTCAAGCGCGCCAACACGTTTCTGGAGTCGATCCTGGCCAGCCTGCGCGATGGCGTTGCGGTCATCGATCGGGACCTATATATCCTGGCCTGGAACGAGAAAGCCCTGGATCTATGGGGGCTCAAAGCGGAAGAGGTCAGTGGGCATCACTTCATGAATCTAGACATTGGGCTGCCGGTGGAGAAGCTGCGCCAGTCCATCCGGTCTTGTCTCGCTGGTGAGGGTCAGTTTACAGAGACGACGCTGGAGGCGACCAACCGGCGCGGCAAGCGCATCCTCTGCAAGGTTACCTGCGCGCCCATGATCGGCCCGGACAAACAGGTACATGGGGCCATTCTCTCTATGGAGGACCTGGGACCACCGGAGTAGAGACTCCCTGGCCCCCACCCCCTTCCCCTCCCCCAATTCTAGGGGAGGGGGGGACTCCATTGGACGCCTATACCTCTGCTGCAAGGTGACGGATCAATTCGGTAACTTTATGGAGGCGGACTCCATTGAACTCCTATACCTCTGCATACAAGCAGGTGTATGGACATCAAGTCGATGCATACAATGGTGAGAAGGAAATGGATGCCAGTGCAAAGCGGATTCGTCGTGTTTATCCAACAGTCCAGCAGATGGCGAAGTTTTTGCGGCGAGAAATGACACCGGAAGTATGCGCCGATCTGCCAAATGTCCTTAAACGAATCTGCCAGGCAGCCTTACAGTCAACAACAGAAATGGATGGAGAGGTAAAGAAGTAAGGCATGAATCTCCCCTCTCCCAAATTTGGGGGAGGGGACGGGGGTGGGGGCCAGGGAGGCCTACGTGAACCTGGAAGCGCTAGAGCTGGAACTGAGGGCGGCGCAGGAGCGGATCGCGGCGCTGCAGAGCCACGGCGAGCACTCGGGCGAGTCGGCGCAGGACCGCGCGATAGCGGCCCTCGAAGAGCTGCAGGGCACGCTGGAGGAGCTGCAGGTCGCGCAGGAAGAGATGCGCCAGCAGAACGAGGCGCTGGTGGAGGCGCGCCTGCAGGAGGCTCTGGCCCGTGACCGCTATCAGGATCTTTTTGAATCGGCCCCCGACGCCTATCTCGTCACCGATCTGGCGGGAGCGATCCAGGAAGCCAATCATGCGGCCGGCCGCCTGTTTCAGCGCAATCCGAAGCATCTGGCGCACAAGCCCCTGACCGTGTTTGTCGACGAGGAGTCATTGCGAGACTTTCGGACGAACCTGCTCAAGCTGAGTCGGGGAGAAGCCGTTCCGGCGTGGGAGATACGCCTGCGGATGCGCCAGGGCGCGCCGGTGGATACTGAGGTCCTGGTCACGACGGTCAAAGGCCGGGCCGCCCGCCCGGTCGCGCTGCGCTGGCTGCTGCGCGACATCACGGCGCGCAAGCGGGCCGAGGAACAGGTGAAGGCGCTGAACGCGGAGCTGGAGGAGCGCGTCCGGAAGCGCACCGCCGCGCTGGAAAGCGCGCTGGCCGCGCAGCGCGAGTCCGAAGCCGAGATCGAAGCGCTCAATGCGCGCCTGCTTCGCGCCATGCAGGAGACGCATCACCGGGTCAAAAATAATCTGCAGATCATCGCCTCGATGGTCGACATGCAGTTGATGGATCACCCGGAGACCGTTCCCGCCGGGGATTTGCGGCGGCTGGGCGACTATGCCCGCGCGCTGGCTGCCGTACACGACATCCTCACCTACGAGCACCGGCACGAGGAGCCGGTCGCCACTCTCTCTGCCCGCGCCGTTCTGGAGAAGCTGCTGCCACTGATGCAGCAGACGGCGGGAGCGCGCCACATCCGCTACCATCTGGAGGAGGCGCAGTTTCCGGTGTCGCGGTGTACGTCCCTGGCGCTGATCGTCAACGAGCTGGTCAACAACGCCATCAAGCATGGAGAAGGCGAGGTCGAGGTGACGCTCGGCGTGGAAGGGAAACAAGCGAGCCTGGAGGTCTGCGACCATGGGCCGGGCCTGCCGGAGGGCTTCGACCCGGAGCTTGTCACCAGCACCGGGCTGGAGCTCGTCACGAACCTGACGCACACGGATCTGGGTGGAAAGATCGTCTTCTCCGCCCGTCCGGAAGGCGGCACGAAGGTGACCGTCACCCTGCCTTTGGGCGTTGGGCGTTAGGTAACGCCCAACGCCCATGAATTTCGACACGCCGCCGCGTATCGACGAGCCGGAACTGATCGACGACGCCGATCAGCCTTACGAAGATTTCGTCGCCAGCATGACCGACGTGCGGCGGGCCAACCGCTTTCTGGGCGGCACAGCGGTCGTGATGCGGCAGGCGCGGCGGTGGCTGGGCGCGGCAAAGACGAACGGCAGTGACCGTCCGCTGACCTTTCTGGATGTGGCGACCGGCTCCGGAGATATTCCGGAGGCCATTCTCCATCTGGCGCAGCGGGGGGGCGTTCTGGCGCGCGTGGTCGGACTGGATGCCAGCGCCCCCATCCTGCGCTTTGCCCGCGAGATGGAGGGCGGCCTGCCCGATTTTCGGCTGGTGCACGGCGATGCGTTCCGCCTGCCCTTTGCCGACGGCAGCTTCGATTACGTCCTCTGTTCGCTGGCATTTCATCACTTCGGCTTTGGGCGCAGTGTGGACGCCCTGCGCGAGATGGAGCGCGTCGCCCGACGCGGCTGGCTGGTCAGCGACATCCGCCGAGCCTGGTCCGCCTGGTTGCTCATTCGCACGATTCTGGCCCTGATGCGCGCCAATCGCCTCACCCGCCACGACGGCCCTGCTTCCGTGCTTCGCGCCTACTCCGTGGCGGAGTATCGGGCGATGCCCGAGGCGCTGGGCCTGCACGTCGGAAAGGAAGTCGCCCTGCGCCGCAGCCTGTTCTACCGCGTCGCCCTGGTTCGGGAGAAAGGCCCCCACCCCCTTCCCCTCCCCCAATTCTAGGGGAGGGGAGATTCTGTTATCCTATTGTGCCCCTGCATCCCACATCCACTCTCTCACAAGAGGCGAGGGGAGCTATTGCCTTAGCTCTGTCCCTGCTTTTAGGCTGCTAGAGAAGCTTTAAGCAGAGGTACAAGAGGTCAAGCTAGCCCCCCCTCCCCTAAAATTGGGGGAGGGGAAGGGGGTGGGGGCTTAAATCCGGGAACCTTTTGCGCGTTTGATCGTCTGCCAGAAAGAACCTGCACAAGAGCCTTGACGCAAACGATGCCGTTTGCTATAATGAGGCTCAGATCACCATACCTTTCGCGTCCTTTAAAGATTTAAAGTATGAGGATCTGGTCATGATGCCATCTCCGCTCGACACCACGACCACCGATTACCTACGTCTGCAGACGCAAGAGATTCAGCAACAGTCCCTGCAACTGCGCCTCTATATCGAGCACGTTCGGTGCGAGACCCTGCGGACGCGCATCGAGTCCCTGGAGGTGCGGCAGCGGTCCTCCGCGCAGTGTCTTCAAAGCCGCCAGCTTCGCGAGGCCGTGATCCATCAGCGCCGCTTCGCGGCGCTGATGGATCACGGCCTCCTCTATGTGCCTCGCCGTCCGGTCTCTTCTCTCCGACGGCCCGCTCCTGAAAAGCTGGACAGCCTGGCCCTCATCGAATGCTGCAAGGCCGGCGAGCCGCGCGCCTGGAACGAGCTGGTCCGCCGCTACGAGAGCTTGATTTTCTCCTTCGCCCGCTCGCTCTGCGGCAACACCGCCGACGCCGCCGACATCACCGCGGAAGTCTTCGTGCGCCTCTTCAACAGCCTGCACACCTTCCGCCGAGGCGCGACCTCCTTCCGATCCTGGCTGTTCCGCATCATCCACAACACGTATGTGGACGTGTGCATCCGCGACAACAATCACGGCCATCTAAGCCTGGATGCTCCTCTGAGCGCCGAGGAGCCTGGAGACGGCCATGAGGTCGTGGATGACGCGCCTTCTCCCGAAATGCTGCTGCTGAGCCGGGACCAACTGCAGCGGCTGGCCGAAGGTATCCAGAATCTACCAGCCTACCAGCGCCAGGTGCTGGCCCTCTACGTGAAAGGCCGCTCTTACGAGCAGATCGCCGCCGAGACCGGGCTTTCGATGGGCACCGTCAAGTCCCGCCTCAACCGGGCCCGCAAGACGCTTCAGGAGCGCCTGGAAGCCGACGAGCGGCTGCCGGACCGGCAACTGCGTCTTCATCGCCCCCGCCGCTGTTTGGCCTAAGGCCCCCACCCCCGTCCCCTCCCCCAATTTTGGGGGAGGGGGGACTCAAGCTAAAGCTTGTACCTCTGTAAGTAAGCTGGATCAAGTGCTTAAGGCTAGCATAATAAGGAAGCGGAAATGGGTGCTAATGCAAAGCGAATACGGGGTGTTCATCCAACGGTCCAGCAGATGGCACGGTCTTTGCGGCGAGAAATGACGCCGGAAGAACGCATTTTGTGGAACGCTTTGCGGGGTCATCAAGTAGCGGGATTAGGATTTCGGCGACAGCATCCGGTCGGAAAATTTATTCTCGACTTTTATGCTCCCTCACACCTGCTCGTCGTGGAGTTGGATGGGAAGTGGCATGATGCCCAGCAGGAGAAAGATCGGGAGCGATCTGCTTACCTGCAATCTCACGGCTACCGGGTACTGCGTTTTCGGAACGAGGAAGTACGAATGAATCTATCACGTGTCCTGGAACAAATCCGTCAAGCAGCCTTACAGTCAACAACAGAAATGGATGCAGAGGGAAAGAAGTAAGCATGAATCTCCCCTCTCCCAAATTTGGGGGAGGGGCCGGGGGTGGGGGCCACTA
This sequence comes from Chthonomonadaceae bacterium, assembly GCA_035653075.1. Taxonomy (GTDB): domain Bacteria; phylum Armatimonadota; class Chthonomonadetes; order Chthonomonadales; family Chthonomonadaceae; genus DASRCN01. Next base: position 113,375 of record DASRCN010000129.1, on the reverse strand, counting down.
GGCCAGCGGGATTTTGGCGGCGAGCAGGGCTTCGCGCATGGCGGCGCGCACGCGCATCTGTTCGAGGGGCAGGTCGTCGGGATCGGAGACGACGGAGACGCGCAGCGTGGTGGAGGCCGCACTGAACGCCGTGATTCCCAGCACGCGCGGCGCGGAGAGCAGGTTGTGGCCCTCCCCCGCGAAGACTGTCTCTCCGGCGGCGTTCAGGGTTTCGACCGCTTTGTTGAGGTTGGCCCCGGTCCCGAGATTGACCTCGATGAAGTCCACGACGGGATTGCGGGAAAGATTGATGACCATGCCGATGTCGCCGTTGGAGACGATACAGACCCGCCCACTCGAGTCCACGAGTGTGGTCGTGCGCATGCCCATCTCCTGTACGGTCCCGGTCACGGCGCCGATGGTGATCGTATCCCCGACCACGAACTGGTTGTCGATGATGATGAAGAAGCCGGAGATGCTGTCGCGGACCAGCTTCTGCGCGCCGAAGCCGACCGCCAGGCCGATGACGCCCGCCGTCGTGATGAAGGGCAGGATGTTGAAGCCGATCGCGTTCAGAAAGAGGATGCCGAACAGGAAGAACAGCACATATCCCACGATGCTCTTGCACAGTCCCTGCAGCGTTTTCAGGCGACCGGCACGCTCGACGTCATCTCCTATACGCCGCTCGCGGGCCAGCAGCCGGGCCAGCACGCCGTCGATCAAGCCAAAGAGGACGACGCGCAGCACCAGATAGACGAGCAGGATCGCGGCGATCTGAATCAGGGCGTGAAGCGCATTGTGGGTGATCTCGCTCCAGAAGCTGATCCAGAACGCCCGCGTGAAGATCGAAGTCGGGCTAAAGTTCATGGGCGTTGGGCCTCATGATCGCGCCATAGGATCGTTTCGAGAAGGCCCGTTTTGTCGGCATCGGCGTCATCGAGATCCAGACGCGCCGACTCCGCCGCCATCACGCTCTGCGCAGTGTTGCGCTCGTCGGTGGGCACGAGCGCGGCGATCTTCTGGTAGGGACGCAGATCCGGCGCGGAGGACCAGATGTCCGTGATGGGCGCCGCCAGCGCGTCGTACTGGCACATCGGAGGCAGGCGCAGCAGCCGCTCGATGGTCGCGTAGAGGCTGGCCTGGGAGTAGTGATGCGAGGTGACCGCGCCGGGCCGCGCCCAGGGGCTGGCGACGAGCAGGATGTTGCGGTGGGCATCGACGTGGTCGCGTCCGTCCTGGCTGTCGTCCTCGCAGAGAAAGATGGCGGTCTCTTTCCAGTACTTGCTGTGGCTGATAGCATCCACAATCATGCCGGTCGCCTCATCGTTGTCGGCGACGAGGGCGCGGGGCGTCTTGCTGCCGATCTGCGTTCCGGCGGTGTGGTCGTTGGGCAGCCAGATATAAGAGAAGGCCGGGAAGATGCCGGCGGCGAACTCCCGCTTCCATTCGGCGGCGCGCTCCACGTCCGGATAGCCGAGGTCCCAGCCACGGAAGCGCGTATCGACCTTATCCGCTACCAGGGGCAGCGGGCGGCCGTGCGCGTCGATGCGGACCGGGTCGCCGTACATGCGGCAGGAGATGCCGTGCCTGGCGCAGTGCTCGATGGCCCAGTCGGAGGCGGGATAGGAGATGGGTGTATAGGTCGAGTCCCGAATCCGGCCCCGATCCGAGTAGTAGGCCATCCAGGTCTTCTCGACGTAGTCGGGGCAGTTGGCCCCGAGGGTCCACTGGTGCCCCTGCGCGCTGACCTCGCCGTCGCTGTAGAAGTTGTCGCCGGTGGCGAAGCGGTTCGCCAGGGCATGCAGGTTCGGGGTGACCATCCGCCCGAACATGGTCAGCGCAGGATCGCCGCCCAGCCTACCCCCTTTTAGGGAAGCGCTTTGGAAACTCTCTCCCTCCTTACGATCTCCCAGGTCCTGGTCGTAGGTGCGGTTCTCGCGCACGATGAGCACGCAATGCTTGATGGCGGCGGGTAGACCGCTTCTCGCGTTCGCATTAGAGCCTGTACGAAATCCCGGTATTTTCGCTTTTCCGTCCGCAGGATGGTTGCTCAATCTCCCCCTCTCCTTACGAAGGAGAGGGGGTTGGGGGGTGAGGTCGGATAGGCGCGAGGCGTAGCCATTATTGCGCGCGACAATCACCTCGCCTCTGGCGGGCGGGCGGACCGGCAGGCGGGAGAGCAGACCGTTTATCATGTGGCCGATGTAGCGTCCGTCCGCGTTGGAGCCGCTGCCGGTCCCTTTGCTGCTAAGAGCGTAGAGCGTTTTGCCGTCGCAGATCAGGCCGGTGGGATACCAGGCGACCGGATAGAGGCCGAGCCGGCGATTATCGCGGGTAGAAAAGGCGGCGACGGCATTGAGGCCCGCCAGACTGACGTAGAGGATGGCGCCGTCCGGAGAGAGCGCCAGGCCGTTCGGGACGCTGCCGTAGAGCGCGTGCGGGTAGGGGGCCTGGGAGATATTTGCGAGGCGGGTATCGGTGGCCGTATTGAGGACGGAGACGGTGTCCGTGTTGGCGTTGGCAACGTAGACGCGCCGGCCGTTCGGCACGACGACGACCGCGCAGGGCAGCCCGCCCGTCGGGATGGATTTGAGGAGCCGTCTCGTCTGCGTGTCCAGCACGGAGACCGCGCCGCCGGACCAGTTGGTGACGTAGGCTTTCCGGCCGTTCGGCGTGAGCGCGATGCCGAAGGGAAACAGGCCGGTGGGAATCTCGCCGGCTTGGGCGCGCCGGGCGGTGTCGATGATGGCGACGTGGCGGGCGAGGTTGCAGGTGACGTAGAGCGTTCTGCCATCCCGCGCGAGCGCCAGGCCCGTCGGATAGCCGGCGAGCGGAATCGGCGCCTCCGGCGTGAGTTTTCCCTGCGCGAAGGCGAAGACCAGGACCGCGTTTGCGCCGCCGCCCGCCGCGAAGACGCGCCGTCCGTCCGGCGACACGACCACGCCATTGAAGACCGTGCGCACAGGCTGCGTCTGGACCACTCTGCCGGTCACCGTCTCGACCACCTGCAGCGATTGACGGCCCGCGCCGTTGTTGACCACGATCAGGTAGCGGCCGTCCGGCGTTTCGGCCAATCCCAGCGGAAAGTTGCCGAGCGGGGTCTGTTTGCCGGCCGGGGTGATGAAGCGTCCATTGGGCAGCACCCAGACGCCGGCCCGATGCGGCACCGGCCCGGTCGGAAGCGAGCCGGCCGGCACGTCGGCGCGAAGGGCAGGAGAAAATCCGGCCAGAATCGAGAGGAAAGTGGCCGCAAGAATGCGGGGAAGCGGTCGCACGGTCGTCTCCATGAAGGGCAGTCGGGTTCTATGTTAGCAGCAGGCGGCGGAGGCTGTCAAGCCGCTGCGCGGAGGCGAAATGCGATCGCTCTGTGGAAAGATTCGAGAAGTATTGACGAAATCATGCCGATCTGCTAGAATAAGAATCGACATCATGTTCCTTCATTCCACCTCTTGTCTTCACGCTCTCCTCGAGCTGGCAAGAGGTTTTTTAATGTTGACAAAGCGGGCGACCGGTGTTAGAATTTGATTCGTCGTTTTGCTTTCCTTTCCCCAAATCGGCCCTTTAGCGGAGGCCTCCGCTTTCTATAATGCCGTACCATCCGTGCGCCAGAATTCGCCTCAAGGAGGGCACCATGTTTCGTCACGACGCTTCCCGTCATGGAAAAAAGGCAGTACGCTCTGGTAGTCACCTCGTCTTGTTGCAGTTCCTCCTCTCAGTCCTGATCCTGGCCTCTGCCAGACACGCACAGGCCCAGGTTGTTGAGTCCATTCTGCATACCTTCAATTCCTATGCCGATGGCGCCGATCCTTCTGGCTCCCTAATTCAAGGGCAAGATGGCGCTTATTACGGCACGACCTTCTATGGCGGCCCCAACAACTTTGGAACCATCTATAAGATCGATTCTTCCGGCAAGCTGACCACTATTCATTCTTTCTCCGGCCCGGATGGCGATCATCCAGCCTGCCAACTGATCCAGGCCGGAGATGGTACCCTCTACGGAACGGCTTCAGGAGGCGGTTCCAACTATGACGGCACGGTCTTCAGGCTCAATCCGGACGGTACGGGCTTTACAGTGCTGCATCATTTTCACTACTCGGATGGCGACGATCCTATAGCTAGTGTTAGCCTGGGCAGTGATGGCAAGCTCTACGGCACGACCCCCAACGGGGGTGCTTATGGCGACGGCACGGTCTTTCAACTCAGCACCGATGGCGCCATCTTTAATATGCTGCATAGCTTCTCCGGTGGCGCCTATCTCCACGGCGGTGTCATACAGGCTAGCGACGGTAAGCTCTACGGCACGACTTTAGGGGGCGGCGCCAAGGGCAACGGCTCGATCTTTCAACTCAGCACGGACGGCACTATTTTTAATACCATCCATAGCTTCAACAACTCGGATGGGAACTTGCCTCTTGGAACCCTCATCCAGGCCAACGACGGCCTGCTTTACGGTACCACCGTCTATGGTGGTTCCTACGGCGACGGCACGGTCTACCAGGTCAGCACCGACGGGGCTGTTTTCAATGCCATCCATAGCTTCCATTCCTCGGACGGCGACAATCCCTACGCTGGCGTGATTCAGGGCAATGATGGCAAGCTCTACGGCACGACCCCCAACGGGGGTGCTTATGGCGACGGCACGGTCTTCCAGGTCAGCACCGACGGCACCGGCTTCAATAGTCTGCACAGCTTCAATAACAGCACGGAAGGCTATGTTCCTCTCGCGGGCGTCATCCAGGGCAGTGATGGTCTGCTGCATGGCACTACCTATTATGGTCCGTACAGCCTGCCCAGAAATATCGGCGCCATTTATAGTCTCGATACCGCCGGTACGACCTTCACGACCGTGTTCAAATTCAATGATGGCTTTGTCGATGGTGCCTATCCTAATTATGGCCGCCTGGCCCTTGGCAAGGATGGGGATTTCTACGCGACGACCCAATCTGGAGGTCCTAGCAGCTACGGCACACTTTTCAAGATCAGCCGGACCGGAAAGGAGACGATCCTGCACTTATTCGGCGATGGAGATGGGTATCAGCCTATGGGTGGGGTTGCCTTTGACGGCAAGGGCAATATCTTCGGAACCACAGGCTACGGCGGCTCTACGGATTACGGCACGGTCTTCGAGTATTCCCAGGTTACCAGCGCCCTCACCACACTCTATAGCTTTAGCGGAGCCGCCGGATGGGACCTGACCTCTGGGGTAGTCCTCGCTGGCGCCAAACTGTACGGGACGACCTTTTATGGTGGTCAAGTGAACCTGGGCGTCGTCTACGAGATTAGCCTGCCCACGGCCACGACACCGCTGACCTTCCAGATCCTCCACTCCTTCTCCGGACCGGATGGTCTCCAACCCTGGGGCGCGCTGACGCTGGGAAATGATAGAAACCTTTACGGCGCCACCACAGGCGGCGGCGCCAGTGGCTACGGCACGATCTTCAAAATCACCCCTAGGGGCGTCTTTACGTTGCTGCACAGCTTCAGCAATACGGATGGCGCTTATCCCTTTACCAGCCTGCTCCAGGGCCGTGATGGCATGCTGTATGGTGTTACCTGGCAAGGCGGCACATATAGCTATGGCAATATCTTTAAGATCAGTACGGATGGCAGCGTCTTCACGATACTGCATAGCTTCAACGGCGCGGATGGCGCTGGTCCGACCGGCGCGCTGCTGTTGGCTTCCGATGGGTTGCTCTATGGCACAACGCTTAATGGCGGCATAAACAATACCGGTACGGCGTTCAAGCTCAGTACGAACGGAAGCGTCTTCAGCAGCCTCTACAATTTCGGCATATCGGGAATGGATGGCGCTTATCCGTTAGCCGGACTGACGGAAGGACCGGACGGCAATCTGTATGGCACTACCGAAGATGGAGGCATCAATCCGGGTTTCAATACAGCCATTGCCGGCGCGGTGTATTGCCTGCAAACCCAACTGCCGCTCATAAAGAACTTCAGCCCGACATCGGGCAGCACTTCGGCAGGCACGATCGTGACCATCAAGGGGGTCAATCTGACCAGCCCCACGGTCACTATCGCTGGAGTTTCCCAGACGGTGCTCGCTGGCGGTTCGGCTACCTCCCTCAAGTTCCAACTTAACGCGGCCACGCCGGTTGGCAGCTACCCGATCGTGGTGACCGCATCTAATGGCACCGTCACCAGCGCCAAAAAGTTTACGGTCGGTCCGTAAGCGCCCGCTCGCAGGATCGGGGGCTTTTTTACGCATCCCGGCCGGTCCACGTGAGCGTGATCGGATCACCGGGCGACAGCCCTAACGTCCGCGCCGCGTCGCCATTGCGGACGGCGATCTCCAGGCGTTCCGCGCTGCCCCAATAAGCAAGCGGGCTGCCGATAGGAACCTCCGCAAAGGTGCGCGCCAGGCCCTGCCATCGCTTTCCGCCGGCCGCGACCGTGATCTCAGCTGCAATAACCCCCTCTTCCTGCTCCCAGACGGCCCAGCGCTCGGTCGTCAGGTCGGTGATAAGGTTGCCGAAGCGGTCGGCGTAGAGGACGTGGAGATGCAGCGTCGGGCGCCCTTCCGCATCATGCCCGGTCTGTGGCTCGTCGATGGGAAGCGTGACCAGTGATTCCGGCGAGACGTTTTCTCCCAGACTTTCCGGCGAGACGCCTGCCGCCAGATGCGCCGCGATGGGCGCAAACACATCCCGCCCGTGAAAGGTCGCGCTTACCGGCTGCCGGAAGTAGCGTCGGGCGGCATCGTCCAGACGCACGACGCGCCGGGCCGGAAAACGCCGCAGAGGCAAGGTCAGCACGCCATTATCGGGCGCGACGAACCGGCAGCATTCCGTCTCGACGACGAGGACGGCGCGCTCCGTGCCGACGCCGGGGTCTACCACGACCAGATGAAGGGTTTCTGGCAGAAAGTAGGGGATAGCGGCTTCCAGACGCGCGCTCGCCTCCAGAAGGTTCTGCGGCGCGATCTCGTGGGTCAGGTCCACCAGCCGCGCCGACGGGGCGATGCCCAGGATCACGCCTTTCATCACGCCGACGTAAGTGTCGCTGAGGCCAAAATCGGTCATCAGGGTTATGAGTTGCATCAGAGCCGAATTGAATTCTCTCCTCCCCTAAAATTGGGGAGGGAAAGGGGGCGTGGGACTTTTCCTAAGCACATAAGCGCCGGACGGTATCTAAATCAAGGCTTTCGAGGCGCGGCCCCAGCTTGGCGACGACCTGCGCCGACAGAAAAGAGGCCAGCCGCCCCGTCGTCTCCAGCGGCAGGCCATGCGTCAGGCCATAGAGCAGGCCTGCGGCGTACATGTCGCCCGCGCCGGTCGTGTCCACGGCCTGGACCGGGAAGGCCGGGATCTCCACCAGCCGGTCGCCCTCGCGCAGCAGCGAGCCTTTGACGCCCATCGTTACCGCCGCCAGATCACAATAAGGGGTCATGGCGCGAATAGCGTCGTAAGGATTTTCCGTGTCCATAAGCACCTGCGCCTCCTCCTCGTTGCCGAAGAGCAGGTCCACATGCTCGCGCACGATCTCCAGAAAATCGGCCTTGTGCCGGTGGACGCAGAAGGGATCGGATAGGCTGAGCGCCACCTTCACGCCGGCCTCCCGCGCCGCGCGCATGGCGTGCAGCACCGCCGCCTTCTGGGAGTCCGTGTCCCAGAGGTAGCCGGTGACGTAAAGATACTGGCTGGCGCGCAGCGCGTCCAGGTCGACGTCTTCCGGGCGCAGCTCGCGGCAGATACCCAGGTAGGTACACAGCGTCCGTTCGGTGTCGGGCGTGATGAGGACCACGCAGATTCCGGTCGTCCCCTCGCCGGCTGCCGTGCAGACCTTTACGTTCTGAGCGCGCAGGCCCTCGGCGTAGAGCGCACCGTGCTCGTCGTTACCGATCTTGCTGGTATAGCAGGCGGCGCCGCCCAACTGAGCGATGCCTATCGCGGTGTTGGCCCCGGAGCCACCCGGCTCGGCATGGACGATATGATCGTAGATTTGGGTGACCAGGGCGCGCTGTCGCTCCTCGTCGATCAGGAACATCCCGCCTTTCTCGACACCCAGTTCTCCCAGGAGGGTATCGGGAATCTCCGCCTGGATGTCGTAGAGCGCGTTGCACATGCCGAACACATCGAAAGTCATTATCCGACCGGTCTCCCATCCAGAGTCTGCTTCTGGCTGATGGCCCTGGAAATCTCCCTGAGCCAGCGATTGCCGTGTTTGACCCACGTATCCTCGATAATTGTTACCGTGACGATCTTATGCGGGTGCGCATGCTTCGCATGCGGCACGACCGTCCGCATCTGGTATTCCTTGACGGTCGCGATGGCTTTGTTCCCCTGCAGCGTGAACTTCTGTATGGTGGTCTTCGCGACGAAAGAGTTGGGTTTTTGGAAGAGAGCCACCATGCCTTGACGCGCATCGGCCAGGCTGCCGCGCGAGCCGTCCGACTGGATGAATTGAAAATCGGGAGCGCAGTTGGCGAGGGTGCCTTTGACATCCTTCCGGCGGACAGCCGCATCTTCCCGGTCGTAGGCAGCCTGAATGGCCGTACGCGCCTGGGCCACCGTGTCTGCCGAAGCAAAAGGCTCCAGCCAGCCTCCCAGGCAGAGCGGCAGAAAAATGAGCATCAGAGAGCGGCGCAGCATGAGTTTATCCTTTGAGAGAATGCCACAGGGCGGTTTGAGTCCGAGGGTCGGTCTATTTCCTGCTATACGTATCCTTGATGGTCTTGCTCTGTATAAGCCACCAGCGATTGGACCGTTTGACCCAGATATCTTCATCGACCTCGTCTTCGGTCATGGTCGTTATCTGAGAAGTGCCTGGATTGACCGACGTCAGGACAGCATGGTCGGTTGCCGTCACGATCGCCTTATTTCCGATCAGACGGAAATGGTTGATCGTCGTTTTCTCTTTGAAAGTCTTTGCGAGAGCAAAGGTCTGTGCTGCGAGCTCCTTGATTTGCTTCAGCGTATATGTTTTGCCCTCCTGGGTGATGTTTTTGCATTCCGGCGCGCAACTGGCGAAACTCCCGTTCACATCTTTCCGGGCCATTGCCGCGCTCTGCTTATCATAGGCGGCCTGAATGGCTTTGCGCGCCTGCGCCGCCGTATCCGCCGAGGCAGCGACCGCCAAAAAGGCGCCCAGAGAGAGAACCAGGGGGAGAATAAGTACGAAACGTCGTGACATGTACTGCCTCCTTTGTTAATGGAGCCGGCCTTTTTACCGGCTGGGTTCTCCTTCGACAAGGTCAACAGCTATTCCTGCCCCTTGACGGCATCCGACCGGCAGGGTATACTCACAGGCACAAGTGAATCGCGCACTGTTTCGCTAGGGGTGCTGAAAGGCTGAGAGGGCGCTGCGCGCCCAACCCTGAACTACCTGATTCGGATAATGCCGACGGAGGGAAGCGATGGACGCATACGAGCTTTTCGTCATGCCGTCGTTCCCGCCTCCATCGGGACGGCGGCATGTTTGCGTATAAGGCTTCTTCGCAAACGACCGTGCCCCAATGGAGGCGTTTCCTCTCCGCGCCGTGCCGCGCTTCCAGGGAGAAGAAAATGCACACACCACGCCGTTTTGCCGCATCCGCCTTCACGCTCATCGAGCTGCTCGTGGTGATCGCCATTATCGCGATTCTGGCAGCCATTCTCTTTCCGGTCTTCGCCCAGGCCCGCGAGCAGGCCCGGCAGACCGTCTGCATCTCCAATACCCGCCAGATCGGTATGGCCGTGCAGATGTATGTCCAGGACTACGACGAGACCTTACCCATCTTCTACGCCTACAACACGCAGGCGCCCGACGGCTCCCGCGCCTGGGCGGGCGATCCGGAGCATAAGGGCGTGGAGCTGGAAATTCTGCCTTACACCAAAGACAAGGATATTTTCAAGTGCCCGGACGATAACGGCGGCCCGACGCTCAGCGATCCGTTCTATGGCTGTCCCGGCCGCGCGACTTACCAGGCCTGCTACGGCTCCAGCTACCGCTTCGATCGCGGCAGCTACTCGACCATCGCCGGCGAATCCACCCAAAATAATACGCCCTACACCACGACCACCCTCGTCACCTACGCGCAATTTGCGGCTCCTTCCGAAACGCGGATCATGCGCGACGAGATGATGCCCTGGTTCGGCACGATGGCCCGCTATGGCTACCTTCCCCAATACTACCAGCCGTGGCACGTGCGTGGGGGCGGCATCGTCTTCTGCGACGGGCACTCCAAGTTCATCGTCAGCAGCTCCGCCTTCGACCAGGAAGTCGTCTGCCCTCCCGGTCAGCGCAGCGGCGATGTCGATCCCAACGCGCCCGGCGACGGCAACACCGGCCCGGACGCCACCTACTACTGGCTGTGTGATTGAGGCCCTCAGGCCCCATAATGCGCGTTCTCATTCTGGCAGATGGAGAGCCGCCCTCGGCGGCATTAGCGCAGGAGCAGGCGGCGGCGCACGATCTGGTGCTCGCCACCGACGGCGCGGCCCACCGCGCTGCGCTCCTGGGCGTGACGCCCGACATCATCTGCGGAGACTTCGATTCGGTGCGGCGGGAGGAGGCGGAGGCAGAGTTTCCGCAGGCGGAGTTTATCTGGATGCACGACCAGGATAGAGCCGACCTGGAAAAGGCGCTTCTCTATGCCCTCGAACGCGGCGCACACGAAGTCACCCTTCTCGGCGCGACCGGAGGACGGCTGGACCATACCCTTGCGAACTGCGCCCTCCTGCTCCGCTACGGCGCGCAGGCGGCCCTCCGGATCGTGGACGACCTTTCGGAGACGTGGGCGCTATCCGGCGAGGAAGACACGCCGGCCGAGCGCCTGCTTGCCACCCGGCCCGGCGATACGCTCTCCCTGGTCTCCTTCGACGGCAAAGCGCGCGTCACGCTGCAGGGAACCCGCTGGCTGCTGGAGGAGGCGGTCTTGCCGGTCGGCACGTGCGGGGTCAGCAATGTCATCGACTCGGACCAGGTTTTTATCCGGGTTCGCGGCGGCGCCCTGCTGGTCTGCCTGCTGCATCCAACATAGGCATTGGGATTTGCTTCCTAACGCCTGACGCCTAATGCCCAACGCCCATTCTGCCATGCCAACCCGCGCTGTCTTCACGCCCCTGGATTGGGGCCTGCTCCTTCTCTATGCCCTGTTCCTGCTGGCCGTCGGCTTCTGGCCCCGCCGCCAGGACACCGATGACTTTCTGATCGCCGGCCGGCGGCTGGGCGTGCCCATCTTTGTGGCGACCCTGGTAGCGACCTGGTATGGGAGCGTGCTCGGCGCGGGCGAGTTCGTCTACACGGATGGAGTCGCGGCCTGGGTGGTCAACGGCCTGCCCTATTACGTCTTCGGCATCCTGTTCGCCCTCTTTCTGGCGCCCCGCGTGCGCGGCGAAGGAGGCCACCACTATACCATTCCGGACAAGCTGGCGATCGAGTACGACCGCAAGACGGCCTTGCTTGGCGCCGCTCTCGCCTTCGTCTATGCCAGTCCCGCGCAGTACGTCCTGATGCTGGGGCTGCTGCTGCAGAGCCTGTTCGGATGGAAGCTCCTGCCGGCGATGGGGATCGGAATCGTCCTTTCGGTCCTCTACGTGTTCCGGGGCGGCTTCCTTTCGGACGTGCGGGTCAACACGTTCCAGTTCCTGCTGATGTTCACCGGCTTCGTCGTGGCCGCCTGGCTGTGCCTGGCGCGCTTCGGCGGGCTGGCGTTTCTGCAGGCGCCGGGCCGCCTTCCACCCACGCATCTCCAACTGCTGGGCGCGCACGATCTACGCTGGGCCATCGTCTGGTTCTTCATTGCCCTCGTCACGCTGGTCGATCCGGGGTTCCATCAGCGCTGCTACGCCGCGCGCACGCCGCGCGTTGCCGTCGTCGGCATCCTGCTGGCGGTCGTCTGCTGGGCCTGCTTCGACGCCCTCACCACGACCACCGGCCTCTTCGCCCGCGCGCTGGCGCCCGACCTATCCAATCCCGTGATGGCCTTCCCGGTGCTGGGCAATCGCATCCTGCCGCCGGGTCTGAAAGGGCTGTTCTTCGTGGGGATGATCGCGCCCATCATGGCCAGCACCGTCTCCTACACCTTCGTCGGCGCCATGACCGTAGGACGCGACTTCATCTGGCGGCTGCAGGAAGGCAAACACGGTGGGGAGATCGCCCTGATCCCCGCCTTCACGCGCATCGGCCTGGTCGCCACCTCGCTGGTCGCCCTCCTCATCGCCCTGGCGATTCCTTCCGTCGTCCTGGAGTGGTATGTTCTCGGCAGCATCTTCGTGCCCGGCGTCCTGATCCCGCTGCTGGGCGCCTACGCCTCGAACCGCTGGAAAGCGCCCCCGAACGCGGCCTTCGCCTCCATGCTGCTCGGCGCCGCCGTCGCCCTCTTCTGCCTGCTCTGGGGCTGGCATCATGGCGGCCCCGATGACCCGCACTATCCCCTCGGCTGGCAGCCGATGTATCCCGGCCTGCTGGCCTGCGCGCTCGTCTATGGGGCGGGATTGTTAAGCCGTTCCTGGACCAAGCGGCCGCAGCCTTCTGATTTGTAAGCTCATTCCGAAATTTGATCTCATCGCGTAGTATAAAGAAGCAGGAGACGCAAGGCCGAGCATCGAACTGTTGGCAGTCCACCTGTTTACGGTCGTCCCCGAAACCCATCCGGCCCTATTATCCGGGCCGCCTTGACCGGGCCGTGAACGGCCCGTCTCGTGGTCCTTCGGACAACCGCCCTCCGGGCGGAAAGGCTTTGGAATTGCCATGCGACATAGCAAAGCCCATGTCTATCTGCATATCGTCTGGACCACCTGGCAGCGGCAACCCTACATTACCCCGGACATCGAGAGGGCGGTCTATCACAGTATCGAAAATGAAGCCAAGCGTTTAGAGGCCACCCTCCTGGCGATCGGAGGCATGCCCGATCATGTGCATCTGGTGGTCAAAATCCCAACACGCTTATCCATAGCTCGGTTGATGAATCAGATCAAAGGGGTCTCCTCGCATTGCGTGCATGAGCAGCTACCGGGCCATGAAGCCTTCCGATGGCAGGAAGGCTATGGCGTATTCAGCATGGGCCTCAACCAGGTGGGACGCGCTATCGCCTATGTGCAAAACCAGAAGCGCCATCATGCCAATAAGACCCTCTGGCCGCAATGGGAAGAAGCCGAGGAAGAATGCATACCGCCAATGGACCAATAGCATTTCCCGCCCGCAGGGCGGTTGTCCGAAGGACCACGAGACGGGCCGTTCACGGCCCGGTCAAGGCTTGGATGATTATCCGGCGATGGTCCGATCAAAACGGGCCGTTCACGGCCCGGTCAAGGCGGCCCGGATAATAGGGCTAAATCGCCATTTCAGCCCGGTTAAAAGAGGTGGACCCTAAAGGCTAACCATGTCTGAAATCAACGCAAACCATGAGGTGCTGCGGGCGCCATCGGAAGTCCAGGAGCGCGTCGAGGACCTGCGCCAGCAGATCCGGCACCATAACTACCTCTACTATGTCGAGGATCAGCCGGAAATCTCCGATGCCGCCTACGACGCCCTGATGAACGAGCTGCGCGGACTGGAAGAGAAATACCCCGAGCTGATTACCCAGGATTCGCCTACGCAGCGAGTGGGGGCAGAGGTAGTCACCACATTTGCCCCGTTCCCGCATCGCGTCCCGATGCTCTCCCTGGATAACGCCTTCAGCGTGGAGCAACTGCGCGCCTGGGAGGAGCGCAACCGCCGCCTGCTCGGTCTCGGCCCCGACGCGAAGATCGAATACGACTGTGAGCTCAAGATCGACGGCGCCGCCGTCTCGCTCATCTACGAGAACGGTAAGCTCACAGCGGGAGGTACGCGCGGCAACGGCGAGGTGGGTGAAGATATCACGCTCAATCTCAAGACCATCGCCGCCATTCCTAAGCAGCTTCATCCCATCTCGCCCGGAAAGGAAGAAGTGCAGCCGCCGGCAAACGGGACCGCGCAGGCTAGTCTCTTCGATGCCACGAACGGGGAAGCCCCTGGACAGCCCGTCAAGTCCGGCGTGCCGGCGCTCATCGAGGTGCGCGGCGAGGTGTTCATGTCTCATAAAGAGTTCGCCCGCATCAATGCGGAGATCGAAGAGCAGGGCGGACGCACCTTCGCCAACCCCCGCAACGCCGCCGCCGGCTCTTTGCGCCAGAAAGATCCCCGCATCACCGCCAGCCGCCGCCTGGACGCCTTCATGTATGCGGTCGGGGCCTGTGAAGGCTGGACTTTCCGGACCCAATTCGAGATGCTTCAGACCTACCAGGCATGGGGCCTGCAGACCAATCCCAACGTGCGCGTCTGCCGCGGTATCGAGGAGGTCGTCGCCTTCGTCGAAGAGTGGGCGGACAAGAAGAATACCCTGGAATACGACATCGACGGGGTCGTGGTCAAGGTCAACGCGATGGCGCTGCAGCGCGATCTCGGCCAGGTGAGCCGCTCGCCGCGCTGGGCCATCGCCTACAAGTACCCGGCCCTGCAGGTGCGCACCAAAGTGGAGGACATCGTCGTGCAGGTCGGACGGACCGGCGCGCTGACGCCAGTGGCGATCCTGACGCCCGTGCCGGTGGCCGGCGTCATCGTTTCCCGCGCGACCCTGCACAACGAGGATGAAATCCGCCGCAAGGACGTGCGCATCGGCGACACGGTCGTCATCCAGCGCGCGGGCGAGGTCATCCCGGAAGTGGTCGAGGTAGTCGTCGCCGACCGGGACGGGGATGAGGAAGAGTACTTCCTGCCCACCCATTGCCCCTCCTGCGGCGCGGAGATCGTGCGGCCGGTCGGAGAGGCCGTAGCGCGCTGTCCCAACCCCCACTGCCCGCAGAAGCTGCAGCAGCGCATCGAGCACTTCGTCTCCCGCAACGCTATGGACATCGAGGGACTGGGTGAGCGGCATATCGCGCAGTTGATCGCGGCGGGCCTGGTGAAGGACGTCGCCGATGTGTACTTCCTGACCAAAGACCAGTTGCTGCCCCTGGAGCGCATGGGCGATAAGCTGGCGACCAAGATTCTGGATCACATCGAAAACAGCAAGCATCGGCCCCTGTCCCGCGTGATCTACGCCCTGGGCATCCGTCATGTCGGCGAGCGCGCCTCCGAGGTCCTGGCAGCCCATTTCGGCTCTTTGGACCGCATTGTAGATGCCACTGTCGAGGATCTCGCGCGAGTCCATGAGATCGGGCGCACCACCGCCGAAAGCGTGGTCGCCTTTTTCGGAGACGAAGCAAACCGGGAGGCCATCCGCAAGCTCAAAGAGGCGGGCGTCGAGCCGGAAACCCATGCCGACGCGCCCCAATCCGACGCGCTGGCCGGCAAGACCTTTGTCTTCACCGGCACCCTTCCGACCCTGAAGCGCGAGGAGGCGGAAACGATGGTCAAGCGGCTGGGAGGCCGCGCCGGCGGCAGCGTCAGCAAACAGACCTCCTACGTCGTCGCCGGGGAAGAGGCCGGCAGTAAGCTCACGAAGGCGCAAGAGCTCGGCGTGCCCGTCCTCACCGAGGAAGAGTTCTTGCAGATGATCGAGCCGCATCAAAGTAAATGATCGGAGGCTTGCAAGATAGTTCAATAACGGTCCGCCGGTTGGCGGATACGGAGCTGCCCGCCTTTTGTAGGACCGGTCTTCCTGGCAAATGCGTCCAAAGACCCATGCCGAACTCCAGGCGATTCCGCTATCATAAACCGACAGCGCGAAAAGCCGTTCGCGCTGCCGGAAAGGAGGCGGTCTCCATGCGAAGCTTTTTTGCGGCGTGCGGGACCCTCGTGGTGCTGGCGATCGCCGGTCTGGCGATCTGGCTGCTGGGTCTCGGACCCTGGATCCATCAGAGCATCGCGTCCGGGCATCTCCTGGACTGGATCATGGGAGTGCTCTGCTTCCTCTGGCTCCTGGTGATCCTCAAAGCGCCCTGGGACCTCTATTTCCAGGCCCAGGAAGTCTCCTTCGAGATGCAGCGCTCGCGGGAGCGCCAGATCGCTCTTCCTCCCGGCCGCGAAGCCTATCTTCTCAGGCTGCGGCGGCGCCTGGGTTGGCTTGCCGTCGGCATGCACCTGCTCTCGGCGGCGCTGGTAGCCGCCGTCACCTATTTCTCCGGCGGACATCTCGGCTACTATTTCGCCGGGTTCTATCTGGTCTCGACCTTCTTCCGCCCGGTCCTCGCCGGCTACGTCTACCTGACGCGCAAACTGAACGCCATCGGAGAGGAGGCGCGCTATCCCCGCGAAGACATTCTCGAAGTGCGCGAGAAATTAAAGTGGCAGGAAGCCGCTATCCGCGATCTTCTGGACCGCATGCGCGAGGATCGGGAAGACCTGGAGCGAGAGCGGCGCACACGAGAGGGCGAGGAATACGAATTGCGCCAGAACATCCAGGCCATCAGCCGGGAGTTCGAAAGCACCGTCAGCCGCCTGACCGACAACCAGGAAGTCATTAAGGGCATCCAGGCATTCGTGCGGCTCATCGCCCAATCCACCCAATAAGGGATATCCCCTATAATGGCAAGGCCCTTCTGTTTTCATCGGGCGGCTGAAGCCGCAGCAACAACAGCGCGAAGTCGCCCTTCGGCGACTGGCTTCCAATACAGTCTCCCCTCCCCTAGAATTGGGGGAGGGGTCGGGGGTGGGGGCCGTCCGCGCAGGCGGACTTCGTGCCTTTGTTGCTGCGGCTTCAGCCGCCCGAACAAAGAAAAACGGCCTACCTCAAATAGGGTAGGCCGTTACCTTAATTCCCCCTCTCCTTAAAGGAGAGAGAAGATTTAGCCCGTGTTACTAAGGCGGGGTTATCGGCGGCAGGTGCTCCACCGGGAAGGGCGGATGATGGTAGGTGGGCAGCTGGTTTTTCTTGAGCTGCTCCAGCTCATAGGCGATGGCCCGCTCTAGCTGCGGATCGTGTCCTTCGTTGACCAGATCCGGCGTGTTATTGACCTCAATGTCCGGGTCGATGCCGTGGTTTTCGGCGATCCACTTCCCATCCTGCGGCGACCAGATGCCGAACTGCGGCACGGTCAGCCCGCCGCCGTCCAGCAACTGGCGGAAGCCGTTGATACCGACCAGCCCGCCCCAGGTCCGCTTGCCGATGATCGGGCCGACACCCGCTTTGCGGAAATAGTAGGGAAAGGCGTCGCCGCCGGAACCCGACCACTCGTTCTCCAGGATCACCTTCGGCCCATAGATGGCCGCCCCCGGCTGCTTTTCATCCATTCCATAACGGGAGGTATCCATGCTCAGCAGCCGGCGGTCCAGCTTCTCGACAAAGAAATCCGGGATGAAGCCGCCGCTGTTAAAGCGCTCATCCACGATGATGCCGTCCTTATCGGTCTGCGAATAGAACTCCCTTCCGAACGCCGTAAGACCTCCGAAGGCCGTATCCGGCACGTACATGTAGCCGATCCGCCCGCCGGTCGCCAGCTCCACTTTCTTCCGATTGGCCTCCTCCCAGTCCAGATGGCGCAGTTCCGTCTCGCTGGCGATCGGCCGCACCTGAACGTCATGCGCGCCCGTATCGGACGGCTGAGAGTTGACCCGCAGGGTGACCGTCTTGCCGACCGTATCCAGGAAGAGCGAGTAGGGATCGACGTCGGTATGCAGCGGGATGCCGTTGACGGCGATCAGGTAATCGCCCTCCTTGACCTTTACCCCCGGCTCGGTGAGCGGGGAGCGACTGCCGGCAGCCCAGTTCTCGCCGCGATAGATCTTCTTGAAGCGGTAGTAGTTCCCCACCGGCTCGAAATCGACGCCGAGCAGTCCGATGCTCACCGGCGGCACGCCCGGACTGCCTCCACCGCCGATCACGTAGGCATGCGAGGTGTCCAACTCGCCGGCCAGCTCGCCGAGCAGATAGGTCAGGTCGTCCCGGTGCGCCACGCCGGGCAACAGCCGCGCGTACCGTTCCCCGATGCCTTTCCAGTCCAGGCCGTGCATGTTGGGATCGTAGTAGAAGTCGCGCTCCATCCTCCATGCATCCCAGAACATCTCCTTCCATTCGGCGCGCGGGTCCGAAAGCATCTCCAGATTCGGGCTGAGCTTGCCCGCTCCTGCCGACTGGCCGGGCGCAGGATCGATGATGCCGAAGGTGTTGCCGGCCGCCCGGTAGAGGATCTTTGTCCCCGCCGGGTTCAGAGCGTATTCCTGGATGCCGCTGATGATGACCTTGTCGTCCCGGTCCGCAATATCGTAGCGATGCAGCGCATCCCCAGCCTGATAGAAAAGCTTGCCGCTGCCCGCGCTCAACCCGCCGTAGCTGCCCGCCGGGACCGACAGGCCGACCGTGCGCTGATACAGCCCGTCCAGATCGATCCTGGTCGGCTCCGGCCCGGAAGGCTTTGCCGCCGGCTTGGCCGCCTCTTTCTGATCGCCCGCCTTTGCGACGCCGCTTTTGGTCGTATCGGAGGCCGTGGCGTCGGTTTTGGGCGGACTCGGCGGCGTGCTCTCGTCTTTGGGCTTCTCCTCGTCGCTCTCCGGAGCGAACGGCGAAGGCGTATCCGCCTGCAGCACCAGCGCGTAGATGCCGGTCGTGTTCTGGAAGTTGATATTGATCTCCGGCCCGATCAGGGTCGGGGAGAACGTGCGGTCCGAAAGGAAATAGAGGTATTTGCCGTTCTGGTCGAAGACCGGCTCCCGGTCGCTGTAGTGGCCGTCGCTGATCGTGTAGCTCTTCTTCTGAGCCACCGAGTAGAGCATGAGGCTACTGAGATGGCTGCGGTTGGGCTTCGTATAGGCGATCCACTTGCTGTCCGGCGACCAGGTACCGAGCGGAATTTCGCCGATGGTGCTGGAGTCGACGAGGATCGGCTTCTTATCCGCAAGCGTCACCATCCATAGGTGCATCCCCACGTCGGTATATAAGAGAGCCTTGCTGTCCGGCGACCAGACCGGGCCGGAGCGGTAGGCGTGCCCATCGCTGGTCACCCGCGTCTCCGTGCCGGTGCCGTCCTGCGGGCGAATGGTGATCTCGTACTCGCCGGACTTGTCCGAAAGATAAGCGATCATCTTTCCATCCGGCGACCAGGCCGGGTTGATCTCCCGCACGCCGGACGTATTGGTCAGGTCGCGGCTGTCGCCCTTCTTGGCCGGGACCGTGAAGATGTCGCCGCGCGCCTCGAAGACCGCCCGCACGCCGGATGGGGAGATGTCCATGCCGTGGATCTGGTTTTCGACATGGAGGAGGGTCAGTCGCGCCGCCGTCATGTCGCTGTAGGCCTGGATCGCAACGGGCGTTACCTTCTCGGTCGCCAGATCGAAAACCTCGATCCTGCCGCCATGCTCGAAGACGATGGCGTCCGGCCCGATGCTCGGCCATTTGATGTCGTAATCGTTGAAATGCGTGAGCTGCCGGACGGCCTTCGTGTGCAGATCGTAGACGTAGAGATTGACCGTCAGCGACTTATCGGAGGCGAAGTAGATCTTATCGCCATGCCACATCGGGAAGTAGTTGGTTTCGGTCCCATGCGGCACTTCGGAATAGCGGTTGTTCTTGAGGTCGTAGATCGAGATGTAAGCCTGAGAGCCGCCCCGATAGCGTTTCCAGGTGGCGAATTCACGGTCGAGGCGGGTATAGGCGATCTGGTCTCCATCCGGAGAATAGGCGGCCAGAGCCACCTCCGGTAGCGGCAGTTCTTTGGGCAGGCCGCCGGTGATCGGCACGGTGAACGCCTTATCGAATCGGAAGGAAAACGAAGTCCTTCCGGAGCGAAACAGCACCGCTTTGCTGTCCGGGGTCCAGCCCAGGACTCCGCCGGACGAGGGATGATAGGTCAGCCGCTTCGGCTCGCCGCCCTCCGCCGGAATGACATAGACCTCGGCATTGCCGTCATAATTGCCCGTAAAGGCGATCCATTTCCCGTCTGGCGAGAATTTGGGAAACGCCTTGTTGCTGGGGTTGGCGGTCAGCCGGCGCGCGATGCCGCCGGCGCGCGGCGCCAGCCACAGGTCGCCTCCGTAGACGAAGACGATTCCCTCCCTGCCGATGTCCGGGTAGCGAAATAGTTCGGGATTGCCCTGGGCCGCAGCAACGCGACCCAGCCCCATCAGGATGGCGAGCAGGAGCGCGCCTGCCATCGCCATTTTCGAAATCCTACGCACGATTCAGTCCTCCTTTGGCTTGCGTTTGACTTTGAAATCGAGTATAATAGTAGACATAATACCACATTCCCTATCCTTTCAGGATAGTAAAGGACGAACACCATGCCTGCTTTTAAAGAGGGTGACCGGGTCCGTATTGCCAGCCGCCCGCCGACCCCCGCCGATGCGAAGACCGGACTCTACTACGGTTACTATGGCGGCCTTTCCGGGACCCTCTTCAAGCTGTACGGCCGCGGTGAGGGCGCGCAGGCCGCCGTGGAGATCGATCTGGAGAGCCTGCCGGAAGATGTCGCGCGCCGCCATCTGGAGGTGCGGGACCAGATGCGTTCCGCACTGACCGGCGAGGCCAAACGCCTCAGCGCCCCCGGCGCGGAGCACGAGTTCCGCCTCCGCTACGTGATCCTGGTCGCCGTCTCCGACCTTCAGCGTCGTGCCCTCCCCACCCGCCACAGGGCTACGAACGGAAGGGCCGCTTAATATCCACTCCCCGCTCGCTTCGCGAGCGGGTGGTTCCTTTTTATTCCCAGGTGATCAGCGGCAGCTCTAAAGGCAGGGCGGCGTCCGGATGCGCAGGCAGCACGCGTATGGAAAAACCCTGCAGGCCGCTCTCAGAGAGCAGGATTTCGCCCTCATAGTGGTGGACGCCGTCCTGGGCAGACTTCCAGGCTAGCGGTGTCGGCTCGCCGTGTGTGATCTGCTGGTTGGCGTCGAGCAGGCCGTGATACGCCTGCACGATCACGTCCTGGGGCGTCAGCGCGCCGAGATGGACCAGGGCGGCCACGGGGATGCGATTGCCGACATGCAGCGGCGCTTCCTCGGCGGGCGGCGGAGCCTCCACCTGTGTAATATGCACCTGCGGCCACTGGGCGCGTATCCGATGCTTCCATTCCACCAGCGCCCTGGCGCGCGCCAGATGGTCTGCCGCCAGCGCCTCGTGACGCCGCAGAGCCGGAATATAGAAGCGCTGGGTATACTCCGAGACCATCCGGTTTGTGTTGTAGACCGGGCAGAGTTGGCGCATGGAGTTCTTCATTTTCGCGATCCAGGCGTGCGGAATCCCTTCCGGACTGCGGGCATAGAAAAGCGGCACGACGTCGTTTTCCAGCAGCTCGTAGAGCGCGTTCGCCTCTGTCCGATCCTGCTCGGCCGGGTCCGCATAGTCTTCTCCTTTGCCGATCGACCAGCCCACATCGGGCGCATACGCCTCTGCCCACCAGCCGTCGGGGACAGAGAGGTTGAGGCCACCGTTAGGCAGCACTTTCATCCCGCTCGTGCCGCTGGCCTCCATCGGGCGGCGGGGCGTGTTCAGCCAGACGTCTACGCCCTGCACCATCTGCCGCGCCAGCGCCAGGTCGTAGTCCTCCAGGAAGACGATCCGATGGCGCGCCTCGTCCTGCCGGGCGAAGTGAATGATCTGACGGATGAGGTCTTTGCCGCCTTCATCGCGGGGATGCGCCTTGCCGGCCATCAGGATCTGCACGGGCCGGTCGGCGCTGTTGAGGAGGCGCAGGAGCCGCAGCGGATCGGTAAGAAGAAGGGTGGCGCGCTTGTAGGTGGCGAATCGGCGCGCGAAGCCGATGGTCAGGGCATGCGGGTCCAGCACCTCACCTGCCTGCTGGATCTCCTGCTCGCCCAAGCCCCGCTGCAGCAGGTACCCCTGCAGCCGCTCGCGCGCAAAGCCGATGAGCTTCTGCCGCTGGTCCTGGCGCAGCCCCCACAGCTCCTCATCGGGAATATCGGCGACGCGCGCCCACACATTCGGATCGGTAAGCTCCTGCTGCCATGCCTCGCCCAGATAGCGGTTCAGCAGCGCCTCCATCGCCGGGGACACGAAGGAGGGGGTGTGGATGCCGTTCGTGACCGAGGTGATGGGAATCTCCTCTTCCGGAAAGCCCGCGAAGCCTGCCTGCACCATGCGCCGCGTCACCTGCCCGTGCAGGCGGCTGACGCCGTTGACAGCATGGGCGCCGCGCATCGCCAGTACCGCCATGTTGAACTTCTCCCCACTGTCGTCGCGATGAACGCGCCCCAGTCCCATGAACTCGTCGAAGGAGAGGCCCAACTGTCCGGCGTAAGCCGTAAAATAGGGCGCCAGCAGATCCGGCGGAAAGAGGTCGAAGCCGGCAGGGACCGGCGTGTGCGTCGTGAACACATCGCCGGCTGCGACGGCTTCGCGCGCCTGCCGGAAGTCCACCTGCTGCGTCTGCATGAGCATCCGGATGCGCTCCAGCACCAGGAACGCGGAGTGGCCCTCATTCATGTGGCAGACGGCCGGCTGGATGCCGAGAAGAGCGAGTGCCCGCAGGCCGCCGATGCCCAGCACCATCTCCTGCTGCAGGCGCCGCTCCATGTCGCCGCCGTAGAGCTGGTCGGTGATGTCCTGATCGTTGGGGCTATTGGGCGGGGTGTTGGTGTCGAGCAGCACGAGCGGCACGCGGCCCACCTGCGCCCGCCAGACCTGCGCCGTGACGGTCCGGCCCGGAAAATCGAGGGTCACGCACTGCGGATCGCCTTTGGCGTCGCGCTCCAACTGCAGCGGCATGCGGGCAAAGTCGTTGTTCGGATATCGCTCCTGCTGCCAGCCGTCGGCATTGAGGGTCTGGCGAAAATAGCCCTGCTGATAAAGCAAACCGACCCCGACGAGGGGCAAGCCAAGGTCGCTGGAAGACTTGAGATGGTCGCCCGAGAGGACGCCGAGGCCGCCGGAGTAGATGGGCAAACACTCGGCGATGCCGAATTCCATGGAGAAGTAGGCGATCAGCGGCTTCGGAGCGGCCAGGTCGCCGTAGGTGCGCCGAAACCAGGTGTCGGAGGACTGCAGATAGGCATCGGCGCGGCGACAGGCCGCTTCCACGGCAGCCATAAAGGACTCGTCCTGCGCCGCCTCATTGAGCCGCTGCTGCGAGACCTCGCCCAGCATCGCGACCGGATTATGCCCGCTCTGCTCCCAGAGCTGCCGGTCCAGGCGCGCGAACAGGGCGATAGCCTCATGGTCCCAGGCCCAGTGGAGATTGTACGCGAGCTTGCGCAGGCAGTCGAGCGGAGGCGGCAGTGTCGGAACGACGTGAAAGGCATGGACGATCGGCATGCAGGACTCCTTCCGGCCTATTTTCGGCCCTGCTAGCGGTTATCCCTTCCTCAACTTCACGTCCGACCATTGCACTTTGCCCAATTCTATGCTACACTTTTCTATCATCGCTAAAGATTGCTCGCCAGAATAATCGGAGCGAAATACAGGTCCGACGTGTTTAGCCGCTTACGAGAAGATATACAGACCGTTTTTGCCAAGGACCCCGCAGCGCGCAACGTGTTGGAGGTCCTTACGTATCCCGGCCTGCAGGCGATCTGGGGGCATCGGGTCGCGCACGGCCTCTGGCGACTCGGGATCAAGCTGCCGGCGCGCCTCCTCTCGCACCTCAGCCGCTGGCTGACCGGCATCGAGATCCATCCGGGCGCCACCATCGGGCGCCGCTTGTTCATCGACCACGGCATGGGCGTGGTCATCGGCGAGACGACCGTCATCGGCGATGACGTGCTGATGTTCCATCAGGTCACCCTCGGCGGCACCAGCCGCGATAAAGTCAAGCGCCACCCCACCATCGGCAACGGCGTCCTCATCGGCATGGGCGCCAAGATCCTCGGCCCCATCGTCATCGGCGATCACTGCAAGATCGGCGCCAACGCCGTCGTCAACAAAGACATCCCGGCCAACTGCACCGTCGTCGGCATTCCCGGCCGCATCGTCATCCGGGACGGCCAGCGCATTCCCAGCGACGACATCCCGCAGGCGATGGACAACATTACCAACCGTGTGGACCCGCAGGACGAGACCATTCGCGAGCTGCGCCAGCGCCTGGAGCTGCTGGAACAGCACAGCGAAAAGCTGGAGAATCTCATCCGCCGGATGGAAGAGGGCGAGCGCCTGGCGGCCGAATAGTCCGCCGCCGCGCGACAGAAACGCCTTTTCGGCCGGTAAGCGACAAAGGTAAGATCCAAGAGTGAGGCTACAGACTTCTGTGTCCCCCGCACGCTCCGTCTCCCGCATCTCCGGGTGGCTTTCCACCCACCGGCTGCTCACCCTCGTGCCCTGTATTGTCCTCGCCGCCGGCTTCACCCTCCTCGGCGCGTTCCAGCGCGTCCCGGACGGCCAGGTCGCGCCCGGCGTGCGCGCCGGCAGCCTGGACCTGGGCGGAAAGTCGCTGCAGGACGCCCGGACGGCCCTGGAACAGTGGGCGGCGGAGCGCCAGCAGGTCCCGGTCGTGCTGCGCTTTCCGAAGGAGACCGGCATCACCCGCACCTGGAAGGCGTCGGCGCAGCGGCTCGGACTGGGCATCGACACGCGCGCCACGCTGGAGGAGATCGGCAAGGCGGGCCGGGAAGGCCTGTTAGGACAGGCCGCGCACCTGGTCACCGGCGCGCAGCCGCCGCCGGTCGCCCCCCACGTCCAGATCGATACCGCGAAGCTAAGCGCCTACCTGAAACGGATCGCGCGCCGGGTCGCCCACCAGCCCATCGATGCGCAGTTGATCCCGCTCGGCGACGACCGGTTCGACATTACGCCGGAGAAGCCCGGCCGTGCCCTGGACGTGCCGGCATCCGCCGAAGCGATCACGCGCGCCTGGAGCGCCTACAACGCCCGTCCCGCAGAGACCCCTGCCCCTCCGGCGTTTGCGAACCCGCCTGCCGCGCAGCCGGCCAATGCCCCCCAAAGCGGATCGGCGACGGCTCCGGCGCCCAGCACTTCTCCTCCCGCTGCCGGAGCAAAGCCGGCTTCGCCCCCCTCGGAACCCCTATCGGTCGCCCTGGCGCTCCGTCCCGTTCCCGCGCCGGTCACCGCGCAGGACCTCAAGCAGATCGACGGCCTGCTCGGCAGCTTCAGTACCCGCTATGGAGGCACCGGGATCAGCCGGGGCAGCAACATCGTCCTGGCCGCCAGCCGCATCAACGGCACGGTCTTGCGCCCCGGCGAAATCTTTTCGTATAATCAGGTCGTCGGGCCGCGCAGCGGCAGCGCCGGCTTCCGCATGGCGCCGGTCATCAGTCATGGCGAGCTGGTCCCCGGCGTCGGCGGCGGAGTCTGCCAGGTCTCCAGCACGCTTTATAACGCCGTGCTGCTCGCCGACCTGAAGATCGTCCATCGCTCCCATCACGCCTTCCCCGTCCATTACCTGCCCGCCGGACGCGACGCGACCGTGGTCTACGGCGCCATCGACTTCCAGTTCCAGAACAACACGCCTACGCCCATCTATGTCGCTGGCGCCGCCACTCATGGCCGGCTGAGCTTCCGCATCTACGGCAAGCGCGTGCCGGGGCGGGAGGTGAGCATCGAGCTGGATCGCCACACCGTCCAGCCGGCTCCCGTAGAGATCGAGCGCGA
The DNA here is from genome assembly GCA_035653075.1 of Chthonomonadaceae bacterium. Classification (GTDB taxonomy): domain Bacteria; phylum Armatimonadota; class Chthonomonadetes; order Chthonomonadales; family Chthonomonadaceae; genus DASRCN01. Next base: position 88,006 of record DASRCN010000129.1, on the reverse strand, counting down.
TCCCTCCCTGCCTGTCGGGCGGCGGATCGTGGAAGACAAAGGCCATCGCGGCCATCGCGTCACCGTCTATCGGGTGATCCGCGAGAACGGGACCGTGCAGCGCGAGATGATTTCCCGCGACCATTACCGGGCCTTCCCGACCCTCATTCGCGTCGGGGCGCGTTCGTCCGCCTCCAAACACAAAAAGACCGTGGCGGCCTCCCAGACCAGACCGGCTGCCACGCCCGCCGCTTCTTCCAGCCCGTCATCTCCGCCTTCCACGCCGCCGGGACCGGCAAGCCGATGAACGTCAGGCACAACCGCTATGAGATCGACGATACGCGCGAGCGCATCGACTTTGTCCGGGTCCATGCCTGGCTCACGACGGCGTATTGGAGCGAAGGGGTCTCACGGGAGCGTGTAGAAAAAGCGGCGCGAGGGTCTTCTCTGCTGGTGGGCGTTTACGATGAGGAAGGCGACCAGGTCGGCTATCTGCGGGTCGTCTCCGATCAGACGACGTTTGCGTGGGTCTGCGACGTTTTCGTGGATGAGCAGCATCGAGGCTGGGGCATCGCCAGGGCGATGGTGCGCTTTGCGCTGGAGCATCCGGACTACCAGGGTCTGCGGCGCTGGATCCTGGCGACACGCGACGCGCACCCCATCTATGCTTCCTGCGGCTTCGCGCCGCTGCCCAACCCCGATAAGTGGATGATCCTCCAGCCGCGCACGTGATTTTACGCAGCCTTTGGAAGGGCAGCGGGCAGCGAGGGGACATTGGTCTCTGCCAGGGAGATCAGTTCTGTCGAAATGGCCGCGTCCCGTGGATAGACCGCCGACCCCATTCCGAATGCCAGGGGATAGCGCGTGGCATGCCAGCCCCGTTCCTGCAGCCAGGCGTTGAGCGCCTGGGTCAGGCGCGAGCAGACGATACCGACATTCTCGCCTGTAAAGGGCAAGATCAGGGCAAAGACATCCTCATCATAGCGGGTCAGGATATCTACGCGCCGCACCGTCTCCTGGATCGTGGCTGCTAACCCCAGTACCGCCTCGTCCGCCCGGATCGTCCCGTAGTTGCGAGTAAACGCCTCCAGCCCGCTGAGCTTGATAAAGATCACGGAGAGCGCGCTGCTCCCCCGGCTGGCCCGGCTCATCTCCTCTTCCAGGCGAGTCTCGAAATAGCGGCGGTTGTAGAGGCGCGTCAGGCCATCCACGATGGCTTCCTGCTCCGCGCGAGGCTGCTGGTCTTCCAGGCGCTTGCGCATCTGAGCCATCATCAGCCGCGCGTCGCGCAGTTCGTCGGTGACCAGGATCTTCTTGAGCTTTTTGGTCGAGTTGCGCAGGATATGGGAGACGTAGTTGCAGGAGATACCCAACTGCCGGGCGATCTCGGTCTGATTGAGGCTCTTAAAGTAGAAGCCGGTAACGACCTGCTGCTCCAGATCCTTGAGCTTATCCAGCGCCGCCTCCAACACGATGCGGTCTTCCACGGGAATCTGAAACGGGACGGCCATGTCCGCCGCCGTCTGCCGCTCCATGTCGACCTTGCCCCCCTCCTCTTCATTGTCGCTGCCGTCGATGGAGGCGACCTTGAAGACCTCGCGGGTCATCATCATCTCGGCGATGGTCTCCTCGCTCAGATCCATCAGCCGGGCGATCTCGATGTTGCTGGGGGGGCGGCTCAACTGCTGCGAGAGCGTCTCGATGGCCCGCGTCATGCGCTGGTTCAGTTCCTGCAGCCAGGCAGGCTCCTTGATGATCTTGCCGCGGTCGCGCAGATAGTGCTTGATCTGTCCGATGATAAAATGGGTGGCATAGGTCGAAAACTTGACGTTCTTGGCCGGATCGTAGAGGTCTACCGCCGTGATCAGGCCGATGTAGCCTTCCTGCGCCAGATCCTCGATCGGCTCGGAAGCGCCGGAGAAGCGGCGGGCCACACTTTCGACCAGATTGGTGTAGCGCAGCACGATCCGATCTCGCAGCTCCGGACTCTGGGTCCGGCGATACTCGACCAACATCTGCAGGACATCGTCTTCATTGCGTTTGCGCCTGATCTGCGTCTCGTTAGGGGGCAGGGCTTGCACCGAGTTGAGGTCTCCTGTCCGCATGGCTCCTTTGAGAGAGATGCGTCTTCGTTCCCATCGTACGAGACGCCGCTCCCATTCACCCGGCCACCTCCGCGTCGTTTCCGGTGGAACGTGCCTCCGGGACGGCGTGAAGCGAAATGGGCTGCCCCTATTATTGCCAGAACCCTCGTATGACTTTAGAACGGACTTTAGCTCACCTGCCTTGTGTCGGGAAACGACCTGTTTCCCCTTTAGCCTCCCAGACCGGCTCTGCATAAAAAACGCTCAACCTGCTTTGGGGAACCTACCGCGCGCCTGGCACGTCTTTCGGCGGTAAACAATGCCTCTTTCCCATCGCTCCCGTTGCAAGAGGCGTTAGCGCTGTAAGTTAGGAAGTAAGCCATGACGCTATCGGGGAAGCGAGTAGTCCTCGCCGAGGACGAGGCCATTACCGTAATGTATCTTCGCCATGTGCTGCGGCAGGCAGGCATGTTTGTGGTCGGCACGGCGACCACCGGAGAGGAAGCCATCGAGGTCGTTCTGGATGCGAAACCCGACCTGATGATCGTAGATATTAACCTGCCCAGCATCGACGGTCTGGAAGCCCTGCAGCGTATCCAGGCCCAATACCCTGTCTGCGCCGTCGTGCTGTCGGCCTATAACGATAAGGCGCACCGGGCACGGGCGCAGGAGTTAGGGGTTTGCGGCTATCTGGTCAAGCCGCTGGACGGACCCATCTTGCTGCAAAAGCTGGAGGAGGCGTATTCGTCCCGCAACGCCTGCGCGGAAGCCTAGCTGCCAGGAAGCTGCCGGCTGCTTCGCAGCAGCTCCTGCTCGGCGGCGCCTGTGCTGTTTGCGCCTCGGAGCAGAACCTTGCTTTGCTCCTGGGCTGGCTCTTCGGATCCGCGCAACAGGACCTCCGCGTTCGGCAGGGCGCCGGTAGAGACAGGCGGGGCATACGGGAGCTGCCGGGCCTCCCGATGCGCCCGGCGTGCGGCATAGGCGCAGTAGAAGGCAGCCACTCCCAGACAGACCGACACAAAACCAACGATCAAGGACAACAGGATACCGCCGGCCGCGAGCTCCGCCCTCGCATCGAAGCTCAGGGCGAATACGTACAGGGCCGCTAACAGCGCCAGGAAGGATAATACGGCGAAGGGCACGGCCAGGAGAGTCGCAAACCCCAGTTTCGTATAGGCCGCTCCCTTCTTCGTAAGATACTGTCGCCGCTTTTTTATCCGCTCCTGCGTGTTGCCCATAGCAGGATTTCCTCCCGTTAAAGCCTTCGCGCTGCCGCCTGCCGATTCCTGCCTGCATCCCCGCCCATATCTATTCCAGCGGTCATATCTCCCTTCCAGGCGCCATAGATCAGGTGTTTATCGCACGGATTCGATGGTGGTCTGGATAGAATGCCTCCTCTCTTCCAGAATCCCGTTTACAGATAATGGATTGCCACCAGCATCCCCACAATGCCGAACAACAGCATCGAAACAGCGGCCCCCAGGAGGGTCAGAAAGGCAAAAAGGATGGGCACCAGTCCCGTAAAATCGTCTTTGGCCTGGTTCCAGGGCAATATGGCATGCGCTATCACGAAAGCCGCCAGCAGACCGAAAATCGCTCCGATAACGAAGCCGGCCAGCCCTTTCAGCATTGTCAACTCTGGTGCTCCCTTCCTGGTGGGATTGCTGTAAGAGTAGGATGCCACATGGCAAAGGTCGAACGCATGAGACCAAAGACCTATTTTCTCTCCCCGGCGGTCCTGAAGCGAGCGGCGTCGGAAGCAAAAATATTTCCATGCCCGGCTGCCCCCCTCTCCTTTAGAAGGAGAGGGGGCAGAGGGCGAGGGTGGTTACTGCACGTTAAGCGCGGTGTCATCGATGACGAACGACGTCTGCAGCGAGCTATCTTCCGTCCCGATGAAGTAGACCCGAATGGTCTGCCCCTTGTAGGCAGAGACATCGTAGCTATGCTGCGTGTAGCCGCTGGCCGCGTTCAGGTTCGAGAAGGTTGCCAGCGTCGCAAGCACCGTGTTGGACGTGTTGCGGATCTGCACCTTCAGCTTGTCGTAAGCCGTCGTGGTGGTCGTCTCGGCGGTGTCGATATGCAGCCAGAAACTGAGCGTAGCCTTGGTGATGGTGGAAGGAATGGTCACGTCTTGATAGAGCGTGTCCGTGTGGGTCGTCCCATAACCGTCCAGCCAGGCGACCCAGGACCCTGAATGGGGCGGCTCGAAGCCGGAGTCATCGATAACGCCCGCAGTCGGATGCCAGGGCGCCGGATTGGAAGAGCCGTTCTCGAAGCCGGGATTGCCGAGGAGTTGTTGAACCGTACCCGAATTGATGGTGAACGTGACGGAGTTGGAAGTCTGGCCGTTCGCCGTGACCGTCACGCTGGCCGTGCCGGCCGTAGCGATGTCGCTGGAGGGCACGCTGGCGGTAAGCTGGGTGCTGGAAACGAAGGTGGTCGAAAGTGCCGATCCATTCCAGTTGACCGTCGCGCCGCTGACGTAGTTGGTGCCGTTCACCGTCAGCGTGAACGCCGAGCCGCCAGCCGTCGCGGAGCTTGGACTGATCGAGGTGATGGTCGGGGCGCTGCTGGTGGAGGAGCCGGCCAGGTCGGCCAGCAGGTTCGCGCCGTTGTAGCTGCCCCAACCGGTGGCGTCGTCGAACCCTGTAACGGCCGGATAATAAAGGTTGGTGCTGCCGTCGTTGACGTCGTGGAAGTCGCTCCCATAGCGCGACCCTTTCGCGACATTATAGATCGAAGGGTTGGCGAAGCCCAGTAGAGCCTGGCTGCTGGCGACTCGCTGCTGATTGACTAGAGCCGTGAAGGCCGCCCAGAGGGGCGCGGCGCAACTCGTGCCCCCGAAAATATTCCAGGCGCCGTTGAAGTAGATCGAGTAGCCGGTGTTCGGGTCCGCATCCAGGGAGACGTCCGGGACGTTGCGCATAGTCGTCGAGCCCTTGGAAGCGCTGGAGACTACGCCCGACTGGTAGGAAGGAATGGACCAGACGGAGCTGATGCCTCCCCCGCCGGCCCCCGCGCTGACCGAGCCGCCGTTCCAGGTCGACTCCGCGGACCAGCTTCCGCCGACGCCGGTCACGCTCAGATGCGTGCCGCCGACGCCGACCATATAGGGCTGCGAGGCGGGATCGTCGACACTGAGAGTCGAGCCGTTGTCGTAGGCGCCGCTGTCGCCGGCGGCCGCGTAGATGGACTGGCCCTGCGCGGCCATCTGCTGGAAGGCCGTGTTCTCGCTGTTGAGGGTGCTGGAGCCGGCGCCGGATTCATAGAGGCCCCAGGACGTGCTGATCTCTTTGGCCAGATTGTCCGACGCGATCCGGTTGTACTCGTCCACTAAGCCGGTCGTAGAGTTGGGGGCTTCGTAGACGACGATTTTCGTGGCGCCCGGCGCCAGGGCGATCTGCAGCTCGATGTCCAGGGTGACTTCATCCGCCCCGCTCCCGGCCCCGCCGGAAGCGCCGTCGATCAGCACGTTCTGCAGTGTCACCGCCGGAAGACCGAAGCTACTCTCATAGCCGGAGATGTCGCTGGCTTTATAGCCGTCGAGCTCGAAGAGGCCAAGCGTCTGCCCGGAGCCATTGAGGGAAGTACTGCTCAGGTTATAGGCCGCTTTGATGTCGCTGGGCCGCAGGCCGCCTCCGGGTCCGCCGCCGATCTGATGCGGGCCGAAGTCGGCGACGGGGCCGACAGGCGGCTGGAATCGCCGGATGTGCGGGCGAATAACGGCGGCGCTGTCCAGGCCGACGATGTCTGTCATGCGCGCTGCGAGTGCAGTGGGCACGCTCGGATCGGCATCCGGCGCATAGAACTCGCGCCCGTCTTGCGCCTGGTAGCGCAGCAGATGCACGTTGAAGGCCGCCTCCACGACACCGGCCGCCCCGGCCACGTCGAGCAGGGCGCGGTTGGCGTGAGTGCCTAGAATAGTCAGTCCCTTCTGCCGCGCAAAGGTCGCCACGGCCTCGTAGTCGGCCTGGGTGGGACCGAACATGGCAGTGAACTGCTCCGGGGTCAGGTATTTTCCATATTGGGGATCGCGCGGATCGTACAGCCGCTGGATCAGGTCCTCCAGTTCCGTCTGGTTGCGCAGGGGAAGGACCAGCGCCAGTTGGATCGGCTGGTTGGCATCCACGCGCCCGAGGAGACGGGCTTGGGCGATAGCCGCCTGGGGAACATGATCGGGCAGCGCCACGAGATCGGGAGGAGCCGTGCCCGCTCTTGCCGTCAACGTTAGAGCGAGCAGGCTGAGAGCGACGGAGAGCTGGATCAGGCCGGCCAGGCGCTCTCGCTTGCGTGCAGTCTTCGACATCCAAGGGCCTCCTTTGGTCCTGGCGACCATCGGAATGCGAGAAGAGTGGGATACGGGTTATAAAAACAGGGGAGTTTCTGACGGAAGCGCCTGCTTCGCCTAGCCGAACGAGCCATAACCGGATAAGCGGCAGCGCGCCATTGCGACCCGATCCATCCGATGGTTTCTGAACGCCAGGTGACGATGATGGCAACTATTCTCTAAGGACAAAGATATTCCTGCCTATCTTGTGAAAAATATTTTCAAATTAGGCTCTATTGTGTGCAGATAGCCTGCCCCTCGCAGGGTTAAAGCCTCCGGGCTTCCTTGCCATAAATTTGTGATAGGCGTTGCCGAAATGATGCGCCTGGAGGGATAGGCGGGACGGCTCAGGAGCAAAAAACATTTCATCTTAACAAATTGTTAATCATAGAAGGAATCCATTTTGAAGGCAGCGAATTGAAAAATGTGCATGTTCATCCCCACTTCTCAAGCACGCGAACAATACAAAGGAGAGACACTACCATGCTACGTCGTCGAAGCGGTTTTACTCTCATCGAGCTGCTCGTGGTCATCGCCATCATCGCCATCCTGGCGGCTATCCTCTTCCCGGTCTTCGCGCAGGCCCGGGAAAAAGCTCGCGCCATCTCCTGTCTGTCCAACACCAAGCAGATCGGCCTTGCGGTGCAGATGTACGTCCAGGACTACGACGAGACGTTTCCCATCAGCATCTATGTCTCCAATTTTGCCAACGGCACGGTGACAACGCTCTATGATGCGATGTTCCCGTACATCAAGAACTCCCAGCTCGCCCAATGTCCGGATGCACCCCATGCTATCGACCTTCAGGCTTTTCTCGGTGCATTAGGTGCGCAACCGAGCACGGAATTGCGCTATGCTTCCTACGTCCCCAACGTCGTTATGTTTGGCGACGGTCCGTGTGGTCCTCCCCCTGCAAACATGCTCGTCGATAACCGGAACGTGATGGCACTGGCAGCCGTCCCTTACCCGGCCTCTCAGCCTATACTGTATGATGGCTATCTTGCGTTCGATGGAGGCTTCTACACTCCGGACGAAGGCCGGCATAGCAATCAGGTCAACATAACGCATGCGGATGGGCATTCCAAGAGCTTCCACGTCAAGTTGAATCCGAAACCGAACCCAGGCTGGTACGATCCTTCCATTCAAAAGCAGGTGGATCTGTGGATCATCGATTCCGGCCCATTCCGCTCGACCAATGCCAATAATCCGAACTTCGAGTTCTCCGGACTGGTCGTAGATCCGAGCTGTCCCAACCCGACGGAGCCATGCATTACCGATCCCAACTCCTGCCCTTAAACGATTGGCATGCAGGGCATCCTTTCTGTACAAAGGATGCCCTGCTGCCCCTCTCCGTATCTACCTATCTGGAAGGATAGAGAAAATGCCGGCGCAATCCGCAAACACATCTCCCAGAGAGATCTCGCCTGCTGTGGTCATCGGCGTCATTGCCGTGGTCATTATCGTCGTTATTTTTATCGCCTGGCGTCTCTTTTCCCCGCCGCCAGACCCTATGGCCGGCATGACGCTTCAGCAGAAAGCGGAGGCCATCCGGAAAGCAGGACAGAACTTTCATCCCCCCTATCAACTTCCAGTCAAATCCGGCGGCTTACGCCACAGGAACCCCTGACTTAACCGTCACAGACAGAAGGGGTCGGGCGCCCATCAGGCCGCCCGACCCCTTCTTTTTGTCTGAAATGGAGAGTAGGAAGCTACTTTCCCGTAGTGACAGGCTCTGGGGGACGCGGGGGAGCCGCCTGCTCCTCCGGAGGCAACGCCGCGTCTTCCTGGTCCACGATGGAGCCGCGCTTGCTGAAGATAATCGCGCCCGTCAGGAGCAGGGCCGTGACCACGACCACGATGATGCGCGCCGCCGGGATGATGTCCTGCGTGACCACGCCGGCGATCAGGATGCCGGTCAGGTTCATGACCTTGATCAGCGGGTTGAGCGCCGGTCCGGCGGTATCCTTGAACGGGTCGCCGACGGTGTCGCAGATGACACCCGCCTTGTGGTTCTCCGTACCCTTGCCGCCGAAGAGGCCGTCTTCGATCTTCTTCTTGGCGTTGTCCCAGGCGCCGCCCGAGTTGGAGAGCAGCACCGCCATCAACTGCCCGGTCACGATCGCGCCGGCCAGGTAGCCGCCCAAAGCCGCCGCCCCGCGGTCGGGACTGCGGAAGCCCAGGCCGAAGCCCACCAGGATCGGCAGGCAGATCGCCAGGATGCCGGGGCCGAGCAGCTCTTTCTGCGCGGCAGCGGTCGAGATGGCTACGCAGCGCGCGTAGTCCGGCTTGCTCGTTCCGGCCATAATGCCCGGATCGTTGCGGAACTGGCGGCGGACCTCCTCGATCAGGTTGAAGGCCGCGCGCCCCACCGCATTGATCGCGAACGACGAGAACAGGAACGGCGCGGCGCCGCCGATGAGCAGCCCGATAAACACCTCCGGCACGTCCAGCGGAATGCCGAAGATATGCCCCTGCGCCGTCTGCTGCGCCAACACCGTCGGATCGGTGGGCGGCAGCAGCCGCGCGTCGGTCATGAAGGAGCGGAACAGAGCGACCGCCGCGATAACCGCCGTGGCGATGGCGAAGCCTTTGGTCAGCGCCTTGGTCGTATTGCCGACGGCGTCCAGGCGGCCCACAATGCGGTCTCCGGAGATGCCGCCCGCTGTGGTCGCCTGCCCGTGCTCCCGGTCCTCTTCCAGCACGCCCGACATCTCGAAGATGCCGTTGGCGTTGTCGGTGATCGGGCCGAAGGTGTCCATCGCCAGGATGTAGCCGGTCGTGGCCAGCAGGCCCAGACCCGCTAGCGCGATGCCGTAGCCGGCCAGCAGCGGGTTGCCGGCGAAGACCGCCAGCGCGACCAGCAGCGTGACGGAGATGGCGACCACGCTCCAGACCGAGCTCTCCAGCCCGTAGGAGAAGCCGGAGATGATCATGGTCGCCGGGCCGGTCTTGGAGTTGTAGGCCACTTCCGTGACTGGCTTCTTCTCCGTGGAGGTAAAGTACTCCGTCAGCCACCCGATGGCCATCGCCAGCACGATACCGACGAACGTGCAGATGCAGAACCGCCACCACTCATAGACGTAGTTGCCCGATCCATCCGGCAGCGGAATCTCCACGCCGTTCTTGAAATACCACCAGGAGGCGACCACGAACAGGACGGAGGCCACGAACGCCGAGACGCGGAAGCCGACGTTGATCGGCTGCATCGGGTCCATATCCTCGCGGTCCTGGCCTTTGACAGAATAGACGCCGACGATGGAGGCGACGACGCCGACGGCGCGGATGATCAGCGGATACATCACCAACTGCAGCGCGCTGTGGGTCATGGTGGCGCTGCCGGTCCAACTGCTGACGGGGATGATGGCCGCGCCGAGGATGATGGCGGCCACCAGCGTGACCTCGTAGCTCTCGAAGACGTCGGCGGCCATACCGGCGCAGTCGCCGACGTTGTCGCCGACGTTGTCGGCGATGGTGGCCGGGTTGCGCGGGTCGTCCTCGGGAATGCCCGCCTCGACCTTGCCGACCAGGTCCGCGCCCACGTCGGCGGCCTTGGTGAAGATGCCGCCGCCCACGCGCATGAACAGCGCGGCCAGCGACCCGCCGAAGCCGAAGCCGATCAGGATCAGCATCGCCTTCTCTCTATAGATGAGGAACACCAGGCAGGCGCCGATCAGGCCCAGGCCCACCGTCATCATGCCCGAGACCGCTCCGGCCCGGAAGGCCGTCTCCAGCGCGCCCTTGAAGGTCGTGCGCGCCTGGTTGGCCGTGCGCTGATTGCCGATGGTCGCCATACCCATGCCGACGTAGCCGGCGGTATAGGAGGCGGCCACCCCCAGGATAAAGAAGAGGGCCACGCCGATGGCTTCGGGAATGCCATAGCCCATGGCCGCCTGACCTCGATACAGGAAGAACAGGCCGATGGCGATGACGAGGACCAGCAACGACATGGTCTTGACCTGCTGCTGCAGGTAGGCCATCGCGCCCTCCCGGATCGCCTGTCCGACCTCCTGCATCTTCTCGGTGCCCGGGCTCTGCTTGGACACAGAGCGAAACCATATGCCGCCGAACAGGACGGAGACAAAGCCCGAGAACAGGACGATCCAGATCAGAGTGGTCTCGCTCGAGCCGAATTTCGGAAGCTCGACGGCTTCGCTGGCATGTGCCGCACAAGGGGCCAATAACAGCCCAAGAATCATAAACAGAGGGAGCCAGCGATATTGCGTGCCCACGCAACGCGTCGCTCCCCCCAGTCGGTCGGTGGCGGACCACCGTCCTTTCCAAATCTTTCCCATCGGGTGGGTTCCCTCCTTCTGCACGCCCATGCCCGAAGGCATGAGTCCGCACGACCGCTAACCGCCGCTGCACTCCTTAGCAAGCAGACGGATTCTGCAATCTATCGCAAAATTATATGCGATTTTCGGCAGGAAAGTCAAGGGAATTAAACCACCCGCTCGCTACGCGAGCGGGTGGTTCATTTTCTATAGCCTGACGGCTGGTATAAGCTTGCTTCAGTAGCGAGCGGGTGGTTTATTCATGGCGGAGGGCTTCGATCGGGTCCAGGCGGGCGGCGCGGCTAGCGGGCAGGACCCCGAAGAGTACGCCTACAGTGACACAGACAAAAAGAGCCATCGCGATCGCAGCGGGGGTGATCTGTGGGGAGAGAGGCGAGAAGCGGGCGATCAGCAGGCAGAGCAGCCCCGAGAGCAGCAGGCCGATGCTGCCGCCCACCAGCGACAGAATCACGGCCTCGGTCAAAAACTGCAAGAAAATGTCCTTACGCCTGGCTCCGACCGTCTTGCGGATACCGATCTCGCGGGTGCGCTCCGTGACCGTTACCAGCATGATGTTCATGATCCCGACCCCGGCCACGAACAGCGAGATGGCGGCGATCAGCACCAGCAGGGCCTGGGCCATGTCGAGCAGCTTGATGACCAGCGCCAGCCCCTTCTGCTGCGTGATGACCCCGAAATCCTCGTGATTGTCATGCGAGGCGAGCAGCGCCGCATTCAGCGCGGCCACCAGCTTATCGGCCGGATGCTTGTAGTCGGTGCGGAGCACGATGCGGTTGATCTGCCCACCGGGGATGTCGCGCCGCGCCCGCTCGACCGGCAGATAGATCAGGTTATTCAGTCCCAGAAGATGGCTGCCCAGCGTGCCATCGTCTTTCGGTCGGGCCAGCACGCCGACCACTTTCCACTCTTTTCCCTGGATGCGGACCCTTTTGCCGACCGCCGGCCTGTTCCCGAAGAGCGCTCGGTGCGGCTTGTCGGCGAGCACGCAGACGTTCTGGTTCTCTTCGGCCTCCGTAAAATAGCGGCCCTCCGCCAGCGGCGTGGGGTTCATCACGACCCCGTCCCGGTTGGTCCCCACGACCAGCGCGCTCACCGGGTCGCCGCCGGGCGTTTCGACGTTGCCGGTGATGAACACGACCGGGGAGATCTGGATCACGCCGGGCACGCGCCGCAGGGCTTCGATATCGCGATCGGATAGCGAGGAGATGCCCATCATCGCTATCGGGTTGGGCTGACCGTCATCGTCCAGGCGGCTGGGGACCACGACGACCAGGTTGGCGCCCAGTCCCTCCAACTGCCGGGAGACCTCCGTCTTGACACCCTGCAGGATCGCCACCAACGTCACGATCGACATGACGCCGATGACAATGCCGGACATCGTGAGCAGTGTGCGCAGTCCATTTTGCGCCAGGGCGCGCAGCGCGCTGACCGCGTTGCCCGGCAGGCCGTTTACGGCGCCCGGCGTCGCGCTGGCGGGAGGGGAAATGCTTTGCTTTTGTGCTTCGATCATTATAGAACGACTTCAAGGCCGGCGCGCCGGCAAAGACCTTTGCAGAGAGTCAGCATACCTCGGAAAGTAGAGGGAAAGCAACAGGTTGCAGTCGGCTCGACGTTGCTGTATAATGATGCCATCATGAGCAAATCACTCTCCAACCTCTTCACCCTGATCCTGGCCTGCGCGGGATGCCTCGTCGCGCTAAGCCTGACCGTCGAGCACTATATGCCAGGCTTCAACCCCTGCGGCATGGTCGGCGGGGGCTGCGGGGGCGTCATCAACAGCGATTACGGGCATCTGGGCCCCATCCCCACGGCGGTGTTCGGTCTGGGTATGTACCTCCTGCTGGCTCTGCTGTGCCTGCGGCGGCATCGACGGCTGCGCGAGCTGCGCGCGGCCGAGGCGGCCAGCGCCGCCGCTTATGCCACCTCCGGCGCCCCGTCCAGCGCGGCCCCAACGGTGGAAAACCTCGATGGGAGCGCCGGTGAGGCAGATAGCCGTCCGGAACCGGCGGAAGAACCTATGCTCATGGTGGAAACGCCCGCCGCCCCATCCGGCGCTTCCACAGCGGCCACGGCGCTTCGCCATGAGATCATCCGATTGGACACGGCTGTCTGGGCGCTGGCGTTGGTAGGCTGCGGCGTCTCCTGGTGGCTGCAGTACACGGCCCTCTTCGTCATCCTGGGCTTTTGCCCCTGGTGCTTCGTCTCCGCCATTCTCATCACGCTGATCTTCATCCTGGCTTCGCGCGACCATCTGCTGAGCGGACGGCAGTTGAGCGGCGAGCAGAAGCTGCTCATCGGCATCGCCGGCTTCAGCCTCGTTCTGCTGGCCTTCCTCTTCTATCCTTACGTTGCCGAGCAGTGGTACCGGGTCCATCATATTCTGGTCAACGGGGTCGATCCCAACGAGCACGTAGGGACCGAGCACCGGACGAAGGGCGAGGTGATCGCCCCTGCGGATATGCACATCAAGGGCGATCCGAAAGCCCCCTATCTTCTGGTCGAGTTTGCCGACTACCAGTGCCCCAACTGCAGGGAGGCCGTCAGTCTGGTGGATCGCCTGCTTCAGGAGAGGCCGCATCAGGTGCGTATCGCCTTCCGCAACCGGCCGCTTGTCCAGTTGCATCGCTTCGCGCTGGACGCCGCCTACGTGGCGGAGGCTGCCGCCCTGCAGGGTAAGTTCTGGGAGATGCACGACACGCTCTACGAGCATCAGGACGATATGGAGAAGCCCAACTTCTCTCCCTCCCGCTTCGATGACTACGCGCGTGATGTCGGCCTCGATATGCAGCAGTTCGCAAAGGACCGCACCGGCAGCAAGGTCCAGAATCGCGTGCAGCAAGACATGGCCGACGCCGATCTGCTCAACGCGAACTCGACCCCCACCTTCTTCATCATCACGCCTAAGAAGTATGTCTGGGAGCTCACCGGCGCCGGAGAGCTGACCAAGGTAGTCGAAGATCCCAATAACGGTGTCTGGACAGGCGCCCGCCCGCCGTCTCACTAAAGGAAGGTTCCTTTCGATGGCAGTCTTATCCGAGGATCATGCGCTTCCCCGGCGGAGATCGGTCCGCCTCCCGTCCCGTCTTGTAGCAGGCGGGCTACATATCGCATCCGTCTTATTGCTGCTGGCCTGGCTGCTCACGCCCGGCGCGCACGCGAGCGATCTGGTGTGGGCAAGCGGGCGCGTGCTCGATTCGCGCGGCAGGCCCATGCAGGATGCGGTCGTGGTCGTCTACGACGACAACAACCACGTGGTGGATCATACGCGCACGGATCAGAACGGCGAATACGCCGTAGGCGTTCCGGAGCGCGTTCTGCACCTGCGCCGCACGCACGGCAAAGGGTTCATCACCTCCGTCTTCAACGGCGTGACCCGCTTTGTGGGCGGAGTCGCCGGCTATGTGGCCAATCCCCTGCGGCAAGGCATGCATGCGGTCACCAGTGGGGCGGAGGCCATTAGTCCCGATCTGCTGACCAAAGGCGAGATTGCCGCCGGCGGCGCGGTGGCGGACCAGGCGTTTTTCGGTATGACGCCGCGCCAGAAAGCGGCGATCCCGCTGCAGGAGCGCAAGCAGCCGGGCGCGCTCTTTATTAAGGTCGCTGCGCCGGATCGCAACGATCTGGTCGCCGTTACGCACGTCTATTGGATGCAGGAAGAAGAGGCGGAGAGCCGGCACAAGAAGCGCACGCTGGCCGCTTGGCTCGATCCGGTCGAATTGACTCCCATGGACTCCGACGATCCCTCGCGCATCCGCTCGACCTACCTGCGCTTCACCTCAGCCCATTTGGAGCCCAGCGTCGCCGAGCCCGGTCAGACCGTAGATATCGTGGCGACGCTTTCAGAGCCGCCCGATCCGCCGATCTATGTCGTAGTCGTCGCGCGCGACAACCGGACGGGAAAAATTTATGAGTTGACCCCTATGGGCGACGGTCGCTATGTCGCCGAGATCCAGGTGGACCGGCACTTCTCCCGTGACGACCATATTTTCAGCCTCCTGGCCTACCCTGAATCGCAAGAACGGGGAGGACGCAGCGAACAGACCGAGCGCACCCTGGAAAAAGATGGGTTCTGGGATCCGAGAAAACCCTACGTCTACGATCCCCTGCTCGTCGCCAGCCGCAACCGCCCCGACCTGATCCTGACGGTCGTCTCCCCTTCCCGCCGCCGCGGGCGGTAGGAGCAAATTTCAGTTCCATCCAAAATACGAAGCGCGACGGAATGAATTCCTTCGCTGTGAGGCGCTACGCGCTGGGTGTGCTGCGCACACTAACTCACAAGCTCTCTCTTTGGCACCAGCTTTTCAGGAAGCAGGACACCCAGCCGAAGGCTTTACAGCGAAGGAATTCATTCCGTCGTGCTATGAGCGGACATCGCTTATCTTATCAAGCTTGGTACGTATATATTGTTCCCACTCTGTGAGAAATGTCAACAACATGCTGCGACGGCGAAACAGGATGGCAACACTGGTCCTGCGTGCGACGTAGATTCCTTGATTGCCAGACCGTAAGCAATTCTTGTCAGCAACGGCCGTGCGGCGATCTAAAAGGAGCGTTATGATGTCCATTCGACCCGTGAAACGGCTCATCAAGTCCAAGCCGACCCTGGAAGGGGCGGGCGTGCATCTGCGCCGTGCGTTCGGCTTCGGCAACACCTCCGACTTCGACCCATTCCTCCTCCTCGACGACTTCCGCAACGACATCCCGGAGGACTACCTGGCCGGCTTCCCGTGGCACCCCCACCGCGGCATCGAAACGATCACGTATGTCCTCGCCGGAACGGTCGAACATGGCGACAGCATGGGCAATCACGGCACGATTGCCTCAGGCGATGTTCAATGGATGACGGCGGGCCGGGGAATCATCCATCAGGAGATGCCCAAAGGCGATGAGGTCGGCCGCATGCATGGGTTCCAACTTTGGGCCAACCTTCCCTCCGCGCTCAAGATGACCGCGCCCCGCTACCAGGAAGTGAAGGCGGGCGACATTCCGGAGGTTACCGACGATGATGGCACGCGCGTCCGGGTCGTCTGCGGCAGCTTTTGGGGAAAGACCGGCCCCGTGGATGGCATCGCCGCCGACCCGATCTACCTGGACGTATCCGTCCCGCCCGGCAAGCGTAAGACCCTGCCGGTCGAGACGACGCGACACTCCTTCGCCTATGTTTTCGCGGGCTCCGGGAAGTTCTGCAACGCGTCCGGTCCTCTCGCCGTGCCGACCGAAGGCGTCGGGTGGCTGGACACGACCCCTCCCGTGGAGGCGGACAACCGCTCGCTCGTGCTCTTCGACAGCGGCGATACGGTCGAAGTCCAGGCCGGGGAGGATGGCATCCGGTTCCTCCTGATCTCCGGAAAGCCGCTGGAAGAGCCGGTGGCCTGGTACGGCCCGATCGTCATGAACACCCAGGCACAGCTTCAGCAGGCGTTCGAGGAACTGCGCGAAGGAACCTTCCTGAAGCACGAAGCGGATTAGCGGAATTCACTGGGAGAGAAGGGAATACGCAGTGGGCGACCTGGAGAATCACTTTCTCCAGGCCGCCCACCCATGAGTTGGGCTCTTGTCAGGGCCGCGATCGCGCCAGTTGCCTGTGTGTGAATGTGGAAGGCACTCCATACGAGCAGACGGCGTTTGTCGAATCTGGCATGCCGGCGCGGCAGGTCGCGTTGTCGTACCGGGTGACGGCGCTATTATACAGCGGGAAGGCCAGGGAGATGAGCAGGGCTATGCACAGAATCACGGCAAGCAGCTCAACGAGAGAAAAGCCCTTGCGGACGGGACGGGACGGCGCAGCGTTCCGCTTCATTGGTTTGCTCCTTCGTAATCGTCGCAGTTCGGTAGCCCGGCGGCCATATTCGCGAGTCGGAGGCAGGCCCGTAGCTTTGCGTCCCGCCCTTTCGAGCGGTTTGCCCTTGTCGATTGCGAAGGATATTTAAGATGGTAAGCGAGATCAGGGGATTGTGGCACAGCCCCTGCTTAGGAGTTATTCCAGGGAAAGACGGGACGGCGTGCTGTCAAAGGTGCGTGGAAATCGCGTTATTTTCCGCCGTTCGGACCGCCGTAGTCGATCGCGCGGTGATGCGGAGCGATCGAAAACACGATCGGCGAGCAGGGCTTATCTGGATCGACCATCACCTCGACCTCCGCCGGGCCGACCACGTCGTAATCCGGCGGGAGAGTCTGGGCGACCAGGGCGATGCGATGCTTCCCCGGCGGCAGGTCGCCGAGGACGAACTCGTTGTTCGTATCCGTCAGCGTCTCGATACCCGATCCGGCCGAGACGCTGATGCTCATACCCGCCGTCGGATCGATCTGTCCGAACGCGTCGGCGCCCACGTGTACCACGCCCCGCACCTGGCCGACCCGCTGGACGCTGAAGCGGACCTGGCTCGTCTTGCCGTTCTTGACATCCACGTCGATATCGGATATGGCTGCATTATAATCGGCGGGGAGCTGCGCCAGGTCGAGATGGACGGTATGCTTGCCGGGCGGGACGCGCCGGAGCAGGAACCGGCCCTGCGCGTCGGTCGTCACCGGATCGTCATCATCTATCGAGACCTCGATCGGCTGGACGCACGGCTTACCCTGGACCAAAACCTGGCCCCGCACGCTTCCGGAAGGCGCGCAGGTGATGTCGAAATTATGGACGAGCTGGAAGCCGAAGACGTGGCTGACCGGCCCTTCTAGGCTGGCAGCCGGCGCCGGGCCGACCAGCAGGCGCAACTGCCAGTCTGCGTTGAACTGATAACCCAATCCGAGCCGCAGGCTGAACTGGCCGATGGCCGGGCGGTCCGTGATCTCGGCCTGCAAGTCCCAGTGGCGTCCGAGGTCGCGAGAGCCGCCCAGCGTGAGCAGGATCTGGGGCTGCACACCCTGCTGAGCATCCCACCCGGCGCTGGACCAGAAGGTGGTACGCATGCTGACCGGATGCAGCCAGGTGGCGAGCACGGTGGTATCCCCGGCGCTCCCCTGCCCATTCGAAGCGGCTGTAAGCGTGCGCCACCGAAATCCCAGCACATCCCGGCCCAGCGGCGCTAGGATCGCGATCCCTCCCTGCCGCTGCAGCGTGTTTAGCTGGCGGGACTGAGCCATGTCGAAAGTCGCCACGGTCCGTCCCATCGTCTGGTTCCAGCCCAGCGCCCAGGCCAGACCGCTGCCGCCGCCGTTCCAGCCGGTCACGCGGCCGGAGAGAACTGCCGCGCGGGAGAGCCGTCCCTCCCAGCCCATACCGGCCTCCAGCCGGCGCGTATTGGCATCTCGGCCGGCAAAGCTGTCGAGCTGCCAGCGTACTCCTTCGGCATGATGCGTCAGGCGCCAGGAGGAGTCCGCGGCGAGCAGAATGCTGGCTGTATGGGTCTTGCCGAGCTTCCAGGAGTTATCGAGGGCGAAGACCCCGCCCGCTACATTGCCGTCGCGCAGCCGCTCATAGAGGCCGAGTCCCAGCGAGCTGCCGTGGGATTTCCAGGGAGAGACGAGGCGGATGCCCTGCGCGCTTCCCAGCAGATCGGAGTAGGCGTCGCCGATCTGGATGGCGGAGTTTCCGTGCTGAATGCGCACGAAGCCGGTGTTGGTAAAATCCCCCTGCAGCCAGGGGAGCGGGTTGAGCTGAGAGGTCCACTGCCGGCCTCCCAACTGCCCCGCCATGTTAAAGCTCAGATCGTTGCGGCCCGGAAACAGGGTGAGGGCCACCTGGGCATTGAGGCGCTCTCCGTAGGAGGACTTTTTTTTGCCCGGCTTTTTCCTCGGCTGCAGGGTGCTCGCCGGACCGGACGCAGCGCCATTGGCCGCCTGGGGAGTGGCCTGCGGCGCTTTGGGCACGACGAAGGTCTCGAAAGCGGGCGGAGTGGACTGTCCTCGCGCCGGCAGAGCCAGCGCGAGGAGTCCGATGAAAAGCCCGATCTCGCCCGCGTTTTTAGGGCGTCGTAACATGGGCACGCGCCCCGAGCAGCACGTCGCCGCCGTAGTCCAGCAGCGCGCTGACCGTATAGGCGCCGGATGGCAGCTTGGGCGCATCCACAGCGAGATCGCGCAGATTATCCTTGCCGGGCAGCACCACCGCGGCCGGCAGCGGCACTTCCTGGATCAGTTTGTCGCTCGCATCCCGATATTGAAGCACCCCCTTGAGGCGGATTTGAGACGTTCCCGTGTTCTCGACAGTCATCTGCACCTTCTGCGAGCTTGCGACAAACTGGGTCACGCGGGCGCGCTTGACTTGCGAGCCCACCTGCAGATAGATCGTGCTGCCGATCCGGCCGTTCAGCCCGACCAGTTTCTGTCCGGGATACTCCGGCAGCTTGATGGTCTCGAACATGATCACGGTATGATAGGTGCCCTGAGCCTCTTTGGGCACCTTGATGGTCACGCGCACGTCCCGCTGCTCCCCAGCCGGAATGACCAGCTCTACCGGGTTGATCTGTAGCCAGTTCGTGCAGCAGGAGTCGTTGGTCCCCGGCTTGGCGAACTGCGGCGTGCCGGATCGGTCCAGGGTCCAGTCCAGCGCATAGACGCGCAGGTGGAGCGGCTGGGTCGAGCCCTTCAGCTCTGTTGGAACTTCATGCTTGACGGTAATGACCCCGTTCTGCGTCGTACCGGCCTTCACCACGACCTCGGCGGTCATCGGGGAGACGGTATAGGAGACGGCCTGACTCCATCCAGCCGCCGGGGCCAGCAGAAGCGCCGCCAGAATCAGCCAGCGGTGGCCTTTGAAAGATATCACAATGTCCTCCAATTCAGTTGTCAGTTCTCAGTTTTCAGTTGCCAGTTGAAACGGATGTTCTGACAACTGACAACTAATAACTGGCAACTGCGTTAAAATGCCATCACGGTAAAGGTGATGGTCTGTTCATAGGCGCCGGCCGGATAGTTCCAGCTATTGGCGAAAAAGAAGCTCAGTGTACCCGAAGCGTTCTGCTCCCCCGAGCCGACCGTCCGGGAAACGGTGCTGCTCAACGTCCCTCCGACAAAGCTGGCTCCGGTCGCCGTCCAGCTCACGTTCGAGATCGGAATGGTATCGCTGCCCGAGAGCAGATCCCCACCGGCCAGCACGGAAACGTTCCAGGTGGTTTTGGCGCTGCTCTTGACCGAGATAAAGATCGGGTTCTCGTTGGCGGCAATGGAAAAGATCGTGGAGGGATCGGCGCTTGGGAAGTCGATGGAAGACGAGCCCAGGGTGAACGTAACGTGATTTTTTTGGGCCCTGGCTGGACCGGCCAGGACCAGAAGGCCCAGCATAAAAACCAGGAAAGATACTCGGAAGGCGTTCCTGCGATGTGCGAGATTTCTGCATCCGTGCATTTTGCTTCGCACCACGAATAGAGTGGAACCTGCTCGCGGCGCGTGAAACTCTGCGCGCTGCGAGCAGGTGCGTGGATAACTTTCCTGAAACGCTTAGGGAGCGGTCAGGGTGTAAGTGATGGTCGTCGTATAGGTACCGGTCGAATAGAACACGCTGTTGGCCAGGAAGTAGCTCAAGCCACCGCTGTGCGTGCCGGGTCCCGTCCAGGAGCCGACCGCCTGTGCGGAGGCGTTGCTGAGAGTTCCGCCGACATAGCCCGCGCCGGTAGCCGTCCAGGTGACGTTATTGATCGGGATGGTGTCCGTGCCACTGCTCAGGTCGCCGCTGGACAGAACGGTCAGCGTCACTGCGCCGCTCTTACCAGTCCGGGCCTTGGCGGTGATCGAGATCGCATTCTCGTTCGCGGGAATACTGGAGACCGTGTTCGGGTCGGCACTCGGGAAAGTGACGGTGTTGACGCCCAGGGTCAGCGTGGCCGTCGAGTTGACGTTGGCCGTAATGGTTGCAGTCTGGGTCGCGGTAGAGGCTTGCGCCTTGGCGAGGGAAGCGACACCTATCAGAGCGAAGGCCACCGCCGCCATAAGGAGACCCTTGCGGGTTCCACGAATGAACATTTCCTATTCTCCTTAACCTTCGGATCCATCACCGTTCGGTAGTACAGCGTGAGATCTCTAGTATTCGTAATGAGTTAGATCCGTTTCGTTTTGGGTGCGAACTGACAAGCGATCTATTGCTTAAGGATCGATATTGCCGGCGAACCGGATGCATCTCTACCGAATGCTGCGGCCTGGGGCCGCCTGATCTGTCTATCCGGTCTCGCCATTCTGTCTTGTAGCACGCAGTGTATTGCTCGATGGACCGAATTGATTTTGGGTCCTTTTGCTCGCTTCCTTAGGGTCGTATCGCCGGTTGTTTTGGGCGATGTCAAACCCTGGCTGGCCGGGGTCCGCGATCGCGGACGCCTCTAGTTGCTATCGACGCCGGGCTCGAAAGTCCCATGCTTCGTGCAGACCACCTGGAAGGTGCTGTAGTCACCGCTGCTGCCGGGCTCGATGGAGTAGGAACCGCCGCCCGGGCAGACAGGAACGGCCTGCAGATCGGGTAGGCGGGAGGTGGTCACATCTCCCATCAACCAGCGATAGCTGCCAGCCACGGTCTTGACGCGAGCAGCCTGCACGGCATTGGCAATGGTCTGCATATTGGCGCGGCAGGTCCGCTTCTCAGAGTTGGCGACGGCGCTCACATAGAGCGGCAGGGCCAGGGACATGAGAATGGCCAGGATCAGCACGACGACAAGCAGTTCAACCAGGGTAAAACCCTTGCGGGCACGACGGGCCGATTTGACGTACCGTTTCATCTGTATGCTCCTTCGTAATCGTCGCAGTTCGGTAGCCCGGCGACCATGCTCTTTCGTCCTGAAAGAGGGTAGGCCCGTGGCTTTGCGTCTCGCCCTTTCGAGCGGTTTGCCCTTGTCGATTGCGAAGGATTTTTTAGATGGTAAGCGAGATCAGGGGATTGTGGCACACCCCTGCTCGCGCGTCTTTCAATGGGATTATGCCAGGCTGAGGGGCAATTATTCACTGTAAAAGGTGCGAGGAAATTAAGGGTTTTCCCTTAATCTTTTCTACAGAGAATCCCGGATGGCCGCCTTCACCCGGACCTCACCCCTAACCCCTCTCCTTCGTAAGGAGAGGGAGAACAGAGCCGAGGAAAACGGGAACAGGGGTCAAAATTCCCACTTGCCAACGGGCGTCGAATCGGCTATAATAGATGCGGGCTCAATGGGGAAGGTCCCCGCTGAGCCTTTTTTCTGTTTGGCGTGAAGGTAGGAGGGCAGTTATGCCACAGTATCAGGAGCAGAAAAAGGGTCAGGTCCGTATCCGTGTCCTTCCCAAGGACGCCACAAACGCCTACCTGTTCCTTATGCAGTATTCCGGCGGCAGGCTGCAGGTGCTTCCGAACGAGGTCTACGTCATCGACGAAAGCCTGCTGCCCCTCTTGCGGGAGCAGCGCATCGGGTTCGAGATCCTGGATCAGAAGCGCGCCCCTTCGGGTGAACTCCCGACTGCGGAATAGGAGGGGACATGCTTTTCCTCCCCTTACGAAGGGATAGGGGTGTTGTTAGCCGAAGAGGAGAGTGAGTAGCGGTATGACCAAGTACATCTTCGTGACCGGCGGTGTCGTCAGTAGTATCGGGAAGGGAATCACCACGGCGAGCCTCGGACGCCTGCTCCGCAGCCGCGGCTTCAATGTGACCCTCCAGAAACTGGACCCCTATATCAATGTGGATGCGGGGACCATGAACCCCTTCCAGCACGGCGAAGTCTTTGTCACCGACGACGGCGCAGAGACGGATCTGGACCTGGGCCACTACGAGCGCTTTGTAGACATCGCCCTCACCCGGCGAGCCAGCGTGACCACCGGCAGCGTCTATCGCGCGGTCATCGAGAAAGAGCGGCGCGGCGACTATCTGGGCGCCACCGTGCAGATGATTCCTCACGTCACCAATCAGATCAAATCCAGCGTGTTGGATGCCGGTAAGGGCCGCAACGGAGAGCCAGACGCCGACGTGGTCATCGCCGAGGTCGGCGGGACCGTCGGCGACATCGAAGGGCTGCCGTTCCTGGAGGCGATCCGCCAGTTCCGCAAGGATGTCGGCTCCGAGAACGTGATGTACATTCACATCACCCTCATCCCCTACGTCGGCCCCTGGGGCGAGGTCAAGACCAAGCCCACCCAGCACAGCGTCATCAAGCTGCGCGAGATCGGCATCCAGCCGGACGTGCTCATCTGCCGCACGCGCCTGCCTATCTCCCAGGAGATGAAGAACAAGATCTCCCTCTTCTGCGACGTCGAGCCGGACGCCGTCATCGAGGCGCCGGATACGGATACGATTTATGAGGTGCCCATCAACTTCGAGGAGTCCGGCCTGGCGGACCTGGTCGTGAAGCGGCTGGGGCTGCCCGCGCGGGAGCCGGACCTGAGCGAGTGGCGGAAGATCGTCGAGCGCACCCGCCACCCCAAGTATGAGGTGACCGTCGCGGTCATCGGCAAGTACATCGAGAACGGCGACGCCTACATCTCCATCGCCGAGGCCCTGAAGCACGGCGGCATCGCCAACGATGCCCGCGTCAACCTGCACTGGGTCGACAGCGAGGATCTGGAGCAGCAGCCGGTCGAGCGGGTCCTGGAAGGCGTGGATGCGATCCTGGTCGCTCCGGGCTTCGGGGCACGCGGAGTCGAGGGCAAGATATCCGCCGCCCACTACGCGCGCACCAACAAGATTCCCTTCCTGGGCATCTGCTACGGCATGCAGATGGCGGTCATCGAGTTCGCGCGTCACGTCGCCAATCTGGAGGGCGCTAACACCGAGGAGGTCGCGCCCGACACGCCCCATCCGCTCATCCATATTCTGCCGGAGCAGCGCAACATCGTGGAAAAGGGCGCGACGATGCGGCTGGGCGCTTACAAGTGCCAGCTCGTCGCGGGGACCCTGGCGGAGAAGCTCTACGGCGCGCCTTTCGTCCACGAGCGGCACCGCCATCGCTACGAGCTCAACAACGACTACCGCGAACAGTTGGCCAAACTGGGCATGGTCTGCTCCGGCCTCTCACCGGACTACCGCCTGGTCGAGATCATCGAGATTCCGGAGCATCCTTACTTCATCGCCACGCAGTTCCATCCGGAGTTCCGCTCCCGGCCCAATCGCGCCCATCCATTGTTCAACGGCCTTATTGCAGCGGCCGTCAAGCATTCGGGCCGTCTCTTCTCCGTCGAGCCGGAGATGGAAGCGACCGAAGAGCAGGCGATCGTAGAGCGGCTGGGCAAGGGCGCCAACGGCACGCGCCGCCGCGCTGCGAACGGCGTCAACGGCCGTAGCGAGATGAAAATCGACGAGGAAGCCGTAGAAATCTAATGTGAGTTTTCCGGCGTTCGTACGCTCTTATTTTCTCGGCAAGCCCTGCTCCCGGTCGCGGGTTCATTTACGGACCGGGCTTTTTTATGCGCGGGCTATTGTCTATCTGTTCTCTGTACGAGCTTTTCTTAACAATTTATTATAAAAACTGTAACAATTTTCAGTACAATTTGACTTGCAAAGCCAGCCTTATTCCGCTATAATGAAGCGCGTATACGCTGAAGGCGCTTCCTCGATCCTCCTACTCGCTCTTCTTCACGATCCGGACGTGCCCTCAGCATAAGAAACCGGCCAAAATCGGCCCTGCGAACGATTGCGGAAGGAATCGGACGCGCTGTTGTAATCCGGCTCCTCTGCTCTTCATAATATACACGGATGTTCGCCGTCCAAAAACCGGATGGCCTGGTGAGCTCGAAGACGACCTCGCTGTCGAATGCGCTGCTCGGAGGACTTTGCATGAACGGGGAGTTGCCCGTCAGCGAGTGGGCTGTGGTGACCGGCGAGAGTCTATCGCCGTCTGTGGCCGCATTACGCGCCGCCGACCGTCTGAATCGATTGCAGTCGGTCAGCGCCGCGTTGGCGGGCGCCGCCACCGTCATTCAGGTCACCGAAGTGATCCTGGACCAGGGAACCGCCGCTCTGGAGGCGCGGGCCGCTGCGGTCGCGCTGCTGACAGAGGCGGGCGATGAGCTGGAGCTGGTGCGCGCCACCGGATATCCTTCGGGCACCACGCAGCGGATTTCGGTACAGGCTCCCTCCATGATGGCCGAAGCCGCCCGCACCGGCAAACCGGTCTGGCTCCCTTCCCTCGAGGACCTGCAGGCGCGCTATCCCCTCTTTGCCTCCATCAATGCCACGGGAAATGCTTTTGCCGCGCTGCCCCTCTTGATCGAAGGACATCCCATCGGCGCCGTCGGATTCAGTTTCTCCGTCCCTGGCGAGCGCACAGAGGAGGATAAGGCCTTCCTGCGGACCCTGGCGCAGCAGTGCGCTCAAGCGATCGCGCGCGCCCGCCTCTACGACGCCGCGCGCATGGAGATTGCGGAACGACGGCGGGCCGAGGAAACTCTGCGCGAAAGAGAGGCCGAGATCGCGGCGCTCAATGCCCGCCTGCACCGCTCCGTTTATGAGTCCAGCCACCGCATCAAAAACCATCTGCAGGCGCTGGCCTCCCTGGTAGACGTGCAGTTGCTGGAGGGGCGGCAGCGGATTTCGGCGGACCATCTGCGGCAGTTGTCGGCCCAGATCCGGACGATCGCCGCCATTCACGATACGCTGACGGCCGATACGAAGACCGATGGCACCGTCAACGCCCTTTCGGTGAAGTCGCTGCTGGATAAGGTGCTCTGGATGCTGCAGCAGACGACCGGCCAGGGCGTCATTCGTTTCTATGCCGAAGAGGTTACGCTGCCGGTGAACGGCGGCGCGGCGCTGGCGATGGCCGTCACCGAGCTGGTGATGAATGCCGTCAAGCACGGCGGCGCACAGGCCGAGGTAATGTTCACCGTCGAGGGCGGGCAGGGGATTCTTTGCGTCATGGACAGCGGTCCCGGCTTCGCAACGGACTTCGATCCGAAAGCCGCCGCGCATACCGGCTTAGAGCTGGTCGCATCGCTGACGCGCACCGATCTGCGGGGCCATGTTCGGTATGAGAACAGGGCAGAGGGCGGCGCTCTGGTCACCATCACCTTCCCGCTGCCGGCTCTGTAGAAAGACGAACTAGCCGTCAGCCGCGCTTCGCCGGCGCACCCGATTGTCCCAAAGGAGGCAGGGGAAGGAGCGAGAATCGCCGAATACTGAGCCGGTACTCTCAATTTAGCCAGGACAAGGAGAAACCCCATGCCCAAGTACGTCATCGAGCGGGAACTGCCGGGAGCGGGAAGTCTCTCCTCCCAACAACTGGAGCAGATTTCTCAGAAGTCCTGCTCCGTGCTGCGCGACCTCGGTCCGCAGATTCAGTGGGTGCAGAGCTACGTCACCGATAACAAAATCTACTGCATCTACATCGCTCCGGATGCCGAGATGATCCGGGAGCATGCCCGGCAAGGAGGATTTCCTGCCGACAGCGTTTCCGAAGTGCGCGCTGTCATCGATCCGACGACAGCAGAAGGCTAGCGCCACAAAGAGAGGGCAACGTAGCGAAAGCGGGCTGTGACACAGCCCGCTTTCGCCGGTAAGAATGAGTGCCAATACTTTTTCGTGATAGAAGGAGAATTTATCCATGGCACCCATTCCTTACCGTTTCCTCCGGCTGCTTTCCGTCTGTCTTGCGCTTGCCGCTATAGCGGTACTTCACAGCCCCGCTACCGCCCAGGGTTATACCCAGACCAACATCGTTTCCGACGTGTCCGGACTGGCCGGCACGACGGACTCCAACCTGAAAAATCCCTGGGGAGTTTCCTTCAGCGCTTCAAGTCCTTTCTGGGTCTCCGACAACGGAACCGGCGTCTCGACGCTCTATTCCGTCTCGGGCACGGCCGCCACGATCGTCCCGCTGGTCGTCACTATTCCCCCTCCGATGAGCCTGTCCGAGCCCTCCCTACCGACCGGCCAGGTGTTCAACGGCACGTCGGATTTCCAGATCACCTCGGGCAATCCCGCTTTCTTTATCTTTGCCTCCCTGGATGGCACGATATCGGGCTGGAACCCTGGCGTCAATGTGACCAATGCGGTTGTGAAGGTAGATCGCTCCGCGCACGGCGCGGTCTACACCGGCCTGGCGATGGCGAGCATCGATGGAAAAAACTATCTGAATGCCGCCGATTTCGGCAGAAACCACATCGATATTTTCGATGGGAACTTCCATCCAGTGTCCTTTGCGACCAGCACGCTGCATCCCTTCCGCGATCCGGATATATCTACTGCCTACACGCCGTTCAATATCCAGAATATCGGCGGGAAGCTCTTCGTCACCTACGCGCGACACGATTTCAGCAGCGGCTTCGGCTTAGGCTTCGTCGATATCTTCACCGCCAAAGGGGCGCTGCTCAAGCGCCTTGAGCCGGGCTGGTGGATGGACGCTCCGTGGGGCGTGGCTGTCGCGCCCTCGACGTTCGGAGAGTTCGCCAACGACATCCTGGTCGGCAACTTCGGCGCCGACAGCGGCTGGATCGCCGCGTTCCATCCGAAAACCGGCCGGTTCGTGGGCCTGGTGAATGACGCCTTCGGTTTTCCCATCATCAACGAGGGCCTCTGGGCGCTCTTCTTCGGCAACGGAGGCAAGGGCGGCGACCCCAACATCCTCTATTTCACCGCCGGAATCCATGGCGGAAGTGACGGCCTCCTGGGCAGCCTGCAGCCCGCCTCCGGCGGCTAAACACCTTGCTCTTTAAATCCCCCACTCTCAAAGCGAGCGGGGGGATTTTCTGCTAACGGATGCCGGTGAGGCGGTCGAGGGCGCGCAGGACGGGATGGCGCTCGATGACGGCGGAGAGCGAGACGCGCTCGGCCGCCACGTGAAGCGCCAGGAGCAATAGCAGCGCCACGACCCGCGCCGCCAGCGGCGCGCGGGCAAGCGCCAATCCCAGGGCGGCGCCGAGCAGATTGCTGCCGGTGTCGCCCAGCATGACCTGCGCCTGCGCATCCCGCTCCCATACCAGCAAGGTCGGCAGAAAGACATAGAGCAGCGGCAATCCGCTCTCCAGGCGCTCGTCTGCGGCGAACAGCAGCCCCAGCAGCAGTACTGCCAGGACCAGAAACACGGCGGCGGCACGGCCTGGCCTCAGATCGAGCAGGTTGATGGCGTTGGCCGAGAGGGCGATCAGGGCGGCGTCCAAGAGGGCGATGAGGAGATTGCCGGGCGAAAGCAGCGTGCCGAGCCAGAGCGCCAGCATCGCACCGCCTGCCGCCTTCAGAAACCCCGTGGTCAGCCGCCGCTCCCGAAACGCCGCCCGGAAGTGCCCCCGTAGTCCCTTGATCTGCCGATCGCCCAGGGTGTCGTCCAGAAAGCCCAGCCCGCCGAATCCGATCAGAGCGCCGAGCCAGAGCAGGCAGCTCTGCCGGATCAGAGGAGATAGAACGGCCGTCAGCGCCAGCATCGCCCCGGCCCAGAGCAGGATCACCAGGCCGAAGCTTTGCGGGATCGGGTCGCCGCGGAAGTTGGTCTCCAGGCGATTCCAGCGCCAGAGAAGCCGGAGGACCAGCGGCGGCAGAAGCAGCAGGAGCAGCAGGCCGATCGCCGCCGGAAGCAGCCCGCGCAGGGTGAGAAAACCGGACATAGGCGCTACATCGGCTCTTTCGGGGCCGGAAGCGCGGCCGGCCGGTCCGAGAGAGAGGGCGCGCGCCACAGGCGCAGGAGGGTACGGGCGACGGAGAAGAACTGCGCGGCGCGGTGGCGGATCGCGGCGGGGCTGCGTCCGGTAACGCGATGAGTCATGTTCGTGGGAATTTCCATCACCCGGCAACCGGCCCGCAGCGCGGCCACCGTCAGCGCGACCTCGACGCCCCAGCCACGAGCGAACCCGCCGGCATCCAGCGCGACCTCGCTCTTGAGAGCGCGCTGGCCGGAAAGCGGAGCCTCCATCGTCCGGCCCGTCAGCCGCCGGATCCCCCAGCGCGCCAGCCGCACCACCAGGCCGAACCCGCCTCCCTTTCCGGTTCCGGCGGGAAACGTGGCGATCACCATGTCGGCCGCGCCTGAAAGGACCGGCGCCAGCAGTTTTTTGGCTTCCGCCGCCGAATCGCCCAGGTCGGCATCCAGAAGCAGCAGGACGGCGCCCCGGCTCAATCCAAAGGCGGCTTGCAGCGCCGCGCCCTTTCCCTGATGGCTCTGTCGCAAGACGACATCCGCGCCTGCCGCCTCCGCCCGGGCGGCGGTATCGTCCTCCGAGCCGTCGTCCGCGACGATGATCTCTTCGGCGAGGGGCCGCACGGCACGGATCGTCGCGGCGATCCGCTCCGCCTCGTTATAGGCCGGGATAAGCGCGGAGATCATTTCTGTGGGCCGGCGTCCTGTCCCAATTGCAGTGGAAGCGATAGGTCCGCGGAAGCCGGCTTGCCTCCGGTCTCTTCCCGCGCTTCCCGCAGGGCCATCACCAGCGTGCAGTGCCCTATGTCGCTCTCCACATCGTCTACGATCTTGAGATTGAGATTCAAAGCGTTGTAGGTGGGTATGTCGGGCACCTGCACGTTCTGCTCTTCACAGGCGATCACCGTCACGCCACGATTCTGCAGCGCCGTGATGAGCGGCTGATCCACGTCGGCGACATGCAGGTTGGATGCCGCGTCGCTGCTGCCCGCCACGATGACGACGTAGCGCGCTCCCGTCGTGTAATCGCTGTCAGGGCTTTTGGCCAGGAAGTCCTTTTCTTCCAGCGCCGGCATCAAGGGATTGCCAGGCGCGTCACCGTGCGCCAGGACTCCGGCCACGGCGTTGACAAGGCCTTGCCGGTTGGTCGGAAAGCGCGGGTCCTGCGCGTGGAGTTCGGACAACTGGGCGTTAAGCACTTCATCCGGACGGGCGCGATGGATGGTAGTCACCGAGAGGATATGCGCCCCGGCCAGATCGAGCGCCTGCCGCGCCTCGCTCGTCGCGTCCGGATAGTCGCCGGTCTGCACGATGGCGATCGGCTCTCCGGCCAGCTTGTCCTTCAAGAACATCGGCGTTATATCTCGAATGAACTGCTCATCGCGGCTCAACTGCTGGTTCAAGGTGGTGTTCTGCTCGACGAGGGTTTTCTTAAGCCGCTCGATCGCGTTTGTCTGCCGGGACGCTACCCCGGGCGACATGTAGAGGCTGCCGACTACCAGGCCGATGGACAGCGCGAAGAAGATCGCGGAGATCGTAGCAACATGATATTTGAATCCAGGTCCCAAAGCGGTCTCCTCAGCGGCCGTGGAAATGAAAATGCACGCGGAACCAGAGGCCGAGAAGGCGCAGCAGATTCTGTCCTGCCGGCGCCAGACACAGGACGGCGATAATAGGCGTGGCCGCCGCCACCAGCATAAAGGAGAGCTCCCGGAAACGCG
The DNA here is from genome assembly GCA_035653075.1 of Chthonomonadaceae bacterium. Taxonomy (GTDB): domain Bacteria; phylum Armatimonadota; class Chthonomonadetes; order Chthonomonadales; family Chthonomonadaceae; genus DASRCN01. The sequence goes on along the minus strand of DASRCN010000129.1, from coordinate 58,149 downwards.
GACGGCGCTGCGACGAGCTGAACCGGGCGATCCCCTTGGCGTCCACCAGCTTCGAGCCGATGCGCAGTCGTGTCAGAAAGGTGCTGGCCATGCCGTCGCGGCCTTTATCCAGAAAATCCTCCAGCGAAAAATGGGTCCCGACGGCCACGATCAAGCTCGCTCCCAGCTCGTCGGCCAGCAGCATCGCAACGTCCTCGCTGGTCCCCGGCGCGTGGAAGACGGTTCCCTCCAGGCCCAGCGCGCGCAGCCGCTCCAGCCCCGGCGCGCCCCGCGCATCGCCTTTCGCATAGCCATGCACCACCAGCTCCGCGCCGCAACGCAAGGCGGCATCGCTGACGCTGTCCATGTCGCCTAGAATCACGTCCGGCCGGAGACGGGCTTCCAGTAGCGCGTCCGCGCCGCCATCCACGGCCAGCAGTACCGGGCGCACGTCGCTCAGATAGTCTCCCAGCATCGCCAGGTCGGCTTTATAGCCCTCGCCACGCACCACGACCAGCACGTGCCGTCCGGCGAAGCGGGTCTTCAGCCTGGGCACGTCGATGGGATCGAAGAGCAAAGCCCTTTCGGCGTCCAGATAGGCCAGGGTGTTGCGCGCGAAGTGGTCCAGCTCGACGCCAAGATTACGGCGCGCCGCCTCCATCCGGCAGGCCACCTCTTCGGCCGTCAGGCGCGTGCCCTGCAGGCACGTTCCCTCCTCAAAGCGTACCACATCGCCGTCCAGAACGGCCATACGACCGTCCGAGACCGCTGCAAAGCCCGCTTCCCCGACCGCATCCAGCAGGGGAATCCCGGCCTCCAGGAGCACGCTCGGACCCCGATTGGGATAGCGTCCGGTAATGCTCGGCGCCGCGTTGACCACCGCAGCGACCTTGCAGTCCACCAGCGCCCGCGCGGCGGTTCCGTCCAGATCCGCATGATGGATCAAGGCGATGTCGCCGGGGCGCAGCCTCTTGATAAGGTTCTTGGTGCGCCGGTCTTTGAGCACGCGGTGGGTGGTCGGGATGTCCATGAAATTTGCGTTGGGAAGGGTTATACAGTACAATAAATTGTACGCAACGCGAACCGGCCCCGTTTCGGACATCTATTTCGAGCGGGCCGAGCAAGCGCGCGAAGCGGATCGGGTGACATTTTCGTATTTAGTATTATGAATGAAACGGACAGCATCCTGATCACCGGGCTGGAGTTCTACGCCTATCATGGCGATTCCGAGCAGGAACAGACGGTCGGCCATCGGTATCAGGTAGATGCCCGATTGACAGTAGACACACGGACGGCCGCCGAAAGCGACCGTCTGCACGACACGGTCAGCTACTCGAAAGTCGCCAAGCGCATCGTCCAGATCGGCACGCAGGAGCAGTTTCGGCTGCTCGAAGCGCTGGCGGGACGGCTGGCCGATACGATCTTAAACGAGTTTCCGGCGATCCAGGCGGTTCGCCTGCGGGTGCTGAAGATGTGCCCGCCCATGAACGCGATCGTTACGTCGGTGGGCGTGGAGATCGTCCGCACGCGGACTGCCTGACGCCAACCTGAAGAAAAACCCACAACCGGGCGTTGTCAACATCCCCGTCCCGGAGGCCGGCAGGCTTTATTAGGTAGATCTGCAGGCTTCTATGGACTGCGCGCCCAAAGGAGCACCATTCATGCTGCAGCAACCCCTCCCTGTGGAGCTGACCCGGCTCACGCCGGAGCAGACGGACGCGCGCATCGCCGTCGCGCGCCGCTGCCTGGCCGAAGACCTCCTCATTCTCGGCCACCACTATCAGCGAGACGAGATCATCAAATGGGCCGACTACCGGGGCGACAGCCTCAAGCTCTCTCAGCTTGCCGCCGCGCACCCGGAAGCCCGTTATATCCTTTTCTGCGGCGTCCACTTCATGGCCGAATCGGCCGATATCCTTACCACCGAGGACCAGATCGTCATTCTGCCCAACCTGGGCGCCGGCTGCTCGATGGCCGACATGGCCAGCAATGCTCAGGTCGAAGCCTGCTGGGAAGACCTCGCCACGGCGACCGACACCTCCCGCATCGTCCCGATCACCTACGTCAACTCGACCGCCGCGCTCAAAGCGTTTGTCGGCCGTCATGGCGGGGCCGCCTGCACCTCCTCGAATGCGCGCAAGATCGTCGCGTGGGCTTTAGAGCGCGGGGACAAGCTGCTCTTCTTCCCCGATCAGCATCTGGGCCGCAATACGGCGGTCGCGCTCGGCCTGGACCCGGAGCGAGACATGCTGGTCTGGGACCCGCGCAAGCCGTTCGGCGGCGTGACGCCCGAAGAGGTCCAGGCGAAGCGGGTGCTCCTCTGGAAGGGCCACTGCTCCGTGCATGCCCGCTTCACCGTGGGGCAGATCGAGAAGGCCCGCGCCGACTATCCCGGCGTGCAGGTGATCGTCCATCCGGAATGCTCTCTCGACGTCGTGCGCGCCGCCGATCTTAACGGCTCTACCGAGTTCATCATCAAGCAGATCGCGGAGGCGCCTGCCGGAACCACCTGGGCGGTCGGCACGGAGATCAACCTGGTCAGCCGCCTCGCCCACGAGCATCCCGACAAGACCATCTTCTGCCTGGACCCGATCGTCTGTCCCTGCTCCACCATGTACCGCATCCATCCCCACTATCTGCTGTGGGCGATGGAGGCCCTGGAGCGCGGCGAGGTGGTCAATCCGATCAAGGTCCCGCCGCAGATCGCCGCCGATGCCCGCCTGGCCCTGCAGCGGATGTTAAAGATTACCTGAATTCAGGTCGGCGTCACGTGCAGCGTCTTCTCGCGCTGAAGCAGGACGCTGCCGGGCGCGGCCCCACGCGGCTTGCGGACGTATTTTTTCAGCGTATAATCGACGGGTACCAGGGAGGAGTGCTTCTGGCTGCTGTGTTGGGCGCAAAGGGTGGCGGCGCGCTCCAGAACGGAGCGAGGTACGGCCTCCGGCTTGCCGCGCGTGCGGATGACCACGTGGGCGCTGGCGGCAGCGCGCACATGCAGCCAGAGGTCGTTGGGCGCGGCGATACGGGTGGTCAGGTAGTCGTTGGCGGTCGCCGTCTCTCCCACATAGATCTCATAGCCCTCGGGCGTCTGGTAGCGGCGGATTTTGTGGCCCTGGAAGTCAGGGCCGGAAGACGGCTCCGACTCCTCCGTCCCCTCCGGCGCCCGCAAGAGGCGGCCTTCTGTAAGCTCATCCTGTAGCGCTTGTACCGCTTCTTCTGTATCCACCGCATCGAGTCGCGTTTCCGCCCGCCGCAGCGCCTCCAGGGCGGCGACTGCCTCCTCCCGGCGCTCCTCCGCCCGCGCCGCGCCATCCCGCGCTTTCCGGTAGCGGCGGAAATAGGCTTCCGCGTTCTCCTGAGCCGTCAGTTTCGGGTCCAGGGCCAGCACGCGCTCCGGCAGCGCGGGATCGTAAAAGTCCTGGACCGCCAGGCGGCTGTCTCCTGGCTGCACGCGCCACAGATTCGCCAGCAGCAGATCCCCGGCCTGCTTGTGCGCTTCGGCACGGTCCGCTTCTTCCAGAGTGCGCTCGGCGGACTGCCGCTGCCGCTCCCAGCGCGCGATCTCGCGCTTGATCCGGCCGCGCAACTGCCCGATGGCCGCCTCGACTTCCGCGCGTTCGACAATCTTCGCAAACGCGGCATCCAGGGCGCTATTGAGGTCCGGCACGCGCTCCTGCGCCTCCGCCGGAAACTGCACGAGCGGCAGCGGGTAGGCGCCGAGCAGCCTGCCGTTCTCCTCCCGGACCAGAACGGGCGCATACCGGTCCTGCGCCGCCATCCCAAAAATCTCTTCCCAGGCACGCTGCAATCCCACTTCCAGACGACCCTCCGCCGCGCTGGCTGCCGCCCGCGCCGCCAGCTCCCGCGCGAGAAACGGAGAGATACCCGCATAATGCGCCATCAGCCACTCCGCCAGGTCTATTCCTCCTGGCTCTGGTGGCATCGCGCTTTCCGTCTCCTTTTTTTTCGTGCGATCGATGAACCAATGAGGCGTCTCCTGGCTCCAAAGAAGAGGGAGGGGCGCGCCGAACGGATCCCGCTTCCCGACCGGCTCGGGCGGCGGCAGATAAGGCAGGCCGGGCAGCACCTCGCGCACGCGATTGATCCGCCGGGTAATGCGCTTGGCCGCGTCTACGATCGTCCCGTCGGCGGCGAGCAGGATCAGGTTGCTGTGCTTGCCCATCAGCTCGGCAACCAGGCGGGCTGTCACAACCGTGCCCTCCAGATGTGATTCGATATGAATCTCGAGAATCCGGTCGAAGTCCCGCTGCCGAATCTCCTGGATCGTGCCGTTCTCGACGTGGCGGCGCAGGGCCATGCAGAACGTGGGAGGAATCGGCGGGTTCGTCCGGCGCTGGGCCGTCAGGTGGACGCGGGCGAAGCGGGCATCGATGGAGAGCAGCAGGCGCAGGCTGCGGCCCCGGCTCCGAATGCCCAGCAGCACTTCCGAAGGCGTGGGCTGACGCACCTCCTGGATCTGGCCGCCGGGCAGCACGGCGCGCAGCTCCGCGACGACGGCGCGCAGCGTCAGGCTATCGAAAGGAAGAGAGGTTAGACTGGAGGAACGCATGGCGCTGCCATTATACCGCGCCAACCGTACAAACTTCCACGTAACCGCAGAGAAGGTTTCGCGTCTAACGATTTGAGGGCCTCCCCCGGCGCGTCGCAGCTTCATTTGCGCGGTACAGTTCTTTGTGATATAATTGAGAGCGAATAAATAGCCTTGCACGTGAGAAGGCGGCCAAGTCATTGGACCGCCGGGGAGGACAGAAGCGGTGCCCAAAATCGATACCGCCGACTTCAAAAACGGCGTATCTATTATCCAGGACAACGAGATCTTTACCATCGTATGGTTTCAGCATCACAAGCCCGGCAAAGGCGGGGCGGTGATGCGTACAAAACTCAAGAATCTGCGCACCGGGGCTGTCATTGAAAGGACCTTTAATGCTGGAGAGAAGTTCGAGCAGGCGATCTTAGATCGCCGCACGATGCAGTATCTCTACCAGCAAGACGATGAATACGTTCTCATGGACCCGGAGACCTTCGATCAGGTCAGCGTCCATGCAGCCACCTTCGGCGATGCGATCCGCTATCTCAAAGATGGCATGGACATCAACGTCATCGAGCATAACGGCAAGATCCTCGGCGCGGAAGTGCCGTTCTTCGTCGAGCTTGAGGTCGCTGAGACCGATCCCGGCGTCCGTGGCGACACGGCCTCCGGCGGCTCCAAGCCGGCCACCCTGGAGACAGGAGCCGTCATCAATGTCCCCTTCTTTATCAATGTCGGGGACAAGGTCAAGGTGGATACGCGAACCGATACCTATCTTGAGCGCGTCAAGTAGCGACCGATCCGTTGTCGGTGCGAGGCCGCTGCCTGGAGAGCGATTCCTGTTGCCGCACGCGCGTTTTTAGCGGCGCAGGATAGGATCCAGCGGCCTGGCAGAAATGAGTGAATGACCGTGCCTGTGCAAATCACTTCTACGCGACCTTCGAGGTCGAATAAAGATCGTGTAGGCTCCCTTGTTATGGACTTTGCCCTCAAGGTGTTTCAGCTTTCTACGATCGTTACCATAGGGATTTTCATCTATCTGCTCTATACCCTGCTTGGCGGCCATCAGGCGCAGATCGCCCAGTTGTCCCCTAACGAGCAGAAACATAGCATCGAAGTCGTCAATTCGGCGGTCTCCTATCTGAACATCAGCCTGGTCGCCTGGCTGCTCAGCGGAATTTTCTGCTACTATGATAGCGAGATGCTCGCTTATGTCTGGGTCGGCATCGCCGCATTCCTGGCCTTCGGCTTTCAGTTCTGCGTGGACTATGTCGGCGGCCCGGATGTCGTTCGCGGCAAAGCGCCCGAGATCACCTTGAATGAGATCAAGACGATGGCGGTGCTTATCGGCGCTCCCGGCATCGGCCTGCTTCTCTATCAAGGCCTGATGCGAGTCCGCAGCAAAGCCAGAGGCGAGGACCTGCTTCGCGGGCTGACCTACGGCGGCGCGGTCGGAAGGGAGAAGCGCATCGCGCTCCCGCTGGGCATGGCCGCCTTCGCCAAATGCTGGCAGTTGCCCTTCTGCCGGGAAAGCATCCGTCGCCAGTGCCCGATCTTCCACGCCAAGACCAAGTGCTGGAAAGAGCGCGTCGGCTGCATGTGCGAAGAGAACATCATCATGCTGGCAATGGGCGGTGGCGAGAAGGAGCAGCCGCCGGTCGGCCTGAACAAGGACACGGGTTTCGTTCCCATCGGCGACCTGATCGTCAAGAGCCAGAAGGAGACGCGCGCTCAGATCCAGACGCGCGTCGGCCCGCGCGGTGTGCGCATCCCCACCAATCCGCACCTCAACGAGGAGCAGAAGCGTGAGCGCTGCCGCAACTGCATCATCTACAACGAGCACCAGCGCCAGAAGTACCAGCTTCTTTCCGTGCCGGCGACGCTGATCGTGCCCCTGATCGTCTTCCTGGATTTCGATAACATCCGGGAGATGGTGAAGAATGGGGTCCTTTCCATCGACAAGGCCTTCAAAGTCATCACCTTCGATCAGGCGCACCAGAGCACCGCGCTGACCAATCAGCTCCTCGGCTCCCTGCCGATCGAGACGATCATTATCATCTGTCTGACCCTGGTGATCATGACCTGGGTCCTGCGGCTCCTCGAATACTGCACCTTCAAGATCAAGATCTGACCTTCTTTGCGGCCACGCGGGCGCAAACCTCCTGTCAATGGGTAAATGAAGGTAAATGAGTAAATGGCCGGGCTGCCTCCATTTACTCATTTACCCGTTTATCCCTGGACGCGTCTGGAACAAGCATGGACATTGCCGAACTGGAACAGCTCCTCGAGCTCATCCGCGACGCCAACATTCGCGAGCTGACCTTGCGGCAAGGTGACTCGCGCCTTACGATCCGCAAAACGCCCTCCGCCGGCGCCCGGACGGCCAGCCTGGCGCGGATCCCTGCGGCTGTGGAAGCGGTGGAGGAAGTGGATTTCGTGGGCGTGGACGAGGGAATGTTTCTTCCGGAAGGCCCTGTCGGCGTGCCCATCACGGCGCCTCTGGTCGGCATTTTCCATCACGTCAAGCCGATCGTCGGTCTGGGGGCGCAGGTAACGGAAGGTCAGGTGGTGGGCGTCATTGAGGCAATGCGACTCATCAACGACATAACGGCCCCCGTAACCGGCAGCGTGATCGACGTTCTGGTGGAAGACGGCCTTCCCGTCGAATACGGCCAGACCCTCTTCCTTCTCCAACCCGAATGACCGGGTTAAAACCCGGCGCTGAAAAACGAGACCCGCTAAAGCGGGTTGGTGGCCTGAAGAGGGCGGATGATGCCAATAAAAACGAATTTAAAGAAAGCCGCGCAGGGCTTCTCGCTGGTCGAGATTCTGGTGGTGGTCGTGCTGCTGGTCGCTATTGGCGGCGCCCTGACCTATTTCTACCTGGGCCGGGGCAGCGGCAACAAGCCCGGCGACGTCGTCCATACGCCTATTTCCCAGGCAAACAGCACCGTCTGTGTCAGCAATCTGCATCAGTTGCGTCAAGCCATCGACATGGCGAAGATGTCCGATCCGGACGGGAAGTACCCGGCCTCCCTCGACCAGCTCCATCTGCCGGCGGAGATGCTCTCCTGCCCCGTAGGCCACGAGCCGTATCAGTACAATCCGAACACCGGTGAGGTACACTGTATCCATCCAGGCCACCAAAATTTCTGATGGAGAGTCCTCCGATCCGGTATGTTTAAAAAGATTCTGATCGCCAACCGCGGAGAGATCGCCGTCCGCATCATCCGCGCGTGCAAAGAGCTGCGCATCAAGACCGTCGCCGTCCACTCCACTGCCGACGCCGATTCCCTGCACGTCCATTGGGCGGATGAGGCCGTCTGCATCGGCCCGCCACCTCCTAAAGACAGCTATCTCAACGCGCCCAACATCATCAGCGCCGCCCATATCACCGGCGCAGATGCCATCCATCCCGGCATCGGGTTCCTGTCGGAGCGGGCGAGCTTCGCCGAGGCGTGCGAGGTCTGCGATCTCAAGTTCATCGGCCCCTCCGCTGCCGTCATGGAGCGCATGGGCGATAAAGCGGCGGCGCGCGAAGCCATGCGCGCCGCCGGTGTCCCCGTCATTCCCGGCACGAGCGGCGCGCTCGCCAGCGAGCAGGACGCCTTCAAGTTCGCCCAGAAGACCGGCTATCCACTGCTCATTAAAGCCGCTCTGGGCGGCGGCGGGCGCGGCATCCGGCTCGTCCAAAACGACGACGAATTGCCCCGCGCGCTGGAGATGGCCCGCACGGAAGCGGTCTCCGCCTTTGGCAGCCCCGACCTCTACATTGAAAAGTTCGTGGAAGAGCCGCGCCATATCGAAGTCCAGATCCTCGCCGATCAGCACGGCCACGTCACTCATCTGGGCGAGCGCGAGTGCTCCATCCAGAACCTGCGCCATCAGAAGCTGGTAGAAGAGGCGCCGGCGTCGATTCTCTCTGCCGCGCAGCGCAATCGCATCGGCGAGGCCGCCGTGCGCGCCGCCCGCGCCATCGGCTACACCAACGCGGGCACGGTCGAGTTCCTGCTGGACGGGCGCGGCGATTTCTACTTCCTGGAGATGAACAAGCGGCTGCAGGTCGAGCACTGCATCACGGAAGCGATCACGGGGATCGATCTGGTGAAGCAGCAGATCCTCATCGCGGCCGGCGAGCGGCTGCCCTTCAGCCAGAAAGAGATTCACTGGGAGGGCCATGCCATCGAGTGCCGCATCAACGCCGAAAATCCCGACCGGGACTTCGCGCCGAGCGCGGGCCGAATCGACAAGGTGACCCTGCCCGGCGGTCTGGGCGTGCGGGTGGACACCCACATCACCTGCGGTACGGAAGTCCCTCCCTACTACGATCCCCTGCTGGCCAAGATCATCGTCTGGGACAAGGACCGCCCCAGCGCCATCCTCCGGATGCAGCGGTGCCTGCGGGAGATCGAGATCACCGGCATCCACACCAACATCGCCTTCCAGCGCAAAATCCTCGCCAATGCCTTCTATCGCCGGGGCGAGGTCTCCACCGACTTCATCCAGCGCCGCATCCTCAACGGCCGCGTGCCAAACGGTCACGCCGGCTAGACGCCCACAAACGGCGTCTACGAGGCATCCGTCCGGGCAACTGCGGCTGCGCGCCGTACAGGCGCAATCGAATCAGCCGCGCCTGAACGTTATGTGGCGATAACGTGGCGTCGAGCATCGCTCCCGTCCCGCGCCCGGTGGTGGAAAAGACGAAGTTGCCCAGGCTGTAGCAGATCGGCTTCCCTTTATACATCTCCAGCGGCTGAACGACGTGCGGGTGGTGGCCGATGACCAGGTCGGCGCCCGCGTCGATGGCGGCTTCTGCGAAAGCCTTCTGGCGGGCCGTCGGCAGCGGGTCGCCTTCCTGCCCGGCGTGCAGCGAGACGATCAGGACATCCACCTGCGGGCGCGCCGCCATCACCTCGCTCCGGATCGCCTCGACCGAAGCCATAGACAGGCAGGGCGCGTTGGATGATTCAGGGAGCAGCGCCGGCAGCAGGCCCAGATACGCCAGGAAACCGATCCGCAATCCCTTCTTCTGGAGGATGCAGAGCCGATGCGCCGCCGCCGCATTGGGTCCGGCGCCTACAGTCTGCACCCCGGCGGCATGAAGACGCCGCACGGTCTCCAGGAGCGCCGCTCGGCCGTAGTCCCACGCATGATTGTTCGCCAGGTTGACGATGGTGAAGCCGCTCTCCCGAAGCGCCAGCGCCCCGTCCGGGCACGCGCGGAAGTTGAACTGTTTGGGGATCGGAGAGCCGCATGTGGCGATGCAGCACTCGCAGTTGCCGAAGACGTCGGCGGCGGCGCGCAGCGTGGAGCGCATCTTAGCAAACGGATAGCCGCGCCCCTTTCTCTGTATCATGCCTCCCATCGGACCGGCCAGCATGATGTCGCCCACGGCGCGCAGGCGCACCGTCTGTCCCTGGCCGATAGCTCCTCGGCCCGGCAGGAGCAGCCAGACCATCAAAACTCCCGGCAGACGCTTAGCACATCGAATCCCGCGCATGGTGACCCTCCAATAGCAGTTTACCCGCTAATTATTCTCTTAAAGTGTCAAAGAGTATTAACCACCCGAAGAAAACGAAAGAGTACCGGGGTTTCAACCTCCGCAGGAGATGGCCGCCTCCTCGGTGAAAGATACCCCGCTTGATTTTGGCGATGGGCGCATGGACCGTCCTCGCAACCGGAGTACGACAGCATGCAGACCGAACAATGCCCCCATCTCGGGCTGTGGATAGAGGGCAGGTCGATGCCGGCCGCCGATGGAGCGGAGATGCCGGTACACGATCCGGCGACCGGGACGACGATCGCCCTGGTGGCCCAGACGGGCGAAAAGGACGTGGCGGCGGCGGTCGAGGCGGCCCGGCGCGCCTATGAGGAAGGGGATTGGCATGGGTTCGGGCCGGGCGAGCGCGCGGCGGCGCTGCGGCGGCTGGCCGATCTGCTGCGCGCCCATCAGGAGGAGATCGCCCGCATCGAGATGCAGAACGTCGGCAAGCCGATCCGCAGCGCCCGCTCGGAAGTCGGCTATGCCGCCCGCGTGTTCGATTACTACGCGGGCATCCTCTCCACGATCGGCGGGCAGACCGTCCCGCTGGCCGCGAAGGGAACGGGATTGACCTTCCGCGAGCCGCTCGGCGTCTGCGGACTGATCGTTCCCTGGAACTTCCCGCTGGTCATCACGAGCTGGAAAGTCGCTCCGGCGCTGGCGATGGGCAACACGGTCGTCCTCAAGCCGGCCGAGTGGACGCCCCTCTCCGCCCTGCGGCTGGCCGAGCTGGCGATCGAGGCCGGCATCCCCGCGGGCGTGCTGAATGTCACGCCGGGGCTGGGACCGGTCGCCGGGGCCGCGCTCGCCCGCCATCCCGCCGTCCGCAAAATCGCCTTTACCGGATCCACCACGACCGGCTCTCAAATCCTGCGGATGGCTGCCGAGGACATCAAGCGCGTCTCGCTGGAGCTGGGCGGCAAGTCCGCCAGCATCGTCTTCGCGGATGCCGACCTGGACAAAGCCGCCGCCTCCGTCATGAGTGTCTTCGACAATACCGGCCAGGACTGCTGCGCCCGCAGCCGCTACCTGGTGGAGCGGGGCATCTATGAAGAGTTCGTCGATCGGTTCGCCGCGCACACGCAGGCTCTGCGGGTCGGCGATCCGCAGGAGGAGGCGACCGATCTCGGCCCGCTCGTCTCTCCGGTCCATCGTGAGCGCGTGGAGGGGTACGTGCGGCAGGGCGTGGAAGAGGGCGCGCGGCTGCGCCTCGGCGGTCAGGCCCCCCTCGACAGCGCGCTCGCCCAGGGCTGTTACTATGCGCCGACCATCTTCACCGGCGTTTCTCCCCAAATGACCATCGCTCAGAAGGAAATCTTCGGCCCGGTCGTCGCCATGATCCCCTTCGACGGCGAGGCGGAGGCTATTCGCCTGGCTAACGCGACCATCTACGGCCTGAGCGGCTCCATCTGGACCCGCGACATCGGCCGGGCGCTGCGCGTCGCCCGCGCTCTGGAGACCGGCGTGCTCTCGATCAACTCCAGCAGCAGCGTCCACCTGGAGATGCCTTTCGGCGGGTTCAAGCAGAGCGGCATCGGGCGCGAGCTCGGCCCGGCAGCGCTGGAGCAGTACAGCGAGCTGAAGAGCGTCTTCATCGCCGCAGACTAGCGCTACCGTAATGGAACGCCGGTTCCTGTGCCGGTGAGACAAAAGGGAACATACGTGGATAATGAACTCCCTGGCATGCTGACGCTGGATGCGCTCGGCGATGCGATCCGTAGCGGCGAGATCGATACCGTTCTGGCGGTCTTTCCCGACATCTACGGCCGCCTGATGGGCAAGCGCGTCACCGGGCATCACTTCCTGGAGCATATCGCCGGGGGCGAGATGCACGTCTGCGACTACCTGCTGGCCTGCGACATGGAGATGGACCCGGTCCCCGGCTACCGCTTCACCAGTTGGGAGAGCGGCTACGGCGATATGCGCTACGTGCCCGATCTGACGACGCTGCGCCGCGCGTCCTGGCTGCCGCAGACGGCCCTGGTGATCGGCGACCTGCTTACCGAGCCGGAGGGCGCGCCCGTCGAAGTGGCGCCGCGCCGGATGCTGCAGCGCCAGTTGGAGCGGATGCGGGAGGCCGGTTTTGCGGTCATGGGCGGCGCGGAGCTGGAGTTCTATCTCTTCCACGAGACTTACGAGAGCGCCCGCGCCCGCCGGTACGAGGGGCTGCAAACATCAGGATTCTATAGCGAAGACTATCACATCTTTCAAGGCACCAAAGAAGACGCGCTGCTCGGCGCGATCCGGCGCGGACTGGACAACAGCGGCGTGCCCATCGAGTCGAGCAAGGGCGAGTGGGGACCAGGGCAGCAGGAGATCAATCTGGTCTACAGCGACGCCTTGACTCAGGCCGACCGCGCCGTCCTCTACAAGCACGCCGCTAAAGAGATCGCACACGCGCACGGCAAGGCCGTCACCTTCATGGCCAAGTGGGATGAGAACCTGGCCGGCTCCGGCCTGCACGTCCATCTCAGCCTCTGGGATACCGAGGGCCAGAATAACCGGTTCGCGGGGGATACGCCGCTCGGCCCGGCGCGAGTCAGCGACACGTTCCGCCATTTTCTGGGCGGGCTGCTCGCCCATGCGCGGGCGATTTCCGTCTTCTTCGCGCCTTACGTCGCCTCGTACAAGCGTTACCAGGCCGGCTCCTTCGCGCCGACCGCCATCGCCTGGAGCTTCGACAATCGCACGGCAGGCTTCCGGGTGGTCGGCAAAGGGCCTTCCCTGCGCATCGAATGCCGTATTCCCGGCGCGGACGCCAACCCCTATCTCGTCTACGCGGCCTGCCTCGCCGCCGGGCTGGACGGCATCCGCCGCCATACCGAGCCGCCCCCACAATTCCAGGGCGACATGTACCAGGCGCAGGACCTGCCCCGCGTCCCTGCCACCCTGCGGGAGGCGATCTCCGAATTCGAGCGCAGTGATCTGGCCCGCGAAGCCTTCGGCGCAGACGTGGTCGAGCACTACCTTCACTTCCTGCGCACCGAGCAGCGCAAATTCGACGCCGTCGTGACGGACTGGGAGAAGATTCGCTTTTTCGAGAGGGCGTGAAGGCTCCTCCCCTGGCCCATCCTCGAACCTTTGGAAGAACAGGGGAGGGAAATATTGTTTTTAAGCTTTTCCGTCCGCAGGACGGTTGTCCGCAGGACCCCCAGACGGGTATTTCAATGCCCGGCTAAATCGGCCCGGCTATACGGGTCATTCATGGCCCGGCTAAGGCAAGGGGATTAGGCCAGGAGAAAACCATGCGATTACAAGAGAAAGTGGCCCTCATCACAGGGGCCGGTTCGGGGATCGGGAGAGAGTCGGCGCTGCGGTTCGCCAGAGAAGGCGCAAAGGTCGTCGTCGTGGACCTGAACGAGCCGGGCGGACAGGAGACGGTTTCGCGAGTCCGGGAGATCGGTGGGGAAGCAACGTTCGTCCGCGCCGACGTCTCTCGTGCCGTGGAGGCCGAAGCCATGGTCCGCGCCGCAGAGGAAGCGTTCGGACGCCTGGATGTGCTGTTCAACAACGCCGGCATCTCCCATATCAACGACGACGACGCCATCTCTACCGAGGAGGACGTCTGGGACCTGACCTTCGCCGTCAACGTCAAGGGTGTCTTCCTGGGCTGCAAATACGGCATTCCGGCGCTCCGGCGGGCGGGCGGCGGCGCGATCATCAATACCGCCTCCTTCGTCGCCATCCTGGGCGCCGCCACTCCCCAGCTCGCCTACACCAGCAGCAAAGGCGCCGTTCTTTCCATGACGCGCGAGCTGGCGGTGATCCATGCGCGAGAAAACATCCGCGTCAACGCGCTGTGCCCCGGCCCGTTGCGAACCGAGCTGCTCATGAAGTACCTCAACACCGAGGAAAAACGGCAGCGCCGGCTGGTCCACATTCCCATGGGCCGCTTTGGAGAAGCAACTGAGATCGCCAACGCCGCCCTCTTCCTCGCCTCCGACGAGTCTTCGTTCGTCACCGGGGCGACCTTCCTGGTCGACGGCGGCATCACCGCCGCCTACGTAACGCCGGAGTGAAGTAGTTGCCAGTTCTCAGTTGTCAGAAAATCCTGTTTTTACTGACAACTGGCGACTGGCAACTAGCAACTGTAAGGAGGCGCAGATGGCCCATTATGGCGTCGGGATCGGCATAGGGCTGCTTATCCTGGTAACGGCCGTGGCTCTGCTGCTGGCGAGCCAGGCTGCCCGCAGCGTGCGGCAGTTTCGCGAGGAGCATCACGTCGGCTTCGTGGGCCGGGAGAAACCCAGATGAGCCAGATGACTTCCGATCGCGAGACCCTGCACCGGTTCGGCTACGCCCAGCAGCTTCTCCGGGACATGGGCGGATTCTCCAACTTCGCGATCTCCTTCTCCATCATCTCGATCCTTACCGGCGCCGTCACGCTCTACGGCACCGGGCTGAACTCCGGCGGGCCGGTGGTGATGGGCATCGGCTGGCCGCTGGTGACGCTGTTCGTGCTGTTCGTGGCCTCCTCCATGGCAGAGCTGGCCTCGGCTATTCCCACATCGGGCGCGGTCTATCACTGGGCCTCGCTGCTGGGCGGCCCGGCCTGGGGCTGGCTGACCGCCTGGCTGAACCTCATCGGCCTGGTCGCGGCCATTGCCGGCATCGACTACGGCTGCGCGCAGTTCATGGCGCCGCTGCTCGGCATGCCGGATACGCCGCGCAGCTACCTGATCGTCTTCGCCGCACTGCTGCTCTCCCACGCCGTCTTAAATCACGTCGGCATCCGCGCCGTCGCCCGCCTGAACGACTTCAGCGCCCTTTACCATATCGGCGGCGTGCTGCTGGTGGTGGGCGCGCTGGCCTTCTTCGCGCCGGCCAAACAGCCCGTCTCCTACCTCTTCACCCGGACCTTCACCACCCTGCACCGTCCCTATTGGTACGCCTTCCTGGTGGGCCTGCTGCAGGCGCAATGGACCTATACCGGCTACGACGCCTCGGCGCATACCATCGAGGAGACAAAAGACGCGCGGGTGCGCGCTCCCTGGGGAATCTATATGTCGGTCGCCATCTCCGGCATCGCGGGCTATCTTATGCTGGCCTTTGTCACGATGGCGATCAGAGACCTGCCCGCCATCGCCGCCGCCCAGAATCCGTTTATCGCCATCTTCGAGGCGGCGCTGGGCAGCAAGTTCGGTCACTTCGTGCTGTGGGTGGTCACCCTGGCACAGTGGTTCTGCGGCCTGGCCTGCGTGACCGCTACCTCCCGCATGATCTTCGCCTTCTCCCGCGACAAAGGCATGCCGTTCTCGCCGGTCTGGGCGCACGTCAGCCGCCGCTTCCGCACGCCGGCTGCCGCCGTCTGGCTGGCCTCCGCGCTCGCGTTCCTGCTGCCCTGCCTGGTCTTTGCGCTCGTCCGGCTCCTGCCGAAAAGCCCGGGGTTCGATACGCTCTATACGGCGGTGACGGGCATCAGCACCATCGGCCTCTATCTCTCCTATGGATTTCCGCTCCTCTTGAAGCAGATCGCCATTCGCCGGGGTATCTGGGATCCCCGCGCCAATGGCCCCTGGAGCCTGGGCCGTTGGAGCGTGCCAGTCAACTGCATCGCCCTCCTCTGGATCGCCTTCATTACCGTGCTGTTCGTCTTGCCGCCCAACCAGCTCACCGGCTACGTTTTCGGTGGGACGCTGGCGGCGCTGCTGGTCTACTATTGGGCTGGCGTGCGCGGGCGCTTCCGCGGCCCCGTCCCGCAGGCTGCCTCCGAGGCGGAGCTATTGCGCCTGGAAGCCGAATATGAGGCTGTCGTTTCGGGAGAAGTTGGGCCGGTAGAAGTCACCGGAGAGCAAGCCTGATTTCAATCTTCGGTGTCGGTTCGTCTCTTCTCACCAGGTGAGTAAGCTAACGATCCATACTACGAAAGTTGATTTAACCACGCTTAGTTCTAGCACACTGTTCGCAGATGAGGGCGGCGCGCGGGTCGGTTGCGGTAGGGATCAACGTTTCCGGGTCCCAGTCCACCTCCACGTCTGTCTGGCCGCAGAAGTCGCACTTGCCGCGCCGCTTCACCACCGGCCGCGCGGGCAGCCAGTCGGCATCGGTCGGCGTGCCGGGCAGCGGACCGACTGCTTTGCGGAAGACCTCCTCCGCGAACTTGCGGACTTTCGGGTCTGTCTCCGCACGGAGCCGGTGTTCCAGGATCGCCCTGGAAGCCTCGTCGCGCGGCGTGCCGCCATCCTCGATGGTATGCCAGGACTGCCGGCGAACGCGCGGGTCCGGGTCCTGCATCAGCCGGTAGAGCGTCTCCCACACGGCGGGGATGCGGGTGCGGACATGGCAGGGGCACAGATAGCGGGCCGCCTCCAGCCGCTCTTCCGCGTCCTCGCTGCATGCCATCTCCAGCAGTTCCGAAACCTGCGCTTTACCGACGTGCGCTTCTCCGGTCTTATGGGCTGCCTTCTGATGCTTGTTCCATCCGAGTTTTTTGGCCATTGTTCAGACCGTCCTTCTCAATTCCACGGCGTTGAAACGCCGTGATGAAATACAAAGTCCGCCTGCGCGGACTCCATAACCCGCTTTAGCGGGTTTCGTGTTTCAGACCGGGGTTAAAACCCCGGTCAACAAACTCCCGCAGGCCGTCCCACTCGCGCCAGATGTCGGTCATGCACTCCAATTTGATCTCATCGTGCCCCTCACGCTTCAAGCGGAAGAAGACCGCATAGCGCACGTGCGGAGAGACGTTCTGGACCGCGCAGTGCGCCAACTGGTAGTGGCAGAGCACGGCGTCGCCGGCCTGGGCGAGGAGTTGCTCCGGCTCAGGCATCGCGATGGGCGGCATGCCCTCCAGCAGCGACTCCGGGCCGTGCTCCCGGAAATACGCTTCATATTGATGGTGGGTGCCCGGCCAGACGGTGAAGTTGCCGGAGTAGGGCTGAGCGACGTCGCTCAGAAAGATCCCGACCAGCATGGTAAAGTTCTGGATCGTTCCTTGCGGGACGCCGTTATGCGGCGAGTACATGCCGTCCAGATGGGCGCGCGGCAGAGCGGGCGGGTCCTGCAGACTGGGAAACCGCAAGGCGATCTGTCCCCCCTTCACTGGTCGGAGCGTGCCCCCGCCAACGCCCGATTCCGCCAGCGACCAGACCGGCGTGCGATGTATCAGATCGGTGATGACTTCCGAGCCGGTGATCTCCGGGCAGTAAGTCTGTGAACGGAAGGTGGTCATGTCGTCCACGTTCATGCCCTGGCCGACGCTATGATTGATCGCCCGCAAAGCCGCCTCCACCATGATTCGCGGCACCACTGCGGGGATCTTCACGAAACCCTGCTCGAAAAGGTCCTGCTTCTGCGCGTAGCTGAGCTCCATACTCTCGTTTCCTCGCTGATTGCAAAAAGCGTTCGACGGCCCGCCTCCGATTCCGTTTCACGGTATCGAGGAGAGCCTGCTTATAGCTTACCTCCGCACGCGACAAATCTTCATTGTCCAAATAACGACGAGCGGAAGGAGCGGGCTGTGATCAAATTCACATTGGCCGTGTGATGAATTACGCTTCCCAATGACGCTCGTTTTTCGTAATATGATGTAGGAAACAGGCAATCACAGCCCCTTACGGGGACATAGAGAGAAGGACGAGAGAGATGCGCAGCCAAAAGATAGCCTGGGAGACCTGGATCATCGCCGCCATCGCGCTGGCCGATCTGGTCACCACCATTATCTTCATTCAGAACCATGGCGCTCAAGAGGCCAACCCGGTGTTCCGCCGGTACTGGGACATGGGTCTGGGCGCTTTTGTCCTGGCTAAGTCCATCTGCGTTGTCGGGCCGCTGTTTATTCTGGAGTGGGCGCGCAGGCGTAAGCCGCTGTTAGTGACCTGGGCGCTGCGCGTGGCGATCGTAGGTTATCTGGGCCTTTACGGCATGGGACTGCTTCGGCTGAACGACGTGTCCTATGACGCCCTGATGAGGGACGCGAGCCCGATGATAGTGAATGCTTCGCCGATGCTGCCGTCTCCAAACTCGGTAGGCGCGGCCCTTCCCGACCGGTTGAGCCTAAAGTAGATTTACCTTTCCCCCTCTCCTTAAGAAGGAGAGGGGGTCAGGGGGTGAGGTCTCTGGGGTGAGGTTATATCGAAAAAGAGCTTTGAGGGAAGGCGCTGCCCAGCGCCTTCCCTCATTTATGCGGCTCCGTCCCCGCCAGGATGCCCCATATAAGGGTTTTTATGTATAGGACTCCTCAGGCAAAATCCCGATTTTCATCCGAGGGCTATCCAGGTACAATATCAGATCACCCAGCGCCAGGATCTCCTTGAGGGTTTCCATCTTGAGTCTGGAAAGCATTCGTAGCGCGCAACGCGGACATAACGCAGATCGGGTCGAGGAAGAGCGCCGCTATTACCAGGGGCTTGAGGAACGCTACCGGCTGCTGTTCGAGCGCAGTACGGAGGCGATTGTCATCGTGGATGACGACGGCTGCTACATCGACGCCAATCCGGCCGCCTGCGAACTCCTCGGATACGCCCGCGACCAATTGCTGCAGATGGGTCTGGCGGACCTGCACTCCGCTACGCCGTCGAATGCGGAAACACAATTTAAGCGTTATCAGCAGAGAGGCGAGGATACGGGAGAGTTTGCGTTTTACCGCCCGGACGGTTCCTATCGCATCGCCGAATATGTGGCCTGTCGTTTCGCCTCCGGCCTGCATATGGCCATCATGCGGGATATTACCGAGCACAAACAGGCCCTGCGGGAGATCGGTCGGCGCAATTCCGAATTGGCCGCCCTGCACGACCTGTCCGTCGTCCTCAGTCGTTCCCTCCGAATCGAAGAGGCGCTCGCCATCCTCAAAAGCCACCTGGCCGAACAGTTGAACATCGCCGGCGCCGTCTTCCTGCAAGAGGAGAACTCCTCCCGGCTGCGTCTGGCGGCAAGCTGGGGACTGTCCGGCAGGCTCCTGGCGCCCATCTCCCGCTTCTCCTCGACTGCCCTCCAGAGGCGCCCCGAGCTTTGGAGCGACCAGGCGGATTCCGACCTCGATTTTATCGAGATGGCGGCGTTCCTGACCGCAGGCTTGGATTTCGTCCAGCCGGCATGGCAGAGTTATCTCTCCTTTCCGTTGCTCATCGACGGCAAGCTGCACGGCATCGTCGATCTGTTCAGCCAGACGCTCGACGCCTTCCACGAGAGCCAGATGACGTTTTATGCGTCTTTGGCCCATCAGATCGGCGCCGTCCTGCAGAACGCGCGCCTCTTCGAGAAGGTCAGCGCCAGCCGCGCGGAATTGCAGACGCTCTCGCACCGGCTCATCGAGGCCCAGGAGACGGAGCGCCGCCATCTCGCCAGGGAGCTGCACGATGAGGTCGGCCAGGCGCTCACGGCGGTGAAGATCAACCTCGAATCGCTCCGGCGCTCGGTGGAGGCGCCCTGGACAGACAAGCTAGGCGACAGCATCGACATCATCAAGCACACGCTGGAGCAGGTGCGTAGCCTCTCGCTCGATCTGCGCCCCTCCATGCTCGATGACTTCGGCCTGGTCGCGGCCCTGCGCTGGCACCTGGACCGCCAGGCGCAGCGTGCCGGCCTTCTCCTGCATTTCGAATGCGACCCCTTCGATAAGCGTCTTCCCCCGGAGATCGAGACGGCCTGCTTTCGCGTGGCTCAGGAAGCCCTGACAAATATCCTTCGCCACGCCAGGGCCAGCCAGGTCGACGTGGCCCTGCGGCAGGCCGGGGGCGAGATGGTCCTGACCGTCGCAGACAACGGCGTCGGTTTCGACGTGGCTGCCGCGCGCAAAGCCGCCACCCGCAATGCGAGCATGGGCCTGCTCGGCATGGAGGAGCGCGTGCGCCTTGCCGGAGGCTGGCTGGAGATCACTTCCGAACGCCATATCGGTACGAAGATACGGGCGCATTTTCCGCTGCTGCCATCCAAAGCCGGGAAAGGCAAGCGCCGCTCAGGGAGAAAGCCATGATCCGCGTTCTTATTGCCGACGATCACGGAATCGTCCGCTCCGGAATACGCTCTCTGCTGGAACAGATGGACGGCCTGCAGGTAGTAGCGGAGGCTGCGGACGGGATGGAGGCGCTCCGCCTCGTAAAAATGCACCGGCCGGACCTGATGATCATGGATATTGGCATGCCTGGCCTCAACGGCGTGGAGGCCACCGCGCGGCTGACCAGGCAGCACCGCCGCACCCGCGTGATCATCCTCTCGATGCATACGAGCGAAGAGCATATCTGCCAGGCCCTGCGCTCCGGCGCCGCCGGCTACGTGATCAAAGATGCGACCACGGCTGAGCTGGAGACGGCGGTCCGGACGGTGGCGCGCGGAGAGAGATATCTGAGTCCCTCTATTTCCGAACATGTCCTTGCCGGCTATTCGCAGCGCATGCCGGAGGAGCCGAGCGCGACCGCCCCCCTGACCTCCCGGCAGCGGGAAATCCTCCAGTTGGTCACGGAAGGGCACACGACCAAAGAGATCGCCGAGCGGCTGCATCTCAGCACCAAGACCGTCGAGGCGCATCGTGCCCAGATCATGAAGCGATTGGAGATTCGCGATGTTGCCGGGCTGGTACGTTACGCTATCCGCAAAGGGATCACCTCGGCGGATTAGCCCGTCAAGAAGGGCCTTGCAGGGCTTCCAAAACAAGCTATACAGACGTGTTAGCCATGGAGGAGCTATGCCCCAATCGTACGCCCAGGCAGCAAACGGGCAGGCAACCCAAAACCCCCAGCCTGTGGATGGGGAGCCGATCGATCTCAAAGGCAAGCGCGTGGTGGTCGTCGAGGATGAAGGCATCACCCAGATGCAGCTGCGCCGTATTCTGATGCGGGCCGGGATCATTCTCGCCGGGGCCGCTTTTAACGGCCAGGAAGGCGTCGCGGTCACCCTGCGAGAACACCCGGACATCGTTCTTATGGATATCCGGATGCCGATGATGAATGGCCTGGAGGCGACCCGCCGCATTCTGGAGGCGGCTCCGATGTGCGTCATCATGATGACGGGCTTTGCCGATTTGGAGTACCAGGAACAGGCCGAACAGATCGGCGCCAGCGGCTATATCCAGAAACCTCTGACCGCCGATACCCTCCTTCCTCAGATGGAGGCGGCCTATCGTCGTTTTCTCGACCGGCAGACCGGAGGACCGTCTTCGCCATAATACGCCGTGAAGCTGGGAGAGGGAATGGGAATGTCCTTTCGGTGGCCTCGACAGTTGGGATGATCCCCCTCCCGGAAAAGAGTCCGAGCGGATCGGGTATTTTTCACAGGATGTGTCTCTGCGCCAAAACGGCACAATCCTCATAGCATCCAGCAACTTTTCCTAAAGAGACATTCTGATGACGCAAACCTCCTCAGATCCGCCCGCCCTCCCGGCGGATGGCCTCGCGATGACAGATAACCAGACAGCCCGCACGCCGGCTCAGACGGCGCGCGCTATCCGCTTTGCCGTCCTCTGGCCGGTCCTTCTCCATGATGCCGCCCACGGCAAGCTGAGCGGACGGGTCACCAACATCAGCCGAACCGGCGTGCTGCTGATTTCCCCAAAACCCTACGAAATTCACGATCGGGTAGACATCAGCACCAACAGCAGCGACCTGCCTCTCATGCGATTTACCCTTGAGATCGTCCGGCGGCGTACAGCGGCGGATGGATTTGCCTATGGAGCCAGGATCGCGCAGCTATCCGTGGCCGCCGCTTCCGAGCTGGAAAGCGTTCTGGAACGGCTGGAGCGCCTTCGCGCCGCGCAAAACAACAAGGTCCGGCCGCGTCATCTCTCGCGGGAGGTATCGTCCCTTCTGATAGCCCGGCCCCTCGAAACGATCCTCGTGACCGAGATCAACGCCTATCGCCCGGCAGACGCCTGATGAACCCCTCTTATCCTGCATACCTGACCTTTTAGATTGCTTTTTGTGCTGTCTATCCGGATACCCTCCGAAACCTCAAGATTGTGTCGATAATCAGACCATACGTTCCTTACCTAATTGCTGTGTCGCATAATCTGTCCTTTTGTTGTCTGGCGGCACGTAACAAGGAGGTTTTCGCATGGTCCATCCGGATTCGTACCTATTCGTCACGCTAGACTCTTGCCGCTATGACACGTTCGAGGCTGCTGACGCTCCCAATCTGAAGGCCATCGGCACGCTCTGGAAAGCCGAAGCCCCGGCCCATTTCACCTTTGCTTCCCATATGGCTATGTTCGTCGGCTTTACGCCCGGGGTGGCCTCCGAGTGCCTGCCTTACGTCAATCCCAAATTCGGCAAGATCTTCAAGCTGCGCGTCGAATGGAAGCCCAAAGGCAGGCATCACGTCCTGCTGGAAGGCAGAAATATCATTCATGGATTTAGAAAGAGGGGGTATCTGCCCCTGGGCACCGGAGGCGTCTCCTGGTTCAATCCCAGGACCGAAGCCGCCCAGCCACTCATCCGTGATTTTGAGAAGTTCTATTTTCCCGGCGACTACTTCTTCCTTCGCCAGCAGGTGGCGTGGATGCAGTCCCAGCTCGATCGCGCCCGCCGCCCGGTGTTTGCCTTCATGAACATCGGGGAGACGCATGTGCCTTACTACTATGAGGGCGCTCCCTGGTCCAAAGAAGACAATCCCTGCGTTCCCTTCGGCGCTAATAACCGTGCCGACGAGTGCCGCATGCGCCAGAGAAAGTGCCTGGAGTTTGTAGACGAGAAGATCGGACCGCTTCTGGAGCAGTTCGAGAATGTGGTCCTCTGTGGCGATCACGGGGACTGCTGGGGAGAAGACGGGCTGTGGGAGCATGGCATCAACCATGCGAAGGTCAAGGAAGTTCCCCTCTTGATGCGCCTGCAGCCGCGCGAGGGGGATATATCTATGGAAATCCGAAGAAGTCGCCGGGAGGCCCTACGAGCGGCCGGCTCCCACTTCGTCCAACTCTTCATGAACGCGTCAAGACGCCCTGTCAGCCCTTGATCGGAAGCACTTTCTGTAGCTCCAACAGAATATTCAGCCAGTGGTACTGAAAAAACGGGCCGGCCCAACAAGCCGGCCCTAAATTATATGTGGGATACTTCCCATGTTCGCGCTTTCAGTATGGAAGTCAGAGATGAGGAAAGCATGTGACTACGATAGAACCTAGCGCGGCGCTGCCTGAGATCCCATTCCCTGCGCGCTGTATTTTTTCAGAGCAGAGAGCAGGAAGCGGTTGTCGGGTTCCTCGCGGCAGGTGATTCGCACCCAGCCCTGACCCCGCAAGCCCTCGATATCCGCGTTCGCTACCAGCACCCCGAACCGCATCAACCCCTCCAGGAGCTGTGCGGCGCTCGATTCTTTGTGACGGCAGAGGAAAATATTGGCGCAGGTGGGCAGGCACTCGAAGCCGGGTATCCCACAGATGGCTGCCTGCAATGCGCAGAGCCGCTTGCGCGTGAGACGGCGCGTGCAAGCGATATATCCCTGGTCCTCCGCCGCGACCCGCGCCATCTCCAGCGACAGCTTCGTGACCGGAAAATACTCTATCTGGCGGGCCAGGGCATCGTGAATCACTTTGGAGGCCACCATGGCGTAGCCCACGCGCATTCCCGCCAGACCATAAGCCTTCGAGAAGCTGCGCAGCACGATCAGGTTTTCGTGCCGCTCCAGCAGACGCGCTGCGGAGCGGTATTCCGGCAGATCGTCCGTGAACTCGCCGTAGGCCTCATCGACCACCACGATCGTGAAGCTCTCTTCGGCGGCGCGCACGACCCGCTCGATCGTCTCGGAGGGAATAGACTGCCCGGTCGGGTTGTTGGGCGTGCAAAGCCACAGCATCTTGATCGGCAAGCACTGCATCTGATGGATCACCTGGTCCGTCATGCGCTCCGTCCAGGCGAATCCCTCCTCGTACGCAAAGGGCATATAGATCGGCAGCGCGCCGGAACGGAGCACGTACTCCTCGATGACGAAGAAGGTCGGGGTGGGCAGGAGCACGCGGTCTCCCCACTCGTAGAACGTGTGGCAGAGATTGGAGATGAAGGAGACGACGCCGGTGCCGAGCGCGATCCACGCGGCGGGCACCCGGTTGATCTCCGCCAGGCACGCTTTGAGCGGCCCGGTAGTCTCCGGGTAGCCGGACAGGTAGTGGCGCAGGTCCGATTCGGAGAGGCTCTGCAAAAACTCCCGGACGCGCGGCGTGCAGCCGAACGCGTTCTCTCCCAGGTCGAAGCGATGCAGCCGCGCAATGCCGTACTCCCGCCGCGCCTGCTCCTCCAGAGTGGGGAAGTCCACTTCCTTCGCCACGTACCCCGGCACCGTTTCGTAGAGTGCCTGGCGCGTGAGCGAATTGACCAGATGATTGATCCGTACTCGCATGTGGCTTTCCTTTGCATGTATCATAAGCCGGATGCACGCTCATGCACATCCCCTAAACGACGGATTTTGGTCGGGGGCTTTGCCTTTCGGAGCCGTATAGCCTCCTGCTCATAGGCGAGGGCGGCCCTCCTCCCCTCATCTCTATAGGCGCGCATAGAGATACAGGCAGGAATCGCCAGACAGTGAGGCGAAGGGTGGAAGGTGGGAGAAGGGACCTGCTATGGGCAGCACACAGGAGCGGATCAAGAAGAGGCGGGAGTATCTGGTAAAGAAGCGAGGGGCCTATACGAAAATGAGTCTGGCGACCATACTGGCCGTACCCTTCACTCTGGCAACTTTGTTCGTGTCGCTTTCTCTTCCTCTGGCGCTCTATAATTACTTTCATTATAAGGCGTGGGCTGATTATAATGTCGGTGTCATTAAGACCTTGATCGGTTCCCTCCTATTTTTTGGAGTGTTTGCCGGGTTGTTTGCCAGGGAAGCGCGAAAAGCCCACAGGACAGCCAGGCAGCTTGCCTATATCCCACCCGTCACCGCCGACACCTTACCTGATGGGGAGGTCCTGGTAAGAGGATCGGAGGAGCCGATCCAGGAGCAGAGCAAAGTCCTTCTTAGAGGCACAGAGGCCAGCGCAGGCACAGGGGAGCAGGAGTTACTGCGAGGTAGCCAGGGACAGTAGAGAAATTTAGACTTTTGAGAGGGAGGCGATCATGCGGTTAACTGAGCGCGAAGGAGGCGCAGGAGTGCCTGCGTTCCTGCGTCCAATGCCGCCAGGCTGTTCGGCTGGAAATGCTCAAGAGTTTCCCACCGAGGAGAATGGTAGCCAATAGAGAAAGGGCAAGGCAAGCTATGAACGATTCAGACAATGAGCCGGAGGATGAAGTAGAGATTGTTACGGGGCATGTGCGTATCGTCACTCATTCCTCTACCGTTACCGTTCATATCGGCTGGCTGATCTTTGGCGCTCTGCTGGTGATAGCGGTAGGGCTGGCTGCCTGGCGATTTGGTCACGGCCACAAATAGGGGCAAGATTTGCCAGGCAAGAGCTCGGAGAGTAGCGTTGGGAGGGTCGCCTGCTATGCGCAGATGGTTTTCATCGCCGCTCCTCTCTCTCACGCTTATAAATGACCGCACCCCTTTCCTGCAGCCGGTGGGAATGGATATTGGGTAAGGCATAACAAACAGGAACAATCTGGCAGTTATTGGCGTCTATAACCTGGTCTACCGATCAGAGAAACCCGGAGCCAGACTCACAAGCCCCGCCGCTTGTCCTCGTGAAGCCATGCCGCTTCTCCTGGAGCATTATATAAAGGAGAATAGGTGTGGAGATTCCTTTCTGTGATGTGATCGGTTGTGGCAGTCAGGCAGCATGGCAGTTGCAGCCCTTGCGTGAGATGGATCCTGAGGTGCCGCTTTTAGAAGAGTTCCTCTGTGATGCCCACCATAAGGAGCTGGCTCGGCTGCACCCTGAGCTTGCCTGCTGCTATACTCCCCTGGCGCAAAATACCTGACACACATATGCACTTTTTCCTGTCTCATCCGTAAAAGGGAACAACCCGGCAGTAGCAGAGAGAAGGAAGGCGGGCTATTCCTCCGCTACGTATTTATCCCAGAAAGGAGATCACGCCGTGCTGCTGCTCTCTTCTCTTTTCAGCAGTCATACGCAAGCGCAAGACCACGAAAGCAGTTTACCAACCTTGCAAGGCAGGCGAGCCGTCATCGTGGAGGATGAAGGCATTACGCAGATGCAGATCCAGCGCCTGCTCACCCGAGCCGGCGTCTTGGTGGTCGGCACGGCCGGCAATGGCGCCGATGGCGTGGACCGGGTGCTCCAACAGGAGCCTGACTTAGTGCTCATGGACATTAAGATGCCCCTTATGGACGGCATGGAAGCGACCCGGCGCATTCTCGCTCGGTTTCGCACCTGCATCGTCCTGCTGACGGCCTACCTGGAATATGAGGAGCAGGCCAGGCAATTAGGGGCCTGCGGCTACCTGGTCAAGCCCATCAGCTCCCTCACCCTGCTGCCTCAGCTACAGCAGGCCCTCCACAACTTTTACCAGCAATGATAACTTGGGGAACAAAGGGAGCCGCAATACGTCTGATGAGGGTAACCCAAAGCGACCAGGTGGGCCAGGACTGTCCACCGTTATCAAGAAGGCATCCCCTTTCCTTTCCGAGAGGGGATGCCTTTTCGCTGCCTTTCCCAAAAACGCGGCCCGAACAAAGCTAATCCGGCAATTGTGCCAGCAGATAGCACGACGGCCATAATGCATAATGAAAGTTTGGAATGGCGCTCCTCGTCAGGCGAAGAGGTCCATTCCAGGCCGGTCCTGACGCCGGCCTTTTGCCCCCGGCTTCCTGCCCGGTCGGGACCTCCCTTCAGCCGCATCCCTGCTGTGCTTACGTCAGTACTCGCGCCAACTCCCGCAACCGCTCCAGGCTAAGGTTACAGTATTGTATGGCAGCCGGCCAGTCGTTGGCGGCACGGGCCTTATCCGCCTCGACGACCGCCTTTAGCATCTCGTAGAGCAGCGTGGTCTGCTCCGGTGGCATCGACGCCGCCTTCGGCTTCTGCTGCCCGCTCTCGGCGCTGACGTGCGCGATGGCCTCGGTAAGGATGCGGAAACGCGCTGCCAGGCTTAACGACTCTCCTCCGCTGGCGGCGATCATCGCCTCGGTAAGAGACTGTACCTTCTGCTCAAACGCGCATGCCGGATCGTCCAGGCGCTTCCCCCCGGAGTGGCCGATGCCAGGGGAGGATAGCGAGTTCTCAGGCGAATGGTTTCGATCTTTTAATATCAAACGGCCTGCTCTGCGGGCCGTCGTCCGATGCCTGCGGGACGCCCCGGCATGCCGGACGCGCGGCTCATGCTCTCTGGGCAGCGCAGAGGTATCAGGCGTTACTTTGATCTCCATGATCTGCCCTTTCTTCTTTTGCTCCCCGTCACTACGGAACGCAACGGGAAACGTCTCCACAGAGGCAATGATCGCAGACCCGGCTATCTATGTTCCCAACAATCGCAACAGGCCTAAAAAGAGGAGCGATAAAACCTATTCCGTCCGGGTCTGCCCTTTCGATCCCTCGGAGACGATGCAGACGGTCTTGATGTTGACGAACTCGCGGATGCCGAAGACGCCCAGTTCGCGCCCGTAGCCGGAGTGCTTGACGCCGCCGAAGGGCAGGCGTGGATCGGAGGCGACCATCCCGTTGATAAAGACCAGCCCCGTCTCCAGCCCATCAATGAAGCGCGCTTGCTCCGCAGCGTCGTTGGTCCAGGCGCTGCTGCCCAGGCCGAAGGGGGTGGCGTTGGCCAGGTGCAGCGCCTCCTCGATGTCGCGCACCCGGAAGAGCGAAGCGACCGGACCGAACAGCTCCTCGTGGTAGGCCGGCGCGTCCGTGGGGATGTCGGTCAGCACCGTCGGCGCAAAGAAGTTGCCGGGCCGGTCCAGCCGCTTGCCGCCGGTGAGAATGCGCGCTCCGGCCGCGACGCTCCGCTGGACCTGATCCTCCAGCCCCGTTACAATGTCCTCCGTCGCCAGGGGACCGACCTGCGTGGCCGGGTCCATCGGATCGCCCACCTTAAGCGCCTCCATTCCCGCGACGAAGCGGCGGGTGAAGGCCTCGAAGATCGCCTCTGCCACAATAAAGCGCTTGGCCGCGATGCACGACTGCCCGTTGTTGATGACCCGCGCGGTCACCGCCGTCTGCGCCGCCGCGTCCAGATCGGCGCTCGGCATGACGAGGAACGGGTCGCTGCCCCCCAGCTCCAACACCGTCTTCTTGATATTTTTGCCGGCCCGCTCCGCCACGTGGCTGCCCGCCGGCTCGCTGCCCGTCAGCGTCGCCGCCACCACCCGCGGATCGTCGAGGACGCGGGCGACCTGGTCCGAGCCGATCAGCAGGGTCTGGAAGGCACCTTCGGGAAAGCCGGCGCGGAGGAAGATCTCTTCAATGGCCAGGGCGCACTGCGGCACGTTAGAGGCGTGTTTGAGAAGGCCGACGTTGCCGGCCATCAATGCGGGCGCGGCAAACCGGAAGACCTGCCAGAATGGGAAGTTCCAGGGCATCACCGCCAGCACCGGTCCCAGCGGCTGATAGTGGATGGTGCTGCGGGCCGCATTCGTCTCCACCGTCTCATCGGCCAGGAAGCGCTCGGCGTTCTCGGCGTAATAGCGGCACGCCCAGGCGCACTTGGCCGCCTCCTCCGCGCCCGCCTTCAGCGGCTTGCCCATCTCGGAGGTCATCAGGCGGCCCCAGGACTCCTTCTCCGCCTCCAGGATCTGCGCGGCGCGCTGCATGCGCTGCGCGCGCTCCGCAAAGGGCGTCTGCCGGTAGGAGCGGAAGGTCTCCGCCGCGCGCTCAAGCTTCGCCTCGATCTGATCTGCGCGCAGCGGCTCGAACGTGCGAAGCGTCTCGCCGGTAGCGGGGTTGATAGACGTGATGGGCATGGCGTCTCCTCGGACATGGACAGGGAAGGATCAGGGCCAGCTTGTCGTTCGCCTTCCCGGAGGAAGCAGGCTAAGGAGATAGACGAAGGCGGCTGGTTCCAGGTTCCCTTCCGCCTATCGATCGGTTCGACATTAAACGTTCTTTGAACGGAAGTACCATATCATAAAGCTGCATGGGACGGTGTGTTGGGCACAGGCAAGCCCACAACCCGTTTTGACCGCAAGCTCAGGCACACGTGCGCACCTTCGGCCCGGACACGGTCAAGAACACCGGACGAAAAAAATTCTGCCAGACTGCACGGTTTGGCATGAATCTTGCAGTATAGGTAAGTGCCGATAGTTGTTCCCTAGTCGCCTCAGGCAGCCTTCTGTATCGCTCCACGGTGCGGCAAAGTCGGATTATCCAGGCGCTACGCAGTAGATTCAACCTGACGCCCCTACTCCGGAAGGTAGTTGCGAGAAAGTCCATACGCTGAGCGAAGGCGTTACCACGCCGCTACCCCTGTTGGTTTTCGCTCCCCGTTTTTGGCCGCGAAGCTTCTATTTCTCTTACTGCGACATACTATAAATATATCCGAAATGACGGATTTCGGGGATGACTCGCCTGCTCCATGCTATTTGCATTTGGGCAGGCAAAAGCAAAAACGCCTGCGTTTCGGCTAATGCTTGCCCGTTCCCTCAGATGTTACGGAGTCTGCTCTTTTTTCGCCCCTGCAGGTGAAAACCAGCAAGCCGTTCAGAGTTCGCTTCAAGCGGACTCATCTTTACCTGCGTTTCCTTCGGGAATCCAGAATTATCTCGCCTGATGAGGCTGCTTCAGCCAGGGAGGCATAACTACGATGACGGTCATGAGAACGGAATCCGCATCTCACACCACCGGCCGGACGGCAGCGCGTCCGGCGGTACCCGAAGTGGTGGAGTGGATGTCCCCCTCTCTCCAACGCCGGACGATCCCTATCCGATCCATCTCCTACGCGCCCGCCAAGCGCAGTCTCGATGTGGCGCTGGCGCTTTTGGGACTGCTGGTGTGCGCTCCGCTGTTCGTTCTGATCGCCCTGATGGTCAAGCGCAGCTCGCGCGGCCCGGTGATTTTCAAACAGACGCGCGTGGGACAGGGAGGCCGCCTCTTTACCTGTTATAAGTTCCGCTCCATGTATATCGACGCCGAGCGACGGCGCGAGCAGTTGAGGGCGCACAATGAGGTTTCCGGCCCGGTGTTTAAGATCAAGCGGGATCCGCGCATAACCCCCGCCGGCCGCCTTCTACGCAAGCTCAGCCTCGACGAGCTGCCCCAGCTTTTCAATGTGCTCAAGGGCGATATGAGCCTCGTCGGCCCGCGCCCTCCCATTCCTGAAGAAGTGGCACTCTACGATCAGCGGGAGCAAGGCCGCCTGGCGGTAAAGCCCGGCCTGACCTGCATCTGGCAGATCAGCGGCAGAAGCGATCTGGATTTCGCGCGCTGGGTCGAGCTGGACCTTGAGTACATCGACACGATGAGTTTCTGGCAGGATCTGGCCATCATCGCCCGGACGATCCCGGCGGTGCTCAGCACCCGAGGCGCCTACTGAGAATGCCGCATGAAATGGTTCCTGAGACCGCCGACGAGGAAGCGCAAGACGAGTCTTGGGAAAGGCGCTATGAACGAAATTCCATGACGATCTCGGTTTTCAAACCAGGCAGACTTCACGGCGCTCGCGCCGCTTCTGTTCCCCCTGTAGAGCGCAAACGAGTCCTGTATGTGGATCACACCGCAGAGATGGGCGGGGGCGAGCTGGCGCTGCTGCATCTGCTTCGCCATCTGGACCGCACGCGCTACCAGCCGGTCGTCGTGCTGTTCTCGGAGGGGCCGCTCGTCGAGGAGATGCGGGCAGCCGGCGTGGAGGCGCATGTCTTACCGCTCGATCCGCGAATCGTGCGGACCCGCAAAGACAGCCTGGGGCTCGGTAGTCTCGCCAGACTGCGCGATGCGGCGCGGACGGCGCTCTATGTGGGCCGGCTAGCCCGCTTTATCCGTGCCCAGCGGATCGCGTTGGTGCATACGAATTCGCTCAAGGCAGATGTGATCGGCGGGCTGGCGGCCCGTCTGGCCCGGACGCCCCTGCTCTTTCACGTGCGCGACCGGATCGCGGAGGACTATCTACCCGGACCGGCCGCGCGGGCGTTCCGCTGGCTCTGCCGCACGCTGCCGGACTACGTGGTAGCCAACTCCGATGCGACCCTGCGCTCTCTATGCCTGCCGGCGAAAGAGCGCGCCGCCACGGTCTACAGCGGCATCGAGATCAGGGAACAGGGAAATGCAGGGACTGGGGATCCGGGAGGGTCGCCCGCAGGTTCGACCGTTACCCGCGACGATGGCAATTGGGAAGGGACGAGGGGAAAGCCGGCGCCGGAAGCTCTAGCCGCCGGCACAGGTCTTTCTCGAACCTTCGGCGCTCCCGGTCCCCAGCCCCGAGTCCCCAGCATCGGCCTGATCGGACGCATCAGCCCCTGGAAAGGACAGCACATCTTTCTCCAGGCGGCGGCGCAGGTACGCGAACGCGTTCCGGAGGCGCGCTTCCTCATTGTCGGCAGCGCGCTGTTCGGCGAGGAGGACTATGAACGGCAGGTGCGTGTGCTCACTGCCGACCTGGGACTGGAGGAGTGCGTCGAGTTTACCGGCTTCCGTAAGGATGTTGCTGCGCTCATCCAGACGATGGATATCCTCGTCCACGCTTCGACGACCGGGGAACCGTTCGGCAAGGTCGTCGTGGAGGGGATGGCGGCCGGCAAGCCCGTCGTAGCGACAAACGGCGGCGGCATTCCGGAGATCGTGGAGGATGGCGTGACCGGCCTGCTCGTGCCGATGGGCGACGCCGAGTCCATGGCGGAAGCGATCTGCCGGCTGCTGGCGCATCCGGAAACAGCCCGCGCGATGGGCCGCCAGGGACATGAGCGCGCCCGCGCCCGCTTTACCATTCAGCATACAACGCGCCAGATGGAGGGGGTCTATCACAAGATGCTCCAGCGAGGCCATCCTGTCTGGGCCGGTGTCTCCACTACGGTCTGAATCACGGATTGGCACCGATGTCCCGGAGGACACGGACACTCCGTGTTTATCTGTGCCATCCGTGCTATCCGTGATTCAGACTGGATTTCGCAATGCGAAGGACTCCTTGAGCGATCCGGGATCCTTCAGAGCAGTAAAGGAAATTCTTTCATGGCAGTGACCGAAACATCAGCAACGCATAAGATCGCGGGGGCAGCCGAAAAGGCGGCGCCCGCACGGCGTCGGGCCGCTACCTCACTCGCAACCGAGACGACGCGTTCCTGGCGTCTGCGCATCCCGCCTGTAGTCCTGATCCTACTGGCGCTTATTGTCGGTTTGGCTATAGGCGTGCTCGTCGCGCGTCAGCATTATAAGGCTAAAAACGTGGTAGCCGCCGTCAACGGAGAGGTCATCACCAAAGACGACCTCTTCCGTCGCATGGAGCTTGCCGTCGGCCCGCAGGCTCTGCATGAGATGGTGGGCGAGGAGCTGCAGTTGCAGTTTGCCAGGAAGATGGGGCTGGCCCCCACCGATGCGGAGGTGGAAGCCGCCTTTCAGCGGCTGAGCCAGCAGCCCCACTTCACCGAAAGGCTGGCCGCCTCGCACCAGACGGCCGATGAGATCAAGGACCACATACGAATCCAGCTCGCCTCGGCGGCCGTTCTCGGCAAGGGCACGCATGTGACCGAGGCCGATATGCGCGCCTTCTACAATGCCAATATCGTCAAGAACGATCCGCGGGCGAAGTTCTATACCCCGCCCACCATTACCGTCGCCGTCATTCGGACACGCACGGAGGACGAGGCCGACAAGGCGCTGCATGCGCTGACTACCGGCGCCGCCTTTGCCACGGTCGTTAAGGACTACAGCATCGACCGCGGCAGCAAGGCCAATAACGGCGTGCTGCCCACCATTGTGCGCGGACGGACGCGGATGAGCCAGATCCCCGGCATGGAAGACGCCCTCTTCCAACTGCAGATCGGCAGCCAGATGGGACCCCGCAAGTTCGCCGGGTCCTGGTGGATCATCCGCTGCCTGGACAAGAGCGCAGAGGTCATCCAGCCGTTCGACAAGGTCAAAGAGGATTGCCGGACAGGCGCGATGGTGATGAAAGGCATCCCGGTCAATGCCAGAAACATCCAGGCCGAGTTCTCCAAGTTCCAGAAGAGCGCCAATATTCAGGCGTTCTGGCCTGAGTATAGTCAGGCTATCGGGGTTCACTAGCTCGGGGGCATCGATCCCGCGAGCCGGCTCTTTTCGAGATGCAGGGCCCTGGACACAAGGCGAAGGGTCGTCGGCTGCATCGGGGATACAGATAGGAGGTGGTGTGGACATTCGCTCTCTCGGACGCATGCCGGATATCTTCGGCCGAATGATCGTGGGCTACTTCCTTAGATCGGAAAAGCCCCTTCCGGCAAGGACCGGCAGCGATAGATCGAGCGGCATCCCGGGAGAGCCGCAGGAGCTTTCCAGAGAAAGGAGTCTCCTCCAATGAGGACCTGTTACCAGCGCCTGTTGCTTGCTTGGATAAGCATCGGGCTGCTTGGTATTGGAGCATGGAAGACGCAGGCTCAGGATATACCGGATCCTTACTACACCAACTTCGACCAGGCCAGCGTGGTCAGCGGCTTCCGCTTCCAGATCAACGGCAGCGCCGCTGCCGGAACGGATCTGTCGAACTTGCTGGGTACCAGCCCGGATATTCAGGTCGGCTTTCTCAATCAGGGCACGAATATCGACGTACACATCAACGGCCCGGACTCCAACTTCGATATCGGCGCCGGCGGCGGTGATATTCAGATCACCGGAATCGATGCGGTCTACCTGATCCAGAACACCAACGACGGCACGAACGGCTTGAACAGCCTGACCGCCAACATCAGCTCGACAAACCATGCGATCTTGACGACCTACAGCGGCAGTTCCACCAGCCAGTACTGGGGAGCGGGAGCCGCGTATGGAGCCAATTTCCCCTTCTACCAGGATGGCGGCTTCGTCAACAATACGAAATGGCTGAGCAACGGCAACGTGACCAGCTATAAGTATGGGGACTTCCACTTCTACGGCCTCCAGCCTGGCGCCGATGGCAGCAACGCAAGCGGGCCGATCGAGCTTGGCCTTTTTGCTCAGAGCAATGTTCTCGGCGCAGATGGGAAATATCTCACCGGCTTCCTGGCCATTGCCGAACTGGCTCCGGCCCCGGAGCCGGCCTATATTCAGTTGGGCGGGCTGCTGGCCCTGGGGGGCCTGGGTCCTGCATTTCGCCTGCTGAAAAAGCGCCGCAAGGCGTAAAGGAAGCACGCACACATCGCGCGCAGGCCAGAGGCCACTCGATAAGCGCCTGCGCGCTTGCTGGCCGATCCTGCAGGTAAACGCCCCCTTTCCTGCTGGCAGTGAGGGCCAGACGATCAACCGGCTGCATGGACTCCCCGGATCCAGGGAATCCACGGCATTCCTGGAGAGCAGAATCTTTCCGCTCTCTAAAAGGAGGAACTCGCATCATGCAATTCAATGCATGGAAGCGCCTGCTGCTTTCTTTAGCAGGTCTGGCGCTGGTGATGTGCATCGGTCCACCCAAAGCGCATGCGCAGGACGGAACGGACCCGAGCTACAGCAGCTTCACGGCTGCGACGTTCTCGAGTGGCTACCAGTTTACCATTGGGGGATCGTCGATCACGAACTTCCTCAACGGAGATGGAACTCTGAACCTGTCGGCAGTTAATGCGACGAACGGCGATTTCCGGTTCGGGTTCACTAATGGGGGACAAACGGGAACGTTCATGGTGGCCACCATGGGAAGCCAGACACTCGACATTACCGGTATCGACGGCGTCTATCTGGTCGCTAATGGTCCTAGTGATGGCAAAGACAGCGTCTCGGCGACGCCAACGAGTGGTGGCAAGTTCTCCAGCTCGGCAAACATCACGGACTACGCGGGCGTCAACTATCCGCCGGCGTGGGCCGGGGGGCCGGCGCCTGGGGCCAACTTCCCATCCTACGGAGCCGCTAACTTCGGTTCCGGTAACATCCTGGATATGAGTAACGATGCAACCTGGAACACAGCCGCAGGAACTCAGAATGGGGAGTTCGGCGACTACACGTTCAACAGCATCGCCCTCTCGGGAGCCACGAGCGGCGCTTATTTCGGAATGCATGCCCGGTGGCTCGACAGCAACGGCCAGGCACAAACCGGCTTCCTGATCTTCGGTTCGGCGCCGGTTCCCGAACCGGCCTACTTCCAGCTAGGCGGCCTGCTGGCCCTCAGTGGCCTGGGATCCGCATTCCGCCGGCTGCGAAAGCGCCGGACGGCCTGACTCCCTTCTCCGTTCTCCTCGCCATTCCCAAAAGGCGGGGAGAACGAATAGGGAATTCGGTTTTACCCATCCATCGCCATATGGCGAACAGGCGAAAGTAGCAGTTTTTGCAAGTCAGGTCGCTCACTGGCACGATTCTTGCAACGTTGATCTTCGCCTGGCAAGGATGTTCCCTCAGGGCCTCTGGCAAGAGGCTTTTGCCAGGAAGCTCTAAGGGGTTTGAACAGGTGCGGCAAGCCTACCCTCTTCCAAACCTGAAAGCGCCGGAGAGTGCGACTGGCGGTCCAGGCACTCTCCGGTTTGCCTCGTTCATAACAGAGGGCGGGCCGCTCAAAGAAGTAGATGAACCAAATGCAGCAACAATGGGACGCTAATCGCGCTATCAGTGCCGGAGATGTGGCCAGAATCCTCTGGCGGCGTCTCTGGATCGTCGCTCTGATCATGATGGTCTCCGTAGGCACGGCGGCCTATGTCTCCAAGCACACGCCGAAGCGCTGGCGCGCAGATGCCTCGGTGATCCTGATTCAACGCGCCACGACGGTCACGCCAACGGCACAGGCCAGCTATACGGCCCCGATGATCGAGACTCCCGAAACGCAGCTCGCCCTGCTGCAGAGCTATGCTATGGCCGGGCGCTCGCTCGCTTACCTGAAAAATCAGGCGCTGGCTAAGGGGCAGTCGGGCGATGATCTGAATCTCACTCCGGATGATTTGCAAAAAGCCATCACGATCTCCAATCCCAAAGACACCAATATCCTGGACGTTCAGGTCGAAGCGGGCAGCCGGGAGCGCGCGGAACAGTTGGCGAACGCTGTCTGCCTGGCGTTTGTCCAGTGGAAAAAAGACGTCGCGAAACAAGACGTCGAGGACATGACCAACAGCCTGCAGGTGCGCGCCGACAGGGCCAAAGCCGAAATGCAGGCGGCCGAGCGGCGGGAGACAGCTTTCAAAAACAGCCATCACCTGGTGGATGTCTCGACCCAGCAAAAAGACGCTTTGCAGCAGTATCTGACCCGCGAGACGGACGTTGCCACCGAACAGCAGGAGCTTGTCTCGGACGAGGCGCGTCTCAAATCGCTGGGAGATCGCCTGCAAACCCTCGATACACAGATCAAGAACGGCACCGGCGTTCGGGATGATAGCCTGGTATTGAGCCTGCAGCAGCAGTTGAGCGCGAGCGAGATCGAGCGGGCCAACATGGCTCAGAAGTACACGCCAGCCTATCCCGGCGTTCTGCCGGAACTGGATGCCAGGATCGCCGATATCAAACAGCGACTGGCCAAAGCGGTACAGGGCACGCTCGACAACAAGAAGCCGTCGCTGCAGGCCCAGGGCGCGCTGTTTGAGGACTACAAAAAGGCCCAGACAGACGTGATCTATCAGCGCGCGAAGGTGGGCGTGGCTATCAAGCTGCGCGATGATCTTAAGAGTCAGCTGGCCGGCCTGCCGCAGACAAGCCAGCAGTATGCGAGCCTGGTGCGGGATGCCGATATGGCCAGCTCGCTCTATACGTCCCTGCAGAGCACGCTCAATGCCGCCCGCCTGGATAAGGACATGGCGACCGGCAACGTGCAGATGGCCCAGTATGCCTTCGCGCCCGAACAACCTTTTCGCCCCGATCATATCCGGGACGTGCTCTTCGGCGCCGCCATCGGCCTCTTCCTCTCTCTGGTTTCCGTGCTGCTGCTGGAGCAGTCCGACCGGCGTATCCGCGATATCGAGAGCGCCCGGCGCGCGCTGTCCGGTCCGATCGTCGGGGCCTTGCCGGAGATGTCCCGCGCCGAAATGCGCGACCTGCTCGCGGGCGAGCCCCTGCCGTTGGCCGTGGAGTCCTATAGCCTGACACGCGCCAACCTTGCGCTGGCCCTGCGCAGCGTCGCGCTGGCCGAGTCCTGGCAGCACCCGATCCTGATGATTACGAGCGCCATACCGGGGGAAGGGAAATCGCTCACCGCCGCCGAGCTGGCCCGCTCCATGGCCCGCACCGGCAAGCACGTCATCCTGGTCGATGCCGATATGCGCCGCCCGAGCCAGAACCGCCTTTTCCGGACGGCAGAGCCGCACGGCCTGGCGGATGTCCTCAGCGGCGATATGTCCCTGGAGGAAGCGCTGGTGGCCGGAGATGTCGAGAACCTCTCGATTCTGCACAGCGGCACCCCCCGGCGCAACCCCACCGAGCTGATTTCGCTGCCGCAGATGAAGGAGACCCTGGAAGCCCTGCGCGGTGAGGCGGACGTGGTTATCGTGGACACCCCCGCCGCCGCAACGGTGGCCGATGCGCTGCTCCTGGCGCCTCACGTAGACTGCGTCCTGCACGTCGTCGGCGTGGGACTGGTAGATGAAGGGGTCGTTCAGGAGACGTCCGAAGCGCTGAACGCGGCAGCGCCCAAAGCCATGGTCTATTTCCTCAACCGCGCGCGCCGGAGCGGCAGCGGTTATGGCAAGTACTACTACCGGTACCGGGATGACCAGTATGGTCAGCGTGTGCCCTCTCTTCCTCGCCCGGAGATTGAGGAAGTGGAGAAGTAAACCCCTCATCCCCCTTATCCCCTCTCCCACAAGGGGCAAGGGGGAGATTCTAACGAGAGTTTTAGCCCTAGTTAGAATCTCCCCTCCTCTGGAATTGGGGGAGGGGAAGGGGATGGGGGCCAAAGGGAGTTCTAAAGATGTTCGGTACGTTGACAAAACTGATAGTCCTGACGGCGCTCGCCCTGGGCGCGCCTCTACAGGCACAGGAGATAAAACAGCCCACGCCGGGACCGGCCGCCAAAGTGACGCCCGCTCCTTATCTGCTGGCAGCGGATGATACGATCGGCATCACCGTCGTCAACTTTCCTAATCTCTCTATCCCTTCCCTCGTCATCCCGCCGGACGGCAAGATTTCCGTACCGCTGCTGGACCCCTTCTCGGTCACGGGGATGACCCAGCAAGAGGTGACGCAGGCTCTGGTCGATAAGTGGCGCAGATATGTCATCAATCCCTCCGTCTCCGTCGCGCTGCTGCACAAGCGGCCGGAAAACGTGCTCTTTTACGGCTATGTCACCCACATCGGCACCCAGGAGTACCGCAACGACCTGCATCTCCTCGAGGCGTTGGCCGGAGCCGGAGGAGCGATGCAGGACGGCGACCTGAGCAAAGTCACGGTCACGCATAAGAGCGGCGAGAAGCAGATGCTGGACCTGAGCCATCCGGAGACGAAAGGCGGGTCGCAGGCGGATATCCTGCTGGAGGCAGGCGACGTCATCTACGTCCCGGAGAAGCGAGACCAGTTCAGCGTGCTGGGCGAGGTGGAAAAGCCGGGCAGCTTCGACTACAAAGAGAATATGACCGTCCTCGATGCGCTCACCGCGGTGGGCGGCGTCAAGGAGACGGCAGACCTCGATGCGGCCTCCCTGATCCATGAAGGCAAGGAGAGCAAGATCGATCTGGAAGGGCTGTTGCGCCATGGCGACATGAGCGTCAACGTCAAGCTGGCCTCCGGCGACCGGCTGATGGTCCCCGAAATCCGCAATCGCACCTATGTGTATGGAGCGGTCGGGCGGCCGGGCTGGTACACCTTCAAACCGGGCGACCGCGTCCTGGATGCTCTCAACGGTTGTGGCGGCCCTGCCCATGACGGGAATCTAGCCAAAATCAATGTGATTCACATCGACAAGGCGAAGAACACAGCTATCGTCCAGACGGTCGATATTGACAAGTTCCTCAAGAAGGGCGACATGAAGGCCAACATCGCCCTGGAACCCGGAGATGTGCTGTTCGTCCCCGATAAAAAGCACGCCTTTTCCTTCAGTGACATCCTGGGAGTGCTATCGGGCCTCAGCCTGGTGGGGGGCGCCGCGCGCATCTTCACGAAAGGGCTGGGACAGTGAAAGTCGCCATCGTACATGACTTCCTGGTTCAGATGGGTGGCGCCGAAAAGGTCGTGGAAGTCTTCCACGGCATGTTCCCGGAGGCGCCGATCTACACCTCGATCTACGATCCGGAAGCCATGCCGGCCTACTACCGCACGTGGGACATCCGCACGAGCTTTTTGCAGCGGCTGCCGATGCCTCGCTACGCGCACCGGCTCGCGCTGCCGCTGTACCCGATGGCCTTCGAGTCGCTGGACCTCAGCGGCTACGATCTGGTGCTCAGCTCCTCCTCGTCCTTTGCCAAGGGTGTCATCACCGGGCCGCAGACCCTGCACGTCTGCTACACCCACGCGCCCATGCGCTTTGCCTGGTCGACGCAGTCCTATCTGAAGAAGGAGAAGGCTGCAAGGGCGGTGCGCCCCCTGCTTGCCCCAGTGCTGCACTATCTGCGCTCCTGGGACGCGCTGGCGGCCTCACGCGTGGACCACTATATCGCCAACTCCCGCGCCGTCGCCCGGCGGATCGCCAAGTATTACCGCCGGGACAGCGAGGTGGTCTATCCCCCCGTGGCGACGTCGCGGTTCAAGACCGCCGAAGAGGTCGAAGACTACTCCATCATCGTGTCGCGATTTGCGCCCTACAAGCGGCTGGATCTGGCCGTAGAGGCGTTTACGGCGCTGGGGCGCCCGCTCAAGATCGTCGGTGAGGGCCGCCAGAAGCAGGCTCTGCAGGCGAAGGCCGGCAAGAACATCGAGTTCCTGGGCCGCGTAGATGACGTAGCCCTGCCCGATCTGCTGGCCCGCGCCAAAGCTTACGTTATGCCGGGCGAGGAGGACTTCGGCATCGCTCCGGTGGAGGCCAACGCCTGCGGCCGCCCGGTGATCGCCTACGCGGCGGGCGGGGCGCTGGACACGCAGGTCGATGGGGTGACCGGCGTGCTTTTTCCGGAGCCGACGGTCGAGAGTCTCTGCGCGGCCGTCGAGCGCGCCGACGAGATCGACTTCGATCCCCAGGCGATTCGCCGCCATGCCCAGAAGTTCGATACCTGCGCCTTCGAGGCCCGTATCGCCGCTATTCTCTCGGACCTGATGGGCGAGGGATGGGGTCTGGTCGGAGGGGCCGCTCCCATCGCCGTAAAAGGAGCCGCGTAATGATCTCCGGCAGCAGCCTCCCGGCCCCGCGCCTATGGCTTATGCGCTTCAAGTCCGCGGCCATCGGCATCGGGCAGTGGCCGCGGACGACGCAGTTGTTCGCCCTGGCGCTCCTCCTGCTGTACATCCCGGTCGTGCGGGATACGGCAAGGGCATGGTTCACCGACGAAAACTATGCCCATGGCGTCTTCATCTTCCCGATCACCGCCTTTCTGATCTGGACACAGCGGCAGGCCATTCGCCGCGCGGTTCCCCAACCCACCATGTGGGGGCTGGCCCTCCTGGCCGGTGGGCTGCTGCTGGAGATCGCCGGCTACCTGGTGCCGATCGAGTTCCTGGCTATGGTCTCGCTCATCCCGGTGCTGGCCGGCAGCATCCTGCTGCTGCACGGCAAAGCGCTCTGGAAGGTCGTTCGGTTTCCCGTCTATTTCCTGTTCTTCGCCGCGCCGCTTCCCGGCTTCTTTCTGGGCAAGATCAGCGTCTGGATCCAGGGCCTGAGCGCGACCGGATCCGCCCAGTCCATGAAGCTGCTCGGCTATACGATCGTGCAGACCGGCAATCTGATCGATATACCGGGAATGCGGCTGGGCGTCGAAGA
Source organism: Chthonomonadaceae bacterium (assembly GCA_035653075.1). Lineage (GTDB taxonomy): Bacteria > Armatimonadota > Chthonomonadetes > Chthonomonadales > Chthonomonadaceae > DASRCN01. Next base: position 17,429 of record DASRCN010000129.1, on the reverse strand, counting down.
GGCCTGCAGCGGCTTCAAGAAGCTGCTGGCGCTTCTTGCCTTCGCGCTGCTCTATGGTTACCTGAACCGCCTCTCTCCGGGCAAGCGGATGCTGCTGGTGCTGGTGGCGATTCCGATCGCGATCGTGGCTAACATCCTGCGTATCATGGCGCTGATCGCCGTATCCTCAGCGGGCGGCCTGACGGCCTTCCATGCCGTACACGACTGGGCGGAGGTTTTCGTTCTGATCATCGCCTTCGGAATGTTCATGCTCTTTGGAAAGCTCATAGGATGCAAAACGGAAGAACCCTCTCCATAGTCGGTCTGATCCTCGTGCTGGCGGCGCTGGTAGCCAATCATGCTTTCGGGCGGCTGGAGCCCGCGCAGCCGCGCCTGGTGCCGGTGGAGACCCTGCCCCATGTCATCGGAAACTGGACGGGGGGACAGGATCAGCCCATCGACCCGGCGCTGCGCCAGGTCTTGCCTACCGCCAGGATCGTGGAGCGCACGTATACCGATGGCATCGGGCGTCAGGTGAATCTGATCCTGGTCTCGGCCGGTGAATATAAGGATATTCACGATCCGCAAATCTGCTTTCCGACCCAGGGCTTCGATATGCAAGACCAGCGAGAACAGACGATCGACGGTCAGGTGGTCCAGACCATGACCGTATCTCGAAATTTCGATTCCTACGACGTGCGCTACTGGCTGGTCGGCGATAAAACAGGCGTGATGGATGGCAGCATCCCGCTGACGAAGGTGCTGGCCCTGCGCAGCCTGATCCAGCATGCCAGCGTCCAGCCGCTCCTGGTGCGCCTGGTCACGCGCCACAGTCCTGGAAGCGACCGCGCGCTGGAGGACCTCGCCCGGCAGTTGGCAGCGCCGCTGCACACCCTGGTGGGAGCGAAGCGGTCGTAGCGAGGATGATGTGAATCCTGTCTTTCTCTGGTGGCTGAGCTGCCGGGCTTACCGGCGCCGGCTGGTTCCGGTGGCGCGGCTGCTCAAGCTGATCAATTACCTGGTGTTCCGGGCGATCTTGCCCTATCAAGCGGAGATCGAAAGAGACATCATGCTGGAGCACTATGGACTGGGAGTCGTCATCCATCCGAATGTCAAAATCGGCCACCGCGTCAAAATCTATCATCGGGTCACCCTGGCTGCAGAGACCTGGATCGGCTCGGAGCATAAGATCGTCGTCGGCGACGACGCCATTATCGGCACGGGAGCGGTGATCGTGGGCCGGGGAGACCGGAACCTGACCATCGGCGCGGGCGCGCAGGTCGGAGCCAATGCAGTCGTCACGCGCGACGTATGTCCCGGCCAGGTGGTCGGCGGCGTTCCGGCCCGTCCCCTCCGTCCTGTGCTCGACGCAGAGGCCCTCTTCTCTATTCCAGAAGAGCCTGATACGAAATAGCTTGATGGACATAACAACACCAAACACAACCAAACCCCACCTGGTCATCCGGCCCAGCAAAGGCTGGCAGGCTCTTAACCTGCGGGAGCTCTGGCGATTCCGGGACCTGTTCTTTTCTCTGGCCGAGCGCGACGTGAAGCTACGCTACCGTCAGACGGCTCTGGGCGTCATCTGGGTCGTGATCCAGCCTCTGATCGCGGCGGGAATCTTCTCGTTCGTCTTCGGCAGGGTGGCCCGATTGCCCAGCGACGGCGTGCCCTACCTGGTCTTCTCCTACGCCGGGCTGCTGGGCTGGAACGCCTTCCAGAACACCGTCACCAAAGCGAGCGCCAGCCTGGTGCAAAACCAGGCGCTGATCTCCAAGACCTTCTTCCCGCGCATCCTGCTGCCGCTGTCGCTGCTCTGCTCGACGCTCATCGATTTCGGCGTCGCTCTGATAATGATGGGCGTGTTGATGGCCGTCTACGGCATCGCGCCGACGGCAGGGCTGCTGTTGCTGCCGGTCTGGCTGCTGCTGATCCTGATGCTGGCTGCCGGCATCGGGCTGTACGCGTCGGCGGTCGCGGTCACCTATCGGGACGTGCTGCACGTGGTGCCCGTGGCGATGCAGATGCTTCTGTACGCCAGCCCGATCGCCTACTCGGTGACGGCGGTGCCGGCGCGCTGGCACGCTCTTTATATGCTCAATCCCCTCTCCGGCTTGCTGGAGGGGTTCCGTTGGTCGCTGTTGGGACGCGGGCCGCTGCCGCTAGGCAGCCTCGCCTACGCGGCGGTCGTGTCGCTGGGCGTGCTGCTGGCAGGCGCCATCGTCTTCCAGAAGATGGAGAGAAGGTTTGCCGATGTCGTCTAAGGACCTGGCTATCTCGGTGCAGGGGCTTTCCAAAGCCTACACGCTGGTGCATAACACGGAGAGCCACACCCGCGCGGCAGAAGCCCTGCTCTACAAACTCAAGAACCCCTTCCGAAGCGCCGAGCGCACGGAGGAGTTCTGGGCGCTCAAAGACGTCTCCTTCGATATCGCGCAGGGCGAGGTCGTGGGCATCATTGGGCGCAATGGAGCCGGCAAGAGCACGCTCTTAAAGATCATCAGCCGCGTCACCGCGCCCACGGAGGGCGAAATCCGCCTCTACGGCCGTGTCGGCAGCCTGCTGGAGGTCGGCACCGGCTTCCATCCGGAGCTGACCGGGCGCGAGAACATCTTCATGAACGGCTCGATCCTGGGCATGACGCGCCGGGAGATCGCGCGCAAGTTCGACGCCATCGTAGACTTCTCCGGCGTCGAGGCGTTTCTGGACACGCCCGTCAAGCGCTACAGCAGCGGTATGTACGTGCGCCTGGCCTTCGCTGTCGCCGCCAACCTGGAGCCGGAAATTCTGATCGTGGATGAGGTGCTGGCCGTCGGTGACGCCGAGTTTCAGAAGAAGTGCCTGGGCAAGATGAGCGAAGTCGCCGGACAAGGTCGGACGGTGCTGTTCGTCAGCCACAACATGCCCACCGTGCTCAACCTCTGCAGCCGCGTCCTGATGCTGAAGGAAGGCCACATTGCGCTCGAAGGACCGGGCGAAGAGGTCGTGGCCGAGTACATGCGCCAGGTCATTCGCGGCGGCGCGGAGGTCGGCCTGGACCAACATCCGGGCCGGACTCCCGGTTCGGAAAAGATTCTCAAGGCCCTGGGCCTGCGCAACAAAAGCGGCGCGCCGGCTACCTCCCTGCGTATGGGCGAGGACTTCTCCCTGGAGATGCATTATGATGCCGGACGCCCCCTCTCTTCGCCGCGCTGCGGCATCGGCATCTACAACCACCTGGGCATCCGTGTCGTCTCCTTCGCGACCTTCTTCGATGGCGACTACCGCGCTCCAGAGTGGTCGCAGGCAGGAACGCTGCGCTGCCTCGTCAACGGCGTCCACTTCACGCCCGGCCTCTACTTTGTCACCGTCACCTTTGGAGACGCCCACTCGGACCTGGATCGCGTCGAGCAGGCGTCTAGCTTCGAAGTGACGCCCTGGGACGTCTTCCAGACCGGCGTGATCCCCCGCCCGGACCAGGGCGTGGTCTATGCCCCCTGCCAGCAGTGGGAGCAGGAGGAAGCAGGGTCATGATTCGCCGCCTGTTCCGTCCCCTCGTCTATCGCCTGCGGCAACTGCACCCCTGGTTGCGAGAGCGGCGCGCCCTCAAGCGCCTCTACGCCCATCCGGGCGTCAGCCGGCAGGCCCGCATCATTGGCGCGGAGCGTATCGTTCTCGGCAAGGACGTGCGCATCCATCCCTTCGCCACCATCGACTGCCGCAAGGATCCCTTCCTGGGCGACGACAGCCTCGGCGACAGCCAGGTGGTTCTCGAAGAGGGGACGACGATCTGCTCCCACGCCATGCTCCTGCCCTATGGCGGGCGCATTGCCCTCGGTAAGAACTGCTCGGTCAATCCCTATACGATCCTTTATGGACATGGCGGATTGACCATCGGGAAGGATACACGCATTGCGGCCCATACGGTGATCGTGCCCGCTAACCATGTCTTCTCCGATCCTCACCGGCCGATCTGCACGCAAGGCGTGACGGCGGAAGGCATCGTCCTCGGCAGCGACATCTGGATCGGCGCGCACGTCACCATCCTGGACGGCGTGACGCTCGGCGACGGCAGCGTGGTCGCCGCGCAGTCGGTGGTCACCCGGAGCTTTTCCCCCTACAGCGTGATTGCGGGCGTTCCCGCCCGAATCCTCAAAGAGCGGGGAGAGCAGAGTCCCTCTTTGCTAAAAATGGATGTCTTCGACGGTATTCGCCAGGGGGCCGGGCTATGAACGCTCTGACGCCTGATGCGCCCGGCGTGTCCAGCCCTATGCCGCGTCTCCGGCTGCATTTTCTGGACGGGATGCGGGGTCTGGCGGCCCTGTATGTCGTGATTTACCACGTCTATGGCTGGCTGATCTTTCGGGACACGAATGCCCTGGCGCACCTGCCTCCCATTCTGCGCACCTTCGTCGGCGGTATCCAATACGGTCGCTACTCGGTGGACGTGTTCATCTGCCTCTCCGGCTACTGCCTCATGCTGCCAGTCGTCCGGGCGGCCAACAACCGGTTGGATGGCGGCCTGAAGGGCTTCTTTAAGCGCCGCGCCCGGCGCATTCTGCCGACCTACTATGGAGCGCTGGCGCTGTCGGTCGCTTTGGCCGAGTGGCACGCGCACAAGCATGGAACGCATTTTGTCTCGAATCACGTCGGTGATATCGTCTCTCATCTGTTCCTGGTCCATAACATCAAGTTCGCCTGGTACAATTCGATCAACTACCCGATGTGGAGCATCGCCACCGAGTGGCAGATCTATTTTCTGTTCCCGCTGCTGTTGTTGCCGGTCTGGCGGCGGTTTGGCAATTGGGCGGCGATCGCGGCCGGATTCCTGGTGGGCTTTGCGCCCCATCTTCTGCTTCCCGCGCAGAATAATTTCGACTGGGCGGCTCCCTGGTACGTCGGCCTGTTCGCGATGGGCATGGCTGCCGCCGCGCTCACCATGTCGGACCGATTCACACGGTACCGCCTGACGAGTCGGGCAGCCCTGATCGGGTTCGGCCTCGCCTTGATCCCGGCCCGGTACGCTCTGGTCTGGGCGGCAGCGCGCGGGAACTGGCACGCGGTCGGACTGCAGGACAGTTGGATGGGCTGTATCGCCATCTGCTTGATCCTCTACTGCGCACGAGCGGCCCGAGAGAAATCGGAGAAACGCCCGGCCCTGGTGCGGTTCCTGGAGGCGCCGGCTACGCTTACGCTGGGTATGTTCTCGTACAGCCTCTATCTGGTCCACTCTCTGGTCATCATGGACTGCGGCACGGTCCTGGACAAGTTGAAAGTGCCCCTGGTACCGGCCCTGGTCCTGATGCTGATGGCCGCCGTGCCGTTAGCGGTCGGAGTAGCTTATCTGTTCTACCTGGTTTTTGAGCGCCCGTTCACTTCGCCGGCTCGCCGCGTAGAGCGCAAGCCGACGCCGGTCCGAGAGCCTCACGAAGAGATCACGGCTCCAGACCGTCTGCCGGCTCCAAGCGGGGAGGCGGTGTAGAGAATGGCCCTGCCCAGAGTCAGCGTGCTGATGTCCGTTTACAATGACGAGCGTCACGTGCGCGAGACGATCGACAGCGTCCTCGCGCAGTCGTTCGTCGATTTTGAATTCCTCATCCTCGACGATGGTTCCACCGACGGCACGGCATCGCTGCTCGATTCGTATATCGATCCTCGCATCGTGCGGATCCAGAACGCGACCAATATCGGCCTGACCCGCTCCCTCAACCGGGGACTGGAGGAGGCCCGCGGGGAATATGTCGCCCGCATCGACGGCGACGATATTATGGAGCCAGGCCGGCTCGCCGCTCAGGTCGCCTATCTGGATGCCCACCCGGAGATCGACGTGCTGGGGACCTGGTTCCGCTGCTTCGACGAGCAGGGAATGCTCGTCGGAGAATGGGAGATCGCCCCCAACCCAATGGTGATCGCCTGGCTGATGGGCTGGCACTGTGCGATCGGCCATCCGACCGTGCTGATGCGCCGCGAAGCGATCCTGGCGCTGGGTGGTTACGATCCCGCTCGGCTCTACGCGCAGGACTACGACCTCTGGACGCGCGTGATCATGGCCGGCAGCAAAGTGAGCGTGCTACCCGAGCAGGCAACGCGGCTCCGCATCCTGCCCGGAAACATCAGCAGCGCAAAGAAAGGCCAGCAGCGCCAGTGCGCCATCGACATTGCGCATCGTTACGCCGAGTGGCGACTGGACACGCCGGTGGCGAAGGAGCATATCGCCGCCATATTCGCTCTTTTCACCGCAGGCGAGATGAATGCGGAAACGAGACTCGTTTCCGCCCTGAGCCTGCTGCGCCGTATTCAGCGCCGCTGGGAGCGGGAGTGCGATCCGGTCTCTGCGCGGCTGATCCGGCGCCTGGCCTCCGATAAGCTCATGGGTCTGGCGCTCGCCAACAGCTATAACCGTCCCGCTCTGAGCTGCGCGCTCTTAGCCGACATCGTCCGCAACGACCCCGTGCAGATACTTCGCGGGCAGACCTGGAAGCAGATCGCCCGGCTCACGGTCGCGCCCAGGCGCGGGAGGGCACAGTGGGCGCAGGGAGGATCGATGCCATGAGCCCCGGAAAACCCTCCCTGGTCTCGATCATTATTCCCTGCTATAATCAAGGGCCTCTTCTGGCGGAGGCGATCGAAAGCGCCCTGGCGCAGACTTATCCTCAGATCGAAGTGATTGTGGTCGATGACGGCTCGACCGACAACACCAGCCTGATAGCGCGCCGCTACCGCGATCGCATTCACTATCTGTACCAGCCCAACGCGGGTCTTTCGGCGGCGCGTAATGCCGGTCTGGCCATCGCGCGGGGAGTCTACGTCAACTTCCTGGATTCGGACGACCGGCTCCTGCCGGATAAGATCGCGCAGCAGGTGCCCCTTCTGGATGAGGACCCGGCGCTGGGACTTGTCTACTGCCGCCACTTTCTTACCGATGCGCAGGGGATCCGGCGGCCGGCGGAAGCGCTGGAGGCCCATCGCGGCGAGGTCTACCATGCGCTGCGGCGCGGCAACTTCCTGGCGGTGCATACCGCGCTGGTCCGCCGGGCTTGCGTGGAGGAGGCTGGCGGCTTCGATCCGAAGCTGCGGTCGCTGGAGGATTGGAACCTGTGGCTGCGCATTGCGCGGCGCTATCGATTCGACTTTGTGGATGCGCCGCTGGTGGAGTATCGTGATCTTGGCGACAGCATGTCGAAAAACCATCTGCGGATGGCAAAATCCTGCCTTCAGGTACTGAAACTGCATGCGCAGGACCATCCAGGCTGCGCGGCATGCCGCGAGGCCGACGCATATCTGCGGACCTGGCTGCGGCTCGGCCAGGCTCCCAGGCTCTATCGCGGCGCGGCCCGGCATCTACGCCGGGGGCATTGGCGCGAAGCGGCTGCCTGGCTATCCGCGGCGATGGGCCTCTATCCAACCTATCTGATCGATCCGAAGCGCTGGCTGCGCGGCTATCGCAAGGCCGCGCAAAACAGCGCCTATAGTCTCCTATTAAAGGATGATTCGTTGGGCAGTTAACCGATGTCTGAAACCCGTTCTGTAAGCATCATACTCCCGGCCTACAACAACCGCACGCTGCTGGAAGAGAACCTGCCGCTGGTAATGGCGGCCATCGCCGAGCGCGGCGGGGAGGACGAGGTGATCGTGGCCGACGATGGCGGCTCTGATGATACGCAGGCGTTCCTCGCCCGCGCCTTTCCCGACGTCCGCTACGTGCGCAATCCGGTCAACGGCGGCTTCGGGGCGGCCTGCAACGCCGGCATCGCCGTCAGCCGCTGCCCTTACATCCTGCTGCTCAATACGGATGTCAAGGTCCCGACCGGCTTTCTCGATCCGCTGCTCGCCCATTTCGACCGGCCCGACGTGTTCAGCGTCGTACCCCGCGTCATCCGCCCGGGCGATCCGCCCGAATGCCAGTCGGTGACTTCCTATCACTGCGCGCGCGGCTTTTTTCAGTTGCTCTGGGAGGAACAGCCGGCGGCCACCGCGCCCAAACCGGTCCTCTTCCCCTGCGGGGCCTGCGCCCTGTTCGATGCGGCCCGGCTGAAGGAAGTCGGCGGGCTGGATCCGCTCTATCGTCCTTTCTATATGGAAGATGTCGATCTTGGTTACATCGCGTGGAAGCGCGGCTGGGTCTGCCTGTACGAGCCCTCGGTCACCGTGTGGCACGAGGAGAGTACGACGGTTCTGAAAACGGTCGATGCCCGGCGCAAAAGCATCCTCGGAATGCGTAATCACTACCTCTTTGTATGGAAGAACCTTTCGGACCGGCGCTTTCTGGCAGCGCACCTGCTCCTGATGCCGCTTCGCGGCGTGAGCGCACTGATACGTCGGCGGGACCCGGTCCTGCTGCAGGGACTGTTTGCGGCCCTGCCGCGGCTGGGAGAGGCTCTCGCCGCGCGCAGGCGAGAACAACCTCAGGCCACGCGCACGGATCGAGAGATCGCCGGCCTGTTCCAGGCCGGAGCGTCATAGGGTTCGCAGGAGGAAATGGTGCGAGTATTGCAGGTTACTCCGGTCTTCGGCTCCATAGGCGGCCTGGAAAATTTTATTGCGCGCCTGAGCGAGCAGTTGTGCGACCACGGCCATCCCACGCTCGTCGTGGCGGACGATCTCATTCCCGGACCGGAACGACGGTATGAGACGCGCTCACTTCCCGGCCTGGCCGACCTCAATGCTCCCTGCTCCGCCGCGGTGGAGGCCGCCCTGCTGCGATACGCCGCGGAGTTCGCACCGGACGTTATTCTCATCCACAGCGCCGCGCCGCGTATCCTCCACGCCTTGAGCCGCTCCTATCCGACGGCCTGCCTGGTCCACTCGTTCCTCTGCGCAGGCTCTAAGCTGCTCCGCAGGAGCGATCGCGTCTGCACGCATCCGATCGGGCCGCGATGCCTGATCGACTGGTACGCCGGGCCGTGCGGCCCGAACCGGTCCCTGCAATCGGCCTGGCAATCCTACCGCCGATCGCAGGCGCTGGCCGGCGCCCTCCAGCAGGCACGCGCGGTCCTGGTGGCCTCGGAGTTCATGCGGGACTATCTCGCGACGGAAGGTCTTCAGAAAGAGCGCATTCGGGTCGTTGCCGATCTGAACGTCGGCGTTCCCATGGCCGGAGCCGACCGGCCCGCGGCTGAGCCGCCGTATACCGTTCTGTTTGTCGGGCGGGTCGTCTACAATAAAGGCATCCAGTATGCGGTCCAGGCGCTGACCCACCTCGGCGATTCCTACCGGCTGGTCGTCGTCGGCGATGGATGGTATCTGCCCCGGCTCAAAGCGCTGACGGACCAGCTCGGGCTGTCCTCGCGCGTCACCTTTACCGGCTTCCTGGAGGGGGAGGCTCTGCAGGCGCAGTATCGCCAGGCCAGCGTCGCTGTCGTTCCCTCGCTTCTGCCGGAGCCGGCCGGCCTGGTGGTGCCGGAGGCGCGCGGCCAGGGGCTGCCGGTCGCGGCCTTTGATGTCGGCGGCATTGGCGAATGGACCGCGACGTATGATAAGATCTATCTGGCGGCTCCGGCGGACGTGGCCGCGCTGGCCGGCGCGATCGAAGCCGCCGCGACTGGCAAGCCCGCCGCCGGCAGACACCCGGCGCGAGTACCGCGCGAGCCTCTCGAGCAGATCCTGATCGAGATCGCCTCCGAAGCCGCCCCGCAGCTTTCTCTTTATGGTCTGAAGCAGGTCGAAGCATGAGATTACTCTGGGTTCCCCATACGCCGGTCGAAGGTGATGGATGGGAGGGATGCCGCCAGTATCATCTCCTGAACCGTCTTTGCGACGAGCATGAGTTGCACGTAGTCTCTTGGCGGCAGAGCAAGTCGCTGGAAGCGGCGCGGGAGTGGGGGCGCGTATGGCAGGAGAAAAAGCGGTTCGGCATGCAGCATACTCTCTCGCTGGCCCCCAACTTCTATCGCTTTCTAACGCGGGAGTATCCCGCAACCTACCATCTGGCGCTCAATCAACGCCTCTTCCGGAAGGCACTAAAAGGACTGATGGCCGATCTCTCGCCGGACGCCGTGGTCTATAGCTCTTCCCATCATTGGACGGGGTTCCCCCCGTTCGACGTGCCGGCGCCAATCGTGTTCGATTACGTGGACCGCAGCCCGGAATGGGTGGAGGCGCGCTACATTCGTTCCTCGGCGGCCGTGGTGGCGATCACGCCGGAGCTGGCCGCGGCGACGGTCCGTTACGGCAAGCCCACCCATGTGATTCCTAACGGCGTCGATCTCCAGCGTTATGCGCAGCGGGACCGCGCACAGGCAAAAGCGAAGCTGGGTCTGGGGGACCATATCGTCGTGAGCCTGATCGGCCTTACCTGCAGTCACGATCTCTACTTCCTGGAGGCGGTGGCGGCAGTGCAGCGCCGCCTGCCCGAAGCACGGCTGCTGGTCGTCGGCGGCGGCCCAATGCGCGAGGCGATCGTACGGCGCGCCGAGGAGCTTGGGATCCGCGATCTCATCGCTCCGGGCCAGATCGACCATAGAGAGATACACGCCTATTTTGCCGCTACGGACGTGGGACTCTATCCGGGAGACGACACCCCCTATTACCGGCTGGCGTCGCCGCTGAAGGTCATCGAATACAGCGCAGCGGGCGCGCAGGTGGTTTCCAGCCCGGTGGATATGTTCCGGGAAGGCTGGCCGAACGTGCGTATGGTCGGTGCGGACGCCGCCGCCTTCGAAAAGGCGATCCTGGAGGCGATCGAGCGCCCCACTTCGCCGGCGGACTTGACGGCCTACGACTGGTGCGTGCTGACCCGGCGTTTCGAGCAGGTGATCGAGGAGGCGGCCCGCAGCGTAAAATCCAGAGGCTCTCGACAGGCGGCGGCCCGATGAAAGCAGCGGTCATTATGCCGGCGGCGACCCAGCTCGGCGGCGCGGAGCAGATGCTGCTACACCTACTGCGCGCCAATCGGCGCGCGCCCAGCGTCGACTATCATCTGGCATTCCTGGAGGAGGGCCCGATGATCGCCGACACCGAATCGCTGGGCTATCCCGTCCAGAAGCTACAATCTGGCCGGCTGAGGGATTTCCATCGCTGCGTCGCCACAGTACGTAGGCTGCGCGGCTGGCTGCGGCGGGAGAAGCCGGACGTCGTGCTCTCCTGGATGGGCAAAGCGCATCTCTACGCCGGGCCGGCGGCCTATCTGGAGCGCATCCCCGCTGTCTGGTGCCAGCACGCCATCCCGGATACCCATTGGATCAACCGCTACGCAACACGGATTCCCGCTGCGGCCATCTTCTGCTGTTCCCGCGCTTCCCAGCAGGCCCAGGAGCAGCTGCGGCCCCATCGCCCCACGCGTGTCGTCTACCCGGCGGTGGATCTGGAACGGTTTCTGCCGGAGCGGCTGCCGTCTCCGGTCGAAGCGCGCGCGCGGCTCGGCCTGCCGCCAGAGAGACCGATCGTCGGGATGGTGGCGCGCCTGCAGCGGCAGAAGGGCGTTCATGTCTTCCTGGAAGCCGCCTGCCGCGTGGCGCAGACCCATCCGGACGCCTATTTCGTCGTCGTCGGGGGCCGCTATCCACTGGAGCCCTCCTTTCCGGAAGAGCTGGAGCGGCAGATCCAGCAGGCCGGCCTGGAGCCACGTGTACACCTCGCCGGACAGCAGACGGATATTCCGCTCTGGATGCAGGCGATGGACATCCTGGTAATGCCTTCCATCTATCCGGAAGGCTTCGGCATGGTCGTCATCGAAGCGATGGCGCTGGGCAAGCCGGTCATCGCTTCCCGCTCCGGCGGGACCGTGGAGATCATTGAGGAGGGAGTCGATGGCCTGCTCGTCGCGCCGGGAGATGCAGATGCTTTCGCGGCCGCCATCCGCCACACCTTGAACGATACGCCGGGCGGGCGGGCGTTTGGCCCTGCCGCGCAGCGCAAGGCTCGCCTCTATGGCGCCGACCGACTATCCGAAACGGTAGCGCAGCGGCTGCAGGAAGTGGCGCTGCGTTCGTGCCGGGAGGATCCCCTCCCGGCGCAGGATTGGAATCTGTAGTGAGGTCTGTATTGAACCCTTCAAGCGAACCGGAGGCGATGGTTGCCGCCTATCCGTTACCGATACCGAGTCCGGTACGCCATAAGCACGCTGCGAGCTGGCTGATTCTCCTGATGGCCCTGAGCGTGGCGGCGTTAGGGTCGCGGTATCTCATCGCCTCCAGCCTCGGCCAGCATGCGGTGCTGGCCCTGGGCTTTTTCGGCATTCTGTTCGGCCTGATGCTCTACACGCCCCTGCAGGGCGTCCAGGCAGCGCTGATCTACCTGGCGCTGCTGGGCGGCCTGCGCCGCTGGCTCATTCCGGCCCTGGGATGGACACCGCTCGATGTGATGGTGCTGGTCAGCCCGGTCCTGGTCTTCCTTTATGCCGCCGATCTCTGGCGCAAGCATCGGATCGCGCGGGGGACTCGGCTTTCACGCCTGCTTGTCTTCCTGCTGGCTGTCATGGTCTTCCAAATCCTCAACCCGGTGCAAGGCGGCCTGACCGTCGGGTTGGGCGGCGCCATCTTCTATATCGTTCCCCTGCTCTGGTTCTACGTCGGCAACGCCCTGGGGCCGGGACTATTGCGCGGCATGTTTCGTGTTACCGTGGGCCTCTCCCTGCTGGCCGCAGTGTACGGACTCTGCCAGACGTTCTTCGGCCTCCTGCCCGTGGAGCAGGAGTGGGTGCGGCTGGCCGGCTACACGTCCTTGATGCTGGACGACAACGTCGTGCGCGCCTTTGCGTTCTTTACCTCCTCCGAAGAGTACTCTCAGTTCCTCAGCATCGGCCTCGTCCTGCTGTGGGCGGCCTTCCTCAAAGGCCACCGGCAGGCGCTGCTGCCCATTCCCTTGCTGGGGCTGGCGCTCTTCCTGGAATCCGGGCGGGGCAACGTGGTCATGGCGCTGGCTATCTGCGTGCTGCTCTGGGCCGTCCAGGGCGCCACGGTCCGCTCCTGGATCCCCCGTGGGGTACTGGCGCTCGCCCTGGCGTCCTGCGGCCTGATCTGGAGCCTGCATGAGGTGCAGCAGCGCAGTTACGATGATCGGGTGCAAGCGGCCGTTCAGCACCAGACCGAAGGCTTGCTGGATCCGCTGAACGCGCAGCACTCCACCGCGACCACGCACTACAGTATGTTCACCTATGGCTTTACGTCCGGCTTGAGCCATCCGCTGGGCAAAGGGCTGGGAGCCACCACGCTGGCCGGCAGCAAATTTGGAGATACCGGCGGCAATATGGAAGTAGACCTGAGCAACCTGTTCGTCTCGCTAGGCCTCGTGGGCGGCATCCTCTACGCCGCCGTGCTCGGCATCGTCACCCTCATGGCATTCCATTACTGGCAGCGTGACCGCAGCCTGGAGGCCTTGCGGACTCTCGCTCTCTTGGCGGTCGTATTTGGCCACTGGCTCGATGGGGGCTACTACGCCACCGCGATGCTCGTTTGGGTCTGTATCGGCGCCATGCACCGGGCGGAAACAGAAGCGGCCTCGCCGAACGCGGCGCCAGAGGGGATGGTTTCCCAGAAACCGGTCCGGGGAGCGGCGTTATGAGGCTGGCGATCGTGACCCATAACGTGGTCCGGGGCGACGGACAGGGCCGCGTCAACATTGAGATCGCCCGGTACGCGCTGCAGCAGGGTATCGGCGTGTGGCTGGCAGCCGACCGTGTAGACGCCGATATCCTGGAGCTGGGCGCTTCCTGGATTTCGGTCTGCCCGCGCCGGCGCCGGGTGAACCTGCTCAAGGTGATGGAGTTCACGCGGCGGGCCGACCTGGCGCTTCGCGCGCTGCCGGAGCGAATGGACGTCATTCACGGCAACGGCTATGTTCTGACTCAAGCCCACCAGGTCAACACGGCGCATTTCGTCCACGCGGCCTGGCGACAGTCCCCCATGCACTCGGCCCGGCTGCGCCGCGATCTTAACGGCCTCTACCAGTGGGTCTATTCGACCCTGAACGCGCGATGGGAGCAGCGCGCCTATGCCCAGGCGCGCGTGGTGGTCGCCATCTCCGAGCGGGTGCGCCGCGAGCTGATCGCCGCCGGCGTCGACGCCGGGCGCATCCGCGTCATCCCCAACGGCGTGGACATCGAGGAGTTTCATCCGGGTGGCAGGGAACGGGGACCGCTGAGCCTGCCCGAGGAGGTCCCCCTGGCGCTGTTCGTCGGGGATATCCGCTCGCCCCGTAAGAACCTGGATACGGTGCTGCGAGCGCTGCGCTTCGTGCCGGACCTGCACCTCGCGGTCGTCGGGGAGACCGCCGGCAGCCCTTACCCGGCGATGGCGGCGGCGCTCGGCCTGGACGAGCGGGTCCACTTTCTGGGCTTCCGCAAAGACGTCGATCGGATCATGCGGGCGGCGGACCTGTTCGTCTCCCCGGCGCGCTACGAGCCCTTCTCGCTCGTCGTGCTGGAGGCGATGGCCTCCGGGCTGCCCGTCATCGTGGCCGCAACCGTCGGCGCCGCCGATCTGGTCACGCCGGAGGCCGGGATCGTGCTGCCGGAACCCGACGACGCCCGCAGATTGGCGTCGGCACTCTGCGCGCTCGTGGCGGACGCGCCGCGCCGCTGCGCGATGGGACAGGCTGCGCGCGCGATCGCCGAGCAGCACAGTTGGGATCACATGGCCGCATCCTATCTTCAGTTGTATTCGGAGGTCGCCGCATGAGGGTGCTGGCTATCAGCCATTCCTGCGTCACGGATGTCAACCAGCAGCAGTTCGTCGCTCTGCGACAGTTGCCCGGCGTCGAGGTGGCGCTGATCGTTCCTGCGAATTGGAAGGACGAGTACGCGGGCCATACGCCGATGCAGCCTAAATTGCTCCCCTCTGTGGACTTTCCGGTGCATCTGCTGCCGGTGGCCGTGCCGGGGCATGTCTCGCTCCATTTCTACAAGCGGCTGCCGCTCGCAACGCTGCGCGCGTTTCAGCCGGACGTGCTGCTCTCGACCCAGGAGCCCTGGAGTTTGAGCGGACTGCAGGCCGTGTGGCTGGCAAAACGCCTGCATATCCCGCTGCTGTTCCAGACCAATCAGAACCTCTTCAAGCGTTATCCTCCGCCCTTCTGCTGGATCGAGAGCCTGTCGTACCGCGCGGCGAGCCGGGCGCTGGCCTTCTCCGAGGAAGCGCGCCAGGTGATGCTCCGTAAAGGGTTGAAGCGGCCTTCGGCGGTCGTGCCCTACGGGACAGACCTGGCGCTGTTCAAGCGGCAGCCCTCTACAGAGATGCGGCGGCGCCTCGGGCTGGAGGGCCGCGTCGTCCTGGGTTACATGGGCCGCTTCGTACCGGAGAAGGGCCTGGATAACCTGATCGACGCCGTGGCGTTGCTGCGCCGGCAGCAGCCGGAGATCGATCTGGCCGTGCTGATGGTCGGCGCAGGGCCGGAGGAGGAGAACCTGCGGCGTCGGATCGCAGCGGCCGGGCTGGAGTCCTGTTTCGTCTTCGCCGGCTCGGTGCCGCACACCCAGGCCGGCGCGTACATGGCCTGCATGGACATCTTCGTCCTACCCTCTCGAACGATGTCCTTCTGGAAGGAGCAGTTCGGCCGGGTGATCATCGAGGCGATGGCCTGCGGCGTGCCGGTCGTCGGCTCCGACAGCGGGCAGATACCGCACCTGATCCGGGACACGGGCGGCGGGCTGGTTTTCGCGGAGGGCGACGTGGAGGATCTCGCCGCGCAGTTGCGACGCATCGTTCTGGACCCGCAGGAGCGCGCCCGGCTCGGCGAGGCGGGATACCAGGCCGTCCACCTCGGCTACACCTTCGAGGCGGTCGCCCGCCAGCTCCACGCTCTGATGCAGGACGCGCTGGACGAGCGGACTCTGGGGAAACCGGCGGAGCGGCACGCATGGTGACGGCAAAACGGCTGGCGCAGCGCCTTCTGCGCCACTCCACAGCGATGGTGCGTGACCGCCGCTGGACGCATCCGCGCGCCGCCGAGATCCTGCAGGCGCTGCAGCACTCCAACCCGCCCGTCTTCGACATGGCGCTCTTCAACTTCACCATCGACTTCGAGCTGCTCTGGGGCAACGGCAACCTGGGCGGCCACGGCCACACCACCGGGCAGCGGCTGCAGGCCGCGCGAGCGCAGCGGGAGAACTTTGCGCCGTTCGTCCGGATGCTGGAAGAGCTGCAGTTTCCGATCTCGTGGGCGGTCGTGGGCAAGCTGATCGAACCGGAGTGGCCCCTGACGCCGGGCCAGCGGTTCCAGCCCGAATGGCACGCGGCCGACTGGTACGCGCTTCCGAATGCGCCGGAGCTGCAGCCGGAGGACTGGCAGGGCGGCCCGTTCCTGGATGCCATCCGGAACGCTGCGGCAGGCCATGAGGTCCTCTCCCACGGCTATGCCCACATCGACTACGGCGATCCGGCCACAACCGAGGAGATCGCCCGCACAGACATGCAGCTATCGAAGCGCCTGCTGGAAGAGGCCGGCTTTTCCGTCTCCGGCTTCGTGTTTCCGTGCAATCACGTGGGCCATGCCGGTCTGCTGCCTTCGCTCGGCTACCGCATCGCCCGCGGCGGCTCCCCGGAATGGCGCGTCGAGAACACGCCCGTTCCCATGACCCCGGTCGGCTTCTGCATCAATCCCGGCTTCTTCAGCGTCTCCGACCTGCGCCGCATCATCGACGAGGGCATTGCGCGCCGCTCCTTCGTGCATCCCTGGATGCACCTGGTCGAGTGCAGCCTGACGCAGCGAGACATCGACCATTTCTACCGTCCGCTCTTCGAGTATATCCTCATGCAGCAGGACAAGGGCGCGATCCGTAACGTATCTTTTACGGCTATAGCGGACCACCTTTCCTGACAAAGACTGCTGAGTCCTGGTCCCCTTCCCCTCCACTCTCCCGGCGTAATCAAGCATATGTGCCGGGTCGATTTCCCCCATCCGAATGGCATAAACAACCGATGCGAAACAGGGTCCACTGTCCAGGGGTAAGGCTTCCCGGCCAGTGAACGGATCGGGCCAGGCCAGGCTGAGGAGCAGGTCCTCGCGCACTATAAGCATGGCAGCCCGCTAAACTTAACGAAACACGGAGCCGATACTCAAAAATCTGGCTCCGCTTAATGCCGTTATACATGCCGCACGAGCTGTGTGACGGAGCCAATTTCACGTAAGGATGCGGGAAGAACGCTCAAGCGGTCGCCATTAGTAGAATAAAATGTTGAGATCGGCGGCTGTAAACTGCGGTTAGCCTGCAGGAGGATTCTGCTCATGCTGCGCAGTCGACGCCACGTAATCAGCGTGTTTGCCCTTACCGGGTTTTTCAGTGTTTTGGGTCTCTTCTATATGGGTATCTGCCAGGCGGGACCGACAAAGCCGCCGGCAGCCCCCTCTAATCTGGCCGCCAAAGCGGTCAGTTACAGCCAGATCAATCTCACCTGGAAAGATAACAGTTGGAATGAGGCGGGCTTCAGCATCGAACGTATGGCTTCTGGAGGCGCCTTCTCCCAGATCGCCACCGTCGGTGCCAAGGTCGCTTCGTTCCAGGATACCACCGTCAGCGCCAGCACGACCTACAGCTA
>DASRCN010000128.1:0-8158 GCA_035653075.1 Chthonomonadaceae bacterium | reverse complement strand
GGCAAGGCGGAGGCAGGGGCCCTAACCCTGCCGACGGCCAGTATTCGCAACCCTTCCACCTTGATGTTGATGTCGCAAGGCGGAGGCAGGGGCCGTAACCCTGCCGACCCTGGCAGTCCATTGCAGGCCCGACCCTGGCAGTGGGGGACGGGGGGTTAGGTACAAAAATAAGGGAACTCCACTTCTTCCAAAGAGGTATAATATAAGGGTCACTGTGCCAGGAAGCCTCTTGACACCCTCAAAAAAATATGGTATCTTAGAGTTTCTTGCGTGATATCAAAGGGGGCATTCCATGAAGGAAATCCAACACGCCGCCAAGCGAACTTCCCACGTTATTGACATCCCTAACCTCGTCGAACTCCAACTCAACTCGTACCGCTGGTTCTTAGAAGAAGGACTGCAAGAGCTATTCGATAGTTTTTCGCCTATCTACGATTTTACCGGGAATACCTCCATCTCCCTGGTGGACTTCACCCTGGGCGAGCCCAAGTATTCTGTTGAGGAATGCCGCGACCGCGACATGACCTTCGAGTCGCCCATCAAGGCGCGCGTGCTCCTCAAACAAGCCAATAAGGAAGAGATCGAAAGCGAGGTCTACCTCGGCGACCTGCCCCTGATGACCGACAAAGGCACCTTTGTCATCAACGGGGCCGAGCGCGTCGTCGTCAGCCAGCTCGCCCGCTCGCCCGGCGTCTACTTTAAGGATAACCTCGACTTCTCCGGACGCGTGCTCTTCTACGCCACCATCATCCCCCAGGAAGGGGCCTGGGTGGACGTGGAAACCGACGCCAACAACCAGGTGACCGTTCGCATCGGCCAGACGCGCAAGTTCCCCATCACTACGCTGCTGCGCGCTCTCAACGCCTTCCCGCAGGCCACCGTCCCGATGGAGATGCCCATTCGCGCCGCTATGGAGCGCCTGTGGGTCTATAAGAATGTCGAGCACGCCGACGAGCAGGGCCGTGTGCTGCCCTCCACCGTCGAAAAAGACTTCTTCCTGACCCTGCGCTTCGCCGCGCCCGTCGCGCATCCTAAAACCGGGGAGGTCTATGCCGAGGAGAACGCCCCGGCCTCCTACGAGGTATTGCAGGACCTCGCCCACAAGGTCGGCGAGAACACCCTGATCAGGCTCTACAGCCCGACGGAGATCACCAACGACATCCTGGACCTGTTCTCCACGCGCGTTACCCTGGAGAACCCCACCGCCGAACAGTTGCTCCATCGGCGACCGACCCAGGACATCGTGGACGAAAAGGGCAAGACGCTGGTCAAAGCCTACCATCTTATCCCGGACAAGACCACCGCCAACGCCATCGCCAAGCTCAAGCTGCCGAGCCTGGAAGTCCTGGAGGTCAACAAATATATCGAGGCGACCCTGGAGCAGGACGTCGCCTACGACACCGAGTCGGCGTTGCTCGACATCTATCGCAAGATCCGCCCCGGCGACCCGGCCACGCCCGAATCCGCGCGGAACCTGCTGCACAGCATCTTCTACGACATCCGCCGCTACGACATGGCCAAAGTCGGGCGCTATAAGATGAACAAGAAGCTCGGCGCTGAGTTACCCTTGACGGCGCGCACCCTGACCCGCGAAGACCTGGTCAGCATCCTGCGCTATATCATCAACCTCAACGCCGGCGAAGGCTCGACCGACGACATTGACCACCTGGAGAACAAGCGCGTTCGCAGCGTCGGCGAGCTGCTCTATTCGCAGCTGCGCATGGGCTTCCTCCGCATGGAGAAGGTTGCCAAGGAGCGCATGACCTCGCTGGATAGCGACAACATCATCCCGCAGGTCATTCTCAGCGTCAAGCCCATCAGCGCCAGCATCAAGAGCTTCTTCGGCTCCAGCCAGCTGAGCCAGTTCATGGACCAGACCAACCCGCTGACGGAGCTCTCCCACAAGCGGCGTCTGTCCGCGCTGGGACCGGGCGGCCTGTCGCGCCAGAGCGCCAAGCTGGAAGTCCGCGACGTCCACCACAGCCACTACGGGCGTATCTGCCCCATCGAGACGCCGGAAGGCCCCAACATCGGCCTGGTCGGCGCGGTGGCCACCTATGCCCGCGTGGACCCCTACGGCTTCCTGGAGACGCCCTATCGCAAGGTCACCAACGGCGTCGTCTCCGATGAGATCGTCTGGATGACCGCCGACGAGGATCACAAATACTATATCGCGCCCGCCAACCTCAAGCTCGACGAGCACAATCGCTTCGCGGACTCCGAGGTTCAGGTGCGCTTTGAAGAATCCTATCCCGTCGTCAAGCCCAACCGGGTTCAGTTCATGGACGTGGCGCCGGTGCAGCTTATCTCCATCGCCACGGGCCTGATCCCCTTCGTCGAGAACGATGAGGCCACCCGCGCCCTGATGGGATCGAACATGCAGCGCCAGGCCGTGCCGACGCTGCGCCCGGATGCGCCCCTGGTCAAAACGGGCCTGGAAAAGCGCGCCGCCCTCGACTCCGGCGCGGTCATCCAGGCGCGGCGCAGCGGCATCGTCACCCGCGTCACCGCCGAGCAGATTGACGTGACCACCGCCGACGGGCGCATTGATAGCTACCGGCTCATCAACATGCTGCGCTCCAACCAGTCCACCTGTATCACGCAACGGCCCATCGTCAACAAGGGCCAGCGCGTGCGGCAGGGGCAGGTGCTTGCCGACGGCCCGTGTACAGATGATGGCGAGCTGGCGCTCGGCCAGAACGTGCTCGTCGCCTTCATGCCCTGGGGAGGCTACAACTACGAAGACGCCATCCTCCTCTCCGAGCGGCTTGTCAAGGACGACGTGTTCACCTCCATCCATATCGAGGAGTTCGATAAGGAGGCCCGCGACACCAAGCTGGGGCCGGAAGAGATCACCCGCGACATCCCCAACGTCGGCGAGGATATGCTCAAAGACCTTGACGAGAACGGCATCATCCGCATCGGCGCGGAGGTGCGGCCGGAAGATATTCTCGTCGGCGAGGTGGCTCCGAAGGGCCAGGGCGAGCTGACGGCGGAAGAGCGCCTGATTATCGCCATTTTCGGCAAGAAGGCCGAGGAGACCCGCGACGTCTCCCTGCGCGTCCCGCACGGCAACGGCGGGCGCATCGTGGATGTCAAGGTCTTCAGCCGCTTCAAATATCAGGGCTCGCGCGACAAGCGCATCTATAATTTCTGCAAGCGGCCCGACCCGTCCGTGCGTGACCTGGAGGACGGCGATCTGCTGCGCCTGCCCGCCGACGAGTTGAACGCGGGCGTCAATATGCTCGTGCGCGTCTATATCGCCCAGAAGCGCAAGGTCATGGAGGGCGACAAGATGGCCGGACGCCATGGCAACAAGGGCGTCATCTCTAAGATCCTGCCGGAAGAGGATATGCCCTTCCTGCCCGACGGAACGCCGGTGGACATTGTCCTGAACCCGCTTGGCGTGCCCTCCCGTATGAACATCGGCCAGATCCTGGAGACGCACCTGGGCTACGTCGGCAAGCATCTGGACTGCTCCTTTGTCAACCCGGCCTTTGAGGGTTCCACCGAGCCGGAGATCCTGTCCGAGATGGAGCGGCTGGCTGCGCACCTGCGCCGCCGCACCCTGGAAAACTACGTCAACAGCGAGCTGGGCCTGGGCATGAACTTCGATCCCGAGGCGTCGCCCGAGGCCATGCTGGACGCGATCCGCGCCCAACTGCGCTCCCTGAACGCGCCGCGCCTGGAAGAGGTCAGCCGTATCGTGGCCGCGCCCCCCGTGATCTCGCCGGTCGCCCGTGAGCTCAACGCGGGCAACGGCGACGGCACGGCGATGCTGCCTGCGGGCGAAACCGCAGCGGGCGTCGAGACGGCAGAGGAGAACGCCGCCCACGAAGAAGCGACGGACGACAACCTGCCCGTCCCGGCCGACTACGACATCGAGGCCATCGTCTCCCGCATCCAGAGGAACGCCTGGGCGCGCGCCGGGTATGACCCGCATACCGGCAAGACCCAGCTTCGCGACGGCCTGACGGGAGAACCGTTCAAGATGCCGGTCACGGTGGGCATTATCTACATGCTCAAGCTGGCCCACCTGGTAGACGACAAGATCCATGCGCGCTCGACTGGCCCTTACTCGCTGGTCACTCAGCAGCCCCTCGGCGGCAAGGCCCAGTTCGGCGGGCAACGCTTCGGTGAGATGGAGGTCTGGGCGCTGGAAGCCTACGGCGCCGCCCATACGCTGCAGGAGATACTTACGATCAAATCCGACGACGTTCTCGGTCGGGTCAAGACCTACGAGAGCATCGTCAAAGGGGATAATATGATGGAGCCCGGCGTGCCGGAGTCGTTCAAGATCCTGGTCAACGAACTCCAAAGCCTGGGCCTGAAGGTGACGGTACTCGACGAGCACGACAGAGAGATCGACCTGCGCGACCGTGACGACGACATTGACCCCAATGAGAACCCGGCCAAAGCGGCCGAGCGTCGCCGCCAGCGCGCCCTGCGTCTCGAATCCGAAGAGCCACCCTTCTAAAATACTTAAGGAACCACCCGCTCACGCTAGAGCCAGGGAGAAAGATTCCAACAGGATGAACAGGATTTTGCAGGATTAAACAGGATTTTCAAAAGACCAACCGAGCGCCTACCTATCCCCTATGTGGGCCTCTCTTTAGGCAGTAGTCCTAAATCCTGTCAATCCTGCCAAATCCTGTTCATCCTGTTGAAAAGGCTGTTCTAGCGCAGCGGGTGGTTCCCTGCGTCTGTTTGCTAACCCGGCGTGCAGTTGCCGCCGGATACCTGGAGGAAACGAAGCAATGGCTGACGCCAGTACGTTCTCGAAAATTCGTATCGGGATCGCCTCCCCCGATGAAATCCGTTCCTGGTCCTACGGCGAGGTCAAAAAGCCGGAGACCATCAACTATCGCACCTTCAAGCCGGAGCGGGACGGCCTGTTCTGCGAGCGCATCTTCGGCCCCGTCAAGGACTGGGAGTGCCACTGCGGACGCTATAAGAAGGTTAAATATAAAGGCATCATCTGCGAGCGCTGCGGCGTCGAAGTGACCCGCTCCAAAGTGCGCCGCGAGCGCATGGGCCATATCGAATTGGCCGCGCCGGTCTGCCACATCTGGTATCTCAAGGGCGTGCCCAGCCCGCTGGCGCTGATCCTTGACATCAGCCCGCGCCCGCTAGAAAAGGTCCTCTACTTCGCCTCCTATATCGTCACCGAAGTGGACCGGCAGCGCATCAACACCAACCTCACCGACATCCGCTCCGCCGTCCGTGAGGAGACGGAAGAGCTGCAACAGGAGAAAGCTGGCGTCGCCGACCGGCTGACGCGCGAATTCAATAAGGAAGTCAAGCTCCATCAGCAGCCGCCGGCGGAAGACCTAGACGAGGATGAAGAAGAGTACGAATATTGGGATGAGGAGACGGTCGCCCAGAAGCAGGCCTATCTGGTCGAGCGCATCAAGCAGGAAGAGCGCGACATCCAGGATCGCATTGACGAGCTAGCCGCCTCGCTGACCCTGCTCGAAAAGATCGAGAAGCGCCAGCTGATCACCGAAGACCAGTTCCGCGCCATCGAGCGCCTGCTGGAAGTCCTGACCCGCCGCCTGGAAGAAGACTATAGCGAGGCCGTACGGGCCGGCCTGGGCGGCGCGGCTATCAAGGAGCTTCTACAGGAGATCGACCTGGAAAAGCTCTCCCGTGAGCTGCGTAACGAGATCGCCAACACGCAGGGGCCTAAGCGTGCCCGCGCCATCAAGCGCCTGGAGATCACCGAGGCGTTCATCGCCTCGAAGGCTCGCCCGGAATGGATGATCCTGGACTGCATCCCGGTCATCTCGCCGGAGCTGCGCCCGATGGTCCAGCTTGACGGCGGACGCTTCGCCACGTCCGACCTCAACGATCTGTACCGGCGCATCATCAACCGCAACAACCGCCTGAAAAAGATCACCGAGATCCGCGCCCCGGAGAGCATCGTCAACCACGAGAAGCGCCTGCTCCAGGAGGCCGTGGACGCCCTGATCGATAACGGACGGCGCACCCGCCCGGTCGTCGGCTCCAACAACCGCGCCCTCAAGTCCCTCTCCGACATGCTTAAGGGCAAGGAAGGCCGCTTCCGCAAGAATCTCCTCGGCAAGCGCGTGGACTACTCGGGCCGCTCCGTCATCGTCGTCGGGCCGCACCTCAAGCTGCATCAGTGCGGCCTGCCCAAAGAGATGGCGCTCGAGCTGTTCAAGCCCTTTGTCATGAAGACCCTGGTCGAACGCGGTTACACCAGTAATATCAAGACCGCAAAAAGAATGATCGATAAGATGAAACCAGAGGTCTGGGATGCATTGGAGGAGGTCATTCGGGAGCACCCGGTGTTGCTGAACCGGGCACCGACCCTGCACCGGCTGGGCATTCAGGCGTTTGAGCCGATCCTGGTGGAGGGGAAGGCGATCCAGGTGCATCCGCTGGTGTGCCATGCGTTTAACGCGGACTTCGATGGGGATCAGATGGCGGTGCATGTGCCGCTGTCGGCGTACGCGCAGGCCGAGGCGCGCATCCTGATGCTTTCGACGCACAACCTGTTCAGCCCGGCCAACGGTGGGCCGATTGTGGCGCCGATTCAGGACATCGTGCTGGGGGCGTACTACCTGACGATGATGCGGGAGCTGGGCGAAGGCGAGGAGCCGCGCCGCTATGTGTTCGCGAGTCCGGAGGAGGCCATGCTGGCCTACGACATGGGCGAGCTGGAGCTGCACGAGCCGATCAGCGTGCGCCTGCCGCACCGCCTGAGCACGGATCTCGACGCCGAGGTGCGCCCGGAGATCATCGGGTACAGGAACGGGCATGGCAACGGCGACCTGCCGCGCACACGGGATGGAAAGGTAGATACGTCTCGCTACACGACGGTGGGGCGGCTGATCTTCAATCAGATCCTGCCGGATCGGCTGAAATATACGGACAAATATCTGCTGCGGACGATCAACCGCAAGGCGGTGGCGGACGTGGTTTCGGACGTGTATGAGACGCACGGCAAGGAGCGCTGCATCCAGTTCCTCGATGACCTGAAGGACCTGGGCTTCAAGTACGCGACGCGGGGTGGGGTGACCATCGCCATGACCGACATGGACATCCCCGGCAAGCGCGACGAGATCATCCACAAGGCCGAGGAGGATGTCGCGCGGACCAACCGCAACTATGCGCGCGGGCTGATCTCCCAGGCGGAACGCAAGTCGAAGGTTCTGGATATCTGGCTCAATGCCTCCGAGCGGGTGGCCGACGCCATCATGGAGGATATTGACCAGTATAACCCGATCTATATCATCACCGACTCGGGGGCGCGCGGCTCCAAGAAGCAGGTGACCCAGTTGGCGGGGATGCGGGGCCTGATGACCGACCCGTTCGGGCGTCTGATCGAAGACCTGCCGATCAAGTCCAACTTCCATGAGGGCCTGAACGTTCTGGAGTATTTCGTCTCCACGCACGGGGCGCGTAAGGGTCTGGCAGACACGGCGCTGCGCACGGCGGACGCAGGATACCTGACGCGGCGGCTGGTGGACGTGGCGCAGGACGTGATCGTGCGGGACCAGGACTGCAGCACGACGGCGGGCATCGAGGTGCAGGAGATTCTCGAAGGCGGCGAGGTGCTGGAGAAGCTGAGCGAGCGTATCCGGGGCCGCTACACGGTCGAGGACATTCCCAATCCGGTGACCGGGGAACTGCTGGTGCCTGCCGATACCGAGATCAGTGACGCGGCGGCGCGGGCATTGGACGATTTCCGCATCGCCCTCGATGACCTGGTGACGGTGGAGAGCGGAGAGGTCGTGGCCCGCAAGGGTGAGGCCATGCGCGAGGCCGACGCCCATGCGCTGGTGCGCAGAGGCGTGCGCCGGGCCGGGGCGCTGCGCAAGAACAAGGCGGCGGAGAGTATCTTCGAGCTGACCTCCTCGGTGCGCGTGCGCGTGCGCTCGGTGCTGACCTGCGAACTCCGGCAGGGCGTCTGCGCCAAGTGCTACGGGCGCGACCTGGCGACCGGACGGCTGGTGGACATCGGGGTGGCCACCGGCATCATCGCGGCCCAGTCCATCGGGGAGCCGGGCACGCAGCTTACCATGCGCACCTTCCATACCGGTGGCGTCGCCGGCAACTACCTCACCAGCGTCGCCAACGTCAAGCAGAAACGCCAGAGCACCTTAAGAGAACTCCACGAGGACATCCGTAG
>DASRCN010000127.1:0-10361 GCA_035653075.1 Chthonomonadaceae bacterium | reverse complement strand
TCTAACGGACAACTGGCAACTAACAACTGACAACTGCTCTGCACTCGGTGGAAAGGGGATCCGCTCGACTTGCATTTCTTAGGCACGCCGCAAGCGTTCGTCCTGAGCCAGGATCAAACTCTCCATCAGATTTAACTGATGAGTTCCCACTCCCGAAAGAGTGAGAAGATCTACCACTTGGGTAGGTCCCACCTGCTACAAGAGCAGATGGTAAAAAGTTACCCTGGCCCATCGTCATACGCCCTGGAGCGCATGACGCAAAGTTGTGTATGGCACGTGGTTTCTCTCTGCCTGCTTCCGCAGGCGTGAGAGTAACAGAAGACGCACAAAACGTCACACGCGACTCTCAAGGATCATCAGCCGGCAGACGTTCCAGCTCTGGGAGCATCCGCCTGATCGGACTCGCAAAGACATCCTGCTTGTTTCGCACTCATCGGCTCTGTGTGGTAGCGGAGGTCGCCCCGGCACAACGTCGCTTGAGGTCTTCAAACGGGGTATCTCGCGAAGCCTCAGTATTGTACACCATGGAAGCGGCTCTGTCAAGGGATTCTGGAAAGAAATTCCCAACTCCTGGCAGGCGCCGTCCCGGCGTCAACAAACCGAAGCCTTGATAGTATACGGCTTCTCGGCCACCATGTCAAGGGCCGCTGACAATATTTTTCGGCCGTGCCTCACGCGGCAATTTTAGAAGCGGTTTGACACGAAATGCCATAAATGGCACAGACAACCCGGTTTGGATCAAATTCTATGGTTTTTTGCAAAAAGTTATTGACAGAGCTTTTATGAACTGCTATAATGCCGACACAATCCTGGTTAAACGGTTAAATCGTCGTATCTGACCGCTTTGCTGGCCGCCAGCAGATGTACCAGGGTGAGAGATCGAATGATTCCGGCCCACAAAAAATTTAAACGGTTAACCTTACCGCCGGTTTAAGCCGCCCGGCGGCCACGGAGAGTGGAAATAGGATCATGCGTGTTACCCTTCGCGATCTGGCCAAAGCCTGCGGGGTCTCCGTAGCTACGGTCTCTTATGTACTCAATAACAGCCCCCGGCACGTGCATCCACGCACCCGAGAACGTGTTCTCGCTGCCATGCGCGAGCTGGATTACCACCCTAACGCCGTCGCGCGTGGGTTGTGCTCGAAGCGTATGAACACTCTAGGTGTCGTCACCCCCTACTGGCCCGCGCCGGAGGTGGACCTCTACTTCGCTACCATTCTGCATGGTATCATGGTGACCGCACAGCAAAATCGGCAATGCACCCTGCTCTTCACGCACGGTTCCCTTGAGGCCCCGATGGACGAAGTACCCATCTACCTGGATGGACGGTGTGACGGCCTGCTCTTTGTAGGCGGTGTCGTAGACAGGGTGATTGAGACGCTCAAGCGCAAGCAGATGCCCTTGGTCGCCGTGCATGAGCCTTCCTCGGATACAGAAGTCTCCACGATCGATGTCGACAACGTAGCCGCGGCGAGAGAGATCGTGGAATATCTGGTGCGCCAGGGACACCGCCGCATAGCTTACCTCTCCGGGGAAACCACACTCCGAAGCTCCCTGCAAAGATTAGAAGGCTACCGTCAGGCGCTCGAGGCCGCAGGCATCCCCTATGAAGAAGGGCTGGTCTGGCCAGGCGGCTATAACACCCCATCCGGTTATCTGCGCACCATTGAGCATCTGCATAAGAACAGGCGTGGCCGGCCCACCGCGCTCTTCTGTGCCGGCGACGGAATCGCGATCGGAGCCCTGGAGGCGCTGCACGAGTTGGGGATTCGCGTCCCCACAGAGATGTCTGTGGTCGGCTTTGACGATATCTCCGCCGCTGCAAGCAGCCATCCGCCATTGACGACCATGCGACAGCCCTTGCGCGATATCGGTTCGCGGGCGGCTGAGCTACTATTGGAGCAGATCAAGGCCAGCCGCTGGCTCGGCAGAAAGGAGGTAATGCCCACGGAACTCATCGTGCGCGACTCTGTCGCGCCGCCTTCATAAGCACCACTGTCCCGACTTTTCTCAAGATCAACCCGGTCTGTCGGCATCGAGCGGTATCGAAGCCGGCGACAAGCTGCAAAAGGAGGTAGTGGAATGAACCGACGTCAAGGTTTTACGCTTATCGAGTTGCTGGTCGTGATCGCGATTATCGCTATACTCGCGGCCATCCTGTTTCCTGTGTTCGCTCAGGCCCGAGAAAAGGCGCGGGCCGTCAGTTGCCTCTCCAACCTCAAGCAGATCAATCTGGGGCTTATGATGTACGTCCAGGACTATGACGAGACGTACCCCATCGGCCAGTATGAGGATCACGATGGCGCTGGCAACCCCTCGGACCATATCACCTGGTGCGACGTCATCCAGCCCTATATCAAGAACGGGAACTCCTGGATCGACAACGTTCCGTTTCCGCATACCGGCGGCGCAGGTGGCGTCTGGCACTGTCCCTCCTTCCCGAGTGCGCAGCCTATGGAGTACGGTCTTCCGTACGACATCGCGGTCGACGGGTGGGAGACCTGGAACCCGAACCCGTTCCAGGGCTATTCTGTTACCAAACTCGTCGCCATAGACCCACCGGCAGAGAAGGTGATTCTGGTCGAGAAAGGCCAGAACAATGAGGTCTCCGGCTGGTACTACTACAGCGCGTGGGAGTGGGACTGGACCAATGGCTGCGGTTCGCCGTTCGGCTCTAAGGACACCCACAACGAAGTGGACACCACCCTCCTCCATGACTGTGACTTTCCCAATGTCGTATCCGGAACCTGGACCAGTTGGGCGCAGTGCAGTATGATGCCGCGTTTCCGGCATAACGGTACGACCAATGTGGGTTTCGGAGACGGCCATGTGAAAGCGATTGTGCGGCGCGGGACAAACTGGTACAAGAACATCTATATCAATACCGGCTACGCCGCGGAGTTCACCAGCCAGGGATGGTATCCATACCCCTGATCCCCTAGAATCGGCCGGCAGTCCCGAAAGCTTTCGGGACTGCCGGCCGATCGGATCCTAGTTAGGAGGTTTCCGCCATGCTAGAAAATCTATCCAAAAACCAGCGAATGTGGTTAACGGCTGGCCTTGTCGTTCTCATTCTGCTGGCTGTGGTCGTCATGTTTCACGGCACGCGTGCGATCGGCGAGCCAGACCATCAGATCGCACGCCCCATGAATACGGAGGAGACAGAAGCGCAGATCAAGAAGATCCAACAGAATCCCAACATGCCCGAACAGGCAAAGCAAATCCAGATCCAGATGCTCCGCGCCCATGAAACGCCTCCCAACGGCACTCCAAGCAATGCGCATCCATAATGGAATGACCGAACGCACGAACAACGCTTTTCAGGGAAGCGTGTGCGAAGCACGCCCGGCGCGTAAGCGCCTCACAGCGAAGGACTTTCGTCCATCGCCTCTGCCGGTGGATCAAGAGGGATAGGCAGAATGCTGGTAGCCCCTGCGGCATCTGCCAGGGCGACCGTGACGAGCAGTGGGCCATAGGAAGGTGATGCCAGGTAAGAGGAAAGGGGAAAGAGAGGACTGACTTCGGTAAGGACCGGAGTGCGGCGCGTGCGAACGGCCCACCAGTCCGGGCGCAGAGGGTCGCCTACCCTGTTTTCGGCGCCCGCTTTCGGCCACTGGACCGCCCACATATCCACCCAGCGGACGGCCTCTGGGGTAAGGCGCAGCCGGGCCTTGCGCCCCTCGAACTCGACACGCACCGCCTCTGAGGTCGCAGGCGCTGCTTGCGAGGGAGGCTGATCCGTACTCTCCACGCGGAACCCATCCTCGGATATGGTTTCGAGCAGACGCTTGCGGGTCGTATGGATCGCCAGGTCCCCGACATCGCAGCCGATCCAGCGCCGGCCCAGCCGCGAGGCGACCGCCAGCGTGGTCCCGCTGCCGCAGCAGAAGTCGGCGATCAGGTCGCCGAGATGGGAAGAGGCGAGGAGAATGCGCTCCAGCAGGGCCTCCGGCTTCTGCGTGGGATAGCCGGTCCGGAGCGGGCTGGCCTGGTTCTCGATGTCGATGAGCCAGTAGTCGACGGGCAGCGTGCCCTCGCCGAGATAGTGCCGGTAGGTCAGGCCGGGGAAGCGGGTCTCGTATTCCGGGGGCAGATCGCGGCGCGAGCGGAGCGGGCTGCCGGTGAGTCCGCGTCCCATCAGGCGATAGGCGCCCCTCTCATCGCGCAGCCGGTACTTCTTCACGTGCGACGCCGCGTAGGGTTCCCGGACCGCATCCGCGTTAAAGGTAAACCGCTCCCCTTTGCTATAAAAGAGAAGCGTATCGTGCTTGCGATTCCAGCGCTTCTTCGAGTTGATCGCCTCCCGGTAGCACCAGGCGATCTCGTTCTGGAAGCGCGTTGCGCCAAAGATTTCGTCGAGCAGGAGCCGGGCGTAGTGCGAGGCGTGCCAGCTCAGGTGGACGTAGAGGCAGCCATCCTCCCGGAGCAGCTCTCGCGCCAGTGAGAACCGGTCGTACAGCCACTGCAGATAGACGCCCAGGTCGCCATTCCAATCGTCCGTATAGGCGAGTGTCGCCTTCCCCTCCCCGACCGCTGCCTGCCGGTCCATACCGGTAAAGAACGGTGGATCAAGGTAGATGAGCGCGATCTGCCCGGCCAGTTCCTCCTTCAGGACCGCCATCACCGCCAGGTTGTCTCCCTGAATCAACCGGTTGGCAGGCCCGCTTCCTGGCTGCAGACAGTACTCCTCCCACAAATGTAATTCCGCAGGAGGCGGCCTGCCTGCCGCGCGCTTACCCTCCCATTCCAACCTCACCTGCGGTGTCACTCGAATATTTGCTCCCTTTCGACAGCCACGACCATCGAATTGCGATAACCCTCTAATGGCGGGCGTTCCCTAAGGGGACTTCGGGCCTTGTTTGCCGCAGTTTTAACTGCCCGCCTGATAGAGAAGGGTTTTCGCATAGGGTGTCGAATAGTTGTCTCAGTCATAAGTCCTATTCGCCGGACAGGCGGGCGGTTCCTTTACCGCACCGTTTCAGGTGTCCCAAATAGCACCAAAACAGGATCATTTCGATGAATACCACCTTTGCATTCTCCGCGGGCGTCTGGAACCTGAACACCGGGGCCGATCCGTTCGGGCCGGCGGTGCGGCCGGAGCGAGAGTTCGCCGAGAAGGCCCAGATTCTGAAGCGGCTGGGGTTCTCCTACGTGCAACTGCACGATGACGACGCCGTACCGATGGAGGTCCCGCCGTCCCAGCTAGCTGCCACCTGCCAGACGCTCAAGCGCATCTGCGACGACAACGGGCTGGGGGTCGAGTTCATCGCGCCGCGCCTTTGGGATGACCCGCGCTTCGCCGACGGCGGCCCGACCTCCAATAACGCGGAGGCCCGTCAGCTCGCGCTCGACCGCGCCAAACGCTCCATCGACATCGCCCATGCGCTGGATACGGACCGGCTCGTCCTCTGGCCGGCCCGCGAAGGGACCTATATCCGTGAGGCCAAAGACCCGAACGTCGCCTTCGACCGCCTGCTCGACTACTGCAACGCCATCCTCGCCTACGATCCTCATATCCGCATTCTGGCCGAGATGAAGCCCAACGAGCCGATGGACCTGATGTACCTGCCCACGACCGGCCACATGCTGGCGATGGCCTACCGGACCAGCGATCCCTCCCGCGTGGGCGTGCTTATCGAGGCGGCGCACTGCATCCTCGTCGGCCTCGATCCCTCCGACGAAATAGCCTACGCGCTCTGGCACGGCAAGCTATGGGGCGTGCATCTCAACGACCAGAATGGCCTCAAGTACGACCAGGACAAGAGCTTCGGCAGCGTGGACCTGCGCCGCGCCTTCAATATCGTGGACGTGCTCGTCCGCAACGACTACGGCAAGCGCGGCGAGGTAGTCGGCCTGGATGTAAAGGCGATGCGCACGCAGCCGCACGAGATCGCCTGGAAGCACCTGGCCAACAGCAAGGAGGTTTTCGAGCGGCTGGTCGCCGTCTCCGCCTCCATCGACCGCCAGGAGTGGGCATCCTATATCACCGCCCAGGATTACGAGGGACTGGAGCTATTTATCCTCCGCAACCTCTTGGGTACACAAGGGTGAGAACGCCGGCACGGACGCGCGCAGCCTCCGCCCCCTGGCAGGAGAATGTAAACTTTATTCGTATATGGAGTCCGCGCAGGCAAACGTTCGTAATGGCAGAACGGCACTTCCGTGCCGGTATATTCAGGAAAGGAAGTTAATCGATGACGATACTGACAACCTCTAGAGAGAGCGGCAAGCTAGCCCTGGACGGCGGCACGCCGGTAATAACCCAACCGCTGCCCAGTCTCGGCGGCGGGCCGGGCGTGCAGAGCATCGACGACGCCGAGATCGAGGCGGTGACGGCGGTGCTGCGCAGCAAGCAACTGTTCCGCCACAACCCCAACAGCCAGGTGCGCGCCTTCGAGAAGGAGGCGGCAGAGGCCATCGGCGTGGAGCACGCCCTGATGGTCAACTCTGGCACCTCAGCCCTGATCTGCGCGCTGCATGGTCTCAGCATCGGGCCGGGCGACGAGGTGATCGTGCCCGCCTATACCTATATCGCTACGGCGGCAGCGGTCGTGGCGGTGGGCGCCGTGCCGGTCATCGCCGAGATCGATGATTCGCTAGCCCTCGACCCCGCCGACGCCGAGCGCAAGATCACCTCGCGCACGCGCGCCCTGATCCCCGTCTACATGCAGGGCGTGCCGGGCCGGATCGCCGCGATCATGGAGGTCGCTAAAAAGCACAACCTCAAGATCGTCGAAGACTGCGCGCAGTGCATCGGCGGGCGCTATTTCGGCAGGATGGTCGGCTCCTTCGGCGACGTGGGCGAGTGGAGCATGAACTACTTCAAGATCCTGGCCTGCGGCGAGGGCGGGCTGGTCTTCACCAACGACTACAACGTCTACGAACGGGCGTGCTTCGCCTCCGATCCCGCCCTCCCGATGTGGATGAAGGACCAGGAAGGCCAGACGGATTGGCACACGCGCCCCTTCTCCGGCGACTGCTACCGGCCCAGCGAAATCCTGGGCGCGATGGCCCGCGTCCAACTCGGCAAGCTGGAAGGTCTGCTCGCGCACACGCGACGCCTCAAGACCGCCTTTCTGGACACGCTGGCGCAGGCCGGCCCGCCGCGCGGCTACGCGCTCCAGCACGTGGACGACCCCGCCGGCGATTGCGGCATCAGCGCGGCGATCCTCTGCCACGATGCCGCCACGGCTACCCGCTATGCGGAGGCGCTGACCGCCGAGGGGCTGCCCTGCGGCACGGCGCACAACGCCGGCTTCCCGGACCGCCATATCTTCCGCTACTGGGATTCCATTCTGGAAAAGAACAGCCCCCACCCCAGCGGCTACCCCTGGAACGATCCCCAGTACACCCAGCCGCGCGACGATCAGGAGCCGGGCCATGTCACCTACAGCCGCGACATGTGCCCTCAGACGCTCGATCTGCTCGACCGGGCCTTGCGCTTCACCTTCAATATGGCGATGACGGAGGATCATGCTCGCCTCATGGCAAAGGCCATCACTAAAGTGGACGCCGCACTTAGCTAAGCATGGGAACCAATACCGTCGTCGGATTGCTCGATCTCATCAGCGCCGCCGTCACGCCGGTCGTTTTGATCTCGGCGTGCGCGGCGCTGATTCTGGGCATCAACAACAAGCACACCGGCATCTCCGACCGGATGCGTATCCTGGCGGCGGAATACCGCCAGGCAGACACCTCGCCTTCGCGCCGACGCCAGATCCTCGACCAGATCCCTATCTTCTTCCGCCGCTTCCGGCTGACCTGGTACGCTCTCGGTGCCCTCTACGGAGCCGTCATGTTGTTTACAGCCACCACGCTGCAGATCATTTTGACGCATCGCCGCCTGGCTACCGGTCCCATGAGCACCCTCGCCCTCTTCGACAGCGGCGTCGTGTTCATGTTCGTGGCCGCCTGCATGGAGATTGTCGAAGTGATCTTGTCCCTGCGTAGCCTGGACATCGAGATGCGCGACATCCCCTCCCCAGAGCCTGCGCCTACCTCTGGCTCTCGAAAATAAACCACCCACTCGCTTTTCTCTGTGCTCTCACTCGCCATGAATAAGAGGAAAAGGCTTGCTGTTTGGTATCGACGTTTCTCTTTGCTTTTCTCGCCTTGGCTTTTCCTCTGTGTCTCTGTGCCTCTAGCAAGCGAAGCGAGCGGGTGGTGAAAATCTATGCAGCCTGACAGTACGTACACGCCTGAGTCAGGTGGAGCGTGCTATAATAAGGAAGCGTTTTCAAGGAAGTGCCATCATGTCGTTGAGCCGTGAAGAGGTACGCAAAGTCGCCCTGCTGGCCCGCCTGGAGCTGACCGATGCCGAGTTGGAGGAGCAGGCCCGGCACATCAACGCGCTTCTGGAGGCGTTTCAGGCTCTGCAGGAACTGAATGTGACCGGTATCGAGCCGACCTCCCACTCCATTCCTATGTCCAACGTGCTGCGTGAGGATACCGTTCGCCCGTCGCTGCCGCGCGAGGCCGTGCTGGCCAATGCGCCGGAAGCGCGGGATGGCCTGTTCGTCGTGCCTCGGATTCTGGAGGGTTAGGCGCGTGGAAGCGGTGACGACGCGGACCGTGCATGAGGTGCGGGAACTGTTGGACCAGGGCGAGCTCTCCGCCCGCGAGTTGGTGGCGGCGACGCTGGAGCGCATCGAGGCGGTGGAAAGCCGGGTCCGCGCGTTCCTGATGCTGCTCCCGGAGCAGGCGCTGGCCGAAGCGGAGACCATCGATGCACGGCGGGCGAAAGGCGAGGCGCTGCCTCCTCTGGCGGGCATCCCGATCGCGCTCAAAGACAACCTCTGCACTGAGGGCGTCCGGACGACCTGCGCCTCGAAAATCCTCCATAATTTCGTCCCACCGTATGATGCGACGGTCGTGGCGCGCTTGCAGGCTGCCGGCGCCATCGTTATCGGCAAGACGAACCTGGACGAGTTCGCGATGGGCTCGTCTACCGAGAACTCCGGCTTTCACGTCACGCGCAATCCCTGGGATTTAGAGCGCGTGCCGGGCGGTTCTTCGGGCGGCTCGGTGGCGGCGGTGGCCGCCGGGGAAGCCTTCGCGGCGCTCGGTTCGGATACGGGCGGCTCGATCCGGCAGCCGGCGGCCTACTGTGGGGTAGTCGGACTGAAACCCACCTATGGCCGCGTGAGCCGCTACGGGTTGGTCGCCTTCGCCTCCTCGCTGGATCAGATCGGCCCAATCACGCGCGACGTGCGGGACTGCGCCCTCCTCCTTAACGCCATCGCGGGCCACGACCCGCGCGACTCAACCTCGACGCCCACGCCGGTCCCGGACTTCACCGCCGCTTGCCGAGGAGAAATTCGGGGCCTTCGGATCGGGCTGCCAAAAGAGTTCTTCGCGCAGGGTGTTTTGCCGGAGGTCGCCGCAGCCGTGCGCGCTGCTGCCGAGACGCTGGCGGAACTGGGCGATTCCGTAGAGGAGTGCTCGCTGCCCTATACGGAGTACGGCCTGGCCGCCTACTACATCCTCGCACCTGCCGAGGCCAGCAGCAACCTCGCCCGCTACGACGGCGTGCGGTACGGCCTGCGGTCCAAAGAGCTGGCCGGGCATATTGGCCTGATGGAGAAGACGCGCGACGAGGGCTTCGGGCCGGAAGTCAAGCAGCGAATCATGATCGGCACCTACGCCCTTTCGGCCGGCTACTACGATGCTTATTACAGGCGGGCGCAGCAGGTCCGGACTCTCATTCGCCGCGATTTCGACCGCGCTTTCGAGACCTTCGACGTGCTGCTCACCCCCACCGCGCCCAGCCCGGCGTTTCGCATCGGCGAGAAGGCGGATCCACTGGAGATGAAGTTCAACGACGTCTGCACGCTGCCGGCCAACATGGCCGGTCTGCCCGCCATCTCCCTGCCCTGCGGCTTCGTCAACGGCCTGCCGGTCGGGCTGCAGTTCATCGCCAGACCCTTCGACGAGGAGACGCTCTTCTGCGTCGCCACCACCTACGAGCAGGCGACGGAATGGCATAAACAGCGACCGGCGTTGTAGCCCATCTCCTGTGCCGGGCCGCCCACGGATCCCTGCCCGTTGCCCGTCTTTAAGGCGGCTACGCCGTCACACGAAGCGAGCGGCGCTTGCGCCTGCCTCGCGGAGAACCGCCCTCACGGGCGGATATTAAGCGGATGGGGGTTTGTTTCTCCTACGAAGAAGCGGGAAGAGTTGGAATACGAAGTCCGCGCTGGCGGACTTCGTTATGGCAGAACGGCACTGAAACGCTTGCTGTGAAATATAAGCAGGCGTGGAAGGCATCGCTGCCGTAGAGTTAGTTATCTTTCTTTGGCTGGAAAGGAGCTAACTCATGGTCGACATC
This sequence comes from Chthonomonadaceae bacterium, assembly GCA_035653075.1. Lineage (GTDB taxonomy): Bacteria > Armatimonadota > Chthonomonadetes > Chthonomonadales > Chthonomonadaceae > DASRCN01. Next base: position 34 of record DASRCN010000127.1, on the reverse strand, counting down.
GATACCTTCCTGACCATATTGTACGTTCGGGTCG
>DASRCN010000126.1:0-83955 GCA_035653075.1 Chthonomonadaceae bacterium | reverse complement strand
TCTAACGGACAACTGGCAACTAACAACTGACAACTGCTCTGCACTCGGTGGAAAGGGGATCCGCTCGACTTGCATTTCTTAGGCACGCCGCAAGCGTTCGTCCTGAGCCAGGATCAAACTCTCCATCAGATTTAACTGATGTAGCACTCACCCGAAGGTGAGCCGTCCTGCCATAAAGGCAGAACACCCCTGCTCAAAGAGCAGGAGCAAAAGAGAACATCCTCGCTCGTATGAAGTCACTATGGTACGCAAGACGTTGAAAAATCAGAGTCCACACAAAACGTCATACGTGACTGTCAAGGTTCTTTAGCTCTCCTCCCCACCCGTCTCTGGGGCCTCCTGGGGAGAAGCACAGTATTGTATCATACCACGTCGTGATTGTCAAGGCGCTTTCGCAGAATGCCGAAAACCGTTTTCTGCGGCTCGCCTTCTCATAAAGGGAAGAAGGCTAGAAGCCCGTCTGCGCCCTTACGTCTACTACTTTCGCGGCGCCTGTATACTATACTGCACCGGCTCGCGCTTGTCAAGAGGAACGAAAAGTTTTTTCGCCCCTCGTTGCCCTCGCCGGCACTCTCTATTCTACTTTTTCTATCGGCTCTGCGTTCCCGATTGCTAAAGGCAAGGGGAGAAACGTTTCCAAACTTTTCGGAGAAATGGTGGGTGGGGCGTCGCGACCCCTGTCCCCGTCGCGACCGAGAGCGCCCGGAGGCCCTGCGGACGGACGTTGGAGAAAAGTTATTCCTCTCGACGGCTGCCGGACTCTGTTCCACAAACCTGTTCTGTTTTCCTGCTCATCCCCGTCTCGGATTCGCCGCCGGCTTCCTTTTTGGCCGGCTTCGTCTCGGCAGGCCGCTTCTCGCCGACGTTGAAGCGGTTCATGGCCGTCTCGAACCCCTCCGCCAGGGCGCACTCGACCGCATCCGCCGCCCGCGTGTAAGCCTCTTCCATGGCGGGAAGCTCTTCCTTGCGGAAGCGGGAGAGGACGTGCCCGATCATCTCGCCCGGACGGGCTGCGCCCACGCCGATGCGAATGCGCGGCACCTCGTCCGTATGCAGGACCGTCAGGATATGGGTCAGGCCGTTGTGACCGCCGGCAGAGCCTTTGAGCCGCAGCCGCAGACGGCCCAGGGGCAGCGCGGTATCGTCCAGAATAACCATGATCTCGCTTGCCGGGATTTTGTAAAAGCGGGCCATAGAACCTACCGATTCCCCTGATAGATTCATATAAGCCTGTGGACGCGCCAGCAGCACCCGCTGCCCATCGATTCGCCCCTCGCCGACCTCAGCCTTAAAATTTCGCTTAAAGGCGATAGCGATGTTATGGCGGCGGGCCAGAACCTCGATGACCTCGAAGCCGGCGTTGTGGCGCGTCCCCGCGTACTCCGCGCCGGGATTGCCCAGACCGACGATCAATTTTACAGGCCCGCCCTCGCCTGCCGATGTCTCTCCGGAGCGATGCCCCCATAAGCGTCTCAAGCCGTTCACGATCGTTTCGCTTTCACTCTCGCCGCATCCGGCGTCTCCAACGGCATCCCTTCGAGAATCCGACGGATCGGCTCGCGCAGCGTGTCCAGCACGCGGTATTCCCCCGTCCGGGCATCCCGATAGTACCAGTGCTCCCAGCCGTTGCAGGAGGGCTTGCCCAGGCACTGCGCCGCCACGCGGTGGATGGAGCCACGCAGGTCGTTACAGACGAGCGTCCCGTCCTCCTGCACGATGGCGACGTGCTCGGTGCGGTCTAATTGCAAGCTCGTGCCTGCCGCCAGCAGCCCATGCTCCAGCAGCATCACGAACGGGACCTTGACCTTCGGCGTATCCAGCGGCGGCGGCAACAGCTCGTCGGGAAGCAGCGGCGGCATCACGGCGGCGATGCGCTGCCGGGCCAGCTCCACGTATCCGCCCTCCTGCTCGATGCCGATCCAGTGGCGGCGCAGCCGCTTGGCGACCGCGCCGGTCGTCCCCGTACCGAAGAAAGGATCCAGCACGACGTCGCCCGGATCGCTGCAGGCCCGCACGATCCGGTGCAGCAGCGCCTCCGGCTTCTGCGTGGCGTGCGCCTTCTCGCCGTTGACCTTCAGCCGCTCCTCGCCCGTGCAGAGCGGAATATGCCAGTCGCTGCGCATCTGCAGGTCTTCGTTGCCCGCCTTCAGCGATTTATAATTGAACGTATACTTCGTCTGCTTCTCGGACTTCTTGACCCAGAGCAGCGTCTCGTGCGCGTTACAGAACCGCGTGCCCCGAAAATTCGGCATCGGGTTCATCTTGACCCACGCTACATCATTGAGGATCCAGTAGCCCAAATCCTGCAGAATCCGGCCCACCCGATATATGTTGTGGTACGAGCCGATGACCCAAAGCGTGCCGGTATCCTTGAGCACATGGCGGCAGGCAGACAGCCACTCGCACGTAAACCGGTCGTACTCATCGAAGGTGCCGAACTTGTCCCAATCGTCGTCCACCGCGTCTACGTGCGTCAAATTGGGACGCCATAGGTCGTTCTTGAGCTGCAGGTTATAGGGCGGATCGGCGAAGATGAGATCGACGGAGCGCGCAGGCAGCGTCTTGAGAATCTCCCGGCAGTCGCCGTGGAGGACCGTGTCGAGCGGTAGGCGGGCGTTGGAATGAGAAGAAGTCATAGGCGTAAGCGGGCAAGCGGCGAGAACGGCACGATGCCGCCCTCGGTTATTCACTCTCATTTTCGGTATTTCCTGCCTGTTTGCCTACTTTTTTAATTTTTTATTGTCAAAAACTGAGTCCGGCTAATGTTTAGTGAGTCTAATTGAGTCGAAATCTGCCTACAATATTCCGGCCTCGCTGCGTCATGCGCCCGCGGAAAGGGCCGTATGGAAGAGAGCGAGCTATCAAGCTACAGCCGTCTATTTCTCCTTGCAAACCTCTGTATCGAGCTGCCGTACGTCTCGGACAAGCATGTAGGCAACGAGAGCTAGAGAACTAAGAGCGCAGCTACTCTCCCTGATTCCGCAAAGCTCATGCAAAAGTAGATTACGGTAGTTGCTGCAAGCATAATTGGATTCCAAACAGCCCAGGATCTATTGACCGGCTTTTTCAGGATCACATGAGTGGCGCACCAGAGTGTCTCAAATCCAAATAATACAATCAGTGAAAAAATAAAATGATGCGGCATGCGCACCGCCGCCCCGCTATAGATCAGAATAGTAAGCGTGATGATCGTCGAAATAAAATCGAACGTCCACCACTGCGTCCCGGACTTTATATTGACCGTCTCCTTGCTGGATAGATATATCTGACAGCCTACAAAGAAGTCCAGGCCAATGAGAAAAAAAAGACCCGTGAAGACGAGCGCCCGCATGAAATGGATGTTCGTCACAATATGATCCGCATTGAGGATATCCTTGACCGCATCTATCATGTTGCCGAAGGCAAGAGCGATCAAAACCCCCACGATTGCTACAGCCAGTTGCTGCAGCGTATCCGTTACGTCTCTCTCGTTCAAGGATGGAGAAGCTACGATTGGGTCGGGTACAGCCTTCACGCTTGCATCGGGATGGATTCCTTCCGGACTCTCCTCCATTGTATGAGTCTCCTCTACTCCAGCGTCTCATCAAGCACATCGAAAAGCGAGAGCGGCGTTGATACCCCCGAAGCCGAAGGAGTTAGAAAGAACCACCTTGAGGGCGGCGGCACGTCCGGTGTTGGGCACGTAATCCAGGTCGCACTCCGGATCGGGAGTTTCGTAGTTGACGGTCGGCGGAATCCAGGAACGCTGGAGGGCCAGGCAGCAGATGGCCGCTTCGATGGCGCCTGTCGCGCCGAGCGCGTGGGCATGCATGGCCTTGGTCGCGCTGATGGGCACGCGCCGGGCGACCTCCTCGCCCAGCGCCATCTTGAGCGCCCGCGTCTCGGTGGCGTCGTTGAGCGGCGTGGAGGAGCCGTGCGCGTTCACATAATCTATCTGCTCCGGTAAAATCGAAGCGACTTGCAAAGCCTTCGTAATCGCATTCGCCGCGCTGGAAGCGTCCGGGCGGGGCGCGGTCATGTGGAATCCGTCATTAGTGCAGGCATAGCCGATCAATTCCGCGTAGATTCGCGCGCCGCGCCGCAGGGCATGGTCGCGCTCCTCCAACGCCAGCACCGCCGCCCCCTCGGCCATCACGAAGCCGTCCCGATCCCGGTCAAACGGGCGGCAGGCGCGGGCCGGATCGTCGTTGCGGGTGGACATGGCGCGGATGAGCGAGAAGGCGCCGAAGCAGAGTGGCGCTAGAGGAGCTTCGGCGCCGCCCGCCAGCATCACGTCCACGTCGCCGCGCCGGATCGCGTGCCAGGCGTTGCCGATGGCGATAGGGCCGGAGGCGCAGGAGTCGGCGTTGGAGGTGCTGTAGCCGGTCAATCCCAGCTCGATGGCTGCGTTGCAGCTTCCCGCGCCGACGAACATCTGCAGCGCCAGCATGGGGCTGACCACGCGCGGCCCGCCCTCTAAATAGGCCGCATGCTGGCGCTCCGCAAACGCCGCGCCGCCGAGCGCGCTGCCGATACACACGCCGGCCCGGTCCGGCATCTCACGGCTCAGATCCAGCCGAGCATCCTCCACTGCCTGCTTGCTTGCCACGACCGCGAACTGGGCGCAGCGGTCCAGCCGCTTGCGCGCCTTGCCTTCCAGGTAGGCGCTCGGATCGAAATCGCGCACCTCGGCGGCGATGCGGCTGGCAAACGGAGACGCATCGAAATGGGTGATCGGCCCGACGGCGGAGCGGGCGCGGCATACGCCTTCCCACAGTCCCTCGACGCCGCAGCCGATACTCGTCACCGCGCCGATCCCGGTGACGACCACGCGCCGCAAGCCGCCTATCTCCTGTCCATCTCGCAATTTCGCGTTTGCCACGAGAGCGATCCGCTGCCTTCCTATGGAATTCTATACTCCTCGTTATTTGCGGATATCCTTGTCCTGAAGCAGCGCCAGAACAGGCGGATACCCATTGGCGTAATTCACTGCCGTCTGCCCGGAAGCGCTGTGTACGCGCGCATCCGCGCCGTGCTGAAGCAGCAGGCGGACGGTCGCCACGTCATTCACCTCTGCAGCCAGCATCAGCGCCGTTTCCCCCAGAGGAGAACGCGCGTTGACATCGACACCTTTGGCGAGAAGGAGCGGGACGATCTCGCTTCTGTCCAGCGCCGCAGCTTCGAGAAGCGGCGTCTGGCCGGCGGCGTTCTTCGCATTGACATCCGCGCCTTGCTTCAGCAACAGGGCCACGATCTTCGGGCTGCTCTGTCGTACCGCCCAGGTCAGCAGGGTCTCCCCACTCTTGCTGCGGCGATTGAGGTCTTTGCACTGCGCGATAAGATAAGAGAAGCGCGGAACACTGAGCGGATTCTGCTCTTTTGCCAGATCGATCAGGCTGCCGGCCTCGACGACAGCCCCATGAGAGAGAAGTATCTGCATACTCTTCCTGAGATCCTGATCGACAGGGGTATCTGTTTTGGCCGATCGTGGTGTCTGCAGGAAAAGTCCGGCCAATTCAATCATAGGCGTTAAGCCAAACCGATTCCTGGCGTTTACGTCGGCGCCCCGGCTCACAAGCATATGGATGATGCGGGCGCATTGCAGGTCCGCCCCGGCGAAAGGAGCTAACAACAGCGCAGTCTGCCCGTTTGCCCCTCTCGCACAGACATCGGCGCCCCGTGCCAGCAAAAGAGAGACAATATCCGCGCGTCCCTTCTGAACGCCGTATGTCCCCAGGGCGTCTAGGAGCACGGGATCGCCTTTGTTATCCCTGGCATGGACATCGGCGCCTCGCGCCAGCAAGAGCGCCACAATATCGGCGCGTGTGTTCTGAACGGCGCGTATCAGGACCGTCTCCCCTTGCGTGTCCCTGGCGTTGACATCCGCCCCCTGCGCCAGTAACAGGCGCACAATCTCCGGATTCTGGGCATCCACCGCCGCCATCAACGGCGTCACGCCATCGGGAGTCTTCACATTGACATCGGCGTTCCGGCTCAACAGCATCCTGACGATCCGGGGATTGCCCGTGCGGGCCGCTGTCACCAAGTCCACCTGCCGGAACTTCGCGCCGTGCAGCCGGAGCATTTGCACTAAATCGGGGTTGCCCGAGGAGATGGCGCCTGTCAAGGCCGTGCCGCCGGACGCATCCTGGATCTGAATATCGGCGCCGTGATCGAGCAGAAGCTGGACGAGGGCCCTGTTGCCCGTGTACGCAGCCCCCACCAGAGGTGTCTCGCCCGAGATGTCCCTGGCATTGACATCGGCGCCCTGGGCGAGCAGCAAGCGGATGCCGTCCATCCATTGCTCGTAAGCCCGCCGCAGTTGTTTCTGACGCGGAGAGATCCCATGGGCAAAATCGGTGCTGTTATAGATCAGCGCCAGCAATGGTTGGGAGGGGGATACAGCTACGTTTGGGCTCTTGAGGCTGTTCTGAAGCGCAGGGGATATAGATCGTGCATTGGCCTGGGCGCCGTGCTCCAGCAACAGCTTGATGACATCGTAATTACCGTTCCGGCAGGCGAGGAGCAGCGCGGTCGGATATTGCGACGTCAATGGAGGCTGGGCGCCTGCGTGCAGGATCAGATAGCATAGATCCTTTGCACGGAAATGCGAGTCGGGCGGTATCTGCCGGGTATCGGCATCGGCCCCTTCCTCCAGGAGATCCTTGACCGCATCGACGTAACCCGCGTTGACCGCAGCCACCAGCATCCGGTCGTGCCGTTCGCGCATAGAGCTAACGTAAATCTGACGCGCTATGCCTGCCGACAGCAGGATAAACACCCCGGCAGTGATCAGGCTGGCGCGTGGTCTTCCTTTCCCCTTCATACGCTCTCCCTCTCGACCTTAGCTTTCATGCAGCGCAGCGTCTTCCCGGCGATGTTGTGAACGAACATCCTGCCGACGATGAAATCGGCAAACCAATCCGCCGGGCGGCGGAGCAGAGCATTTGTAGGATAGATCAATTCATGCTCGATAGTGACGTGGACGTGATCGCCGCGCTTCTCCAGCCGCCACTCCACCTGCATCCCCACGCTGATGCCCCGCAGGTGTGTAAACGTGATGCGGCTCTCCTCCGGGAACAGCTCCTGCCGCGCCCGCCACTTCACCGGAAAGCCGTCGCGGGAAGCGCCGAAGTCCGCGATTTTGTGCCTGTCCGATCGCTCCAGAACGCGCACGTAGCGGTAGTGCGGCAGGAGCGCCGGCCAGTCCTGAATATCGGCGGCCAGCGCGAAGATGCGCCCACAGATGCGCTCGGCGTCCCCGCAGATATCTACGCTGTTGGCGGTGCGCATGGCAGGCGCCCTCCCGTCAGGAGGCCAGGCGGTCCGGATTCAGGCCCTCAAGCTCCGGCAGCACAAACAGGCCGTCCTTGCGGACCAGCGTGCCGTCGAAACGGATCTCGCCGCCGCCGTACTCCGGGCGCTGGATGCAGACCATGTCCCAATGGACCTGAGACCGGTTGCCGTTATCCGCCTCCTCGTAGGCGTTGCCGGGCGTTAAGTGGAAGCTGCCCGCGATCTTCTCGTCGAAAAGGATGTCTTTCATCGGCGTGAGGATGTGGGGGTTGAACGCCAGCGACCACTCGCCGATGTAGCGCGCGCCCTCGTCCGCGTCCAGGATCTCGTTGAGCTTGGCCGTATCGCCGCCCGCCGTGGCCTCGACGATCTTGCCGTCCCGAAACACCAGCCGGATATTGTTGAAGATCGTGCCGCGATAGAGGGTCTCGCAGTTGTATTGAATCACGCCGTTCACCGAATCGCGCACGGGACAGGTGAACATCTCGCCGTCGGGAATGTTATGCGATCCAACGTAGTGATGTTGGTTTTTAGGATCGGGAACGGTCGGAATCCCCTTCTTGCTGAAGGTCAGGTCCGTGCCGGGTCCCGTGATATGGACGCGATCGGTCTGATCCATCAGGGCGTGCAGCGGCTCGGTGGCGCGGGCCATCCCGGCGTAGTCCACTTCCGCGCAGACGCGGAAATAGAAGTCCTCGAAGGCCTCCGTGCTCATGCCTGCCGCCTGGGCCATGCTGGCATGCGGCCAGCGGAGCACGACCCAGCGTGTTTTCGGGACGCGCACTTCCGTATGCACGTGCCGCCACCAGTGCTTCTCGTACAGGGCCATTCGGTCCGGCGGCACGTCGCTTAACTCACTGATGTTGTGATTGCCGCGCACGCCGATGTAGCACTGAACCGCCTCCATGCGTTCGCGCTCGATCCGTCCGATCGTGCGCATCTGCTCCTCGGTAGCCGCCGAATAGAGCGCGCGCAAGACCGGCTGCTGGTACGTGCTGACCAGCGGCAGGCCGCCCGCCTGCGCGATGCGCTGGATCAGCTCCGTGGTAAAATCGGGCGGAATATCAAACGCCTCCACCAGGACCTTGTCGCCGGGCTGCACCTGGAGGGAATGCTGTACCAGGGTATCGGCCAGGCGGGTATATCGTGGGTCTTTCATCCACACTCTCCTCAGATCGAAAAAATCGGCGCTTTTTCGCGCTGATTCTGCAATTCGGTGCCCAGAGGGTAGAATCCTCGTAAGGCAGCCATGCCAGGCATCAAGAAGTCGAGGAAAGGAAATGGCCCATGGCAACCATAACCTGCGCCCGCTGCGGGCGCGCCGCCGAGCCGCTGGAATCCCCCCCGATGGGAGGCCAGCTTGGCGAGACTATCCAGAACAACGTCTGTCCCGACTGCTGGAACGAATGGCTGAGCCAGCAAGTCCTGTATATCAACCACTACGGTCTGCAACTGGCCGATCCGGACGACCGGAAGCAGTTGATCGCCATATTGAAGGAGTTCCTGCAACTGCCCACAGCCTGATAACGCAGAACGATGCGTCCTCAGCGGCGTCTATATCTCATATGGGGTAGAGGCCGAAAGATGGTGGAGGCGGGAACAACACCGAAAACGAACGAAAGACTGCGCGACCGGTTTCAAGGCATGCTGCTGGGGTTGGCGCAACCCGCATAAACCTCACGGGTGGCCCGGTAGAGATACCAGGCCCTCCTGCCAACAATGAATGGGGACGAGAAACTAACGGAGTTTCCGTCCTCCAGCCGCTCCATCAGGGATGAGGGAGCGGCTATTTGTTTCTTTTTTATTTTGCGGGCAGCAAGTGAGGAAAGGCTGCCCCTCGGCACCCGAATCGCAAAACAGGAATGGAGAAACCCTCTGCCGAATAGATAGGGGGCGCAACCATGGACATCGTCATCAGTGAGACAAAACAGGCGCTGGGCCGCAGGGCTGCCGTGGCAGGCGCGGTGGCTATTCGCCGGACAATCCGCGAGCAGGGCGCGGCGAACATCATCCTGGCGACGGGCGCTTCCCAGTTCGATATGCTGGCAGAGCTCGTGCAGGAAGAGATCGACTGGAGCGTCGTGACCGCCTTTCATCTGGACGAATACGCCGCTATGCCCGTCTCCCATCCCGCCTCGTTCCGGCGCTATCTCAAGGAGCGATTCGTGGACAGACTGCCGCAGCCGCTGCGCGCTTTCCATTGGATCGATGGAGAGGGCGACCTGGCGGCAGAATGCCGTCGCCTGGGCGAGATCATCGCCCGCCATCCCATCGCGGTGGCCTTCATCGGCATCGGGGAGAACGGACATCTTGCCTTCAACGATCCGCCCGCCGATTTCGAGACCGAGGCGCCCTATATCGTCGTCACGCTGGAGGAAGCCTGCCGCCGCCAACAGCTTGGGGAAGGATGGTTTGCAACGCTCGACGATGTCCCCCGGCAGGCCATCTCTATGTCGATCCGGCAGATCCTCAAATCGGGCCGGGTCGTCTGCACCGTTCCCGATCGGCGCAAAGCGCAGGCCGTCCAGGCGGCTGTGGAAGGGCCGATCACGCCGATGGTCCCGGCCTCCATCCTCCGCCAGCATCCACGGACCACGCTCTTTCTGGATCGGGATTCCGCCTCCCTGCTCGAACATCGCCCCTCCTCCGATCCGTAGGCTTGCCAGAGGTTTTCAACACCCGAAAAGAGCCGTCACGAAGGCCCTCCTCGGCTCGTTATGAAGCGCAGGAGGAACGAAACGGCAGCGGATATAGAGGGATGGCCCAGATCGCTTTTATCGGAAAAATCCTGGCGCCAGGCCGGGAATTATAGGAGTACAGGGATGGCTATGCGCCGCATCACGATCGGACACACGCTCTTCTTGCTTGCCGGCACGGCGCTTTGCGTCGCGCCATGGCTGCCTATCGCGGCACAGACACGAAGACAGGCAAAGCTCGGTCGCCGCACGATCGCCCAGCGCGGGCTTCCGGACACGGCCGCGCCGGCAGCTTCGAGCGACATGATGCGAGAGCTGGGCGCGACCGTGGCGATCCTGCCCTGGAGCTATCGCAACGGCAAAGAGGCGGCCGTACAGTCCGCCCGCGAGGTCTGCAATCAGTTGCTGTTGAACACCGGCTTTAACGTCTTTCTGATCAAATCCCCTATCGGAGCCATGCCGCCGGCGATGCCCGGCAGCCCCCGGAAAACGCAGTCGTTTTTCGCCTCGCTCGTCAATCAGGGCCGGTCTGTGGTCGGCATGGATCCCACCAACTGGGCCGAAGGAGATTACGAGCTTCCCACGACCGAACAGATGGCCGAGATTGGAGACAAGCTCGGAGCGCGCTACGTACTGGCAGGCCGGGCGCAGTGGCGGCGCAAAGACGTATGGGTCGGGATTTCCAACCGCACGAAATCGATGTGTACCGTCGATCTGCTGATCCTGGATACGAGTAACAAGCGGCTCGTGCTCTCCGCCCGCGATGTCATGGGAGACAGCACCGAGAACAAGAACCTGTTCAACAGCATTACCAGCGCCATCTCGCTCAATCCGCTGCCCTTGCTCCTGCCCGGATCGGTCACGCCACAGGAACAGCACGCCGCCGAAGTGGCTATCGCGAAAGCGATCGTACCGTGGATTCGGAGGGAAAGGATCCAGGTCGCTCTGGATCAGGCCGACCAGTCGGGCGAGGTGGAAGACACCGGTGAGCCGGCGACCGTCCCCTTCTCCTCCCTGGTCAGCCCGGTGAACGATCTGCAGGCAAGCCTGCTTATCACCGAATCCAGTGGGAAGCCGGACAGCTCGGTCGACAAAGACCTGACCGCCCTCTATGCGCTTCACAGCGTGGAGCTGAGCTATAAAGACCCCAACAAGATCCGCTTGAGCGCCGATTCTCCCAAAAATGGGGAAGAGATGCTGCTCGTCAATGAGGAGGAGCAGAGCTATCAGGTCCCGGACCACAAGATCAAGCATACCCAGGACCTGTCCACCGCCCCCGACCGGCGGCTCTCGCTGCTGGACATCTGCGGGGTGCTCACGCCCGGCATGTTCGACTTTATGCGGGCACGCTTCGTGCGCCGGGACGACCTGGAAGGCGCGCCGGCCGTCGTCTACGATCTGACTTTCTGGGGTTACGAAGAAGGCGCCTTCCACCGCGTCTGGATCGACCCTAAAACCCACACCGTGCTCCGCAATGAGCTGCACGACCGGAACGGTAAAGTAAAAGCTGTCACGCTCTACAACCAGCCGGCGCAGGTCGCGCCGGGCATCTGGGTCCCGACCCGCGTCCATGTCGAAAATGCTGTCTCCGTAGAGGTCGCCACCATTCGGCTCTCCAACATCAAGGTCAATCGGGGTATCTCGGACAGCCTCTTTACCGTAGCCCCGCCCGGTCACAATGGATTCAAGCTCCGACTGTAGCTCCATCAATTTCTTGACTCAAGGCGGCTTCTCCAGCCGCCTTTTTCTTTAACTTCTTCCGGAATCGGCTTCCCCCTAAATAGTTGTTCAAAAAGCCCGACGACCTATTGACATTACGAAGCCTTTCGTATACACTATACTACGAGGAGCTTCGTAGCCAAACGGCTCCGAAATATTTCTGCTTTTTCGCGGAAAAGGCTAACCGATCGTGAGCGTTCTGACTCTTTCTAGAGTCTCTTAGTTGAAAAGGTTAGCTGGCTGCGGGCGGATGGGAGCGCTGGATGGACCGGAAGGACAAACTCCCGAAACCGACGGACGCGGAGCTGAGTATTCTCCGTGTGCTCTGGCGGCAGGGACCGAGTACCGTGCGAGACGTTTACGAAGAGCTAAGCCGGGAGCGGCCGATGGTCTACACGACCGTGCTCAAGCTGATGCAGATCATGACCGAGAAAGGTCTGGTCCATCGGAAGGAGCACGGCCGGGCGCATATCTATCACCCCGCGCAGTCCGAAGAGAACGCGCAGCGCACGCTGGTAAATGATCTGCTAGACCGGGCCTTCGGCGGCTCCGCGCAGCGGCTCATCCTGCAGGCGCTGACCGACCGTAAAGCGTCGAAGGAGGAGCTGGCCGAGATTCGCCGGCTCCTCGATGAACTCGAAGGGAAACAACCATGAATCTCCTGCAGGGCACTCCCTGGCACGCTTACGTGCAGCCGATCGGCTGGACGCTCGTCCACTTCCTCTGGCAGGGCGCGGTGGTCGCGATTCTGCTCTCTGTGACGCTTCTGTGCTTGCGTTCCCGCAGCGCGAACGCGCGCTATCTCGCCGCCACCGTCGCGCTAGGAGGGATGGCGCTCTGTCCCCCGCTGACGCTGGCCGTTCTCACGTCCCGGCGCGCGCCGTCCCCGGCGCCTTTTGTCTCTCTTCTCCCTGAATTAAAGGGACTAGCCGTGCCGGGCCCCTCCCTCCCCACGCGTCTTGACGCGCTCCAAAACGGCTTTCCGCCGGCCTCGCCAGTAGTCGGGCAGATGCCGGCAGGGCGCGCCGCTTCCCGCCTGAACGCGCTCCTCTCCGGCCTTGTCGCGGCCTGGCTTCTCGGCGTTTTGCTGCTCTCGACACGGCTTCTGGGCGGATGGGTCCGCGTGCAGTTTCTGATGCGCCGCGCCATCTGGCCGATCGAAGGCTCGATCGCGGCGCGCTGCGAGGAGCTGGCGCGCCGGATGGGAATCGCGCGCCCGGTCGCGCTGCGGGCCTCGATGGCCGTGCAGGTCCCGTCGGTGGCCGGATGGCTGCGAGCCGTCATCCTGTTCCCGGCCGGCGCGCTCACCGGATTGCCCGGCGAGCAGATCGAAGCGCTTCTGGCCCACGAGCTGGCCCACGTCCGCCGCCACGACTACCTGATCAACCTGATGCAGTCGGCGATCGAGACGCTGCTGTTCTACCATCCGGCCGTCTGGTGGGTCTCTCGACGCCTTCGCGTCGAGCGGGAGCTCTGCTGCGACGACCTGGTCGTGCAGGTGCTCGACGACCGGGTCGGCTATGCCCGCGCCCTGATGGCTCTGGAGCAGATGCGCGGCCTTCCCGCGTCGCCGGCCCTGGCTGCCACCGATGGCGATCTGCTCGCCCGCGTGCGCCGCATCCTCGGCCTCCCTTCCGAAACGGTCCGTACGGCTCCCCTCCCCTTTGCCGGAACGGCCTCCCTCCTTTTCTGCATGGCGCTCTGCGCCGGGCTGTTCCTGCAGTTGGCCCGTGCCGGGCAAGCCGCCGGCAACACGCCTCCTGCCAAAGCCGCGCCAATTCAGACGGCAGGCCTGGCTCCCGCCGCCCAGCCGGCGAAATCTGCGCCGAAGGCTACGGATAGCCACAGGACAGCATCCCCGACCGGCCGGGCAACCACCGACGGCTCTGACGCCGGCGACCCCTGGCAATCCAGCACCATCACGATCGATCCGGAGAAGGACGCTCCCCGACCGCAACCTCAGCAGCCGAGCGATCCTATGCGGCCACTTCCCGCAACACCGGAAGCGGAGCACGCCCCGCCGATCCATCTTGCCGGCCTTACAGTATCAAAATGTAACATTTCTCACCATCAGGCCGATCCGGACACCACCAGGATCGAGCGCGACATCGACCGCATCGGAAAGCGGATGGAAGCGATCTCCCGGCAACTGAAGAATAAGGATCTTACCTGCCAGCAGCGCAAGCGGCTGGAAGCCCGGCTCGGTGAACTAGGGGGAGAGTTGGGCGTCAAAGCCGCCCAGATCGCAGTCGAACAGGCGGACCATGCAGTCTCTATGGCGGATAAGGAGGTTCGCCGCGCGCTGGATCAGGTCGACGTTCAGAAACTGGTGAAACAGGCGTTGGACTGCGCTTTCAAGGATAAGGACAAAGAGGAAAATCAGGATAGGGACGCCCCTGATCCTCCCGATCCCCCGGACACTTCCAATTCGGACGATTAACCTGAGACATTCGGTTTTCATCCGGCGACTGAAGTCGCTGCCACAAAAGCGCGAAGTCGCCCTTCGGCGACTGGCTACCGGCATAGTCCCCCCTCCCCTAGAATTCCGAAGGTTCGAGGAGGGGTCGGGGGTGGGGGCCTTAATCCGCGCAGGCGGACTTTGTGCCTTTGTTGCTGCGACTTCAGTCGCCCGAATTAAGAAAGATACGGTTCCAGTCTGTTAGGTACGGGAGGGCGACCGAAGATCAAAACGATTAGCGGCAAAGTTATGCAGAATCGATCCCGGTTTTTGCTTGTAATGAGCATCTGCCTGGGAGTGCTAGGTTCGTTGCCCTGCGGGGCCGCTAACACGACCGGCACGCAAGCCGGTGGGTCCATAGACCCGCGCGCAGATCCCTCCACCTTGCCGGCTTCCTTCGTCAAACGCGGCCTGCCTGCCGTCAAGACAACGACGCCGCCCGACATCGACGGTGACCTTTCCGATCCGGCGTGGAAAACGGCACCGAAAGCCAATATATTCGTCGATCAGCAAAACGGCAACCCCGTCGCCGACCAGACGACCGCGTATGTGCTCTACGACGCGCAGTACATCTATGTCGCCTTCACCTGCAAAGACAGCCAGCCGGATCAGATCCAGGCCCGCGAGACCGTCCCCGACAGCAAGTATCAGAGTCAGGGCAACAACAGCAATACCGAAGACAACGTGGAGGTGGCCTTCGACCCCTTTCAGGGCCACCACTATGAGGACCGGTCGCTCTTCTCCCTGAACGCCATCGGCTGCCGGTCCGCATACCTGGGCGGCGGGCGCGCCAACAAGGTGGAGTGGAAAGGCGACTGGAACGGGGCCGTCAAGCGCGTCGCGGATGGCTGGACGGCCGAGATGCGCATCCCCTGGAAAGCGCTCAACTATCCCGCCAGCAGCCAGCCCATCACCATGGGCATCAACTTCAGCCGCTTTCAATACCGGACCCACCTCCTTTCGGTCTGGAGCAATATCGGCCCCCAGGGATTTTTCGACCGGGACGGGCAGTGGACCGGCGTGCAGGTCCCCGAAGGCACCTTCCATCCGCACCTGTCCCTGCTGCCCTACTTCCTGCCCGGCAACGCGCGCTTCAGCCCGAATTTCCGCTCCGGCCTGGACCTGCGCTATACGCTCACGCCCCAGTTGACGGCGGTCGGCAGCATCAACCCCGATTTCGCGACCGTGGAGGGCGCCGTCGCCAGCATCCAGTTCTCCCGCAGCGAGGTCTTCGTGCCCGAAGCCCGGCCCTTCTTCCTGGAAGGCGGGGACCTCTTCAACGTCTCCAATATCAATATCATCGGCCAGTACTTCTATTCCAACCGCATCCCCGGCTTCGATCTGGGCAGCAAGCTCTACGGCAAGATCACCCCGCAGGATACGCTCGGTTTCCTGCACACCACCGCCTTCGGCGACCGCGACGATCTGGTGATGCGTTATCGCCACGACCTCTCGCCCACCTCGCAGCTCGGCCTCTTCTTCACGCAGTTGAGCGCCAAAGACGATAACAACACGCTCGCCATGCTGAGCCACGATAACCGCTGGGGCAAGCTCAGCCTGGACGCGCAGTGGGCGCTTTCCAGCGGGCATCAGGCGGGCGGAGACGCCAAGCAGGTCGCCTGGCTCTATCAGGATAAGTTGCTCCTCTGGGCGTTCGGATATGATGAGATCTCTTCGATCTTTCGGGATGCGGATGGATTCATCCCCTTCACGGACATGCGGGGCTTTATTTTTCTGACGCAGTGGAACGCGGAATGGCGTAAGGGGTTCTGGCGCAATTTCAACTTTAACATGGTGCCTCAGTATCAGTGGCATATGGATGGCAGGCCGTATCAGCGCGGCGCCAACATGATGCTTACCTTCGAGACGCGCCGGGACTGGAGTATCGGCTTTAACGCCAACTACGATAAGTTCGACGATCAGACCGACAGCACGTACGGCATTACCTACACCCGCGGCGTGACCAACCGGTTTCGACAGTGGGGCTTTGCATGGACCTTCGGCAAGCAGGCGGACCGGCCTTACACCCTTGCCGGTCCCTTCTTCAGCTTCCGCCTCTTCCGCAAGCTCGATCTGACGTATGCCGGCGCGCTGCAGAATCTGGACGGCATCAACCAGCAGCACATCCTCACGGTGAACTATCAGCTATCGCCCCTGCGCGCGCTCGGCGGGCGCATTGTAGTGCAAAATGCAGACATGAACTGGTATCTCTTCTATCGCAATTCCGGTGGCCGGGGCACCAACGTCTACTTCATCCTCGGCGATCCGAACGCGCCTCGTTTCGTCAAGCGGGTCCAGGTCAAGTTCGTGTTCGCTATGTAGAGCACCCTTCTCCTTTTCTTTGTTCGGGCAGTTGAAACTGCGGCAACCAGGGCACAAAGTCCCCTCCGGGGACTACAGCCGTCAAGTTTTACTTCTGCCTTCCAGCCTCTATCTGCTCCAGGAGAGGAAACAGCCTGACCGTGGCCGTCCCCGAAGGGCGACTTTGGGCATCGCCAGGGGTCCCCAGGGGCTGCGGCTTCAGCCGGCCGGAATCGAAAAAAGACCCTGAGAGCCTGTCCGGGAACTCGGTATTTGCACGAGCCTCCAAGCTTTCCCGTCCGCAGGACGGTTGTCCGAAGGACAGCGGGGAAGGGGCCCCGCAGGCGGGTAATTTATTGCCCGGATCGAATGCCCGGTTTTCAATGCCCGGCTAAGAAGCCAGCAGGTCTCCGTACAGGCTCTGAGAGATTTGGAAAGCGTGATCTGTCTACAGCCCAATACGAGACGGAAATTCGGGTACGCCGCGAATGCCCATCCGCAGGCGATAGAGCGCCCCTGCTTCGGCGCCGTCGGTCTCTTTCTTATCACCGCCCGCCGTCGTCACATAAATGTCTGTGTAGTCCGGTCCGCCGAAGACCACGCTGGAGACCTTCTTGACCGGAAACGCTACCCGCAGGATCTCCGTTCCCTCCGGCGTATAGCGCACCAGGCAACTGCCATCCCAGCGCGCCGACCAGATGCAGCCCTCCACATCCACGGTCATGCCGTCGGGTAATCCTTCACTTTCGGGGTTCTGCGCGAAGATTCGCCGGTTGCTGAGGGCGCCCGTCTTCGCGTCGTAATCGAAGGCATAGATGGTATACCGTTCCGAATCGGTATAGTACATCGTCCGTCCGTCGCGGCGGAAGCCCATGCCGTTCGAGCAGGCGATGTCTTCCAATACTCGGGTGATCGCGCCGTCGGTATCCAGGCGATAGAGACTGCCCCGCTGCGTCTCGGTCGACATCGTGCCGCAGAAGACGCGGCCGGCCGGATCGGCAATGACGTCGTTAAAGCGAGATTCGCGCTCCTCCGGTATCTCCTCGACGATCGTGCGCCCCTGCCCGTTCCGCCAGATCTGAACGGTCCCACGGTCCATAAACAGCAGCAGCGCGCCATCTGCCTGGATGGTAAAGCCGCCGACCTTACGGCCCATATCCAGCGCCTGATGCTTCCCGCTCGCAGGCTCGTACCAGAAGAGACGCCCGGTATCGATGTCCGTCCAGTAGAGTCGCTGCTCGCCGGGATGCCATAAGGGATTCTCGCCCACCACGCACGCATAGTCCGCAATCAGTTCGGGCTGCATCGCTCTCTTTTTCCTCCCATCTCTAGGCTGCCCCGTTTTTAGCGGGCAGCCGGGAGTATTCCTGCTTTAAAGCATCTTTCAACCAAGAGCGATTATTTCCACGCGGTCGCAGACGTAGATAAAGAGGAACCGCGCTATTATTGGCGCAAGCCTGAGAATGATTAAGCGATAGCAAGGAGAAAAAGCTATGCAGCTAACCACGCCACCACCTGGCAAAGAGATCGCGACCCTGGCCGGCGGATGCTTCTGGTGTACGGAAGCCATCTTCCGCGAGCTGAAGGGCGTCGAGAGCGTCGTGCCCAGCTATGCCGGCGGACGCACCGCGAATCCGAGCTACGAGCAGGTCTGCTCGGGAACGACCGGCCATGCGGAAGCCATTCAGATCACCTTCGATCCGTCCGTCATCTCCTTTCACGATCTGCTGGGGATCTTCTTCACCACCCACGACCCGACCACCCTGAACCGCCAGGGAGCGGATGTGGGCACGCAGTACCGCTCCGCCATCTTCACCCATTCCGAAGCGCAGAAAGAGACCGCGCAGCAGGTCATTCGAGAGATCGAGGAGGCGCATGTCTGGCCGGGCAAGATCGTGACGGAGGTCACGCCATTCACCAATTTCTATCCGGCAGAGGGGTACCACCAGGACTACTTTGCCAGGAACCCCTACCAGCCCTACTGCCAGGTGGTCATCGCGCCGAAGGTCGCCAAGCTGCGCGAACACTATCGAGCCAAATTGAGGCAGCCATAGCCCCTGATTTTGTCGAGTTTGCCCGGAAAACGGTCATAATAGAAGAGGCAACACCGATATCAGCCATACGCACGCCCTTTGCGTGTCTCGAAAGGGCCGCGCGGCAGGAGATCCCGCAATGAAGCTCTTTCCCTTCGCGACCGCTTTGCTCGTCCTCTCGCCCGTACTGGCGCGGGCAGACGACCAGCAGGCCTATCTGGGCATTTTCGCCGAGACCAGCTCGATGAAGATGGCCGGCATGCCCGCTATGCCCGCCTTGCCTAAGCTGCCGCCAGGTGTCAAGCTCCCGCCCCAGGCGCAGGCAATGTTTGACCAGGGCAAAGCCCATCGCACGCTCACGGTACGGCTCTGGTCGCCCGGCATCGCCAAAGACGACGCAGCCGCTTCCCTCGCCGTACCGGAAGGTCTCAAGCAGGGTCCGAAGCTCGATCTCGACATCTTCCGCCCCAGGCCGGAGAGCGGCAACGGCGGCGACCAGGGCGGTCAAGGCAATCTGCCGGCCGATACGTCCATGACCATCAAGCAGTACTGGGGCTCCTCCGCTACGGTCAAGCCCGGCCAGCCGGTGGTCATCGAGTTCGGCGGCCTCACCGACGAGCAGAAAGCAGCCATTCGCCGCCAGGCGGCGAGAAACCGCCGGGCCGCCGGCGCCGGGTCCTACTTCTATAAGCCCGACTGGACGACCGGCTATTGGCCCTCCGAAAAACAGCCCGGACAGATCGATGAAGACGCCGCATTGCCCGGACATTATGCCCTGACGACCAACTACACCGGCAACGTCGATATCGACGTGCCCGACCAGGTCAATTTCCTGGCGCCCATCGAGATGTCCAGCCCGGACCTCTCTGCGCCGATCCCGCTCGACCAGGCCATCACCTTCCACTGGAAGAGCATTCCCAATATCCTCGGGTACTACGCGCAAATCTTCGGCATGCAGGGCCAACACACGATCATCCTGTGGAGCTCCTCGGAGGTCAAGCCGGAGCAGGGAATGGGTTTCGGGTACTTCGGCAACGACTACCCCCAGATGTCGGAAGTGCGCGATCTTGTCAAGAATCAGATCTTCATGGATAGCGACCGGGTCGAGGTGACCGTTCCGGCCGGTATTTTCCAGGACTGCGACATCGTCACATTTCAGATGGTCGGATACGGACCCGGCACGGCACTCGATAAAGGGCAGCCGCTTCCGCGCGTGCAGACCAGGACCACGCTTATGATTACGCTGGGCGGCAAGATGATGCCGCATGGGCGCGGCGGATTTTCGGGTGGCGGGACGCCTGAAGATAATCCCTAAACGGAAGAGAATTCGGCACCCACTGCTTTTGACTCGGCGAGCGATCAAACACAGAGGAAGCATCATTGCTTCCTCTGTGCTTTCGTTTGGACGGGTGACGCTTATTTGATTGTCGCAAGTTCTGCTGGATGAAGGCTAAGATATTCGCGCACCTCTAACTGCATTCGATCTATCTCTGCAAGGAAACCGGAGACCGCTCCATGATAGTTCGCCGGATTGGTTTCTACACTGCGGAGGTGTGCGATCTGCTGCTGGAATTTTGAAATTCGCTCTAAAGTGGTCTTAAGTTCTTGATCGTTCGCTATCATACTACTCTCCTATGATCTCTACGATTCCTCGAAGGCTCCCGTCTCGTTTGATCTGCCAGTTTTCGATAGCGGCTTGCTCTCCGCCAAAGGCGGCTATGCGTCGAAGCCAGAAGACGCTGGCTCCGAAATAGGTATTTGCATTGCCATGATCGAACAACAGCTTGGCTTCGCCTACAAGCGTTGCTGAATCAAAACTATCCTTCATAAGCAGGAACACATCTACGTCATTCGGCTCCAGCTTGGCGGTCACAAAGGAGCCGAAAATTACAAAGCGCGCTAGATGCCCCGTTCCTGCTGCTGTTCGATAGATGTGTTCCAATCGTGCAGCCATGATCTGACGTTGGGTCGTCGTTGCTCCGAATCGCAGCTTTATCTCTTGCAGTGTGGCCGGGTGCAATCCCACTGGAAGATCACCGCTGGCCGTAAAAGGGGGAATATGCATAATCTGTATTCGGCTGCTTCCATTGGTGGACGGTCATCCTTCGACTCTTATCCGGTATTATACCGGTAATTGCTGGCTGTGCCAGCAATTTGAACGTATAGACACCCGACGGCAACGCGATCTTGCCGAAGGCGGTTTCTAAGAGGGCGTATGACTCTTCAGATTATTCATAATGGGATCGTGCATCGACACGAGGATGGAACGACCACGATCCTGCGGCCCGGCAAAAACGGCGGGCCGGGCACGGAGATCGAGGTTCCGCAAGAGCTTGCGGATTCCTACCGGCTCGCTACCGGGGAGGTGGTCGAGGGCACGACGGAACCGTTGGAAGCTCACTCAGACGTAGAAGGCGACGATACGCCTGCGATGGCCGAGCCAATCGACGAAGCGTCCTCCCACAACGAGGCCGGACCGGAAGGACCGGCCTCGCGTTACGTGCCTACCGAGCGCCTGACGGAGATCGCGCGGATCAACGGGCTGTCTGTTGAGGAAGCGGAGGAGCGCCCGTTTCCGCGTACCCGGCGCAGCCACTCCGAACGGACGCCGCCGGACCGGTGGCTCTCCCTGGCAACCGGGCCGGACGACGTGACCGGCCGGATGCTCGACTTCGCCGCTCCGCTCGGCAACGGCTGCATGGGCGTGATCTACGGCCCGCACGGCAGCGGCCTGACCCGCACGCTGCGCAGCGTGGGAAAGGGAATCGCGGTCAACGCTCCGGATTGCGTGCTCCTCATTTTGCTGTTGCGGGCGCGCAGCGAGGAGGTCACGGACTGGCGGCGGCGATTTCCGCAGGCGGATGTCGTCGTCTGTCCCTCCGTCATCAACACAGGCACGCCCGAACAGACGCTGCGCCTGACCGATCTTGTTTTGGAAGCGGCGCAGCGGCAGACGGAGATGGGTAAAGACGTGGTCCTGCTCGTGGATTCGCTAACGGGACTGTGGGGAGCGATGCTGGAAGTCGAGGAGGCAGACGCCCAGAGGCAGGCCGACCAGTCACAGGCCCGGCAGCGCCTGCGCGAATGGGTACAAAAAGCCGGCTGCTTCCACGGCGAGACGCCGCTCGGCGGCTCGTTGGGCGGCTCCCTGACCCTCGTCGGAACGCTCTGGCATCAGGCCATCGACGAAGAAGCGGAGGAGGAAGGCGAGGTCCATCCGCACCTGCGCCTGCTGGAGCATCTGATCCTGGAATCCTCCTGGCGGATCCCTCTTAGCAATGCGCTGGCAGAACGCCGCCTCTATCCGGCGATCGACGTGAAGCAGTGCCTATCTCAATACGAAGAGACGCTGCTGCCCTCCCAGACGCGGGAGCCGTTATGGGCGGCACGGGCCGCCCTACCACGCCATGAGCTGCTGGTGTGCTACCAGCGGCTCATGAATGCCCTCGATACTTCTTCCGATCTGGATTCCCTGCTGCAACGCCTGGAGGACATGGCTTAAGCGCGTTATCCCTTTTTACCCTTTCCCCCGTTATTGCCCCCGCTGTTGTTGTCGTTCCCGTGGTTCTCATTGTTGTGCGACGGTTCGGGCGCAGGAGCGGCGTGGTGAGCCGGTTCTGCCGGTGTGGGTCGCGGCGGCTCGGACGGGGCAGGTCGTGGCGGCTCCGGCGGAGTGTAATGCGGTTGTTCTGCCGGCGCGCTGTGGGTGGCTGGAGGCGGGGAAGCGGGCGACGGCGGCCGGTACGGCTCATTTGCCGCCGGGCGCGGCGGGTTAGAAGGTCGGGTTTCCTGACGCGCCGGAGAGGACGGTGTATTGGACTGCCGGGCTGGAGACGCCTCCTGCGGCGGCTGCGGTCTATAGCTGGGCGGTCTGGCCGCAGATGTCTCGCGGCCTGCGGGTGAGAGAACCGCAGGCGCATGCCCTGTTCCTCCCGGTCGCGGCGAAGAATCGGTCGTGCGGGCTGCTACGGTAGCAGACGCCGATTCCGGGCGCGCCGGCGAGGCTGCCGTCGTATGCGTGGAAAGAGTCTTGGCCTGCGTGTAGCGCCGTTCCTGCGCCGTGGAAACATGTCCGTCTGCCACCTTGCCGGCAGGCCGTGTCGCATGAAACGGCCATGCAGTGGTTTGCTTCGTGGTTTCCGGAGCCGGGACATGCACGGCTGGGCGGGATGTGATGCTGATACTGCGACCGGACACCGGCGCCGCATGATGGGTTATAGAGGGCACGTTATGCGCGGACGGTGCCGCGTGGATTGCCGGTACTGGGTGATGTCCGGTGGTGAGTATCTCTCCAGGCATCGAGACCTCCTGATGGGCCAGGCGCTGGAAAAGAGGCGGCTTTGCCGGCGGCGCCGTGCGATGCATAGCGACCACCGCCGGTGGTGGAACGACGGGCGCCGATCCGGGCGGCATCCAGCGATGTGTCAGCACGCCGGGATTCGGAAGGGAGGGCTTGCCGTTGACCGGCGGCACGACGGGCGGGCGTACGAAAATGGGAGGATTCGCAATGTGAGGCCGCGGCCCCGGCAGCGTCCCATGCGACCGGGCCGGATTACCGGCAATCACCATGTTGGTCGGCGGCGTGAAATGCGGCGTGTGATGATGCCTGGGCAGCAGCAGGAAGGCTGCTGCAATCACCGGGATGGCGAGAAGCCATTCGTCCGAGCTGCGGGCAGAGTCTGCAACGACGATGTCCGGCTGATCCTCCGGCGCGGGCGGATAATCATCGCTTTCCTGGTAGTCTCCGCGATCGCCGTTGTCCTGCGCGTATTCCTGGCCGTCGCGCTGGTCATGACCCTCCTCATACAGGCGGTCTTCCGGATCGCCTTCGTAGTTGCGATAGAACTGATGGGTCTGAGAGTCCTCGGTAATGCGGTAGTAGCGGTCGCGGTCGCCATCGTAATAGAGCGGATAGTCCTTATCCGTCTGCGGCTCGTGATAGATGGGAACCAGATGGCCCTGCCTATCTCGTCCGGCCAGGTAGTAGTGGTTGTCCGCTCCAGCTAAATAATATTTCCCGTGGATCTTCGTCAGGCGCAGCTTGCCATGCCGATTCGTTCGCTTCGCCGGCCTGGGAGGCAGACCGTGAAGAATGGTATACGCCTGAAACGTCTCCGGGGCCGTCGTCGAAGCGGTCGCTACCGGATTTGGATTGGGATGCATCCGGGCGGTCAGGTGAGAATAGCTTGCCACGGCTGCCAGGGCCGCCGCTCCAAGCCCCAGGGTGATAGCTACGTAAGTACGGGGGGTGCGTAACATGATCTTCTCCGATCCAGCCTGACCCGCGCCTTCTGAAATTCGATCAGGCGCTTTCCTGTGCTATCAGGAAGAGGCTCCACGAATATTACATTCGAGTACATCCGTTCGCTGTCACTTCCTAATAACCTGTACGCCTACCCCACCGGATTGTGACTTGTTTTTCTGCCAGGCAGAGCCGTCATGCTTCCCTTCAGGGCCAGGAAAATCACCAGTGCCGGCAAGAGTGTCAACAGCCGGATCCGCATCGCTTCCTTTCCATCACAAACATGAGCCGGAGACGTGTCTGCTTTGCTGCCTATTGTGGGTTTCTATAGCTCCTCCGTTTGTTTATACATGGCAGGCGATTCAACGGTGGAGCGCACATGATCTATCTTTTCCAGCGTACGGTGGGCCGCCGCTTGCAAGCGCGCACGGGGAGATAGGATATATTGCTGCATGAGGGCGCTTACCTCCTCATCCAGGAAAATGACCTGGCCCAGCATCTCGATCGCAAACTGCTGCCGCTCCTCCTCCGGCTGCGCCAGCTCTTGCAGCAGGTAAGTTCTGTATATCGAGAGCAGATGGTTTTCCAGGCCAGGCATCTGCCGGCACATCTGCCGCAGATGCCTGCGATCAGCCGCCTTTTCGGGAACGCGAAACTGCCAGGTCAATTTACACTGATCGAAGACCGTCTCGATCAGGTCGCTCCAGGCATCATGGATGTGTTCCCGATACAGATGCACGGCATCCCGTTTGTTGCCGGCGTAGCAGCCCGCCTGTATAGCCAGCATCACCGTTGCTGCCCAGGTTACGCTGCCGACAAGCGCGCGTGTGGATGGCCGGATCGAATGCGAAGCTTCCACATGATCGTACCCATAGAACTCCCCTTCCGGATCGGGATAGGACAACGGAAAGAGGAGACAGGGTTCTTGCTGGTGACGCGGCTCAGCCAGCTGGTGACGCGGCTCAGCCAGGCAGTAAGGCGGAAACGTCAGAACACGCTGAATGTGATCTTCTAAAGCCGGCAGCGTGATGGCGTCACGGATATCGTCGCCATACAGCAAGAGGCTGCTCTGCTTGAGACTGGTGTCCCAGTAGCCCTCCAAATCCTCCTCGCGGCAGAGATAGCCATCCAGACCGACCGGGCTGATCTGCCGGCAGGCGCCGAGAAACTGCCGGGCACGCTCTTTTTCCTCAGGCGCGGAAGAAGCCCCAAACACAATATGCAGGTCGAGATCGCTGGAGTTATAGGCATCTCCAGGATGATAGACGCCCGTGCCGTTGCTCCAACTGCCGGTCAGGTAGAGGGCACGTATCTGCCCGGCAAAGGCAAGATCGTAGATAGTGACGATGCCCTCCAGGATGCCGTCGATGAGGGCATTGTCGGTTGCGTTCAATAGAGCCGTCATAACGGGTCTCGGATCATCGGACTCGCCGGGATGTATTTGCTGGATAGCATTCGCCTGAGCGAACAACCTTTCCTTCCAAGAGGGGAATTTCTTCGATTTTATAACAAACCCTTGACTCTTGCCCGCTTTCTCTGCTATCCTGTCCGTATCGAAATCAACGGTCGATTTTCGGAACGCATTACCCGCAAAACCTCTTTTCTCTGATCTGCGCCCATAGCGAAGCCGACAGGCGCAGCCCTACAAACTCCATACCGCCTCTCGCAACGTAGCCGTTGCGCACTCGTGCCCTCCATCCGGGTCCACGTCGGGACCTGCGTGCTGGAGGGTATTTCGTTTATTCCTGCCTCCCGACAAGTTCTTACATCTCTGAAAAGGAGCGTACACGGCTACATGACTGTTTGCCACGTGTCACCCCACGCTTCCCGGCGGCTTCCCGCCTGGATTCCCGGCTTTTTCTGGATGCTTGCCGTTTCCCTGCTGCTGGGAGCGGCGTTGCGCGCGCAAGCGCAGCAGTCTTCTTCACCGGCGCCGGCAACCGGAACCCCTGCAGCGCAGACGCCCGCCCAGCCGCCTACTCCAGCCGCGCCTCCGGCCCCTTCCGGTCCGGCGCCCGGCGCGTACTCGGTCTCGGGGCTGCTGGACGTCTACTACGAATATAACGCCCGCAATCCGGCGAAGACGTACCTCGTCACGCCCGATGGCGAGAGCATTCCCATCCAGAACAACGGGCGCGCCTTCGACGTCATCGACGGTACACCTGTCTTTAGCCTGGGCGAGCTCAATATCCAGCGGACGCAGGGCAAGGGCCTGCCTTTTGGAATCACCGGCACCTTCACGGCAGGCGATACGGCGCGTATCGTCCATTCGACCGAGTACGGCGGCACAAGACGCTGGCAGTGGCTCCAACAGCTCTATCTCACCCGCGCGACGCCCATAAAAACCGGCAGCCTGAACGTGGATTTCGGCGTGTTCGTCACGCCCTACGGCTACGAGGTCATCGAAAGCAGCAGCAACGACAACTATTCGCGCGGTCTGCTGTTCACCTACGCCATCCCCTTCTACCACGCGGGCCTGCGCATAACCGCCCCGGTCACCAGGTCCATCACCCTGCTCGCCGGGGTGGTCAACGGCTGGAACGACATCGCCGACGACAACGACTCGAAGAGCATCATCACGCAGATCACCTGGGCGCCTTCGCCCAAATACACGGCTATCGTGGGCTACATGGGCGGCAACGAGGGCACGGGCGCTTACGGCAGCGCCATTCCCAAAAACGCCGCCATCGCCACCGACCTGCTCGACGCGCAGGTCGTCACCAATCCGACCTCGCGGCTGAAGCTGGTCGCCTGGGCCGACTACGGGCACGGCTCCGGCAACGTCGACGACACGCACGTCTCCGGCTCCTGGGTCGGTCTGGCCGCTTTCGCGCGGTATCAGATCACGACGCCGATCGCAGCCGCCCTGCGCATCGAGCAGCTCGAGGATATCCCCGGCGCGGGACCCAGGCCCGGCGGCCTGCGGTTCGGCATAGGCTATCTGAAACTGCGAGAGATCACCCTCACGCTCGAATACGCCCACAAAGGAGGCCACCTGCTGTCCCGCCTGGAGTATCGCCACGACGACGCCACCAGCCCGTTTTTCAATTCGCATGGCTCTCTGGTCACCTACCAGGATACGTTCACACTGGGAGAAGTCTACAAGTTCTGATTATGGATGACCACAGAGAACACGGAGAAGCCCCCGGTATCTCTATCCGTGCCATCCGTGCTCTTCGTGATTCTGATCGCTTATTCTTACCTACAGGAGGAAGAAACTCTATGAAGCGTTTCCGTATCGTTCTGCCAGGAAGATCCCTCTGGCTCCTCATGCCGATTCTCGCGGGCCTGGCGCTGCTGTCTCTGGGACGCGCCGGCGCCCAGGACACGCCTCCCCAGGCGGCAGCGCCGCCGGCCGCCGCTCCGGCGGCGCCGTCCACGCCGCAGCCGGATCCCGCCGGCACGGCGACGGGTGACAAGACGACCGTGCAGGACGCGGGCGGCAACAACTTCGCCCCCGCAGAGCCGACGGATAAGACCGACCCAACCTACGCGGACAAAAAGAAGGACTTCGACACCTATACGGCGCAGGCGACCAAAGAGCCGCTGGCCGTCAAGCTGGCCGACGGCGTCGGCCACATCAAGGTCGCGACCAATATGGCCTGGGTCCTGAACACCGGCTACCTGGTCCTGTTCATGCAGGCCGGCTTCGCGCTGCTGACCTGCGGGCTGGTGCGCAAGAAGAACGCCGGGCATCTGATGATGCTCAACTTCGCGGCCTACGTGATCGCCTTCATTGGCTACTACGTCTGCGGCTTCGCCTTCATGTACGGCGGCGCGGCCATCAACGCCGCGCCAAGCGGCCTGGGCGGCACGCCCACGCTCACCGCAGCCATCGGCAGCGGCGCGCACATCTGGCTCGGTAAAACCGGCTTCCTGCTCTCCGGCCCAGCCTACGATGCGGGCGTATTCGCCCTGATGATGTTCGAGGTCGTCTTCATGGAGACGGCAGGTTACATCATCGTCGGCGCGATCTGCGAGCGCATCACCTTCTGGGCGTTCGTCCTCTGCGAGTTGTTCATCGGCGCGTTCCTCTATCCGATCTTCGGCTGCTGGGTCTGGGGCGGCGGCTGGCTGTCGCAGATCGGGCAGTCCATGCACTTAGGCCACGGCTACGTCGATTTTGCCGGCTCGACGGTCGTCCATGCCATCGGCGGCTTTTGCGCGATGGCGCTGGCGGTCATTCTGGGTCCGCGCCTGGGCAAATACGATAAGAATGGCAAGCCCGTCGCCTTCCCCGGCCATAATCTGGTCTTCGTGGTGACCGGCACGTTCATTCTGCTGTTCGGCTGGATGGGCTTCAACCCCGGCTCGACCTTGCAGGCCACGGACCTGCGCATCTCCGTGATCGCGATCAATACGAACCTGGCCGCCGTCTTCGGGGCCGCCGCGGCGATGATCTTCTGGGGCATGAAGTACGGCAAACCGGACATCTCGATGGCCTGTAATGGGATGCTGGCCGGACTGGTCGCCATCACCGCGCCCTGCGCCTTCGTAGATGCGCCCAGCGCCTGCTTGATCGGCGTCCTGGCGGGCATCCTCGTCTGCGTGGGGGTCCTGTTCAACGAGCGCGTGCTCAAGGTCGATGACCCGTGCGGCGCCGTCTCGGTCCACGGCTACTGCGGCTGGCTGGGCGGCATCTGCGTCGGCCTCTTCGCCGACGGCCACTACGGGACCGGATGGAATGGCACCGGCGTGACCGAATACCTGGGCACGAAGGGAGCGGCTCTGAAGGGCGTGACCGGCCTGTTCCACGGCGATCCCAGCCAGCTCTACGCCCAGTTGTTCGGCTCGACCGTCTGCATCCTGTGGGCGTTCGGGGCGACGTTTATCGTCTTCAAGATCGTCAACGCCATCAAGAAGATCCGCGTCACGCCCGAAGCCGAACTGGAAGGTCTGGACGTGCCGGAGTTCGGCACCCTGGCCTATCCGGAGGACATGTATCCCCCGGCAGGCCTGGAAGAACCGGTCCCGGCCCAGATGGCGGACACCTACGCCAGGCCGATGCATCCGGCGAACGCCGATTCCAACGCTTAGGAGAACAACGTCATGGCAAAACGAACTTCTTCAAAGCGTGCGCCCACGAAAGCGCCGGGCTGCAAGCTACCGCTCCAAGAAGACCAGATACGGCCTCTATCGCCCTTCACGCGTAATCTCGGCTTCGCCATTATCGGTCTGGCGGTCGTCGGCGCGTTCTTCCTGACCCCGCTGCCGGTCGCCATCGGCCTGACGATCCTGGCCGTGCTGCGCCTCTGGATCTGGCAGCGACAGGTCAAGGCGGCCTAGCAGACATCCTCACATCAGGAACATTCCCTCGTAAACCAACCCCCTCATCGCCGCTCGATCTCATCGGATCGAGCGGCCTTTTTTCTACACGGAGTCAAAACCCGGTGCTGAAACACAAAGCCCGCCAAAGCGGGCTAAGGCCCCCACCCTTAATCCCCTCCCCCAATTTTAGGGGAGGGGAGATTTCAATACAAATTTCCCCCTCTGCTTACGAAGGAGAGGCAGGGCCGCTAGGCCCGTGGTGGTATAGGGGGTGAGGTTTATGGAGGTGAGGTCTACTCAGGAAATCGGCTGCGAAATGCCGAATAGCTGGATAGCAGCAGGAAATAGGACCATCATCAGGAGTAAACCCCTATGGATAAATACGAAGCCTATGAGTTCGACCGGCAGGGCTTTCTCATCATCCGGCAGATGCTTACCAGCGCGGAGGTAGCCGCTCTGGCCGCCGCCATCGATCGGCTGGAAGCGTATGCGCTGGAGCATGTAGACAGCCCTCCGCAAAAGCGTGCCCTCTGGGGACCGATCTACCATCAACATCCTGAAAAAGGCTTTTTTGTCCACGGCTCCAATGCGTATGGGCAGACGATGATGGTAGAAGATTTCTTCAATGCCGACCCGACCTTCGACTTTCTCGTAGATCACGAAAAAACGATGGCCTATATCCGCGCCATCGTCCAGGGACCTATTCGTATCAACAATTCCGAAATCCGTATCCGCTACCCCGGTAACGCAACCGAAGTGCATATGGGCGGCCCGATAGATCATAAATACCGCTACGCCTTCAACAACCGGGGCATCGACTGTATGATGGTGCGGATGGTCTATTTCGTTCAGGATGTGACCAACGCGCAAGGCGCGTTCTGTGCGGTTCCCGGCACGCACAAATCCCATTTCAATTCTCCCTATGAGCTCGGCCCCGACGAAGAGCCGGGCATGGTCGGCCTAGAAGTTCAGGCCGGCGATGCCATTCTCTTTACCGAGAACTTGCGTCACGGCGGGTTCACCAATCGCTCTCAACAAGTCCGCAAGACGCTGCACGTCGGCTACGGCCCTGCCTGGATGATGTCTCAGAACATCTCCACTATGGACGAGCCGCAGAATATCACCGAGGAGACGTTAGCCCGATACACGGATAGGCAAAAAAGCCTGTTCCTGCTGGCAGGATATATGAGCCGTGGATGAGAAAGACGATCCATAAAGAGCGAAGACAAAGCCAAACTTATTACGATGTGGGAGACCTACCCGACCAACTTGCCATCGAATCGGTGGATTGATTTCAAGTATCAGCGTGGTCGAAATCCGTTGGGCCTGAACAAGGTAGTTGTCCTTTCTCGGGAGGACCTGCACGAACTCTTTGCACGAAATCGCCAAAAGACCGGCAAGCACGACTTTCCATGATCGATCGGCTAAGGAACAACCTCAAACGGCTCTTTGCCGTTTCTCTGGTAAACATAAAAATCACTATCCAGTGTAAAGACACGCTTTTCCCCTAACGCTTCGGCAGCGGCCACAAGCGCCGCATCGGCTATATCCATCGGGGTATCGCGATATTGTTGCATGAGAACCTGCATCCGCTCTATTTCGGCGTCTGTTGGATGGTGAAATCGTAATAGCCCGTCTTTGACCAGTTCCCAGAGAAGCCGCTGTCCTGGCCATCCGCCTGCCTTATAGGCGAAGTACATGGCTTCTGTGAAACAGGGGCCAGGGAGTGAGAAGTGGCTTCGAGAGTGTCTTCAAGATGGCGCGGCAGCGTGTATGCGCGGCCTGGGTCTTATCTATGAGTGCAAAAAGGGCGCTGGCATCCGCGAGGGTCACCCTTTGAACCCCAACTTCCGGAATTTTTCATCCATCGCCTCCACAAATGCCGCTTCCGCCGGATCGCCTGCGGGAAACTTGGCCGGCTTCTCGAAGGTAAGGGCATCTAATTTCTCCAAAAAACGTTCAAACTTTGCTTGCAGTGTGGTCTGATCCGATTCATCTGTTTGAATCGCTCCATTGGCTGATTCAAGATGTACCTGCACTTCATCGCCTGGATGAAGCCCAAGCTGCTCGACAGCTTCTTTGGGGACCGTAAGCGAGCCATCATCCTTTAATTTTGCTGAGAATGTAATTGCCATCGTTCATCCCTCCAAACTCAATCTCTATTATAACATGAACGGTTCTAGTCGGTAGTCTGTTGGCGGGAGAAGGTGGCGGCGATTTCGATGGCGTCGATGAGGGCGGAGCGCAGGCCATCGCGCTCCAGGGCGGCCAGGGCAACAAGGGCGGGACCGGCAGGCTCGGCGACCAGATCGCGGAGGTGGGCGGGATGCTCGGCGGTCTCCAGGACCATGCGGGCCGAGCCGAGCAGCGTCTGCGCGGCCAACTGCCGGGCGACCTCGCGTGGCAGGCCGGCCTGGACTCCGCCGTCGATGAGGGCTTCGAGGATGAGGAAGACGTACGCGGGACCGGCGCCGGAAAGCGCCATGACCGCATCCAGGAGATTTTCAGGGACTTCGACGGCGATGCCGAGAGACGTGAAGATTTGGGAGGCGAGCGCCATCAGCGCGCCGTCTGCATGCGCCCCGCGCGCATAGGCGCTGGCGCCCGCGGCCACCTGGATAGGCATGTTGGAAACGGCGCGAACGACGGCCAGCGGCTCCGGCAGATGGGACTCCAACGTGGAGATCGACAGGCCGGACGCCAGCGAGACGATCAGCGGCAGCGGCTTGCCCGCGTCGCGCTTGAGCGCGTCCCCGACTTCGGTGAGCAGGGGCAAAACTTCCGGAGCGGGAACGGCCAGAAGGATGACGTCCGTGTATTTGGCGACCTGACTGTTGCTTTCGGCCACCCGGATGCCCAGGCGTTCATGAAGGTTCTGGACACGCTCGGACTGCGCGTCGCTGACGAGGATGCGGTTGGCGGGCGCGGCGCCGGCGGAGACCAGCCCCTGGCAGAGAGCGCTGCCCATCGCCCCGGCGCCCACGATGCCGATGCGCTTCTCGCGCAGAGAAGGCGCGGCCATCGCGGTTGCAGCCGACGGACGGCTTCCTGTCGGGAGCGCGGGGACGCGCGGAGGCTCCTCCGCCGCATCCGGGTCCGCCGCTTCGGGGGAAGACGGCGGACCCTTCCGTGGTGCGGACGCGGGGGGCGCCGAAACAGGCTCCTCCTCGCTCGGAGGCGAAGAGGGTATAGGAACATCCGGCTCGGCTTCCGCAGGGCGGGCCGCCGCCGCGCGCGCGCGGGCAGGCGACGACGGAGGAGACGCGGGGGCGGCCTCCTCCTCCGGCTCGGAAGGCTCCGCAGGACGGCGGGCCATGACGCTCCCGCTTCCTACTCGCGAATGTCGCCGAAGGTAGACCGCTTGCCCGAATTGGCCGCCGTCACGCCTTCGTCGATCTCCACGGACACGTTGGCCGGAACGAACATGTAGACCTTCTCGCCGACGCGCTCTACCGTGCCGTCCAGCGCGTAGCAGACGCCGTTGAGAAAGTCGATGATTCGCTCCGCCATCTGCGGCGTGGCCCGCTCCAGGTTGACGATCTGATGCTCGCCGCCCTTGAGGCCGTCGGCCGCGAGCTTGGCATCTTCAAAGACCTGGGCATTGCGGCGAACGGAGACGCGATGGCCACGTGCGCTTTGCAGCCGCAGCGGCTGCTGGGCTTTGCCAGGAGTCGCTGCGATGTCCATCTCTTCTTCCTCCGCCTCCTCGGTTCCAAACAGGCCGTTTGTGACGCGCGACCAAAAGCCTTTTTTCGGCTCGTAGTCTTCCGGCATTGGCTGTGCATTCACCGTTCTGATTTCCTCCCTTGTTGTCTCTGCAAAGTGAGCGCAGATGGGCTGCCGGATCCTGCAGACCCGGCGAGCGGTTTCTGGTTTGCGTTAGGGTGATCGTGGGCCGAAGAGGGCGCTGCCGATACGAATCTGCGTGGCGCCTTCTTCTATGGCGACCTCAAAGTCGCCGGACATGCCCATCGAGAGGATCTGCTGCGTGGCGGGCGGCAACTGCAAAAACAGCGCGTGCAGTTGTCGAAAGTAGGGGCGGGCCGCTTCCGGATCGGGCGCGTAGGGAGCCATTCCCATCAGCCCGCGCATCCGGACGCCGGCCAGTAACGCACACTCTGCAGCGGCTGCCGCGACCGCCTCCGGAGCGAACCCGTAACGTGTCGCAGCGGAGGCAAGATTGACTTCCAGCAAAATCTCCACGACCCGGCCGGCCTGCTCGGCGCGGCGCCCGATCTCCTGGGCCAGCGCGACCGAGTCGACGCTCTCCACCAGCGCAAAGCGCCCGACGGCCTCTTTGACCTTATTGCGCTGCAGGTGGCCGATGAAGTGCCAGCGAACGTCCGGCCCATCGAGCGGGGGCGTCCCGATCTTGCGGAGCGCCTCCTGCATGTAGTTCTCGCCGAAATCTCGAATCCCGGCCGCGTAGGCCTCGGCGATGCGCGCCGGCTCTACCGTCTTGGTCACGGCGACCAGCGTGATCGTCTCCGGGTTGCGGCCGGCACGGCTCGCCGCCTCGGCCATTCGCTCTTGCACACGCCGGATGTTTGCAGCGATCTGTGTCTCTGTCATACGGCCTGGTGAGTCGCTCCAGGATTCCGCCTGCCGGGCCGGTTGAGAGTCTAGGGCTAGCCATGAATCGTCGCTTTGGCCCTATATATGCCGATTGCTCACCAGTTTAACAGATTTATGCCAACAGTGCAAGAGGGAAACGGCACATTTTTACAAATATTTCAGATTTTTTTATGATTGTTGGGACTTGTAGCGTGTTAGCGGGGCTATTTTGCTCCCCACAACGCTTATAGATAGGAGTCAAGGAGCCGCTATCATGGACGGGCGCGTCCATCCTGGCAGGGACATCAGCCCTTTGCCGATCTGGACGCGCCCGCTATTAGGACGGATCATTTTGCCGTGAACGGCCTTAGAACCCGCCAGGCATACCCGAAGCGCCTCCGCCGAGCCCACCCGGCATTCCGGAGGCGCCGCCGCCCGACATCCCACCCAGAGGATTGGAGGCAGCATTGTTTTTACTGACCTTCCATATCCCATCGACGCGCGTCATCTTTAAATCTATGTTTTGACTCGCCGTGCGCCCCATCAAAGAGAAGGTCAGGGTTACGGGTACGGTCGCCTCGTCGCCATGTATGGTGGCTTCGCCTGTCTTGAACTGCATGCTGGAGAGAAGAGAGCTAATGAAAGACTTCGCGCCGGGCATCTTATCCATGTCTTGCTGAGACTGCTGGATAAAACTCTCCTCCGTCGGGTATTTGCTCTTATCCACCTCGGTTGTCTCGTACATTCCCTTAAAGTCGAGGGCTTTGAGGGAAGTGAGGAACTTATCTGCCTGCTGCTTGGGCGTCGGCCCGCGATGCGTGTAGAACCACCATCCGCCGAACCCGGCAAGTGCCAGCACGACGATAACCGCCAGGACGGCGGCGATGGGACCGGCGGACGATCGCGACGAAGCAGGCCGCTCCTGCCGCCGCGCCATCGTGACCATGTTGGTCGGCGCCGGTCGTACGCCCAGCCCGGACGATGCGGCATGGGGAGCGCTGCCCGCGTAACCGCCCGGCTGCGGCGGGGACGCGGCAACCGTCGGCGCTTCCTGGACGATCTCTCCGGTCAGAGTCCGGCGCACGGTAGGCTGAGGGGCGGCTGGCCTGGGCGGCGGCGCTCCCGCCTGTTCTGGCGCAGCGGGAGTCGATGCGGCGTTCAAATCCTGGGCGGCCGGCCTGTGGAGCGGCTGCCCCGCCAGGGGTACCGGACCGGTCAGAGGTGGCGCCGGTGGGGCAGGCCCCGCTCCAGGCGCTTGGGGCGGCGCTGCGGTCTGAGGCGCGAGCGGCGTCAAACAGGCCGGGCACGTCGTCCGCGTCGTCTCGTCTACTTGCTGACCGCAGCGCGGGCAGGTTATCATGATCTGCTATTCCTTTCCTCGCCCGGACGGCGCCCCGGCGAGCGGCCGTTTCTACGGACGGACCCGCATCAGTTGTTGCCGATGAAATCGCCCGGCGGATTCGGTGTCACCTGGGTGATGCCGAGGGACGAATGGCCGAGCCAGATTTTCCAGTCCCCTTTACTGTCCTTATGCAGCGTATAGTGGTCCGTCGTCGATTGCGATTCGGCATTGAGCAGATCTTTGCTCTGCGTCCCCGCGAGCACGCGGACGGATTCGGTCGCATCGATTTTGGCGATCGTCTGCTTTTTGGGATCGATCTTCGGATCGCTCAAGGTGAAGCTGCTGATGCGCTCGGTATAGCCACGTGCTAAAGGACAGGTCTTTTCATAGTCGTTCAGCGTCGGAAAATGGTTCCGTTTATCGTCGTCGTCGATGAGCGCGTACTGGCTCTCGACGTTGCCTGCCTTGACCGCGCCGAGAAACGAGCTCAACGCATAGGTGGGCCCATGACGATAGTTGATATAATAGCGTACGGCTGCGTAGATCCCGATGCCGATGGCGATCATGACGATCCA
This sequence comes from Chthonomonadaceae bacterium, assembly GCA_035653075.1. Lineage (GTDB taxonomy): Bacteria > Armatimonadota > Chthonomonadetes > Chthonomonadales > Chthonomonadaceae > DASRCN01. The sequence goes on along the minus strand of DASRCN010000126.1, from coordinate 48,492 downwards.
TTCCGCGATTCCCATCCCGGTGCCTTCCCGGGAGCGCACATACGTTCGTGAGACAACGCGTGACATATGCTTTTTCCTCCTGTCGCCACCGTCCGCGTCCAAGACTTGTAACGCGAACGCTTCTTAAGATATTATTATGTGTTTGGCTGCAAGTTCCTGCTTGACCTTTCCGTTTGGCGGGCTTTGCGCCTGTTCGCCATCCTTCCGAACCTTTCCGGACCGGAGCCGACTTATGCCTGACCTCGCCTCACATCCCGCTTCTGTAAACGGCCTGCCCCTCGTGCTGGACACGGATATCGGCACCGACATCGACGATGTCTACGCCCTGATCCTGGCGGCCGTCTCTCCAGAATTGGACCTGCGCGCGGTAACGGTCGTCAACAGCGATGTCCACTTACGCGCGCGTCTGGCGCGGCACATTCTGGACCTGCTGGGCCGCCGCGACGTGCTGGTAAGCATGGGCGCCTCGCTTTCGCTGACTCCGGGCGAGCGGCGCGGCTGGATGGGGCATGAGGGTCTGGGCCTCTCGCTGCCTGCCGGCCCGTATGCGGAGGAAGCGTCTGTAGACGCCGCGCAGAGAATCGCGCGGTGCGCGGCGGAAAGCCATGCCGCCGGCGTCCCGCTCACGGTCTGCACCATCGGCGCGATGACCAATCTGGCCCTGGCGCTGCGCTGCTATCCCGAAACGGCAGCGCATATCGGACAGGTGGTCGCCATGGCCTCCGATTTCGGTGGGTTCGGCCCGCAAAACGCCCGCTGGGAGCACAACGTCGCCTGCGATCCCGTCGCCGTCGAGATCGTGCTGCGCTCCGGCCTGCTGGTCACCCTGGTGGGCCTCAACGTCACTTCCCAGACCGCCATGACCCGGCAGGACGTGGACGCGCTGGAGGCGATCGGCGGGCCGCTGGCCGAGGCGCTGGTGGGCATGCACCGCGTCTGGCTGACCGCCCTGCGCTCGGACCGCTCCCCGATGCATGACGGCCTGGCCCTTTCTTATCTGCTGGACGCGACCTTGCTTCCTATGGCTCCTGTGTCCCCAACGGTCCATACGCATGGAGGGCAGTCCGGCGTTATCCAATACGACCCGCCCCAGGCAGGCGCCCCGATCTGCCAGATCGCCACCAGCGTCGATGTGAGCCGCTTCACCCAGATGTTTCAAGGCCGCATTCGCCAGGCGGTTCGCAACAGGTAAGATGGATTCCGTCTATCGACAGTAGCCGTATTGCGTTCCGAACTTCTCGGTGGCTCAACAAAATTGTAGCGCAATGCAGGAACCTGTTCCCCTTCCATCGTGTGCGCTGGCAGTGTCTGCGGAGAGCAGGATCGGAGTCCAGGCGCTGCCTCCTGGTAAAATTCGCCGACAGATCGGGCTATCCCCGTCCCTATGCGCCAGCCAAAATAACGTCCCCTCTTTCCGAAGGTGAAAGAGGGGACGCAGCGGTTAAGGAGATTGGATCCTGGGGAGGCGGGATGGCATTGATCTTCCCATCCTTGTGAAGATTCCGGGACAACCCTCAGGTGGTATTTCTGTCCAGAGGGGTTGTAGATCGACGAGCTCTATGGCTAGACCCTTTAACCGGTCAAGGAATAGAACTTGACCTCATACCTGGCTTCTGCTTGCACGCTCTCGGTGGTATTGTTTGTCCCCGAATTGCTGATCGAGGCGTTGGACCACGTCGATACGTACAGATTGACGATGCCGGTGGAACCGATCATGAGGTTCGTTACGACAATGTCGTTGGATGTCGAGTAGACCAGGCTAGAAGTTCCCCACTCTCCAGGGGAGGAGGTAAAAGGACCCGTCAGCAGACCCGTATTATACGATTGGAGCGGCGTACTCATGCTCGCCGTGGTCTTATTCCCGGATGGCAGACTCACGTCGATATACGCTTTATAGGCGCGGGCGATCTTGTACGTGTAAGGTCCGCTGTTGGCCGGTCCTGTGATATGGAATTTCCAGTAGAGAGGGGCGCTAGATGTGCCGCTCGTATCCGTCAGGGAACCGGTATAGAAGTCCAGGTCGCTCTCGTTATAGAGATACCTCCATAACTGGGGTTTATCGACCGTCCGCCACAGGGGCTGGTAGGTTGTCAAGACCGTGTCCGTGCCTACGGGATTGTCCAGGGCAAATGTCGTCGAGCCGGAGCCTGCGACCGTATAGACGCTAACGGCATTTTGAATGTAGTTGAGCGCGCTATTGTCCGGAGGGTTGTCACTGTCACTGTAGGTTAATGTGGCGGTTGCGACGGGATCGGTACCGTCATTTTTGCTGTAGGTTCCGGGACATGTAACGGTGACATTGCCATAGGAGGTCGAGAACACGGCAGAGCCCAGGTTCTGCGTGCAATTGCTACTGTAGGCGGGCGGCCAGGTCTGGGCTGAGGCTGTCGAGGCTGCAAGAACAAGGACAGCTAGAGCCCACAAGCAGGTAAGCACACTAAGCGTCTTGGACAGAGATCGGGTGTTCATCATGGGTTCCCTTCTGCGGCATCCGTCGCCGCGTTTGTTGGCGTTGCCCACTTCAGGCAATGCCGGAGGAGAATAGGTGGAATAGCCCTCAGGGGACACAACAGGAGGAAGGGGGCAAATCGCTTTCGAGAGCCGCCAGCGGGCCTGTAGGCTCTCGCGGTTCCTATCGCCTGGCGCCGGTCCTGCGGCTCATCAAAGTATGGAGCGCCTATGGAAATGGAAACCTGCTTTATAGGTAATATACACGGGTCGGCTGGCTTTGTCTATCCGGGAAAGTCTGTATTTTGCTATCAGGGATTTCCCTATTTTTAACATTTATCGCATTGCCGGTATGCGCCCCTTTAAGATCGGCTCTCATGCGATACCTCTTGCCTTCGCCAGGCGGCTTGTAATGTCTCTCCTGGACTGAAAAGGCGAAAAAAAGCCTGAAGGCAGTTGCCCACCTCCAGGCCGCATGTAGAAAAGAGCGCCTTGTGTTACTTCTTCTTGCCCATGTGACCGCCCTTGTGGGCGCCGCCCTTTGCGGAAGGCTTGGCCAGATCACTGGCAGGCATCTTGCACTTAGAGCAGCAGTACATAACGCCGTGCGGCGTCTTCACGGCCACCGGGTTCGCCGCGGTCTTCGTCTTGCTCAGGGGCATGTGGCAGACCGGGCAGGTCGCGGCAGCCGCCTTGGCGGGCTTGGGATGCGGCTTTGCTTTCGGCGGGGCGGCAAACGCCATGCCGGCGGTCAGCGCCACGAGGGCCAGAGTCGTGCCAGCCCGCATCATCCATTGGCTCATCAGGAACTCCTCCATCTTTCATTCGTACCCGCTTCGAGAAGCGGATGTTGTAGTGGGGCGATGACAGTTCCCTATTCTCCCCCCGGTCAGCAATCTCCTTCTCGATGAATTCAAGAAGCTAAAATTCCTCGGTGGGCCGTTTCCAGGCCTTGCTCAGCAGGGATTGAGGCCGGTCGGGGTGAACGAAAAGAGCACTGGTTCCCACCAGAAAGGAGTGTCGTCCACGATGTCACGATACCAGGTTGCCCAGCGCCGCGAGCATGGCGCTGCGGCCTTCTTTCTTATCGATGAAGCGCGCCGCGCGGAGGCAGTCGTCTATCCGGAGCTGGGGAACAACTGCGTGGCGTTTCGCACCACGCCGGACCCCGATGGCGCGGGAGCTTCCGGCACGGCCACGGAGCCGGTGGATGTCTTCGTGCCGCCGGACCCCATCGAGGGCCTGCGCCATATCCCCTTCACGGGTGGGCTGCCCATCCTCTTCCCTTTTCCCAACCGCGTCCGCGCCGGAACGTACACCTTCGAAGGGCGCACCTATCACATGGACAAGCTGCTCGCGCATGGCTGGGATAAAGGGGCCGGGCAGGCGATCCACGGCCTGGTAGCCGACAAGGCGTGGACGGTGGAGGAGACGCGCGGCGATGAGACCGGCGCGGCGATACGCTGCCATCTTCAGCTCGACGCCTTCGACGACATCGTGGAGCAGTATCCGTTTCCCTGCCGCCTTACGGTCGTTTATCGCCTGCGTGAGGGCAGGTTGGAGATGCATACCGAGGTCGTCAATACGGGCACGGGCAACATGCCGATGGGTTTCGGCATCCATCCCTGGTTTCCGGTGGCGCTGCAGCCAGGCGTCACCCTGCCGGACGGACTGACCGCGATCTCGCAGGAACAGCGCGCCCGCGCCGAGGTACATGTCCCGGCGGACGCCATCTGGCAGCTGGAGCATCTGATGCCCACAGGCAATATCGTGCCGGTCGATTCCTCGCCCGACGAGCTGGACCTGCGCGATTTTCGCCCGCTCGACGGCCTGTTCTTCGATACGGTCTTTACGCGAATCCGCAAAGGTCCCGATGAATGGAGCGAGGGCGGCCTGCAAGACCCCCGGACGGGCCTGGAGATGTTCCAGGCTGCCGACTCGCAATTCCGCGAATGGGTGCTCTACGCGCCTAAGGACCGCCCGGTCATCGCCCTGGAGCCTTACACCTGCACGACAGATGCCGTCAACCTGCAGCCGAAGGGCATCGACGCCGGGCTGATCGTGCTTGGCGCCGGGCAGACCTGGCAGGGCGATATTCGCTTCGGCTTGCGCCGCCAAAAGCCGAGGGGGTGAAAAACCAAATTCCCCCTCTCCTTTCGAAGGAGAGGGGATAGGCGCAGCCGCGGGGGGGTGAGGTCTCACCTGCCGCTGAAAGCGGCGACACCCCTACTTGAGGCTCTTCAGATAAGTAGCCAGGGCTGTCAGATCCTTGCCCTTGATCCTGTCGCCGAAGGGAGGCATGGTCGAGTCGTCGTCGTGCATCTTCGGATTCTTGATCTGCTCCTCGAACCAGGCGACGGTATGCTTCGACTCCGCCCCTGTTTTCGTCAGGTTCGGACCGTTCTTGCCGCCTTTGTCCCCGACGGTATGGCAGTTGGCGCAGCCATTCTGCGCGTAGACCTTCTTGCCGAGGCTGACCAGCGATGCGTTCGCGCTGGCGCCTTTCTTGGGCGGCGGCTTGTGATGCGACTTGGGCGGCGCGGCCAGAGCGGCCGTCGCCAGGAGCGATGTGTAGAGACCCGCCAGGACCAGGGCCGTCGCCCGGTTGGTTACCGAAATCAATCGTGCACTCCTTTCATGGCGCTGATACTAAGCTCGACCGGGCACATGTTCCGTACCCGGTCGAAGAAGTGTTCGTGCGGTAGCGCTCAGTTCGCCCACAAGCAAACGGAATCCTGCTCCCTGACGAATAATCCAGAAGCGTTCCGTTCCCGCTTTGTCTCATCCGTTTAGGGTTTGCTTGTCAGGTCCTGCACTATTCTGACATTGTGTACAAGCCGCCAGCAAGCAGATACAACGAAAATGAGATCGACCAGGCCTATTATCACGAGCAATAGTATGAGAATAGGGTTTCTCTTCATATCTGCCTCCGTTTCTGCTTGACAGCCTGCTTCTTCTTCCGTGCTGCCTTCTCCAGGCCTCCATTTATTGCATGTAATTATTATACCGCAAAAATTTAGCCGGACCCCACGGGGCGGCACAGGTCGAGGGGACGGCTGCGCTCCTCGACGTTAAGCCGCGTGTTTTGGCGGGCCTCCTGCAGCAGCGCGCCGGAAATCTCCAGAAACTGTGTATGCGCCGTGTTGCGGATGCGGATCAGGCGCACCTTGTCGGGCGATGGCTGCCCGCAGGTCGCCACGGCCGTCCGCACGCAGTCCTCGCCGGTCGGCAGGATCAGCGGCAGACGGGCTTTGAGCACTCCGCCCTCCCCGCTGGTGCACATATTGGTAAAGCTGGCGCCGAAGTCTACCTTCTCGATGAGGCGACGCGTGGTCAGATCGGCAAGGCCGATTCCGGCGGCGTTGCCGTGGGATTCGCGGGTCAGATCCAGAACGGCGATCAGCCGGATGCACGGGCCGCCCCACTCCGATTCCGAAATGCCGGGCATCAGCGCCCGCCCGATGACGTGCGTATCCATCCCCGTGCCGCTGACGTTCTTGCCCATCTCATCCACGATCAGCACGTCGAACTCGGAGAAGGGCAGGCGCGGCATGATCGCCCGGGCGCGCTTCAGAAGCGCTTTCTCCCCGTCCCTCGCGATCTGATCGGCAGGCAGGGCGTGGACCTCTGCCGTCTCTCCCCGCTCGTTCTCGATCATCGCGATCCCTCCGACCACGGGAGCGTGCTGCGCCAGGAAGCGGGCGACGCGCGGCATCTTCTCGCGAAGGCCATAGGCGCCGTAGTGATGGATGCTGGCCGCGCCGCGCTGCTTGCCCAGGCCAATCGCCGTCATTTTGGCGATGCCGCTCTCGATCTCGCCCTGGAAGTCGGTATGCGCCTTGATGCGGTTAATAAGCAGGATCGCATTCGCGCCGGCGGCGTTACGGTCGAGATAGACCGGCTCGCCCGCGAACGGGCCGGCCTCTTCCCCTTCAAGCCGCCCGATCTCCTTCACCTCCATGGTAGCCCGAATGTCTGCGCCGACCTCCTCCGGCGCAATGCCGTAGCTGTGAAGGACTTCCGTCTGTCCTTCCGCCGTCGCGCCGCCGTGGCTGCCCATGGCCGGCACGATAAACGGCTGAAGGCCATGCGCCTTCAGCGCGGAGATCGCCGTGCGGACCACCAGCGCCAGGTTCTCCAGTCCCCGGCTTCCCACACCCACGGCCACCGAGGCGCCGGTCCGCAGGCGCGGATCGCGCGCCAGCTCGTCCACGGCGCGGCGTACCTCCGCCTCGATCTGCGCCGGCGCCAGGGCCGGCGTGTCGAACAACTGCTCCACGGTCCGGACGTCCGGCAGGGGCACGTCGGGAAATGTAAACAGGTCCAGCGGTATGTCGATCTGCATCCTTCTCTCCTCTTCGATCACAGAGATCTGAATCACGGAATGCATGGATGTCACCGATGACACAGATAAGCATGGCTTTATCCGTGGAATCGGTGGCATCCGTGACCATCCGTGATTCAGACAAAAATCGGTGGCTTCCGTGATTCGTTTTTCTGCACGCTACGGGCCTCATCCTGCATAGTCTATATACCCTACACATATACGTCAAAAACTCTGAGGAGATAGCGGACAGGCAGGAACTACCCGGCAGACCGTCGAACCTGCAGGACGGTTTGGCGCGCCCCCGGACCGGTTTCGTCAGGCAAGGCTGCTGAAATTAGCCTACCAGGAAGCGTATACAGAGTTATGCTAAACGATTAGAGAGGACGAGGATCGATGCGGATCATTCAGGCCGGTGTTGGCGGCTTTGGCGATAGCTGGCTCTATGCGGCCCGAGATTGCGGTTTCCAGCATGTGGCGCTGGTAGACACCAATGCGGAGATTCTGGCCCGCGCCGGCGAGCTGGTCGGCGTGCCTCCCGAACGGCGTTTTGCGCGCCTGGAAGACGCGCTCGGCGCGGTGGAGGCGGACGGCCTGATCAACGTCACCCCCGTCCCCTATCACGTAGAGACCTCGATCGCCGCCATGAAAGCCGGCCTGCACGTGCTGGTGGAGAAGCCCATCGCGGAAAGCATGGAGGGCGCGCGCGCCATGGTGCGCGCTGCCGACAAGCATAAGCGGACCCTCATGGTCACCCAGCAGTTCCGCTATCAAGACCAGCCGCGCTGCCTCCGCCGGCTCATCACGGAAGGCGCCATCGGCACGGTGAATCACCTCGTCGTCGAGTTTCAGTTGCAGGGACTGCTGTTCGGGTGGCGGCAACAGATGCGCCATCCGTTCTTGATGGACATGGCCATCCACCACTTCGACCTGATGCGCTACCTGCTTGGCCGCAATGCGGTGCGCGTCCTGGCCTACACCTGGAATCCGCCCGTCAGCAATACGCAGGGCGATCTGAACGCCTTCGTCTGGATCGAGTTCGAAGGCGACGTCAAAGTCAGCTATACCGGCGCCTACGCCGCGCCGGGCATGGATACCGGCTGGAACGGCCGCTGGGACATTACCGGCGACAAAGGCTCCCTGGTATGGAACCAGCGCGACGAATGGGGACCGATCCGTCTCTTCCGCCAGGACGCCGACCTGTCGCAGTTCCAGGAAATGCACTTTTTCACCCCGCTGCCGGAGGTCTGGGGTCAGCCTATCTGGGCCGAATCGATCGGTCCGACGGGCCATGCCTACGATCTCTACCACTGGCGCGCCTGCATCGAGGCGGGCGTCGAGCCGGAGACCAGCGGACGGGACAATCTGCACACCCTCGCGCTTACGCTGGCGGCGGCCCAATCCGCCGACACCGGCTGCCCCGTAGACGTCAACGGCGATCTCGATTTAGACTGATTTAGACTGAAGGTTCCGCTGTTCCCGTACAATACGCGATGACTTGCTCCAGCGTCATGGCCTGGCCCTCCGCCCACGCCCTGTTAAACGCCTCCTCGCCTAACGCAGCACGCGCCTCTGACAGCAGGCGGTCATACTCGCTCTGCAGGATGGTCTCATAGCGGTAAACCTCGCGAACCTGCATGGGATGCGGGCCGGCTCGGAGCGTATCTGCCGCGCCCCAGATCCGCGCAGCCCGTTCGCGCTGCCCCTGCACCGTCGCCAGAATCGCGAAAAAGTCCAGCGCGGCGCCGAGGTCGGGCCTGTCCCCCAGATCGCGCCGCAGCGCCAGGCTTTGTGCCAGGAATACATGCGCACCTTCGTAGTCTCCCTGTTGTATTGCCGTGTAACCGAGTTGAAGCAGAATGCCCGTATAGAAGTAGCGATCGCGCATCTCCTGCGCAACCTCCAGGCACTCCTCATAGTATGCCCGTGCGGCTTTCCAGTCGCTCTGATCCAGGGCAAACTTGCCCAGGCTTTCGAGGTTCAACGCGATTCCCCAGCGACTGCCTAATTCCTGGAAGATCGCCAGACTCTTCTCAAAGGAGGCGCGTGCCCCCGCATAATCCCCGAGCCTTCCGGTCACCGACCCCAGATTCCAGAGCGACCAACCGATCCCCCAGCGGTTTCCGATCTCCTCGAAGAGCGGCAGGCTCTCTTCATAACAGGCGCGTTCGTACTCGTAATCGCCCTCCTCCCGCACCATATTTCCCAGCGAGAGGAGACCAAACGCGATCTCGTGCTTGTCGCCAACCTCGCGTGCGTACCGAAGACTCTCTTCCTGCAGCGGGATCGCGGTGGCACGGTCGCCTTGATAGCCCGTCATCACGGCCAGCGTGCCCAGCGCCATCGAGATCCCGCGCTTGTCCCCCAGCGCCCGGTAGATTTGAAGGCTTTCATCCAGCCACCCACGCTCGAACGTAAGACCGCCCTTGCTTTGCTGCTGCGCCAGAATCACGATCCCGCACAGCGCTTTCGCACGCGCCTGCGTTGGCTCGCGGGCGTCGGGCCGGTCGAGGGCATTTTTCAAACGTCCTCGCCCTTCGTCGATATGCCCGCGTATCTCCCAGAACCGCCACAACGCCCCGGCAAGCCGCAGCCCCGCCTGCGCGCCCTCCGCAGCCGATAACGCCCAGCCTGAAGCGGCGCGCAGGTTATCGTGCTCCCCCTCCAGCCGATCCAGCCATGCGGCCTGCTCCAGCCCGGTGAGTTTCGGCTCTATCTCTTCGGCCATCCGCAGGAAGAAGGCAAAATGTCGTTCGCGTACCTCCTCCATCTCCCCGCTCTCCAGCAGCCGGTCGCGCGCATACTCGCGCACGGTTTCTAAAAGCCGATAACGCGCCTCGCCTGCCTGCTCCTCATAGACCGCCAGCGACTTGTCCACCAGCGAGGTCAGCAGGTCCAGGGCATCGGCGGAGCAGACAGCCTCTGCCGCTTCCAACGTCCAGCCGCCGGCAAACACGGAGAGGCGGCGAAGCAGGACCTGCTCCTCGGGCGTGAGCAGATCATAACTCCAATCGATGAGCGCGCGAAGGGTCTGTTGGCGGGGAAGAGCGGTGCGGCTGCCGCCGGTCAGCAGCCGGAAACGGTCGTCCAGGCGTGCGGCGATCTGCTCCACAGAGAGGGCCTTGACCCGCGCCGCCGCTAATTCGAGCGCCAGCGGGATGCCGTCCAGACGCCGGCAAATTTGAGCGACAGCGCGGCTATTGTCACGGATCAGACGGAAGGGAGGCGAGACGGATTGCGCGCGCTCCACGAACAACTGCACGGAAGCATACTCCCCTAACAGCGTTTCCGGCTCCCTCTGAGAAGTCGGAAGCGCCTGCGGAGGCGGCACCGGCAGGGAGGGGACGCGCCAGGCAAGCTCTCCGGTTATGCCAAGCGACTGCCGGCTGGTCGCCAGGATCCGCTGATGCGGACAGCCCTCCAGAAGTTGGGCGACCAGAGCGGCGCAGGCGTCCAGCAGATGCTCACAGTTATCCAGAATAAGCAGGAGGGCTTTGGAGCGCAGAAAATCGCGCAGCGTCTCGATCAGCGGGCGGCCCGGCTCTTCCCGCACCTCCAGCGCCGAAGCCACGCTCGGCGCGACCAGCCCCGGATCGGACAGCGGCGCCAGGTCCACGAAGCAGACCCCGTTCGGATACGCCTCGGAAGCGGCCTGCGCCACGGCGATCGCCAGGCGGGTCTTGCCGACCCCGCCCGCGCCCGTCAGCGTCAGCAGGCGCGCAGAGCCCAGGCAGGCAGTCACTTCCTCGATCTCCTGAGCGCGGCCCACCAGCCCACTCATCGGGTGCGGCAGACGCCGGAGCGGCGGCACATTCGGCGGCGACGCGGGCGCGCGAACGGGCGCCGTTCCCTGCCCGCGCGCCCGGGCACGCAGTTGCTCGAACAGGGTCGTCGTCTCGGCATCCGGTTCCGTATGCAGCTCACGATGGAGGCGCAGGCGAAACTCTCGATAAGCCAGAACGGCCCCCGCATAGTCGCCCTCTGCAGCCAGGGCATCCATCAAGCGGCGCAGGGCGCTCTGGCGCAGGGGATCGATTCCCATGACCGCCCGCAAATGCGCAATAGTTGCCGCCGTCTCCCCTTTTGAAAGTACATGCTCCGCGAGCTGCTCCCGCGCGCGTAAGACCGCCTGCTCCCGTGCCTGACGCTCCGGCAGCGCCCACTCTTCCAGGCACCCTTCCAGCAAGGGACCTCGGTACAGTCCCACCGCCTGCTCCAAGGATGCCGGGTCCCCACGCTCGACCGCCCGGTCAAAGGCGACGACGTCGACGCAGGCCCCGGTGAGATCCAAACTGAGCGTATGCGGGTCCACCGAGTGCAGCCGGTAGGCCTGCGGACCCAGCGCGCGGCGCAGATCGTAGAGGCTGCGCCGCAAATTGGCGTAGGCGTCGCTCTCCGTGCTCTCCGGCCAGAGCGTGCCGGCCAGCCACGTACGCTCCACCTGCCGCTCCGCGCGCAGCGCCAGCAGGGCGAGCAGCCATAGACCTTTACGCGTGCGCAGGGGCGGCAGTGGAGCGCCGTCCCGCCGCACATCCATGGGTCCAAACATTCGGATTTCGAGAGGAAAGCCGTCTCCTTCGGATACTTCTGCTGCCAACGCCCCTACCTCCCCTCACCCTGCTCCCCGGAAGAGGGCCTTCCTACAAGCGAGCGAGCTTTCATTGTCTGCGCCCTCGATACCATAACACAGAGTCTCATTTTGTCCCATTTCCACCTGCGGCTACAGTTCGGGGCTGACTACGCTTTTCCCTCTTGTTTGACTACGCGGCTGACCATGCCTGTCCGCGATACTCTCGATAGAATAAAGGCCCAGCGCCTTTATGCACCAAGGAGAAACACGCATGAAAAAGATCTTATCCGGCATCGGCATCTTCCTGCTCATCGCCTGTCTGCGGCACATGCTTCCGGTTTCGCCGCAAGCCCATCCGGCGCTGCGCACCACCGCCCGGCAGATCCTCGATCAGTCCGAACCCCTCTGCGCGGCCCTCACGCCGTCCGGCGCTTCCTTGCAGTTGGCCGTACAGCTCGCTCCCGGAACGGAGGCAGTACGGCCTATCTGGAACGTGGAATGCACGGACCGCTACGGCCAGGATATGGTGAATCTGCGCTGGAGCGCGGATACCGGCCGGTTACTCAGCGCCGGCACGCAGTATGTCTTATCCAGGGGGAAGACAATTCAATTGGCCAACGAGAGGCAAGCGAGGGAAGCGGCTCAGTCCTGGCTGAAGACGCTGGGCTTGACGGCGGATGCCTCCCATTGGCGTATCGACCGCCCGAGGTATCTGCCGGCGCAAACAACCTGGATCGTCCCATGCGCCTCTACCGGACAGCATGCGCTCATCAATCTGGATGCCCGTTCCGGCCTGCCCCACTATATCTTAACCAATGGATACATACGCTTACTGCCTTTCAGAAGCCACTAAGAAGGGATGAGATTGCGGGCAGAGCGAACTCCTTTCTATTTGACCGCGATAAAAAAGCCGGTATTTTCCACAGTGTACCTGCCAGGAATACCAGCCAATAATTGTGCCTGGATGGCTGTCCGTCTGCCGCCGTTCCCTCCCTCTGTCGCTCATCAGGATTTCCGGCAGCGGACACCGCAACGGATCTGCATTCTTCTTCGCGAAGGAGATCAGCCATGAAAGTCTGTCCGTTATGCGCCGAATGGGCGCCCGTTAAGGCGACCCACTGCCGGCAGTGTGGCATCCGGGTCATGGAACGCAGCCAACTGATCCCTGTTGGTTATGTTCCGCTGGCGGCTCAGGATTCGGCGATATTAGAGAAACCACGCAGCAAGGCGATACCTACCATTGCCATCTCGCTTTTCCTGATGGTCCTTTTCGCCATGGCGGCCTATCTGGGCCTGATCCTGCATGGATATGGTGGCCTTTAGCCCCTTATGTTAGGGCCGGTCTGCGAGGTGCAGACCGGCCTTTTTCTTTGGCTTTTTATCGGTTTTGCCAAAGTTCGACAAGTCATCAAAATGGCTGGAGGCAAGGTCCTTTGGTTTTGTTCGGGCGACTTCAGTCGCCCGAACAAAGAATGCTGAGCTACCTCAATAAAAAGACGTTAGCGGCCGTCGTCCGCTTCAGTCTCCTCCTCTCCCTTGCTGGGAGCCGCCGGCTGAGCAGTCGCGGCCTGGGTCGAGGGATGGATCTCCGCGATGCCTTTCGCCTTCAGTTCCTGGTTGTAAGCAACGAGGTCATGCGCGAGAAGTCCATTCAGCGCGGTAAGCTGAGTCTGCAGCTGCGCGGATAGGAGCTGAAACACCTGATAGGACTGCTCCGTCGGGCGATGGCTGCCGGCCCTGGTCGCTTGGAGCACGCCGGCCAGCCTGTCGTTGAGCATAATGGGATAGTTGAGCGCATCCTCACCGCTCGTGCTGTGGACCTGATAGATCGTCTCTTCCACGGCGCTGAGCTTCCCTTGCAGCGCCTTGCCGTCCGTGGCGATCTGCGAGTCGTTTTTAGACGCCTGGATCGAGCCGTCGATCTGCTTTTTGAGATCGCGGATTTTGACGACCGCGTCGTTGGCATCGTTGATCCGATCTACGATCCGCTTACTGAAGGCGAACTGCTCCGCCAGATCCGCTTCCGAAGCCGGAACGCGTGGGTCTTTCAGCAGGCGGAAGGAACGGGTTGCGATCGTCTGCCCGGCAGTCATACGTACAGTGTAATGGCCCGGCGGAGCGAATACCGGTTCCCCTTCCCCCCGTCCCGCCGTCCAAAAGACCATGCCGGGGAAGGAACGGTACCCTGGATATTCCAGGGACGCCGTGAAGCGGTGGACGCCCGGATCGCGGGAGAGCTCTTTGTTCCTGGCGCTGTCCACCGTGGTGATCGGCTTGCCGTCTGCGCCCAAAAAATCGAGCCTCAGGCTGTCCACCCTGGCGGGCAGATAGTAGGAGAGGACGACCTTAGCCTCACCCACACGGTAGGTATCTTGAGGCGGGTAGAGGGTCGGCTGCGCGAGCGGCCTGGCGGTAAGCTGGCCCAGCAGCGAGACATCCTTGAGAACCCAGAACGAGCGGCCGTGGGTCGCGGCGATGAGATCGTCGTTCTTGCGGATCAGGTCGTGGACCGGACAGAGCGGCAGGTTAAGCTGGAGCGACTGCCAGTGGTCGCCGTCGTCGAAGCTGGCGTAGGCGCCGGTCTCCGTGCCGGCATAGAGAAGCCCCTTGCGTTTCGGGTCCTCGCGGCAGACGCGGGCGAAGGCGCCGGTCGGAATGCCGGCGGTGATTTTGGTCCAGGTCTTGCCGAGGTCATGGGTGCGGTAGAGATAGGGGGCGACGTCGTCGTTCTGGTAATTATTGACCGCCAGGTAGGCCGTATCTGCGTCGTGCGGCGAGGGCTCGACCATGCTGACGCGGCCCCAGTGCGGCATGTCCGGCGGAGTAACGTCCGTCCAGGTCGTGCCGCCGTCGGTCGTTACATGGACCAGGCCGTCGTCGGAGCCGGCCCAGATCAGGCCGCGCCGGGCGGGGGATTCGGCGACGGTGAAGATCGTGTCGTAATACTCGACGCTGGTGTTGTCTTTGGTGATCGGGCCGCCGGAGGAGCCCTGCCGGCTTTTGTCGTTGCGGGTCAGGTCCGGGCTGATGCGCTTCCAGCTCTGGCCCATATTCGTGGTCTTGAACAGATATTGCGAGGCCGTGTAGAGCGTGTTGGGATCGTGCGGCGAGGTGACGATCGGGAAGGTCCATTGGAACCGCTGGGCGATGTCCGCGGCGGCATGGCCCATCGGGTTATCCGGCCATGGATCGATAGGATAGGCCAAGCCGGTGCGCTGGTTGAGCACCGCGATGTTGCCGCCGTAGTTGCCGCCGATGACGATGTCCGGGTCATCGGTCTTGACGGCCAGATAGCCGCTCTCGCCACCCGCGGAATAGAACCAGTTGTCCCGCGAAAAGAAGTCCGGCTTGCCGTCCGGACAGAGCACGAGCGCGGAGTTGTCCTGCTGGGCGCCATAGATGCGATAGGGAAAATGGTTGTCGGCTACGACGTGATAGATCTGGGCGGTCGGGAACGACTCCTCGGTCCAGGTCTTGCCGCCGTCGGTGGTGACTGTCGCACCGCCGTCGTTGGACTCGATCATGGTATTGGGATCGGCCGGGTCGATCCACAGATCGTGATTATCGCCGTGGCGGGCACGGACACGGGTGAATTTCTTGCCGCCGTCGGTCGATTTGAAGAAGCCGACGTTCAGGACATAGAGCGTGTCGATGGCTTTGGGATCGGCATAGAGGTGATTGTAGTACCAGGCGCGCTGGCGGTATTCGTGGTCGTCGTTAACGCGCTGCCAGGTTTTGCCGGCGTCGTCGGAGCGGAAGATTCCCCCGTCCTGCGCTTCCACGATCGCCCAGACGCGGTCCGACTTGACGGGCGAGACGGAGATGCCGATCTTGCCCAGCACGCCGGCAGGCATGCCCGGATTGCGGCTGAGATCGGTCCAGGTGGCGCCGCCGTCGGTGGTCTTGTAGAGCTTGCTGCCGGGTCCGCCGCTGTTGAGGGCATAGGGGGTGCGCCAGGCCTCCCAGGTGGCCGCGTAGAGCGTATTGGGATTGTTCGGGTCCATGCACAGGTCCACGGCGCCGGCGCGGTCGCTCTCGAAGAGGACCTGCTTCCACGTCTGGCCGCCGTCCGTGGACTTGTAGACGCCGCGCTCCGGGTTCGCGCCCCAGACGTGGCCGAGCGCGGCCACATAGACGATGTCCGGATTCGCCGGATCGATCTGGATGCGGGAAATGTTCTGGGTGGCTTCCAGACCGATGTGCTTCCAGGTCTTGCCGCCGTCCGTGCTCTTGTAGACACCATCTCCTGCGGAGATGTCGCCGCGGATGTCGCGCTCGCCCATGCCGGCGTAGACCACGTCGGGATTGGAGGGGCTGACGGCGACGGCGCCGACGGAGGAGGACTTAAAATAGCCGTCGGAGACGCACGACCAGGACGCGCCCGCGTCGGTGGATTTCCACAGTCCGCCGCCGGTCGCGCCGAAATAGAACTCTTTGGGTCGGGTCTTCGAGCCGGCCACAGCCACGGACCGGCCCCCACGCGCCGGTCCGACGGAGACCCATTTCAGCATGGCGTAGTTGGCCGGGTCGTAGCCCTGCGCCAGGGCCGGAACGGCGAGCACACTAAGAAGGATTGCAGAGAACAGGGGAGCATATCGATTCACAGGAGGACCTCACGAAGAAATAGTCGTTTCTGGTGGAGGTACTATTCCTCGCGATGCGACGGTCTTCCTTGTTGGCTAGAAATGTTGGCTCACCCTCTTGACAAGGCAGGCGGAGTGTGGCATACAGGAGGCGATCAGGACAATCTCTTCTACCAGGCATCCGAAGTGTATGGGCCTTAAAGGGCCTGTCTGGCTAACGCAGGGAAAGGAAGACGAGCCGATGAGCGTGATAAGCGGGACGCTGATGGGAACGCTGACGATGGCGACGCCGCTGCTGATCGCTGCCCTGGGCGAGGACGTGGTGCAGCGGGCCGGGGTAGTCAATGTCGGGCTGGAAGGCATGATGCTCGTCGGCGCCTTCGCGGCCACGATGGCCACGCGGCAGGCCGGCAACCCGTTTCTCGGCGTGGTGGTGGCGGCCCTGGCAGGCATGGGGATCGCCCTGCTGTTCGCCGCGTTCGCGGTGGGCCTGGCGGCCAATCAGGTGGTAGTGGGCGTGGTGATCGACTTGCTGGCGCTGGGCCTGACGGGCACGATCTACCGGGCGATCTTCGGAGCGACCGGCGCGTTCGTGGCGACGGCTTCGCTGCCACGTCTTCTAGGAGACCTGACGATCCTGACGCCGCTGGCGCTGCTGGCGGTTCCGGCGGTCTGGTGGGGATTGAACCGGACGCGGGCCGGGCTGGAATTGCGCGCCTGTGGAGAGCAGCCGCTGGCGGCGGAAGCGGCGGGAGTCAGCGTGAACCGGATGCGCACGGCGGCGCTGCTGTTCGGCGGGGCGATGGCCGGCGTGGGCGGCGCGTTTCTTTCGGTCGGACAGAACAACACGTTCATCGAGAACATGACGGCGGGGCGGGGGTTCATCGCCCTGGCGATCGTCACGGCGGGCCGGTGGAACCCATTTGGCTGCCTGATCGCTGCGCTGGTGTTCGGCTTCGTGGACGAGCTGCAGTTTCAGGGGCAGGCGCTGGGACTGCATCTGCCCTATCAACTCTTCCTCGCCCTGCCCTATATCGTCACCGTCTTTCTTCTGGCAAGCGGAGGACGCTGGAGCGCCTCTCCCGCCTCTCTCGGCCGGCCGTATGTGCGGAGTTAACCCCAGTCTTCTCTTCCATGACAGCGAAATGGCTGTCGCTGCGTATTCGTAGGTAGAGATAACTCTGCTCTTGAGCCGGGCCGATAAAAGGCCCGGCATTAAAAACAGGCGTCTTCACGGACGCACTCAATCTTAAAAGGCTTTTCCGTCCGAAGGACGGTCGCTTTTTCTGCCGGGTCGTTTATCGGCCCGGCACAGGTGGCGTTATGATCACAATGACCAGGCGCGTGATGTTTTCGGCGGCGCATGCCGACTGGCTGGCGTCGCTTTCGCGCGCCGATAACGAGGCTCGATTCGGTCCGGAAGCCAGCCCGGAGCCGTACGGTCACAACTATGTGCTGGACGTGACGGTCGCAGGCGAGATCGATCCGCAGACAGGCATCGTCGTCAATATCAAGGAGATAGATCGTATTGTAAGGGAGAGGGTCGTGCAGCCCCTCGATAAGAAGTTCATCAACAAGCAGGTCCCGGCCTTCTGTGAGCGTCCGGTGACCGCGGAGACGCTGGTGGCGTTCATCGCCTCCGAGTTGGCGCCGCACCTGCCGCCTGCCGTCACCCTAACGGCGCTGCGCCTGGAGCAGACGCCGCTGCATGCCGTCGAGTGGCTGGCGGAAGAGGAACCCAAGGAGCCGGGGAGCATGCTATCGACCCGTGTCTATGAATTTGCGGCGTCCCATCGCCTGTATAGCCCGCACCTGACCGAAGCGGAGAATGACGAGCTGTTCGGCAAATGCGCCTATCTCCACGGGCACGGCCACAACTACGTGCTGGAGGTAACGGTGGCCGGGCCGCTCGATCCCTGCACGGGACGCGTAATAGAGGATGCGGCTCTGGATATGATCGTCCATCAAGAGGTCGTCGATCGTTACGACCATCGGCACTTCAACTACATCCCGGAGTTCGAGAATAAGATTCCCTCTTCCGAAGTGATCACCCGAACGATCTGGGAGCGGCTGCGGGACCATATTCCCCCGCCGGCCCGCCTTTATCGCGTCGTGCTGCGCGAGACGGCGCGCAATATCTTTGAATACCGTGGAGAGGAAGACCCGACCTGATGCCAGACCGCCTGGAAGACCTTTATCGTGCGCTGCTCGCCGAGATAGGAGAGGACCCGGAGCGCGAAGGGCTGCTCAAAACCCCGCGCCGCGCCGCCGACGCCATGCGCTTTGTCACCCGCGGCTATCAGCAGACCCTGGAACAGATCGTCAACGGCGCGATCTTTCATGAAGACGCCGACGACATGGTGATCGTCCGCAACATCGAGTTCTTCAGCTTATGTGAACATCATCTTTTCCCCTTCTTTGGGCATGCCAG
Source organism: Chthonomonadaceae bacterium (assembly GCA_035653075.1). GTDB lineage: Bacteria > Armatimonadota > Chthonomonadetes > Chthonomonadales > Chthonomonadaceae > DASRCN01. The sequence goes on along the minus strand of DASRCN010000126.1, from coordinate 30,136 downwards.
CATCGGCTATATCCCGAACGGCAAGATCATCGGCGTCTCAAAGCTGGCGCGGATCACCGACATGTATGCGCGCCGTCTGCAGGTGCAGGAGCGCATGACCGTACAGATCGCCGAGGCCATCGATAAAGTATTACAGCCACGTGGGGTTGCAGTGGTCCTGGAGGCGCAGCATCTATGCATGATGGCCCGTGGCGTCGAGAAGAAGAGCAGCGACATGGTGACCAGCCATGTGCTGGGCGTCTTCCGTACCGACCGCAAGACCCGCTCCGAATTCATGGAATTACTGAACAAGCGACGTGGCTAACGAACCGCATCGAGCAGGTGACGCAGGAGAGTAGCCGGAACCAGGAGAGTGCCGTAGACGACGCTGGTCCATTGATCAAAGCGGCGGACGGCGAAGACGGTCTTGTTGGCTGTATTGGCGCCCAGGCGCGTGCTGGCCTTGTCAGGAATAATAACGGTGGGCGCGGCGGAGCGATCGATGCCAAAGGTCGCGCCGGGACGAAAGCCGCCGATCGAGGGATCGTCCGAGGCGACGATGCGGGTGCGCAGGCTCGACGCCGTGTCTTCCAGGCGCAGCCGCTGCCCGCAGAGCCGCAGTCCCGCTTCCGGCGATATGCCTTCCTCCGCCAGAATCCCCGGCGTCCAGAGCCAGGCCGCCGTCTGCCCACTTCGCTTGACCCGCGCGTCGACCCGCCGCCGCTCGGCATCGGAGAGATAGAAGGCATTCAGAAAGATCGTGACCGGGTGGTCGGGGTAATCCCGGCGGATGAGATCGCCGGGCAGATAGGCGTCAAAGGGCGAGCCGAGTCGCGCCAGCTCCCGCATTTGATCGCCTAGCAGTGTCTGGGAGATCCAGTCCGCGCCGGCGATAGAGAGTAAATTAGCCGGATCGGCGATCAGAGCAACCGGATGGCTGCGCCGCCGCGAAGCGTGGGCGCTGCGCTCCAGAGCAGAAGTCGCGGCACGGAGCACATCGGCAGGGGTATTCGCCGGGAGGATCACGCCGGCCTGATAGGTCTGCGCGAGGTTGATCGCTACGTGAGCCGATAGGGCCCCACGCGGAATAGAGAAGAGGCGCTTTTCGCGGAGGACCAGGCTGCCGGTCAGGGCGCGCAGATAGGGGCTGCCGTCGGCGGGACCGGCGTTGGCGAAGAAGTCCACATCCGGCGAATCCAGTACAGGCTCGGGGAAGCAGTGGCTTCCTTCCGGCAGCACGCTTTCTCCGAAGGTATGAGCGTAAGATAGGCCCACGAGCGCACGGCCTTCCGTCGCCCGCCGGACCGTCCGGCAAAAGTGCAGGGCGGCCGCATTCTGGACCTCCGCGAGGCATTCGTAGTAGTCCAGCACCTGGCGAGAGCGGACCGGGTCCCGAAAAACCCCACGATCCGCACGGCGGCGTGTGGCCGCATCCGGGCAAGACAGAGCCTCGAAGCGGGCGCGGGGATCGTCCCAGGCGCGGCGCAGCAATTCGGGATTGCGCCGGTACTTCTCCCGCACGAAGGCACGGAACTGCTCGGTCATGCGCGGCCCAATATCGGGCAGGCGCTCCGCTTCCGGATAGCGCCATTCCCCTTCTGCCCCCGCAGCGACCTGCCAGCCCAGGCAGCGTGCTCCCTCTTCCCTCTGCTGAAGATGCCCGATCAGCCGCGCCAGGGCGTTACCCGCCTCCGTGCGCCAGCGCTGCGAAGCCCACGAGACCGGCGCGACGGACGACGCCGAGGCGGGAAGACAGTAGACGGCGCCCTCATCCGGATGGGTTTCGCGCCACCAGGCAGGCGCATCTACAGATACCTCCAGCCAGAAATGCGCCCCCGGATCGGCGGACAGGAGCGCGCGCAGGCGCGCCTCGATCTGCGTATAATCGAACTGACCGGCCCCGTTCCAGCCCAGGTCGCACCCCCGCAGTCGATAAAGATGAATGTCGGCGGCAGCGCAGGCCGCGATCTGCTCGGCAGGCGTTTCCGGCAGCAGGTCGATGGCTACCTGAGCCATGGAGTTCTTCTCGATCCGATTTTTTCCAGATGGCCTTTCTTCCGGCGTCATTCTGCTCTCCCGAAGGGCTTTCAATGCCTTGTCAGACTCATCCTAATCAGGAACTTTGACTTCAGGCTTTGTTCGGGCGACTGAAGTCGCAGCAACAAAGGCACGAAGTCGCCCTTCGGCGACTGGCACCGATAGGCTTTTCCCTCCTCCTCTGGACTAGAAGAGGTTGGAAGGTAGGGCAGAACCTTGCAGTGTTAGTCCGCGCAGGCGGACTTCGTGCCTTTGTTGCTGCGACTTCAGTCGCCCGCCATTTGGAGGCTGTATCTTCTAGAACCAATCGAGAGATACGATTCAGTAGGTCTAATATACGCAAATGTTTGCCTGCCTGGAGCATCATACACGAAAAATACGCTACCATGAAAAGGTATCTTACGTAGAGATAGCAAAGGGATAGAGTTCTGCAGAAGCGAGGAACGGCGATGTTTGTCGATCAGGTGGATATCGAGGTGCAGGCCGGCGATGGCGGCAACGGCATGGTCACCTTCCGAAAGGAGAAGTTCGTGCCGCGCGGCGGACCGAGCGGGGGCGATGGCGGGCACGGCGGCAGCGTGGTCCTGCAGGCGGACCCTAATCTCTCCACGCTAATGGACCTGCGCTACCATCATAAGTACAAGGCGCAACGCGGCGGCGATGGCGGCAGCAAGGACATGTTCGGCAAGGATGGCGAAGATCTGGTGCTGCGCGTGCCGGTGGGTACGGTCGCCACCGATAAAGAGACCGGCGAGCAGATCGCGGACCTGGATGCGCCCGACGCCGTAGCGGTCGTGGCACGGGGCGGCCAGGGCGGACGCGGCAACGCCCACTTCGCGACCTCCATCCACCAGGCCCCCAAGTTCGCAGAGAAGGGCGAGCCGGGCGAGTATAAGCGGCTCCGCCTGGAGCTGAAGCTGCTGGCCGATGTGGGCCTGCTCGGCTACCCCAACGTGGGCAAATCGACGCTCATCACCGCCGTCTCCGCCGCCAAGCCCAAGATCGCCGACTATCCCTTCACCACGCTCGTGCCCAATCTAGGGGTCGTCTGCGTCGAGCCGGAGCGCTGCTTCGTCATGGCGGATATTCCCGGCCTGATCGAAGGGGCTAGTGAAGGCGTCGGGCTGGGGCATCAGTTCCTGCGCCACATCGAGCGCACGCGCCTGCTGGTCCATCTGCTGGACGTCAGCGGCATGACCGGTCGCGACCCGTTGAACGATTTCGAGATACTGAACCGGGAACTGGCGCTCTACAATGAGCGGCTGGCGCAGTTGCCTCAGATCGTGGCGCTGAACAAGATCGACGTCGCGGTAGAGCCGGAGACGGTAAACGCCGTAGAGAAAGAGCTGAAAGGGCGCGGCCTGCCGGTCTACCGCATCTCGGCGGCGACGCGCAAGGGTCTGAACGCGCTGCTCTACGCCATCCTCACGCGCCTGGACGCGCTAAAAGCGGAAGAGCAGGCCCGGCAGGCCGCGCAGCCAGCCGGTGTCGTGCGCATCACCGCGCCGGTCGAAGAAGATATGCGCCGCTGGGAGGTCCGCCAGATCGATGCGGATACCTACGAGGTGGTTGGCAAGGGCATCGAGCGCCTGGTGGCGATGACCGATCTGGACAACGAGTACGCCCTGCGCCGCCTGCAGAACATGCTCGAAAAGATCGGCGTCAATCGCAAGCTCAAAGCGATGGGCGCGAAGCAGGGCGATACCGTGCGCATTCGTGATATCGAGTTCGAATACGAAGACGAGGACCGCTGGGACGAGGAAACCGAGGCGGAGGAGGCAGGCCGACGACGGCGGAAAAGCTGACCGGGTGAAAACGAAAAAGGGACACGTCCGTGTGTCCCTTTTTACCACATGGTCGACAGCATTCTCACCTATATGATGGGCGCTGCCTCCCTATTAAGAGTAGCCGCGGAGCTTACCTTCCGTGAGCCTCACGGTAAACCCGGTGTTGATTATCGGCAGCCTATTCCCGATTCTTTCGGCCTAAATCAAGAAATTTTAACACTAAGGAGTTTGGCGTTTCGGCGGTGAATTAACAGGGCGGAAACGGACGGCTTCCACGGGAGAGGAGGGCAGAAGCCATGCAGTATAACGTGATCGGCGACGTGATGCAGTGCGTCCTGGTGCAGATGAACCCGGGCGAAGAGGTCAAAGCGGAAGCCGGCGCGATGATCTTCATGAACGACGGCGTCAACATCGATACCCAGATGACCGGTGGCCTGCTGAAAGGGCTGGGCCGGATGCTGGCGGGCTCGACGCTGTTTTTCACGCATTTCCGCTCGATGGTCCCCGGCGGCATGGTGGCCTTCGCGGCGCATTATCCCGGCCACGTCCGCGAGTTGAACCTGCGCGGCGATAGCTGGATCTGCGCCAAAGAGTCGTTCCTGTTCAGCACCAAAGACGTGGACATTCAGGTGGCGCTCACCCGGAAAGTGGGCTTCGGCTTCTTCGGCGGGGCGGGCTTTATTCTCCAGCGCCTGACCGGGATCGGCGATGCCTACATCCACGGCGGCGGCAACTTCGTGGAGTACGACCTGGCGCCCGGCCAGCGGCTCAAGGTGGACGCGGGCTGCGTGGTAGCGTTCCAGGAATCCGTGCAGTACGACGTCGAGTTCATCGGCGGCATTCGCAACGCGCTGTTCGGCGGCGAAGGGCTGTTCCTGGTCACCCTCGCGGGTCCGGGCCATATCATCCTCTCGACCATGCCCTTCTCGCGGATGGCAGGCGCGATCCTGGCCCACGGCGCCATCAGCCAGGACAACCGGGGCAGCGCGCTGGGTGGCGCCCTCGGTGGAATTTTAGACGATCTATAAAAAGGGAGACGAGTATTGGCTACACATAATGTGACGCTCATTCGTGGCGATGGAACGGGACCGGAGCTGGTCGCCGCCGCCAAGCGCGTTCTGGAAGCGACCGGGGTCAAGTTCAACTGGGACATTCAGGACGCGGGCGTGGATGTGATGGAGCGAGAAGGCACGCCCCTGCCGCCGCACGTCCTCAAGAGCATTCGCCACAACAAGGTCGCCTTGAAGGGACCGATCACCACGCCCATCGGGACCGGGTTCCGCTCGGTCAACGTGGCGCTGCGCAAAGAGCTGGACCTGTACGCCTGCCTGCGGCCCTGCAAGTACTATCCCGGCATCCGCTCCAAATACCAGGACGTGGACCTTGTGGTCGTGCGCGAGAACACGGAAGACCTGTACGCGGGCGTGGAGTTCGACGTGGGGACCGTCCCGGCGGTAGAGATCATCGAGATGGCGGAAGGCAAGATCCGCCAGGACTCCGCCATCTCCATCAAGCCGATCTCGATCACGGGCACGCGCCGGATCGTCCGCTTCGCCTTCGACTACGCGCGGGAGAATAACCGCAAAAAGGTCACCGCCGTCGCCAAAGCCAACATCATGAAATTCACGGACGGTCTCTTCTTCCGCGTGGCCTCCGAAGTGGCGAAGAACTATCCGGACATCGAGTACCAGGAAGTCCTCGTGGACAACATGTGCATGCAGTTGGTGCAGAAGCCGGAGCTTTACGACGTGCTGGTGCTGCCCAACCTCTACGGCGACATCCTCTCGGACCTGTGCGCCGGGCTGGTCGGCGGGCTCGGCGTGGCGCCGGGCGCCAACATCGGCGATGAGGCCGCTCTGTTCGAGCCGACGCACGGCTCCGCGCCTCGCTACAAGGGCCAGAACAAGGTCAATCCGACGGCGCTGATCCTGTCGGGCATGCTGATGCTGCGCTACCTGAAGGAGACCGAGGCCGCCGACCGGCTGGAGCGGGCCGTCGCCGCCGTCATCGCGGAAGGCAAGGACGTCACCTACGATATGAAGCCCGACCGCAACGATCCGACCGCCGTCGGCACGTCCGAAATGGCCGATGCCATTATCCGGAAGATGCAGCAGTAAAGCGAGACGCGGCGCATCCGCGAGGGAAAGATGGATGACTACGGCACGATCGGCGTGCAGGAGTGCTGGATCGTCGATCCGGAGGCGGAGACGATCGAAGCGGTGCGCCTGCACGCCAAGCAGCGTGAGGTGGTCGCCGTTTTTGGTTGGGAAGAGACGCTGCGCTCCGCCGTCTTTCCGGACCTGTCTTTGCCGGTAGCGGCAGCCTTTATGCGTTAAGACATTGTGTCCGCAGGACACCCGGCGCGGAAGCGCCTCACAGCGAAGGACTTTCGTCCATCGCGCTCCCGGAGAATGTGACAGGAAGACGTTTTCAGGAAGAAGGATACCCATGCGAAAGAAGATCACCATTGCCGGAGCCGGGCAGACGGGCGCGACTCTGGCGCACTGGCTGGCCGAGCGCGGCAATGTCGATATCGTGCTGTTCGACATCGTCGAGGGGATGCCGCAGGGCAAGGCGCTCGATCTGCTGGAGGCCATGCCGGTCGTCGGCTCGGACGCGCATATCGTCGGGACCAACGGCTGGGAGGAGACGGCCGACAGCGACATCGTCGTCATCACCAGCGGCCTGCCGCGCAAGCCCGGCATGAGCCGGGACGACCTGCTCAAGGTGAACGCGGGCATCGTGCGGGACGTCACGCGCGCCGCCGTGGAGCGCTCGCCGAACGCCATCCTGATGCTGCTCACCAATCCGCTTGATGCCATGTGCCATATCGCCCTCCACGAGAGCCGCTTCCCGCCGGAGCGCGTTTTCGGGCAGGCGGGCATCCTGGACACGGCCCGCTTCCGGGCTTTTCTGGCGATGGAGCTGAACGTGAGCGTGACCGACGTGAACGCCTACGTGCTGGGCGGGCATGGGGACGATATGGTCCCGCTGGTGGACAGCACCAATGTCGGCGGCATCCCGATTCGCAATCTGGTCCCGGCCGAGCGCCTGGAGTCGATTGTGGAGCGGGCGCGCAAAGGCGGCGGCGAGATCGTCTCCCTCTTGAAGACCGGCAGTGCCTTCTACGCGCCCTCCGCCGCGCTCGCCCAGATGATTGATGCCGTCCTCAACGACCGCAAGCGCATCCTGCCCTGCGCGGTCTACACGGGCAACGACGCGGGCGGCTACGGGGTCCGCGAGCTCTACCTGGGCCTGCCCGCCAAGCTGGGTGCTGGGGGCGTGGAGGAGATCGTCTCCGTGCCGCTGACGGCGGAGGAGAAAGCGGCCCTGCACCGCTCCGCCGACTCCGTGCGCGAGCTGGTCAACGCCCTGCGCAGCTTCGACCCGCCCATGCTGCCGTAGCTACCTAATCCCACCCGCTGCTACGCCTATCCCTTCCCTAAACCATTCGCTTCGCTCACTGGGGTGAGGGTGACCCAGCTTGGTGCTTATGGAAGAAGAACTGCTACAACAGATCAACGCGGATATACCCGACGCATTAAAACAGCGATACGAAGTACTGATCGCCAGGCGCCGGGCGGAAGTCCTGACGTCGGAAGAGTATAACGAATTATTGGAATTGACGGATCAGGTCGAGCGCATACAGGCTCATCGGGTGCAGTGCCTGGTCGAACTGGCGCGGCTTCGGCACACTTCCTTAACGGTACTAATGGAGCAACTGGGCATTTCTCCACCTGAATATCGCTGAAAGAACGACCATGGAAGAGAAACAGCCGCTATCCTCCTGGCAGATTGTCGATGATATTGTGGCGACCTATAAGATCGGCAGACACTATCGCGCGCTCGATAAGATCGCGCGGGCGCTGGAAAATCCCGATTCGCTGACCAGGGAGCACAGGGCGCTCCTTCGACGCGTAGGAAAAAAGCTGTACAAACGCTTGGGCGGAGAAGAAAAACCTGTCCAGAGCCCGCCAGAACCAGTGTGGCAACCGCCAGAACCGGTCGAACCCTTGCTGGCAGAAATGCATGAAGCCGAACGATCTGGAGATCCTCAGGCGATATTCGCCAAAATCGATCAGGTGCTTAAGAAATCGCAGACGCTTCCGCAAGCCTCTTCCTACCGCGAACTTCTCCAGCGGCGCAGGGACCGGCTGGCCAAAGTCCTTGACCCTGATTGGCAGGCGCCCTTCTATCCGGACTATGAAGAGTTTGTTGTCCTGCACGAGCGCTCTCGGATGTATCATGCGAAACGGGATCACGAAGCGGGGCTGAGTTACGCCTGGGCTTATGCTGAATACTGCGCGATGGGCACGATAGCTTTTCATCGGGCGCTTTCTCATCTGGCGGACAGTGCGGCTCTTTTTGGGGATATGGAAATGGCGCGTCACGCCGTCGAAATGTATTTGAGCCATTATGACCTGCTACAGAGAGCTTTTACGCACTCAGCGACGCCCGTCGGCGACGCCGAACCGGCAAACGAGCACTGGTCCTTTTTAATACGCATGCTTGATGACACCTTTCCCTTCGAGGCGGCTCTGCGCGGAATAGTTGACGACACGACACACTGCTGGGCGCGCGTTCTCGAATTAGCCGTTTTCACCATGCATCTTACCTTCCGGTCCGAAGGCTATCAACAAGTTTTGCAGACACTACAACAACATTACGAACGCACCGGCAATTCTGAAAAAATTAAATGGCTCAGAGAGCAAGCCGGGGTTAAAGAGTAAGCTTTCCCTGATAATGCATGCCATAGAAGGAAACATGAAAATATGTGTTCTTGCCCTGGATCTGGAGTCGAGTGGGAGGGGAAGTATAAAGTCCTGATGTATATAACGGATGCTCGCCCGGAGGAAGTGATCTTGATCGACGATGACGAGGGCTGGGTGCGGCCCGACCAGAGAGGGCAATGGATCGCCATCGCCGAATATGATCCGTACCAAGTGAAAGGAGAGGACCGGGAGTTTGACCGTGTCCGGCACCTACTCGAAGCCAGGCTGCAGGATCAATGAGAAAGAGACACTATGAACTTTTACTGGCTTCCGCTAGCGTTAACATCGGCGCTGCTTTTCTCGCCTCAGGGAAATAGGCCGCTTCCGCACCGCGTTTTCGCACAAAGCCGCTTTTCGATCGATACGATTCTGGCAAGGTCCTACGATAGTGAGGTGCCATTCGGCTCATCGGGAGCACGGGTCTGGGCGACTAGCCCGCAGGGCTGGGCCTTCCACGACGGCGTCCAGTTAATCTACATCACCAACCTGAACGCTTTCGATCTGGCCGTGCGCAGTGGCGAAACGAATTACGTCGTCCAGCAGGCGCAATACATGCCGAGCCACGTCCATATGATCGGCGCGCCCGGCTCGTCCCTGTCGGCCTCGGCCTCCTCCACGTTCACCATCGATCGGGTGGACAATCCGCTGACAAAGCCGTTCAGTCCGGAAAAGCGCTGGACCTGCTGGAGCAGCGGCCATCGCGAGGACTGGTATGCGGTGGATTTCGGTCGCCCGCGCCGTCTGACGGGACTGGACGTCTACTTCTACGACGATCAGCCGCAAGGCGGATGCGCTCCGCCGGAGCACGTCACAGTGGCGGTGTTCCGAAACGGCGCCTGGCAAGAAGTCACCGTACAGCCGTTCACGCCGAAGCCTGGAAGAAATACGATTCAATTTACTGGAAGTCGACCGCAACGCGCCGAGTTGGTGCGCCTGAACTTTCGCAACCGGGGCGACCACCTCTATACCGGTCTCTATGGCTTCGATCCGCACTTCACGGCAGAGCCGCCGAACCCAGGCAAACCCGCTGCTGCCAGGCTCAAGATTAGCGGGGACAAGTGGATCACGGCGGACGACGTGCTGGTGTCGCGCCTGACGGTGACCAATCCCGTGCCGGCGGTCCAGCCGTTCTCGGTCCGCATGGACTCGCCGCTGAAGGCGGCTCAAAACGGCTACACCGGTCAGCACGCTATAGAGGGCTTTCCGCTCTTCCTGGCGGCGGCGGGCACGGACGGTCATGCGCGCCGTACCACCTTTACCGGAAACCTGAAGCCAGGAGAGACAAAGACCTTTACCTTCGCCTGCGCCGTCGCCGCCACGCCGGAGAAGGCGGAAGCGCGCCTGCGTACCACGCTGGCCGATCCCGACCCGCTTGCGCATCAGATCGCCGCCTATCAGGGCTGGTTCGATCATAATGCGGCCTACTTTACCTGCAACGATCCCTACGTCGCCAAACTCTACTACCATCGCCTGTATAACCTCAAGAAAAACAGCATGGACCCGCGGCTCGGCGCGCTGCGGCATAAGACCTTCTCGGAAGGCCGCTGGACTTCCGACTGGTACGCGAATGTTATCAGTTATGGCGCCGGTCATCAGATTCGCGAGTCGCGCTGGCTGCGCGATCCCTCTTACACCTGGGGCCATCTGGAAACCTGGACGGACAATCCCCGCCCGGACGGCATCTATCCCAGCCACGTCACCCCGAAAGGCCAGCAGGGCGGGCAGTATACCGACTGGATCACGGCGTCCGCCTGGGATGCTTACCTCGTTCATCCGGATAAGGCCGCGCTCGCTCGCATCGCCGATACGCTGGCCCGCAACGTGGAAGGCTGGCGCCGGGTCTACGGCTGGGGAAATAGCCCGCTGCTGGTGGTGGACAGCCACTGGTGGACCGGCATGGAGTGGCAGCCGTCGTTCTTCGCCTTCGCGGGCTATCACACCGATCAGCCCGGCGATGAGACGCATCTGCGGCGGGTGGATCTGACAGCCTACAACTTCGGCAACGCGCAGGCGGTGGCAAAAATCTACCGCGAGTTGGGCCGCAACAGAGACGCAGACCAGATGCAGCGGCTGGCGGACGAGACGCGCGACGCGGTGCTGGCCAAGATGTGGGACCCGGCCACGCACTGGTTCCACTCCCTGCGCGCCAGTGACGATGTCCCCTCCCCGGCCAAAGAGATCGTCGGCCTCTATCCATTCACGTTCGAGTTGCCGCCGGCGCACCAGGGCTACGAGGCGGCGTGGTCGGTCGTGCTCGATCCGGCCCTCTTCTGGACGCCCTGGCCGCTCGCCTCCACCGCGATGGACTGCCCGGCCTACTCGCAGCACGGCTGGCCCATCGGCCCCGGCGGAAGCGGCTGCATGTGGAATGGCCCCACCTGGCCGCACGCCAACAGCCTGGTGTTGACGGCCATGGCAAACGTCCTGCGCGACTACGCTCCCTGCGCGCTGACCCGCCAGCAACTGCTCGCGCTGTTCACCTCCTACACCCGCGCCCAGTTCAAAAACCAGGACCTCCGCACTCCCTGGACCGGCGAGTTCTACGATGGCGATACCGGTCGCTGGAAGACGGACCAACGCGACTACAACCATTCCCTCTGGGTGGACCCGCTCATCAGCGGCCTGCTGGGCCTGGTCCCTCGCTCGGACGACATTCTGGAGATCGATCCGCTGCTGCCACAAGGAGCGTGGAGCTACTTCGTTCTGGACGGTCAGGCCTACCAGGGTCACGACGTTTCTATCGCTTACGATGCGCGCGGCGGACATGTCGCTCCCGGCTTCCGCGGCTTTGCCGTCTATCTCGATGGCAGACGCATCTATCACGGCGATCATCCCGCCCGTGTCTTCTACAACATGCGAACGGGTAAACTGATTCATCAACGCTAAGGGGAGACGTATGCTATTTCGTACAGGATGGATAGGAGTGATGCTCATGCTCGCCGCAACACTGACGGCGCCGAACGCGGCGCGACCTGCCCAAGGCCGCGCCAAAAAGCACCTGCTCGTCGTGACCGTGACCAAAGGCTTTCGGCACGACAGCATTCCCGTCGCGGAGCAGACCATCGAGATGCTCGGCAACAAGACGGGCGACTGGGACACGGATTTCGTCCGCACCGATGCCGAGATGCAGGAGAAGATGACTCCGGCGGCGCTCAGCCGCTACGACGCGGTCATCTTCGCCAATACGACGGGCGTGCTGCCGCTTCCGGATCCGCAGGGCTTTCTGGACTATATCAAAGCGGGGCACGGTTTCGCCGCCATGCATTCGGGTAGCGATACGTTCCACACCTGGCCGGGCCAGAATGGCGGTGTTTCCGCCTACATAGAGATGCTGGGCGGGGAGTTCGAGACCCATCACAGTCAGACGGCCATCGACGCGCATATCCTCGACCCAAATGCCCCGGAGACCCGGCCCCTCGTCCGGGCGGGCGCAGGCCCTCACCCGGAGACAGTGAACCTGCACGAGCATACGGAAGCCCAGGATCACATCTGGAAAGTGTTCGACGAGATCTATATTCTTAAAAACAACGATCCTTCCCGGCTGCACGTCCTGCTCTACCTCGACCACCATCCGAACGACGGCAGCGCGGACGCCAATAAACCCGGCATCCATCTAGTCTCCTGGGTGAAGCCATACGGCCATGGGCGGGTCTTCTACACGATCCTGGGACATCGGCAGGAGGTCTGGCGCGATCCGCTGTATCAAGAGCACATCCTGGGCGGCATCCGTTACGTGCTGGGCCTGGCTCGCGGATCGACGAAACCCAACATGACCTCTACTGCGTCAAAATAAGAAAGATTGGAGGAGGTTTGGCGATGACGATGCCGCATAAGGTCTGTCCCCGATGCCAGACGCCGGCGCCCCTGGAAGCGCGCTTCTGCTCTCAGTGCGGCCGGCAATACCGGACGCAGTTCCCAGCGTCATCGCCCTCCTCTCCGGCAGCGGCGCCGGAGACTTCTTTTACGGCGGCGCCGCGCGCACAGACGCCTCTCCTGAAAGAGATTTTGCTGGGCGGGACCGCCTTGCTGGTCTTCTGTGTGGTCTTATTCTCCGCCATCCATGCGCGGCAGGCAAACGAGCCACACACCCTCCTGCCACCGCCGATGCCGCCGGCCGGGCCGGTCGGGCTGTCCGGTCCGGCAGAGGCGCCGGCAGTCGATCCGCTTACCTCGGAAGCGCAGCATGCCGTGGAACGGGCCAATCAGCGGCTGGGCCTGCCGCCACCCGGCTCCGTAGACGCGCAGGGCCGCATTCATCTGCGCACCGGCGGCACCATTAGCAAAGAGGAATGGGACGCAGCCCGCCGCAAGGTGGAGCAGAGCCCGCTGCTCGGCGGATCGTCCGCCTCGATCCCGCATCTCTAATTTCCCTCTCGCTATAACGCAATATTAAAATTCTGACCGGGGGTCATATTTTTATCTGTCTCTCTGGTATACTCTCATCAAGGGCCTGTCGCCCTCGTCCATTAAACTCCTGGCTGCCAAAATTCTGAGGCCACTGCCGGCCCTCGATTTTTTGCCTCCAGCTTTCCCGTCCGCCAGGACGGCTGTCCTCTTTCCTAAAATCCCCCTCTTCCACGCTGCGGGAGAGGGGGTTAGGGGATGAGGGCGCTAGGAACTTCCGGCAATGCAATGGTTAGCGAATATCTGCGTACGGCGTCCCGTATTTGCGACTGTGATCATCCTGATCCTGGTCGTGGTCGGCGCGTTCGGCTATACCCGGCTGGGCGTAGACCTCTTTCCCAAGGTGGACTTCCCGGTCGTCACCGTGACGGTACGGGAGGACGGCGCTTCCCCGGAAGAGATCGAGACCGACGTGGTGGACAAGATCGAGGAGGCGGTCAACACCGTCAGCGGCATCGACCAGTTGACGTCCACCTCCTATGAGGGCGTCGGGCAGGTGATCGTCACCTTCCAGTTGGAAAAAGACATCAACATCGCCCAGCAGGAAGTGCAGGGCCGGGTCAACCAGGCGCTGCCCAATCTGCCGGTGGACATCAAGCCGCCGGTCGTGGACAAGGTGGACCCGGACGCCGCGCCGATCCTCGATATTGCCCTCTCCTCGCCCGGCAGCATCCGGGACACGACCGAGTTCGCGGACAAGGTGTTGCGCCGCCAGATCGAAAGCATCGGCGGCGTCGGCCAGGTGACCATCGTCGGCGGGCGCGCCCGCCAGATCAACATCTGGCTCGATCCGGGACGTTTGCGCGCTCTGAATCTGACGGCCACGGATGTCCAGAATGCCCTCGCCAACCAGAATATCCAGGTGCCCGGCGGCCAGGTAGACCAGGGTGCCCGCGAGCTGACCTTAAGAACGCACGGCCGCGTGCAGACGCCCCAGCAGTTCGGCGCGATTATCATCGCCATGCGGAACGGCGCGCCCATCCACGTCTCCGACGTCGCCCGCGTGGAAGACGGCATGGAGGAGGCCAAGACCGTCGCCGAGATGGGCGGCAAGCCAACGGTGCTGCTCTCGATTCGGAAGCAGTCCGGGCAGAACACGGTCGAGACGGTGAACGCCGTCAAAGCGCGCCTGAGCGAGATCCAGAAGATCCTGCCGCCCGGTGCGCGCCTGGTGATCGGCCGCGATCAGTCACGCTACATTATCGCCTCCACCAATGCGGTCAAGGAGCACCTGCTGCTCGGCAGCATCCTGGCGGCGCTGGTCGTGCTGCTGTTCTTGTGGAACCTGCGCACCACCATCATTGCCGGCATCGCGATCCCCGCCTCCATCATCAGTACCTTCGCCCTGATGTACATCATGGGCTTTACGCTCAACAGCCTGACCCTGCTGGCCCTGACTCTCTCGGTAGGTATCGTCATCGACGACGCCATCGTCGTGCTGGAAAACATCTACCGCTTCATCGAAGAGAAGCGGATGAATCCGTTCGAGGCGTCCATCGCGGCCACGCGCGAGATCGGCCTCGCCGTGCTGGCCACGACTCTGTCTCTGATCACCGTCTTCCTGCCGGTGGCGTTTATGACGGGCATCGTCGGGCGCTTCATGAACTCGTTCGGCCTGACGATGGCCTTCGCCATTGCGGTCTCGCTGATCGTCTCCTTCACGCTGACCCCGATGCTCTCCTCGCGGTGGATCAAGCCACCACGCCCGACAACGGAAGAAGGCCCGGAGACGCCGGAAGGAATGCCTATCGGCCTGCCGAAAGAAGCGGCGGGACGGGCGGAAGCCGCCGACACGTCGGCGCACGCCTCCTCCAAGCAGACCGGCTTCTTCAAGCCGATCGATGCGGTCTATACGGCCCTTCTCAAGTTCTCCATGCGGCATCGCTGGGTCATCGTGCTGGCCAGCCTCGGAGCGCTGTTCAGCATGGGACCGATGGGCCAGGCCGTCAACAAGAACTTCCTGCCCGACGACGATCAGTCGGAATTCCAGATCACCGTGCGCGCGGCGGAAGGCACCAGCCTGGCGGCGACCCAGGCGCTGGCCCGCCGCATCGCGAACGACACGAGCCATCTGCCCGGCGTCTCCTACACGCTGCTGACCATCGGCAACAACGCCCAGCAGACCCCCAACCTGGCGAGCATCTACGTCAAAATGATCGACGTCGAGAAGCGCCCTACCCTCTCGCAACAGGACGTGATGCAGATGGCCCGCAACACGATCCTGCCCAAATACGGCAACCTGCGCGGCTCCGTCGGCCCGGTGCCGGCCTTCTCGACCGGCTCGCAGGCGACCATCAACTACTTCATCGCCGGCCCGGACCTGAACAAGCTGTCCAGCTACTCCGACACCATTATGGCCCAGCTTAAGAAGGTGCCGGGCGTGGTGGACGCCGACACGTCCCTGATCACCGGCGTGCCGGAACTGGGGGTCAACATCGACCGGCAGCGCGCCGCCGATCTGGGCGTCTCCGTCGCCGACATCGCCAACGCCCTGCGAATTATGGTCGGCGGCGCCAAAGTCACCGACTACTACGAGAACGGGGAGCAATACGAGGTGCATCTGCGCGCCGAGCTGCCCTATCGCAGCGATCCGAGCGTCATCAGCCAGATGAATGTGCCCTCGGTCACGCAGGGCAGCGTGCCGCTCGATTCGTTCGTGACCTTCGCCAACGGGACCGGCCCCGCGCAGATCAACCGGCTGGACCGGAAGCGCAACCTGGTGGTCTCCTGCAACGTCCTGCCCGGCTTCTCGCAGCAGGCGATCCAATCCAAGCTGGGCCAGATGATCGCGGACCTGCGCCTGCCGCCCGGCTACACCTCCGGCCCGGTCGGAACGTCCAGGGAGCTGGTGCGCTCCTTCGTGGCCTTCCTCACGGCATTCGCGCTGGCGATCATCTTCATGTACCTGGTCCTCGCGGCGCAGTTCGAGTCGTGGGTCCATCCCATCACGATCCTGATGGCCCTGCCGCTGACCGTGCCGTTCGCGCTGTTCTCGATCCTGATCTTTAACCAGTCGCTCAATATCTTCACGATGCTGGGCATGCTGGTGCTGTTCGGGGTGGTCAAGAAGAACGGCATTCTGCAGGTAGACCACACCAACCAGTTGCGGGCGCACGGCATGAAGCGCTACGATGCGATCATCCAGGCGAACCGCGACCGTCTGCGGCCCATCCTGATGACCACAATGGCCTTCGTGGCGGGCATGATACCGCTGGTGATCTCGCGGGGCACGGGCGCGGCGACCAACCAGGGGATCGGCTTCACGGTTATCGGCGGGCAGACGCTCTCGCTGCTGCTGACGCTGCTGGCGACGCCTGTCTTCTACTCCATCTTCGACGACATCGTGACGACCTCCCTCTGGGGCCGGATGCGCAACAGCTTCGGACGGATCGGTCGTGTCTTCCGCCGACGTTCTTAATTACTCTCGATGGCATGGACAATCCATTACTACACGTCACCTAAAGGGGATAGCCCAATCGAGCAGTTTCTAGCCAGTCTGCCCGAAAAAGCCCGTAACAAGTGCCTCTCCTATATCGAGCTTCTTAGAGAGCGAGAGGCGAGATTGCCGCGTAATTATACCGGGCATGTTAGAGGATATCTTTGGGAGCTTCGCCCAGAATGGGGAGGTGTAGAATTCCGTCTGTTCTATTTCCTGGGAACTGAACAGAGGATCTTTATCGTTCATGCTATCATAAAGAAAAGCCAGAAGCTCAAGGCAACGGATATAACCCTGGCTGAGAATCGGATCGCAGAAATCCGCCAACGTGAGCAAGAGAAAGAGGGCTAGACATGGATGACTTGCAAAGACATCTGAACAAACTAAAGGCTGAAAGCTCCACATTTGCCGAAGACTACGAACATATTAAGCAGCAGACGGAGGCCGAAATCGCTTTTGCTTCCCTGCTGGAAGCAAAAGGAATCGATTGCGAGCGATTCCGAAAAAAAATGAATCTATCTGTTCACGAATTTAACGTCCTGGCTCACTTCATCTATGGGGTCAACGACGAAGAGCCAAAACTCTCTCCGGATGTTCGGGCGCTTCTGGATGCAGTTCGAGCCGCCGATAAGAAGCAAGTTGCTGCCTGACAGCTTGCATTTAGATGCTTGCCGCTGACTAACCCTCAGATTCTGAGGATGAGCAGTTCCGTCCAGTCCTGCCCCAGCACGAGCAGACGCTTGAGATAGCGCAGGCCCATCTGAAACAGACTGATCTGGCGCTTGGTAGAATGCTCTACCCAGCGACGAATGCCCCGCGCTTCCACCGTTTCGCCCAGCAGCAGAGCGAAGACGTAGGCGATGCAGACGCACAGCACCAGGCGGCAGACGCGCTCGGTATCCTGGAGCCGGGTCTTCTCCAGACGGAAACCTTGCTCCTTGAAGTCGCGGAACATCTCCTCAATGCTGAAGCGACCGCCATAACGAGCCAGGATATGGCGTCCCGCCGGTAAGCCCGAAAGTAGATACCAGGGTTCATCGTCGGGATGCTGCTCACTCCAACCGCAGGAGAGTGAGAACCGCTGTCCGGGCACGTCCTCCAGAGTGATGCCGTCTTCGCACCAGTCGGTTCCCGGACGCAGCGGCAACTCGAACAACTGAAACGCATGGCCCGTGCGCAGCCGACACCAGCGGTTCTTCTTGAGCCGAAAAACGAAATGCCAGCCGTGTCGCAAACAGAAGCGGATCAGCTCGCAACTGCCATACTCCCGGTCCGCTAGCAGCGTGACCAGGACACCGGACGGTACCAGATCCACGACCGCCCGCAGCAAGGCTTCTTGTTCGGTGGAGGCACTACACCCCTCCGAGGGCAACATCCGCCACCGGATCGGAAAGGCGCGTCCTCGGTGGCGCAAGGCCACAAACAGCATCGGATGCCGATCTCCCAGATCGGTGGCATCCAAGATCAGGTCGATTTCGGTTCCGGCAAAGCGGGCCAACAGGGCGCGGGCGATGCCGGCATACCAGTCGTTGGCCTGCACCGCCGGGTTCTTTAGGAAGCGCTCCAGGCGTTGCACGCTGTTCTTGAGCAGGCCGCCCACGGGCAAGGAGAGCGCGATCTTGGGCAGATGCACATGCCAGGCAGCCAGCAGTCCGAAGACAAACAGGGCCAGATTGTTGGCTTGCGGCACCGAGGCATCGGACACAAGAAAGGTCAGACGCTGGCGCAGGGTATGATAGTCATGGCAGGAACGCTTCATATTCTCCTCGGCAATGGTGAGATGGCACTTCCATTGTACCGAAAGAGAAGCGCGGCGTTTCTGCCTTACCAAATCTGAGGGTTACTCAGTGCTTGCCGATAAAAGTGCCACAGGTGTCTTCGAGGGAGTGAGAAAAGCTATCCCCATGCAGATACTTTAGAGTGGGGATATTTTTTCCTTGACAGGCATCGGAATCCGAGGTATGCTGGAGGGGATTTACCTGTTGAGAAGGAGCCAACCTTGGAGGACGAACGGGAACTGCTAAAAGGCAATACGCCCACGCTCGTACTGGCGGTTCTGCAGGATGCGCCTCTGCACGGCTATCGCATCGCTCGTGAGATCGAGCGGCGCAGCGGCAATGCCCTCCAGTGCAAGGAAGGAACGCTCTATCCAGCCCTGCACGCGCTGGAGCGCGAGGGCCTGGTCGCCAGTGAGTGGCGCAAAGAGGATCGTGAGCGCGAGCGCAAAGTCTATTCCATCACGCCGGCAGGCCTGGCAGCCCTGGAGCAGCGCAAACGGCGCTGGAACACATTTGCATCCGCCATCGAGCGAGTGATCGGAGGACCGACCGATGTTGGAACACAGCAAGCCTCAGCAAGAAATGGGCTCGATCCCAGCCCCGCCGCCTGAGGCCACGTTTGTTCAAACACAAGTGGAAGGCTACCTGGAGGCGATCTTCCGGCCGCTGGCAGCGGTGATGCCGGCAGAAGCGCAGGCCGAGCCTAAGAAGGAGATGCGCGCGCATCTGGAGGCTCTGATCGCCGCGTACCAGGAGATTGGCGCTTCTCCGGAGCAGGCGGTTCAGGCCGCCCTACGTCAACTGGGAGATGCGCGCCAGGTATCGCGTCAATGGAAGCGGGAGTGGGAGCGAGCCACCTTCCAGGAATCGACACGCGCCGCCACACGCACGGCTCTCTCCATCTTCGGCGGCCTGACCCTGTTTTCCGGCATAATGCTGTTTCTGACCGGCCAGCTTATCAATTACGACTTTGGTGGGGGGTTGCTTTTGGGGTTGGATTTATGGCTTCCGCTGGTCGCCGGGGCCGGTGTCGGTCTGCTGGCGAAAGAGCGTCCTGTACGCGGGACCGTTCACGCGATGGGTCTGCTGTTTTTCCCTATTCTGCTCATTTATGGCGCATGGACCCTGACGCAGACATTTACGTATCCCTGGCAGGCGATTCTGACTTTCGGCGGCTTCCAGTTCGTCGGGTGGACTCTTGCCGGCTGCACGGCGGCCGGCTTTTGCGGCTTCCTGCGGCGCCATTATATCCGGCGGCGCGGCCGGTTGGCGCCGGGATAGGACCGGTAACCCTATGGATGGGGCGGCAACGTCAGGTTGTCCGGCCGCCCGCGAAGGGTGACGCGAATGTGGCGCTCGTGCAGCTCGCCAGGGCGCAGAATACGCAGGATCACCCCATCTCCGACTTTGTGCTGGCGAATGATCTCGCGGACATCGATTACCGAGTGGATCGCCGCGCCGTCGATGGCAAGCAGGATGTCGCCATCCATCACGCCGGCTAAGGCGGCGGGGCTTTCGGGCAGAACGTGATCGACGAGCACGCCGCTATCCGCCCGCAGGTTGAGTTCCTGGGCCTGATCCTGCTGGATCGGGTCGTATTCGATGCCGAGCCAGGGCAGCCGGACGGTCGTAGAAGCGGTTGTGCCGTGGGCGATCAGGTCGCGTGCCACTCGGCGCACCGTATTGATTGGGATAGCAAAGCCCAGGCCGATGCTGCCGCCGCTGGGACCGGGACTGAGGATGGCGGTGTTGATGCCGATGATCTGGCCGTTGATATTGGCGAGCGCGCCGCCGGAGTTGCCCCGGTTGATGGCGGCATCCGTCTGGATGGCCCCATCCAAACGGTGCGTATCGTCGATCTGCAGGTTGCGGCGGTTGAGCGCGGAGATAACGCCCACGGTGATGGTCGAGCCCAGGCCGAGCGGATTGCCCATCGCGATCGCCCACTCGCCTACCTGCAGCCGGTCGGAGTCCCCGAGCGTAGCGGCCGGGAGGTTAGGGACGTCGATGCGGATGACGGCGATGTCGCTCTGCTCGTCGCCGCCGATAAGATGCGCGTAGTACCAGTGGCCGTCGGCCAGGGTGACGCGAATGCGGTTGGCGCCTTCGATCACGTGGTTGCAGGTGATAATGTAGCCGTCCGGGGTCAGGATCACGCCGGAGCCTTTTCCCCGAATCTCCTGATTGGGATCCACATACAGGGGCATGCCGGTGTCATCGCGAATGCCGCCCGCGCTCACGGTATCGATATTGACGACCGCCGGCTCGATGCGCTTGACGGCCGCGACGATCCGGTTGTCGCCGATGCTCAGGACGGCAGGCGGCTGGTCGAGGATCTGCAGAGCGCGCCGCTGCGCCTCCGTCAGCCCGACCGTCCCGACCAGCGAATGCCGCAGCAGCAGCATGCCGATCAATACGCCGAAACTAAAGATAAATACCGAGCTGGCAACGCCGCGTAACCGCATTCTGTCTTGCTCCTTGAATACAGTTGTCAGTTGCTAGTTGTCAGTTATCAGAAAATCTGGTTTTCACTGGCAACTGACAACTTGTTTTAGCAGATTAGCCATCTCCACAGCGGCCAGGGCGGCTTCGGCGCCCTTGTTGCCGGCCTTGCTGCCGGCCCGTTCGAGGGCCTGTTCGAGGCTCTCGACCGTGAGCACGCCGAAGGTGACGGGCAGGCCGGTATCCAGGGCCAGCCGGCTCAGGCCGCTCGTGACGGCGGAGGCGATATGGTCGTAGTGGGTCGTGTCGCCACGGATGACGCAGCCGAGAGCAATGACCGCGTCGACTTTGCCGGAGGCAGCCAGCGCCTTCGCCGCGACCGGGATCTCGAAGCTGCCCGGCACCCAGGCCACGGTGATGCGGCCCTCGTCGGCGCCGTGCCGCCGCAGCGCGTCCAGCGCGCCCTCCAGCAGAGAGCGGGTGACGACCTCGTTCCACCGGCTGATCACGATGCCGAATGCTAGGCCCTCCGCCGTCAGCTTGCCCTCCAGCGTCTTAGCCGGCATCGGTCTTCCCTTTCCCGGCGGCCAGAGCGGTCAATTCGCTGCGCGCCAACGCTTTCCCTTCCCGTGTCAGATCCTCAGGGCCGAATACGTGCCCCATCTTCTCAGCTTTCGTCTTGAGATATTTGCGGTTATACGGATTGGGCGGAACGCGCAGCGGGACCCACTCGACGATCTCCAGCCCGTAGCCTTCCAATCCCGCGACCTTCATGGGGTTGTTGGTCATAAACCGGATCTTCTTGAGACCCAAATCGACCATGACCTGCGCGCCGACGCCATAATCCCTCAAATCGGGCTTAAAGCCGAGCATCTCGTTGGCCTGCACGGTATCGGCGCCCTTCTCCTGCAGCTCATAGGCGCGCAGCTTATTGATCAGGCCGATGCCGCGCCCCTCCTGCTCCAGATAGATCAGCACGCCGCGCCCCTCATCGGCGATCATCTGCAGCGCCAGGTGCAACTGGCTGCCGCAGTCGCACTTGAGCGAGTCGAGCAGATCGCCAGTGACGCAGGAGGAGTGGACGCGCACCAGCGGCGGCGAGCCATCGGCCGCAACATCGCCTTTGACCAGGGCGACGACGTTGTGCGGCTCGACGCTGGCCTCGTAGGCATGGACGGTGAACTCGCCGTAGCGCGCCGTCGGCAGGCGCGTGGTCGCAACGCGGGTGACCAGCCGCTCGGTCCGGCGGCGGTACTTGATCAAATCGGCGATGGTGATGAGCTTCATGCCGAAGCGCCTGGCGATCTTGGTCAGGTCCGGCACGCGGGCCATCGTGCCGTCTTTGTTCATCACCTCGGCCAGCACGCCCGCCGGATAGAGTCCGGCGAGGCGGCACAGGTCTATTGTGGCCTCGGTGTGGCCGGCGCGCTTCAAAACACCACCCTCTTCGGCGCGTAGTGGGACAATGTGGCCGGGACGTGTCAGGTCGGCGGGTTTGGCGTTCGGATCGGCGAAGAGACGGGCCGTAGTGGCGCGGTCGTGCGCGGAGACGCCGGTCGTGGTGCCCGCGCGGGCGTCCACGGTGACGGTCATGGCCGTGCCGAGGCGCGAGGAGTTGCGCTCGACCATCATGGGGATTTCCAATTCTGCTAGACGCTTCGCGATGGTCGGCACGCAGACGAACCCGCTGCCGTGCTTTATCATCACATTCATGGCTTCCGGCGTACACTTTTCGGCGGCCATGATGAAATCGCCCTCGTTTTCCCGGTCCTCATCGTCCACGACGATGACCATCCGGCCCTGGCGAATCTCCTCGACGGCTTCTTCTATGCTGCTAAAACCCATCCGACCGCATCTCCTCCTGGCGCATCGCTTCTGCGCACAATCGGTAGTACATAGTCTACCAGACCCAACGCCGATTTTCCAGAGCGCGCGGGCATGGTATTTGTTGTATGATCGAACGAAGGTAAAAGTTCCCGCCTGGAAGGTTGTATACTATAGCCAGGCTTGCTTATGCAGCAGAGCGGGTTGCAACAACAGAGATTGTTCTGCTAGCAGGATGACGAGACGTGAATTTTTTGAGTCAGACCGAAAGAAGAGGATATGAGTCGTATAGCGCCGTGGTTAGTCATTACAATCATGATAGGATCTCTGGCCTTGAGCGGCTGGCAATCCCAGCGACATGTCCTCGTCCCACCTGCTTCTCGGCTCGTGAATGCAAAAACAGATGCCCTTATAAAAGGAGCGACACGGGTACAGACATTTCGCATAGAGCCAATGCAGTTGAATCGTACACCGGCTATCCAGGGATACAAAATTCTCGCGACCGGTAAGGTGCAAGGCAAAACGTTCACCAGTCGTCTGATTCAAGCTTTATTTGTCCCTAAAAATCCCCACAGCCTCGCTCAAGCCTGTTTCCGGCCTGGCGTTGCCTTCCGGCTCTGGAACGGCAAACGCGCCATCGACGTTCTTACCTGCTTCCAATGCAACAACATAGAAGTCTTCGCGCCTACGTTAAAAGACGGGAGCGGCGACATTCCCATGGACGCCAGCCGGCTGCCATTGATCCGCCTGGTAAAGGCAGTCTTTCCGAACGACAAGGAAATTCAAGCGATTCGCTAGGAAAGACCTCTTAGAATAGGGTCGGCTGGGCAGCAGGGGAAGCGGATTTGGTGGGCAGGCCGCAAAGTTTCTTAAAGCGGTTGGCAGTTTCTGGTCCATAGCCCTCGTAGTCGTTGTTGCAGAACACGTAGGCGGCGGTGAAGCGGTCTTGCTGGGCACGCAACGCCTCGGCCCAACGCTGCAAATCCTCCATGCGATCCGCCTGAAGATTTTGGTGCTCCTTAAAGGCGCCGTGCCGCCCGATAAGGCGGACGTAGGCGAAATCGGCGGTCCGCTCCAGGCGCTTCGGCATGGGAGGATAGTCGGCGGCGACCAGGGCCACGTTGTGCTCGGCCAGCAGCGCCGCGATGTCCTCGCCGGCCATAGAGCGGTGGCGGAATTCGATGGCGAAGCGCGCGGTCGGATCATTCAGTTCCTTCAGGGTGGGCAGGAACGCCTGCAGCGTGGGCAGCTCGTGGCGGGTGAAGTCCGGTGGCATCTGCAGGAGCATGGGACCACGCTTGGAGCCAAGCAAGCCCATCACGCGCACAAACGTCGTAAGCTCCGGCGTGGTGTCCACCAGGCGTAGCTCATGCGTGACAATGCGCGGCACCTTCGGACAGAAGACAAAATGGTCCGGCGTCACCTTGCTCCAGTGCTTGACCTGATTCTCACGTGGGATCGCGTAGAAGGTCGAGTCGATTTCGACCGTATCCAAAATGTCCGCATAGAAGCGGATATAATCCCGCGGAGCCGCGTCTTCCGGATAGAAAACGCCCGCCCAATCGGCGTAGCCCCATCCCATCGTCCCCACGCGCACCGGGATCTTCAGCGGCGCCCCACTCGCCTGACTTTCTTCCATAAATTGTAGCTCCCAGCTAAACCAACATGTTTGCCGTCCCGTGAACGACCCGTATAGCCGGGCATTGAAATACCCGTCTTTTGGTCCTTCGGACAACCGTCCTGCGGACGGACCTCACCCCTGTCCAATCGCCATCGGTGCGGGGTAACGGCCCCGCACCCCTCCCCGCTCCTTACGAAGAAGAGGGGGAACTTAAGGAGTTAGGCCAACCGCCCTGCGAACAGAAAACTTCCCCTCGCCTGCTCTGCTCTACCGACGGGAAATTAGCGGGAATTGTTCTCCATTCTATCCGTAGCTCATTCCCATCGAATCATGAAAATGACCGCCGAGAACACGATTATTGTTCTCGGCGGTCTCTACACAAAGTATC
This sequence comes from Chthonomonadaceae bacterium, assembly GCA_035653075.1. Classification (GTDB taxonomy): domain Bacteria; phylum Armatimonadota; class Chthonomonadetes; order Chthonomonadales; family Chthonomonadaceae; genus DASRCN01. The sequence continues at coordinate 5,668 of DASRCN010000126.1, read as the reverse complement.
CCGGCTGGCCGTCTCTCATCCCTTTAAGAAAAGTGATGAGAGCGAGCCACGAACTTCCGCTTACAGTCCGTCCGTAAGGAGTAAGCCCTTACTCATTCAGCGGGATGTCCGGGCCGTTGGGGATGATGTCCTTATCCGTGATGGGTTTCAGGCCCAGCATCTGCTCTCGGGTGACCTTATAGGTCACCATGATCAAACGCGGCGGCTGGCCGAACTGCCCCCAGGGAGCGGTATGGCCGTCCCAGATGGGGCCCGTTCCACCTTGCCCATCGATCAGCTTGGTGCCGAACATCCGATCACGCTGGTCCACGCGAACGCGGTCCGGGTTGTCATTGGTTATGCCCTCGCCATTCCAGCCGAAGCGGTCCTGCAGGAACGGCGCCGTGGAGCGCGGATCGTAGTAGAGAATGATCCGATAGGTCGGCGCGCTGAAGCTGTACATCTTCGGATCCTGGCTCATATCCATCTCGCGCTCGAAATGGGCCTTCTTCACCGCGATCGAATCGACCAGAATCGTCTGGCTCTGATCGACGTCGAAGCGATTGATAGCGCCTGTGAGCGGCCGGGCCTGATAGTCCCAATCCGAGATGCGCACGCCGATGCGCGCGCCATCCGCCGAGTTGAACGCTCCGGAGATCTTGAGCACCTTCGGGCGGGTGACCTCGATCTTGGGCTGGAAGGCCACGTCCCACGGCCCCACCTTCTTGGTGCCGGCCGGAGGCATCATCACGGCCGGATAGGCCGTCGGATTGATGTTATGATCGTGTCCGGTCGTGGTGTACCGGTCGTGATAGCGCTGCAGCATCTCCTTGTAATTGTTTTTCTCGGCCGAATACAGCATCTTGTCCGGATAGTCCTGCGGCGACGCCTTTAGAATCTCGGCGGTGTGCTTGAGGGCCTGCTGCCACTCGTCCAGCGCCTCGGGGATGCGTCCTTCCTTCTCATAGGTGTGGGCCAGCATGTGCCAGGTCTTGATCGGCGCCGCATACGGATAGTCGTCCGTGCCGCGAACGCCGCTGCCGTCACCCTTTGGACCGGCGATGGCGCTCTTGAAGGCGGCCTCGGCCTCCGGATAGTCCTTGATCTTGTCGTAGTTCTGCCAGCCCTTCTCGAACTTGATGTCGGGAATGTTCTGGTTGTTGCGGATCCCCTCATCCAGCAGGGCCTGGGCTGGCGGAATGTAGCGCCGGTCGGAGCGCTCCTGCGTGTCCGTGAAGTTATAATCCAGGTGCCAGGCGCCCGTCACGTAGACGTTGTCCGCATGCGGATCGAGCCAGGTGATCAGGCGGACCAGCGGCAGGATGGCGTCGTAGTCGCCGCTATGGAAGAACTCATCGGCGCGCACCCACAGCAGCCCCGCCGCCGCCTCGCGAAAGCCCAGCAGCGGCAGGATCAGGAACTCGTTGTTGAGACCGGTACCGGTCTCGGCGAGGCCGGCTTCGCCTTTATGATACTCCTTGGCCTGCGGGTCGATGAGGACCTGGAAAAAGATCGCCAGCACCAGCAGCACCACGACCGCCGGAACCAGTTTCCGGCTGCGGGAGACCGCGTCGGGCGGATAGCGTTTGTTCACTTTCTCCATGCCCTACACCTCCCGACGGTCGAAGATCAGAATAGCCAGCGTCAGCAGCACCGCGGAGTAGATCAGGGCATAGACGATATTGTTGCGGATGAAGATGTTCTCGTTGGCGATCTCGGTCACCGGATGGATGATCGAGTTCTGAATGTTGAAGTTGCCGAAGTTGGGCAGCAGATAGTGGATCGTATCGCCCGCAAAGCGCACGATCGGATTATGGTTGGTCGTCAGCGACTCGGTGACGCTGCTGAGATTGCCGACCAGGAAGATACCAAACGACAGGAAGAAGTTGACGACCGGCGTGGCAAACGTCGAGAAGAAGATGGTCAGCGCCGCCAGTAGGAACATCTGGAAGAAGGTCATCAAGACGCCTTTGAACATCTCCGGCGGTATCTTGTGCTCCTGGAAGTAGATCATCACCAGGAAGACGACGCCCATCGCAGCGATATTGATGAAGACGGTCGCAAAGCCGCCCAGGAACTTGCCCAGAACGAACTCGTAGCGCTGCACCGGCTTGGAAAGCACGGTATAGATGGTGCGCCGCTCGATCTCGGTCGGGATCAGATAGATGCAGGTGACGATGGTAATAAAAAGGCCGGCCAACAGGATAGCCGCCAGGCCCAGGCTGCGCAGCACGGTCTGGCTATCGCGGGGGCTAAGGAATCCGAACACGGGGCCGAGCGCGATCAGGAACACGCCGCAGATGAGGAAGACCCACATCACGCGGCGGCGCATGGCCTCCCGCACGGTCTGACGAGCAATGGCTAGAGGGACCATAAATTAAACTCCGTCCTCCTTTCGAACGGTCTCCACGAAAACATCTTCGAGGGTGCGCTTGTGCGGCGTGACGGCCAGAATATGGCCCTTGGCGCCGCGCACCATATCGATCACCGCCGCCACCTTCTCGGTGTCGTCGGAGCTGAGCCGCAGGGTATCCGTGCCCTCGCCTTCCAGGATGCGGGCGACCGCCTTGAGCTTGCCGACCGTGCCGTTGGTGAGGCTCTCCCCACGCACGACGATCTCGGTATGCTCGCCGGCCAGAAGCTCCTTGAGCGTGCCGGTCTTCAAGAGCTTGCCGCGGTGGATGATAGCCACGCGGGTACAGATCAGCTCGACATCGGCCAACTGGTGGGAGGAGAGGAAGACGGTCTTGCCTTCGTGGCGGAGGCTGGCGACGATGTCGCGCAGCTCGGCGTGGGCGATAGGATCGAGGCCGGAGGTCGGCTCATCCAGGAAGAGCAGCTTGGGATCGTTGATGAGCGCCTGGGCGATGCCGGTGCGCTGGCGCATACCCTTGGAGTAGCCGCGGATACTGCGCTTCCACGCCTCGGGCTGCAGGCGCACCTTCTCCAGCGCCAGCTTGACGCGGCGGCGGCGCTCGGGCTCGGGGATGCGGAACAGGCGGGCATAGAAATCCAGCAGGTCCCAGCCCGTCATCGAATCGTAGAAGTAGGTCTCTTCCGGCAGATAGGCGAGCTCTTTTTTAACGTTGTTGTCGCCCATCGGCTTGCCCAGGATCGTTGCGTCACCGGCAGTGGGGAAGATCAGGCCGAGCAGCATCTTGATGGTGGTCGTCTTTCCGGCGCCGTTGCGGCCCAGGAAGCCGAAAATCTCGCCCTCTTGAACTTCGAGGTTGAGATTGTTGACGGCGACAACCTCTTGCTTCTGCCAGACATCCACGTACTTTTTGGTGAGGCCCTGGATGGAGATCGCAGTAGCCATGCGTGTGGGTTCCTCCCTCCGTCCCGAAGGACGGCATCTTAGGGTTTACGAGCGTGCGTTCGTAGATTATTGCGATCCTCACCCGGCCTGTGGACCGGGTGCAGATACCGTTGGAAATGGCCGGTTGGCGATGGAAGCATTCCCTACCAAAACCGCCAGACCGCATGCGTGTAAATGAGTAAATGAAAGGAAGTACGAAATGGAAGAGCGGTCTTCCATTTACCCTTTACTGGTTTTCCTGGGATGACCGGGAAGGGCAGAGCCGCAGGAAGACGATCCATCCGGGGACAAAGCGCAACGAGACGCACGGACCGGGCGCCTCCGGCCACGCACGGCTATTATACCATCGTTTCTGCGTTTGTCAACGGAAGAAGAGAAGCCTTCCGGAATTCCGCGGCGGCAATGGCTATTGCGGCCATCGGCCCGTGGATCCAGCTTAGCCAGCGGCGCCAAATCGTTTTATCTACGGAAGAAAACAGCCGATTCGTCACCGATTTCGATATTTTCTCTAAAAATTTCTTGCCCTGCGGTCAATCATTGTGTTACAATCGGGCGATAAGTTCGCTCTCAAACTGCGCGAGGAGAATGCCGTGCCTCTTTTCCAACCGCCTGTTCCACGCTGTCGTCTCACCCGCTTTCTGCTCTTCCTGCCTCTCCTTCTGCTCTTTAGTCCGCAAGCCGTTCTGGCTGCAGAGCACCGGACCGGCCATCCTTCCCATCACGCTCGCTATCGCATAGACAGGCCCTTCGTGTGCGTGGGCCTGATGCGCTTCGCCGCCGTGCAGGCGCTGGTATTGAGCGCCGACCCGGGCGCTCACCTGATAGGACCTGATGGGCAGGAGCGCGCTGCTGGAATGGGACCCTGGACCTTCACGGCGACCGAGCAGGGCGCGCGTGTTCTCGATGCGAGCGGCAAAGACCTGGGCGTAGTGGCGCCGGGGACGTGCTGGCGGCTGCAGAGTGCAGACGAGGAGACGCGGCTTGGCATAGGCCTGCCGGGCAGCCGGCGGTTGAGCTGCTATCGAGGCTGCCTGGAGATCGGCATGGCGGGCCGGCGGCTGCGCGCCATCAATGAAGTGAGGCTGGAGTCCTACCTGCGCGGCGTGGTCGCCTGCGAGATGGGCAGTCGCGCGCCCCTGGAAGCGCTCAAAGCGCAGGCGGTTGCCTCCCGCACCTATGTTCTGCACTGCCTGGGACAGTGGAAGACCAGCGGCTACGACGTTCGCGACACGACCGATTCCCAGGTCTATAAGGGCGTGGACGGCGAGACTCCTGCCACTGACCGCGCCGTCCGCGAGACTGCCGGCCTGGTGCTGACTCGAAACGATCGGCCCATCGCCGCCTTCTTCAGCGCCGATTGCGGCGGCTTTACCGCGCCCGGCGCCGATGCGGACGACTGCCCGCGCGCCATCGACGATTCGGAGGCCCACGCTGCCGAGCATCCGTGGGTGCGCAGCTATACGCCGGAGCGGCTGACGGCTGTGCTAAGCCGGTCCGCATCACTGCGCGGCCTGGGCGCGCTGGAAAGCGTCACGGTCTTACAGAAGGACATTTCCGGGCGGGCGCGCCGCCTTCAGCTGACCTTCCGCCCACACTCCGTCGACACGCCGGAGTCTTCCCCGCCCTCCGATTCGCCCGGTGATCTGGCTTCGGATATAGCCTCTGGGGACGAGACGCCCGCACAGGGGCCGTCGGGTACAGACGCGCCGCAAGCTCCTGGGAAAAGCGTGGAGACGCCGGAGAAGGCTGCAAGGCGTGCGCTGCCACCGATCGTGCGGGAGATCAGCGCCAACACGTTGCGGATGCTGCTGGGCGTCGATACGCTGCGCAGCACGCTGTTTACGGTGCGGCGCGATGCCGGCGGCGCCTTCGTCTTCGAGGGACGCGGCTGGGGACACGGACGGGGTCTGTGCCAGGTAGGAGCGATGGCGCTGGCCGCCCCGCCCTATAACGAGGACTTCCGGACCATCCTGCTCCACTACTATGCCGGCGCCACCCTGGCACAGGCAAATGCGCCGGAGACGGGCGGTGAGTCAACCGCAGAGAACGAAGCCTCCTCGCCCCCTCAGAAGCGCTCTGTGCAAAACTCTGACCTAGATAGTCCCTGACGTGCAGGGATCTATAACCTGCGTACCGCTACGCGGCCTCTTACGCCACTTGCCGGCGCGGATGGCAAGGATAATGAACAATAGGCAAACACCGAGCTCGACACTTAGCATAAATAAGAACGGTCTTAGAGCCTGTCCGAAAACTCGGAAAGTTTGCGTGGTCGGCATGGAATAAGCTTTCATGCCGACCCGCAAAGCCTATACCACCGATCTTTCGGACGCCCAATGGCACTGGATCGAAGGCTTCTTTCCTGTGCGGCCT
>DASRCN010000125.1:0-42403 GCA_035653075.1 Chthonomonadaceae bacterium | reverse complement strand
AGCTGCCTACCCGGCTATTGAGATCGCTTACCTGCCCTTGTAAGCTGGCTAAGTCGCTTTTGACCTTGTCCATGTCCGTGCCGATGACCGTTAGCTCCGTCTTGAAGCTATCGACCAGCTCTCTTATCTCGGCCTGGCTGCTGGCAAGCTTATCCACCTCCTCCTTGCTGGCGGCTTTGCTCACCAGGTCGTCCATGCGCTCGACCACTCTTTGCAAGATGGTAGCCATCTCATAGCGAGTGAGGGTGCGTCTTCCCAGGAAGTTGGCATCGGGAGGATAGCCTTTGATAAGACCCTTGCTGGCTAAGTCCTGGACCGCCTGATAAGCCCAGTGGCCGGGCGGCACGTCCTTGCCGACTTCCTGGGCAGACATAGGAAGTGCGATCAGAGAAAGAAATACGCAGGCTGCTATACCGTAGTGCCTCTGCACGGTCCGATCCTCCTGGTTTACGTTAGGAACAGCCTTGCCAATTACGCTCTATACCCGCGATACCAGCCGGATATGCAGGGGAAAGATACCGCCGGTATGTTAAGCCGAAGTTAACAAACTGTTAAATCTGTATTAAGCAGGCTGAGTGGCTGCAAAGGCGCCGTAGGAACATGGAAATTTAACATTCCCTTAGCACGATTTTAACCGATTTGCGCTAAACTGGACCCTGCTCTGCAACTTCTCATCAAGCGAGGCCCCGATATGCGCCTGGTGCGTTTCGATGCCGAAACAGGACAGCCTGCCGGCCGGAGTAGGAATGTCGTCGAGACCGAAATTGCCTGCTGCAGCGGCCAGACAGAGGTAAGCTGCTTCCATTTCGGCAGCCACGATCGCCTGGAGTATCGCCGCGTGCTCCTGCCCCAACTGTTGCTGATCGTGGAGGGGGAGGGATGGATACGCAGCGAAGAGGGACTACGAGTCTCTTTGCAGGCCGGGCAGGCCGTCTATTTCGAGACCGGCGACTGCTATGAAGCAGGAACGGACTCAGGCATGACCCTCTTCTGCGTACAGAATGTACGGATAGATTCGACACAGCTTCTGCCTGTGCTGCCGCCTCGCTTTTTTGACGCGCAAACCGCCTCACCGGTACATTCCAGCCCGATGTAGCCGGAAAGAAGGCGGTGTCATCCGCAGAGGCCGCCCCTTATCAGACGGTCTCTCTGCCGAGAAGAAACGAGGAAAGAACCATGCGCTTGCTGCGATTTGACTCGGAGGTGGGATTCTTTAGCGAGCGAAGCGCGCGTGTCATCGTCTCCCGCATCGCTTCCACGATCGGAGACACGCGGATAAGCTGTCTGCATTTCGGCCCCGCCGGACGCTATGGATACCGCCGTGTCCTCCAGTCCCAACTGTTTCTGATCGTGCAGGGAGAAGGATGGGTTTGCGACGAAGAGGGCGAGCAGGTACCTCTGCCGGCCGGGCAGGCGGCTTTTTGGGCGGCAGGAGAATGGTATGAAGCGGGAACGGAGACCAGCATGACCGTCATGATCGTGGAAAGCGAGAAACTGGACCCGACGGAACACATGCCGGAACTCTATCTGCCGCGCCGCTTTCATGGCCGAAGCTATCATCGCCAGTGACTTTGATACGCTATTCGGCTCGGCAGGCTTACGTGATCGAGGATTGCCAAACATAGCCTAGATTTAATGGATTCTTTATCTGTTTTTAACCTTTGCCCGTTATGATAACAGCTGGTTCTCGGGACAGCGTTCGGATACTTCTCACAAGAAGGAGAGCATCGGCCTGCACCGAGACGGCCTTACCCAAATCACTCTACAGGAGGATCACCGTGAGAAACAAAGGTCAGCAAGGCTTTACCCTGATCGAGCTGCTTGTGGTCATCGCCATTATCGCGATCCTGGCAGCCATCCTGTTCCCCGTCTTTTCCCAGGCCCGTGAAAAAGCGCGGCAGATCTCTTGCCTGTCCAACACGAAGCAGGAGTCTCTGGGACTCCTTATGTATGTGCAGGATTACGATGAAACCTGGCCGCGCAACGACGATTGCGTCAATGGCGGCGTCAAGGCTTTAGATGGCGCTCCGGCAACAGCCATCGGATGCAGCGGTCCCTACGGAGACCGGGTCAACCACTATAAGTGGTGGTACTGGACCTGGCCGTACACCAAGAACAACCAGATCATGTTCTGCCCGAGTCGCACTCGCGACGACTATAACTGGACCTACAACGCCGAAATCTTCGGAGCCGGCTATGGCCTGAATCTTGCGGTGACCGGCTCGCTCAACACCTATGGCAGCCTGACTCGCGCCGGCGCGTTCCGCAACTCCTGGACCGGCGGCACCCTGGCGGGACTGGTCAACCCGGCCCAGCAGATGCTGCTCATGGAGACCAACTATCCGGGCGTTGGCGCCTATAACTGGCCCTGGAATCAGGCGGTAGAGACCTCCTATCCGCTGGCGACGCGCGAATACTGGCAAAATCTCATGAAGCCCAACGGCGTGGTGAACAAGGAATTTGCGCCCCATGCCGATGGATTCAACGTGGCGTATACCGACGGGCATTCCAAGTGGATGAAGATCGATGCCTTCCTGGGCCTGTGCCCGACGGCCGCGCAGTATGGCGGCGTATCGTGGCCCAAGTATGAAGTGATGTCCGGCAATCCCGGCGTGCAGCCGGCCTGGACGCAGCCCTGGCTGTTCTGGGGGTTGCAGTAGGATGAGCTTCCGGCGAGTACGCTTTCTCACCGGCATCGCGCTGGCCTGCCTGATCGGCATGAGCATGACCGGCTGCGGTAAATCCGCCTCGAGTCCGGCCGCGTCAGCGCCAAAACATCCGTCGGGAGAACAATTGGACGATCAACAAGCGCAACAACAGACGCCCGCCTCTGCCGGCAACAGCGGCAGCCGGAGCGCCAGCTCGTCTCAATCTGGCGGGGATTAGGCCGCCCTCTGCTCCCGCGCTTGTATCAAGACCGGCAACCAGAAAGAGGCTCCTGGTGGTTGATATGAACGCCAGGAGCCTTCTTTATTTTGGATAACGACCGCCGAGAATTTGATTCTCTTAACCAATATTTAACGCCTGATTCATCTACATTTAATGTTTGCCTGCCAGCATAGGGGCGGTCGTTACGGACAGCGCCGGAATGCTTCTCTCACGCTGGAGAGCCGGGCCTGTCCCTGCGGCCACCTCGACCTCATCACCCCCATAGGAGGATAACGAATGCGCAACACCGTAAGAATGGGAAGGGGATTTACGCTTATTGAGCTGCTTGCCGTAATCGCTATTATTGCGATCCTGGCAGCCATTCTCTTCCCCGTCTTCGCGCAGGCCCGCGAGAAGGCCCGCATCGCTACATGCGTCTCCAATCTCAAGCAGTTCGACCTCAGTATCCTGATGTATGACCAGGACTATGACGAGACCATGCCGATCGGGTTTAAGGCGAAATACCTGATCGGCCCGCTCACCTCCCAGCTTTCCGGCTTTCCGGAGAGAGGCGTGCATGCCCAGATCGCGCCCTATGTTAAGAACCACGGCGTGTTCCACTGCCCGGACGATGCGGGCTTCGAGCTGACCGGCGCTAACCCAGACGCTCCGCCGATCGTGCTCAACTCTGGCCAATACGGGCAGATCGCCAACAAGTATCTGGATTTGGTCTACGGCAGCTCTTACAAGTTTACGCACGAAAACTTCTCCAATCCTTTCACGGTCAAGACCATTACGGGCTACACCATTCCGACCGGCCTCTGCGGCTCCGGCGGCACGATCAATCCGGACGGCACCTACACGCCCGCGCCGGGAGATACCTGCACTTCGACCGCTCCGGGCGATATGACCCTCTCGTTTTTCGCCCGTCCGGCGGAAACGCGCTTTTTCCGCTGCTACAATCCGCCCTGGGACCTGGATGACGACCGGATCTGGCACAAGAACGGCGACACCATCGCCTACGTCGATGGCCACGTAAAGTTTATCTCCGGCGATTCCGCCAATGTGCCCATCGGCTATAAGTCCGGCTGCGACGGCCCGACGTGGGCCTGGGATATCGGCGGCTCCTGCAACACCGGCGGCCTGCAGCGCCCGGCGGATTGATTTCGCTTCCCTCTCCTCTGTTGCGAGCGGGGGCGCTGATCCAGGCCCTCGCTCGTTCTTTCACGGTCCCTTTTTTTCAGGAGCGACACACATTGAAGTGGATAAGTTGGTGCCTGCTTGGCCTCACGCTTCTTTCCCGACCTTGCCTCGCCGATTCGACCCGTCCCCTGCTGCCGCTGCCGGGCAGCGCGACGGATCGGCAATCCCTGCCACGTTCCGATCCCGATCGTTTCACGTTCGTCGTCGCGGGCGACAATCGCTCGACCGGGCGCGGCGTGCCTATGCCGCCGACCGCCGGCCAGATCTTTGCCGAAATCCACCTGCTTCGGCCCACTTTTGTCCTCTGGACAGGCGACGCGATCTATGGCTCCGAAGAGCCGGTGGAGGAGGCCGGGACCGAGTACGATACCTTCCTGGGCCAGGCCGCCCGCGCCGCCACCCCGGTCTTCTGCGCCCCCGGCAATCATGAGATCTACGACCGGCCCGACATGGAGAATCTCTACACGGCCAAAATGGGGCGCCTGTACGGCTCCTTCGATGCCGGTAATACGCACGTGATCGCCCTCGATACCGAGGAGGTCGGTCACCCCGGCGGAATCGGCCCGGAACAGATGGACTGGCTCAAGCAGGATTTAGCCGCGAACAGACAGGCGAAGAACATCGTCGTCTTCATGCACCACCCGCTCTTTCCGAAAGAGGCCAGGGAGGGTTTTGCCAATAGCGAGAACCGGGATGCGCTGCACCGGCTTTTTGTGGCAAACGGCGTGCGAAACGTGTTCTGTGGGCACGAACATCTGTTTTACAGGTCCGTGCAGGACGGAGTGACCTATTGGGTCTCCGGCGGGGCGGGCGCGCCTACAGACGCCCCTGCGGAGGAGGGGGGCTTTCAGCACTATCTGCTCTGCGAGGTGAATGGCGGCAATATCGCGGTCAAAGTGCTGCAGCCCTGGAGGCTGTTCGCTTCGACGGAGACGGGCGGGTCCGGCGGCTTTACCTCGGCGCTGCTCAGCAACTATAACGATTGCGACCTGCCGATGGCGATCGATCTTCCGGCAACGCAGGCATCCAATCTGTCCGCGTCATGGACCTACAAAGGGAGCACGCATCCCCTCGCTTTCGTGCTGACGTCCTCAAATCGCGCGGATACGATGACGCTCTCTATTGTCGTACCGAAAGCGCGCTCGGCACGAATCGCCCTCAAACAAGGGTCCTCTCGATAATCTCGCCTTCGTTTCCACTCAGCTTTTGCGGGCGACGTAGAAGATGCGGTCAGAGAGGGGACCGGGGGGTTTTAGGGTATAGGCCTGGTAGGTGGCTATCTGCGTGAAGCCGGCGGCGCGCAGCATCGCCAGAATCTCCTCGGTGCGGTAGGCGTACTGCCAGTGGACCTCCTCGAAGGCGCGTTCCCGGCCGTCGTCGTCCCGGTACCAGAAGCGCATGTGGACGCTGCAGAGGCGGGTATGCGGGGAGTAGGCGCTGTCCCAATCGTAGCGCAGGCGGTCGTCGGAATCGAGGTTATCCTGGTCGAAGAATTTGTTCTGGAGGGCGAATTCGGTGTTGAGATCGAAGATGAACAGGCCGTCGGGGGTGAGGTGGGCGGCCACGCGCTTGATCGCCCGCGCCAGCCGTTCCGGGTCGATGATGTAGTTGAGGCTGTCGAAGAGGCTGACGCACAGATCGAAATGGCGCCCTGGCAGGGAAAGCTCTGCAGCGTCCTGCACGAAATAGTCGATCGATAGGTCCTTCTCCGCCGCCTTGCGCCGCGCCTCCGCGATCATGGCCGGAGCAATGTCCACTCCGGTGACTTCATAGCCCTCCTCGGCCAGCAATTCGGTCACGTTGCCCGTGCCGCAAGCCAGATCGAGGACGCGGCGCGGGATGGCGCGCCACTGCACGAGGAGCGAGCGCAGATAGACGATCCACTGGCGATACGGCACGCCGTTCATCAGCTCGTCGTACAGCGGCGCGACGGCGACGAACGCCTGACGCTCCTCGGCGTCCGGACCGTCTTGTGGGGAAGATGAATCGCCTTTCGTCTTGCGCATGGTTGGCTATCGAAACGCAGGGCGACCCTACAGCGCCCTGGAAGAAGGGTTCCGCAAACAGAGGACGCTACAAGGGCGCCTGATCGCGCGGGTTCCGGCGGCAAAGAGCCGTCAGGGCATCCCGCTTGCGGACGAAGGCACGGGAGCGACGCCGGCGGGCTGGACGATCACGGCAGTGCCATATGCCAGAACCTCCGTCATGCCCTGGCCCAGCTCGGTGGCATCGTAGCGCATCCCGATGACGGCATTTGCGCCGCGTTCCCGCGCATGGGTCAGCATATATTCCATCGCCTCGTTGCGGGCATGCTCGCACATGGAGACATACGCGCCGACCTGTCCGCCGACGAGGGTGCGCAGCCCGGCCGCGATCTGATACCCGATGCCGCGCGTGCGGACGGTGATGCCGCGCACGACGCCGAGGTAGCGCACGACTTCAAAGCCGGGCAGATCGAAGGTGGTCGTGACCATGATATCCGTCCCTCGCGTGATCCTCTGAGCGGTCATGCGAAAGCGTCCTCCTTTGTCTGGAGCCTGGATACGCTCCGGCCTTCTATTTCGCACCCGAAGGAGAAAATCCTACATACATGAGGCGTTGATCCTATTTTGCAAGGGAAAGGGTCCCGTTTTCGTCAGGATCCGCAAGCCCTTTCGACCGGAACTCTCTTCCTGGCTGATCCGTACCTTTCAAAGTGCCGAAAAGCGGCACGCGGGCTCTCTTCCCTCAAGAACCCACACACTCTTCTCAGGAAAGCAGTTCCTCTTTATGAGCCGTTTCATTGCTTTGCTTGTCCGGCGGTTACCACGCAGCTTTGGGCAGGCCGTTGTGGGCCTAACGCTTCTCTGCCTCTCCAGCGCGGTCTTTGCTCAGGATTTCGTCTGGCTGGAAGGCGAGGCGCCGGCCTCCTGCAATGTCAAGCCCGCAGTGACGAGGCCGGGCCACAAAGAGTTCCTTTCCGGCCAGCAATGGCTGCAAATCGCCATCGACGCAAATAAGGTGGAGAAGGAGACGCCGGCTGAGGGCGTTCTCATTCAGTATAAATTCGATATTAAGAAGGCTGGCGACTACGAAATCTGGAACCGCGTCGGCTACGAGTTCGACCGCTCGCCCTTCTCCTGGCGAGTGGACGGCGGCGACTGGAGCGCGGTCCCGCCCGACCAGTTGACCACCGACCTGATGGAGCTGGATGCCCAGACGGAGATCGCCTGGCTGAAGATGGGCGTAAAAACGCTCAGTCCCGGCGCGCACACGCTCGACATCCAGCTACCGCGCACGAAGGACGCGAAGGGCCAGGCGGCCCGCATTCTCTATGCTTCCGATGCGCTCTGTCTCTCTGCCGGCGCGTTTACGCCCAACGCGCAGTACAAGCCCGGCGAGGCACGAAACGCGCCGGAGGACAAAGAGGCTGCCGACAAGGTCTTTTCCCTGCCTTTCGCCTTTTTGCCGGGCGAGCGCGCCGTCGCGCCGCTGAACGGCCTGTGGCAAATCTGCCGGGACGACGAGCAGACGCCCGGCGAGACGGCCGCGCCCATCGCGGCGCTTCCGAAAAACCCGATCTGGACCGGCATCGCCGTGCCGGGCGATAAGAACACGCTCCGGCCCGATCTGCTGCTCGCCCACCGGCTCTGGTATCGCACGAAAGTGCACGTGCCGGACACGCTCGCCGGACGCTCCTTCTCCCTGGTCTTCCCGCAGAACGATCTCAACACCACGGTCTACGTCAACGGCACGCTCTGCGGCTTCGACAAGAACCCGTACGCCCGCTTCGCCATCGATGTCACGAAGGCCGTCAAGCCCGGCGACAACGAGATCTGGGTGGGCCTCCGCGATGCCTGGTACGGCTACTCGGCCAATCCGAAAAACCCCATGAAGCTGCGCCGCAAGCTCGATCTGCCCTTCGAGGCGACACAGCAGAAGCAGCAGGACCTGGCCTATCCGATCTGGGGCGCCTTCCAGTCCGGCATTCTGGCGACGCCGCAACTCGTGGTCGCCGGCCCGGTCTACACCGAAGACGTCTTCTGCCGGCCCTCCGTCTCTAAAAAGCTGCTGGCGGTCGACGTCACCCTGCACAATAGCTCTCCGAACGCAGTTTCGGGCGAAGTGGCCTGCCAGGTGATGGATCCGGCGATCAACGCCGTCGAGAAGGCGCTGCCGGTCCAGCCGTTTACCCTGGCGGCCGGCGCGGAGCAGACCTTTACGATCAGCATTCCCTGGCAGACGCCACGCCTCTGGTGGCCCGATACGCCGGAATGGTACCTGCTGCACACGATCGTGCGCGTGGACGGCAAGCCGGTCGATCTTCTGAACACGCCCTTCGGCTTTCGCGAGTGGACGACCGACGGCAAGAACCTCAAGCTGAACGGCGTCGTGATGCATCTCTGGTCCGATGATACGCTGACTGCCGATCCGCACTCCTGGTTGGGCGCCTATCGGGACACGAATCAGCGGATGGCGCGCTTTGGCGGCCCCGATTGGCTGGGCCTGCCGCCGGACGCCGCGCTCGAACTCTTCGACCGCAACGGCGTCGTGGTCCGCCGGCAGGGGATGCTCGACGGCTCGGCAACGGGCTACAACGTGCTGGAGACCGATCCCGACCTGAAGAAGCAGTCCAGATCGGACCTCAAGATGGACCTGATCGCCAACTGGCGGGACCAACTGGTCGCCCAGGTTCAGGGGGAGCGTAATCATCCCTCTATTATGCTCTGGTCGCTGGAGAACGAGTGGCTGTCCACCAATGTCCTGAAGCTGGCCCGGACCCATCTGGCCCCGTTTATAGCCGAGGAGCGCAAGACGGCGCAGGCCGTGTTGAAGGTCGATCCGACGCGGCCGGTCCTGAGCGACGGCGGCGGGGCTTCCGCCGATGGCGATCAGCCCGTCTACGACAACCACCCTCTCTTCGACGCGGCCAACTTCCGCCGCTATCCGGCGCTCGCCTACCAGCCGAACCCGGAGGGCGGTGGGCACGAACGCTGGGTCTGGGACCAGAGGCTGCCCCGCTTTATCGGCAAGGACTTCGACGTCCACACGCTCGATCCGGGCCTGCTCGCCGCGTTCGGCGGTCCGGAGGCGCTTCACGAGGGCGATGCGCGCGCTCACGCCGCCGGTACGGTGGCGGATATGCTGGCGGAGGGGTATCGGTGGGCCGGTTTTGCTGCCTGGGATCTGTACGTTGGCCCCAAGGATGTTTCCGGAGGCTATCATTCCACGGCCTACGCGCCTCGCGCCGTGCTCTGCCGCCAGTGGGACTGGACCTTCGGCTCCGGCCAGAAGGTCCCCCGCACGCTGACAATCTTCAACGATACGCGCTCCGCCGATCCGATCTCGTTCACCTGGGCGCTGCGCGTCAACGGCAAGCAGATCGCCATGCAGAACACCGGGCATCACGTCGCGCCGGGCGCGAAGGAGACGTTCGATATCACGCTCACGATGCCGAACGTCGATTCGCGGCAGGAGGGCCAGTTGACGCTGACGCTCTCGGTAGGGGGCGAACAGGTGTTCCAGGACGTGAAGGCGGTCTCCATTCTGAACCCGGCCGCAAAACGGGCTTCCCTGACCGCCCGAAGCCTGCTCGTCTACGATCCCAATGGCGCCGTCCGCGCGTTCCTGCGCGAGCGCGGCATCCCCTTCACCAGCCTGCACGGCCTGGACACGCTGCCTGCAGGCGGCAAGGTCCTGATCGTCGGTCCGGACGCCCTCGACCTGCCTACCAGCCGATCGAGTAAGCTGGCTGCTTACGCCGCGAACGGGCGAACGGTGATCGTGCTGGAGCAGAATCATCCCCTGAGCGGAAAAGCCTTGCCGATCCCGATGGAGACGACCACCCACACCGGCCGGATCGCCTTCAACAACGACAGCGACGATCCGGCCCTGCGCGGGTTACAGCACAAAGATTTCTTTACCTGGGGCCCGGATGAGGTGGTGTATAAAAACGCGTATGTCACGCCGAAATCGGGCGTCCGCTCGCTCGTCGATTGCGACCTGGGCTTGCAGGATACCGCGCTGGCGGTCGTTCCGGACGGCAAAGGCACGCTCCTGCTCTGCCAGCTTGTCGTCGGCGAAAAGCTGGCCGGCAACGCGGTCGCCCAGCAGCTACTGCTCAATCTTTTAGCGCCTCGGCAATGACGTGCGTGTGCCACAGAGGAGGGAAGCGCATGGCCCAAACAGAGACTCCCGGACAGATCGTTATTCTGAACGGTACGCCGCGGTCCGGGAAATCGAGCATCATTGCTGTGGTCCAGGACACGTTCGAGGGAGTATGGATGAACCTGGGCGTCGATCGCTTTATGCAGATGACTCCCAAACGCTACCACCCCGGCATCGGGCTTCGGCCGGGGGGTGAGCGTCCGGACCTCGAGCCCCTTGTTGCCACTTTGTATGCCGCTATGTATGAATCTATCGCGGCGCACAGCCGCCTGGGGCTGAATGTCGTGGTGGATGTCGACCACCATGACGCTTATTCCATCCCTCGTGGAATCCTTTCGGACTGCGCGCGGCGGCTGAGCGGCTTACCGGTCTTATTTGTGGGAGTGCGTTGCCCGATCGAGGTCATCATGGAGCGGCGGCGTGCCACCGGCTGGGATGCGGGCCTTGCCGCCGATGCACCGGTACCGCCGCCTGTGCTCCGGTGGCAGCAGGAGGTGCATATCCCCGGCATCTATGACCTGGAAGTGGACACCTCGGCGCTTAGCCCGGAACAGTGTGCCGCCGTAATACGTGAGCGCCTCGAACAGGGTCCGCCTCCATCGGCTTTTCAACAATTGGCGATGACGCGATCGAATCAATAACGGATTTGTTTCGGTTCGTACAGGGCCATGTAGAAGGCGACCACCAGTGAAACGACCGGAATCGCCATGAGCAGTCCCAGCCAGGCCGGCTTATTGGTGTTCTCGGCAATCGCCATCCAGACCAGGATGTAGACGATGAAGTTGACGATGGGGAGACAAAATAACAGAAGCCACCAGTAGTCTTTATCCGCCATATCGCACATCAGCCAGAGATTGGCAATGGGCACGAAGGCCAGCCAGGCATACTCATGCTCGGATTTCTTGGCAATGATGTAGACCGGCAGGGCGACAATGATATAGCCAATGATGTCGACAATCAGGTTCGACATAAAGTCCTCCTTTGTTTAGTTGGCAATCCTCTCTAAACAACCCTACAGCAAATAAGCCATAGCGGTTTCACTTTTAGAGAAAGGATTCAGGTCTGCAGGGCCTCGGTAATGACGCGGCCATCCCATTCGGGACTGGGGGTAAGGCCGAGGAGATGCGCCAGCGTGACGCAGGTATCGTAGATGTAGACCTGCTCCTGGATGGCGTGACCGGGCCGGACGCTCGGGCCATGCAGTACCCAGGGAATGAGCATATCGTCATCCTGGTTCGTGCCGTGGGTGCGCTCGTGGCCGCCGTGATCGCTTACCACCAGGGTGGTCGTCTCCTCTGCGCGTCCTAGCCGCTCGACGGCGGCGAGTACCTGCCCCAGGCAGGCGTCCGCGTTGGAAATGGCGTCCAGGTAGGGCGCGCTCATCCAGCCGTTGCGGTGCCCGCACTCGTCCGGCCAACCGAAGTAGAGGAAGATCAGCTCCAGGTCCAGGCGGTTCAGGTAGCTCACCGCCAGATCGGCGATGTGCCGGTCGCCCTCCGGGGACTTGCAATCGGAATTCATTACGGAGACATCCAGCTTGCCGGGCGCGGCCAGATCGCGCAGCTCTTCCCAGTTGTAGAAGGCGCCGGTGCAGCGGCCCTGGTCGTGCGCGGCCTCGATGAGACTGGGCACCGGCCGCACGAGCGGCTGGAACGTGTTGCTGGTGATGCCGTGGCGCGGCGTGTCCACTCCACGCAGCATCGAGGTATGGCAGGGCAGCGTGCAGGAGGGCATGATCGTGCGCGCCGTCCAGCTCACCGCCCCCTCCTGCGCCAGCCGATCTATCGCCGGCGTGTGCGCCGCCTGAATCGCATCCGGCCGCACCCCATCCATCGAGCAGAGCAGAACCCGCGAGCGTCTCATGCTGGTTTTCCTTCCTAAATTCTTCCTTCGCGTTGCTCATTTCCTCAAAGCGCCCGGTCAATCCTGCTTGCCTCTTATGGGGACCAGGCAAAAAAGGAACCTGTGTCGAACACGAACGTATACGCTGTAAGCGGCCCGGCATCCCTGCTTTGCAGGGCCGCGAAAGGAACGGCATGAGCATCTCGCGTCGCGCGTTTCTTACCGGTCTGGCCCTGCCGGCGCTGCTGGCGCCGGGCTGCGGACGGAACGGCACCCGGCAGACGACTCTCCGGTTCTGGAACGGTTTCACCGGTCCGGATGGACGGACCATGCTGCATATCGTCAAACGGTTCAACGCGGAGAACCCGGACGTGAACGTGCTCATGCAGCGGACAGATTGGGCGACCTATTACAAGAAGCTGTTTGTGGCCGGACTGTACCAACGCGCGCCGGAGGTCTTCGTCATCCATGCCAGCAACATCCTGCGCTTTGCCCAGGCGCGCTTCCTGCGCCCGGTCGACGATCTGATCTCCGGCCCGAACGGGCTGAATACCCACGATTTCGATGCCAATGTCTGGAGCGAGGTCGAGGTGGATGGCCGTCACTTCAGCGTGCCCCTGGACGTGCATATCCTAGGCATGTACTTCAATCGCCAACTGTTCCGTCAGGCCGGGATCGTAAGCCCACCCACGGACCGCGACGGGTTTCTGGACGCGCTGCATAAGCTCACCCGGCATCCTCCTGGCGGGCCGGACCAGTGGGGCTTTGTCTTCACCAACCTCAGCTCTAACGTCTATACGGTGATGCGCCAGTACGGCGGGCCGTTTTTCACGGACGACTTGAGCCGCTGCATGATGAACGATCCGCGCAACGTGGCGGCGCTCCAGTTCTGCGTGGATCTGATCCGTCGCGAGCGGGTCGCTCCGCCCCCGGAGGACTTCGACGCCTGGGTCGGTTTTCTGCAGGGCAAGGTGGCGACCGCGTTCGAGGGTATCTACATGCTCGCCGACCTGCAGAAGCAGACGGATTTGGACTTTGGCGGCGCGCCCGTGCCGCAGATCGGGTCCGAGCGGGCGGTCTGGGCGAATTCGCACACCCTCTGCCTGCGCGCCGGCATGCACGGCGCGGAGCTACAGGCCGCCTGGCGGTTCGTCCGCTATCTTTCCGATAACAGCCTGGACTGGGCGGGCGGCGGGCAGATTCCGGTGCGCAAGAGCCTGCGCGACACCGCCCGCTTTCACGCCATGCCGATCCAGTCGGCGTTCGCCCGGCAGATCCCCTACGTGAGCTACCTACCACGCGTCTCCTTTACCTTCGAGTTTCAGGACGAATTGAACACCGCCATCGAGAAGGCGCTGCGCGGCAGCGCCACGTCGCAGCAGGCGCTCGACACGGCCACTGCCAACGTCAACGCCATCATCGAGAGAGAAAGGCTGGCCGGATGAAAAAAGCCGTTTCGTCCGAAGGCCCCTCAGACGGGTATTTCCATGCCCGGCGGGCACGCACGGAGCTATCCGGCTACCTGTTCATGCTGCCGTATCTGGTCCTGTTCGGGGTGTTTCTGGTCCTGCCGCTGCTCTATGGGCTGGGGCTGAGCTTTTTTCGCTGGGACCTGCTCTCGACGGCTCCTGCGCGCTTCATCGGTGTCGATAACTATCGGGAGGCAGTGGGCAGCCCTTACTTCTGGAAGGCGCTGGGCGCGACCTTTCGCTTTGTGGTCCTGGCCGTGCCGTTGACGGTCCTGCTGGGGTTGCTGATCGCGGTCGGGATCGAGGCGGTTCCGGAGCGGCGGCAGGTGTTCTACCGCGCCGCCTATTTTCTGCCGACCCTCATCACGATCACCGTCGCGGGTCTGCTGTGGCGCTGGTTCTTCAATAGCGAGTTCGGCCTGTTCAACGCGCTGCTGGCTCCGTTGGGAATCAAGGTTCCCTGGCTGACCGACACGACCTGGGCGATGCGCTCCATCGTCTTCATGACTCTCTGGTGGACGGTCGGGGGCCCGGTGGTGATCTTCCTGGCCGGGCTGCAGCAGATTCCCGGCCACTATCACGAGGCGGCCGCTCTCGATGGCGCCAACGGCTGGCAGCGGTTCCGGCACATCACGCTGCCGCTCTTGCGGCCGGTGCTCGTCTTCGTGGTCATCATGAACGTGATCGGCGCCTTCCAGGTCTTCGGGCAGACCTTTATGATCACGCAGGGCGGGCCGGAGCTTTCCACGCGCGTGATGGTGCAGTATATCTACGAGACGGCTTTCAACAACTACCGGATGGGATACGCCGCCGCCATGAGCTGGCTGTTGTTCGCGCTCATCGCCGGCTTTTCCCTGGCGCAGGTCCGGCTGCTGCGGGAACGCTAAAGACTGAACGGATGGGCGGGCGAGCAGGTGAACGGGTGAAAAAGACGGAGCGAACAATGCGAGCTGGGTCATGGCTGCGGCGGGGGCTGGTCGAGGGTATCGTGGCTCTGGGAGCGGTCCTGTTCCTGCTGCCTATCCTTTTCCTCTTCGTGACCGCCTTTAAGCCTGATTCGGAGATCATCAAGTTCCAGGGTCTCGTGCCCCATCACGCAACGCTGGACAACTTCCGCCAGATCCTGAGCAGCCCGGAGGAGATCCCGATCTTTCGCTGGTTCGCCAACAGCGTCTTCATCTCCTCGATGGTCACGCTGCTGGTGCTGACAGTCGACTCCCTGGCCGCCTACGCGCTCGCCCGCCTGGATCTGCCGGGCAAGCGCTGGGTGTTTGCTCTGATCGTCGGGACCCTGATGGTGCCGGGTCAAATCCTGCTCGTGCCGGTCTATTTGATTCTCAACAGGTTGGGGTGGCTGGACACGCCGCTGGCACTCATCGTTCCTGCCGGGGCGGGCGCGTTCGGGGTCTTTCTGCTGCACCAGTTCTTCCTCAGTATCCCTAAAGACCTCGAAGAGGCGGCGACCCTGGACGGATGCGGGCGTTTCGGGATCTTCTGGCGCATCGTGCTGCCGCTCTCGAAGGCGGCCCTGGCGACATTGGGCATCTTTACGTTCATCGGCTCCTGGAATGATTTCCTCGGCCCGCTGGTCTTCCTGGATTCGGTGGACAAGTACACGCTGCCGATGGGGATCGCCCTCTTCCAGACTTCCTACTTCGTGGAGTATGGCCTGACGCTGGCAGCCAGCGTGCTCTGCACGATCCCGGCCCTGATCGCCTTCCTGCTCTTCCAGCGCGCCATCGTCAAGAGTATCGCCCTCACCGGCTTGACGGATTAGGCCTCTATCCACGGAGCAGCGATGCGCCCGCGTCGATCCAGATTTCGGTGCCGGTGATGTGCCTGGAGGCGTCCGAAGCGAGGAAAAGGACCAATTGCGCCACGTCGTCGGGGCTGCCCGGCTTGCCGCCTGTCAGCGTCTGTTCGCCCTGGGGATACTCGACCGGAATGCGGACTTTCTCCAGATCGCGCTGCTCGGTGTTCTCGCCGATGTTGGTCTCGATGCTTCCCGGACAGATGACGTTGACCCGGATATGATGGCGGGCCAGCTCCAGCGCGACCATTTTAGCGAAGGCGACCTGACCTGCTTTGGAACAGGAGTAGGCGGTCGCGCCGGTGCTGCTGAAGATGCGCGTGCCGTTGACGGAGGAGGTCACGATCACCGAGCCGCCCTGCCGCTTCAGGTAGGGAACGGCGTACTTGACCGTCAGGAACGTGCCTTTGAGGTTGGTGTCGAGCGTGCGGTCCCACTCTTCCGGCGTCAGCTCGTCCAGTGGCGCCCAGACGCCGTTGATGCCCGCGTTGGCGAAGACGATGTCGATGCGGTCCCACGTATCTCCGAGCTTTTGGATTGCCCGCTGCATCGGCTCCGGCTGCGAGACGTCCGCCGGTAAAGCGAGGGCTCTGCCGCCTGCGCGCTCGATCTCTGCGACCGTACCCTGCACCTCCTCCTCTTCCCTCGCCAGCAAGAGCGCGGCTGCTTTGCCGATCCCCGATCCCGCGCCCGTGATCAAAGCCACCTTGCCTTCCAGTTGCATCGCCCTTTCCCTTCTGAGAGCCTGTACGGAAACCTGCTGGCTTCTTAGCCGGGCCGTGAATTACCCGTATAGCCGGGCATTGAAATACCCGTCTGAGGGTCCTTCGGCCAACCGTCCTGCGGACGGAAAAGCTTTTGATATTCGTGAGCTTATCGGCCTTTACGTACAGGCTCTGAGACTCTGAATGTTTTGCTGATAGGACATTTTGAGACTGAATGAGGTTCCCTTTATGTCGGACACCGGCATCAGGAGGTTTGCCGGCAGGCATCAGGCTTCTATCAAGGCTTCGCCTGCTTCTCAAAACTACTCTCCAGTTTGCTTCGCCACTCTCCATAATAGCTTCTAAGGGGAGCATTCCACCGTTGCAGAACCACCCGAAGGGATACCCCCTGGATCTATACCGGTAAGGAAGATAGTATGGACACTCCCTATTGTGAAGTGATCGGGTGTGGCGCTCCCGCAACGTGGGCGCTGCGTTCTCCCTATGCCTTGTTGGAAGACTACCTGTGTGACCAGCACTACCAGACCCTGCGCGCTCAGGAGCCTGAGCGCGCCGCGCGTTACCAGATCCTGGAGGCCGAGCAAGGCCGGCAGGCGGCCGAGCACCAGTTCGAGGGCTCGCCCTTCGGGAAGATGGGAATGGTCCTGGGCGTCCTGATCCAGGCCTTGCAGGACGCCGAGGCAACGGTTCCCACGCCCGCGCCGCAAGCGCAGGAACCCGCGACGGCCCGCCAGCCGCTTGCGGAGCCCGAAATCACCCCCTGGCTCCCGATCCTTCCCGAAGGGTCGGCGGGCTGATCGGAGAGACAAGATGCCCCCCAGCCCCGGCAATGCCGATCCGGCGCCGGATGACTATGTAGAAACCTCGGAGCGGTGGATACAAAGCGTGCTGCGTATTCTCGAAGAAGAGGAGACCCTGACGGATCAGGAGCGCGAATACGCCCGCGATATCCTTCGGCGCGCGGGCGCTTCCTTGCGCGTGGAAGACGATCTGAGGCAGCAAGGCGCAATAGAGCGAGCTTACCCGGCAGAACCGGGCAAGCTCGCTCTCATTTTCCTGTGATCTAAAGAGGAGCCGCGAACGTGTTGGTCGTGCCGTTGATATAGTGGATCACGATCTGGGAATAGGCGCTCCGGCTCGTCCGCTTGAAAGTCATCTCCGCCGGGGGGCTGGTGATCGTTCGCTGCGTCAACACCGTTCCATTACGGTCCAGCAAGGCGAAGGTGATGCTGGAGACCATCGCCGGATCGCCCTGCCAGCTCATATAGACCTTATTGTTTGCCTGTTTGCGCACCATCACGGAATCGTTGGTGCGCGGAATAGCAGTCTGGTTGTACCCGCCGTAATAGCCGTAGCCGCCGTTAACATCGGCCGCGTTGACATCGTAGGGGCCGTAATAGCCGTATCCTGCCGGTCCATTATAGAGATCGGGATTCTGGGTCCCATAGGGATTCTGGTATCCGTAGAGATTCTGATAGCCGTTGTAGGCGGCGTTGCCGTAGCCCATCCAAAACGGGTTATAGGCGCCATAGGGAGACCCCAATCCTCCGCCGAGAGGCAGGTAGCCACCATAACTGCCGTAGCCCGGCAAGAGCACGACCTGCGCCCGCGCGCCGATCCCCGTCAGGGCCAGAGCCAAAACCGCCAATGCGGTGATTCCTATCCGTTTGAGTGACATTTGCCTTCTACCTCCACAAGATTATCCTTTAACGCGTATGTCCGGTTTTTTCGGTGGTCTCTATTGCCGCTGGATGTTACTTGCCCTTATTACCCAGGCCTCAAGTAAGACTGCGTCAGAAGAAGCGTTGTTCCTATTTCTCCACTCGAAATGGCCGATACAAGCGTCTTGAACGACAGGCAGGCAGAGTAAATAGTTGTAAAATGCTATAATTCGGCGGGCAATTACCCATTAATGCGAACATCGGCAATTTTTCCGGTAAAATCCGCCGTATCGCCCGTTTTTACCTTGACACTGGAATCGCGGATGTGCCAAACTAATGAGTGACCGAGCAATAGCAGAGCGCCAAAATGCAGGAACAATGGCCTCCGCTGCATCGTCCATGTGCTTGGCGCCCTGTTAGTTCTCGGCGCGCCTGGTACCGAACGCAATCGACGGCAAGACCCCAGTCCGGAGGCTCTAGTTCAGTATCGGAGCCGCGCAGAGAAGCGGGATACATAGGGAAACTCTTCTCTCGCTTTCCTCCTCGATCCATGAACAGGATCTCTCCGGGTGTGAGTTGACCGGCGGTTTGCTAAGGCGCCAGGCCCTGCGGGACGCGCGGTGAGCGGTGATCCCGCGCGTTCTAGTGTCAACTTCACCGTTCATGGAGGAGCAAGTATGAGAAAGCTCATGCCCTATCTGGGCGCAGCCCTCTCAGTCCTCGCGCTGGCTTGGAGCCTCCCGGCAACGGCACAAGACAATGGAGGGCAGGCCAACCCTGCTGCGGCCCAACCCTTCCGTGATGTGCCGGACACCCACTGGGCTTACCAGGCCGTCACCGACTTGCAGTCGAAAGGCATCCTGATCGGTTATCCCGACGGATACTTCCGCGGCAAGCGCACCCTGACCCGCTACGAGTTCGCCATTGCTCTGGAGCGGGCCCTCAAAGCCATACCGACCCAGGCAGGCCCGCCAGGCCCTGCTGGTCCGCAGGGCGAAGTTGGCCCTCCCGGACCTCCCGGAATGACCCCCGAAGAGGTGGCGGAGCTGCGCCGGCTCACGGACGAGTTCCGTAATGAGCTGGCTGCTCTGGGCAACAACGTCCGCGACATCAACAATCGCCTGGACCAGCTTGCCCGCGACGTCGCCGACATCCGCAATCGACTGGAGCGCATGATCCAGTTCAATGGGGATTTCTTCTTCGGCGGCCGGGCCGACCGCTCCCGCTATCCGTTCCTCGACTATAGCGGAGCCGCCAGACCGGCCGGCGCGGGCCTGTTTACCACCACGACCGTCACCCATGACTTCCATCTGGAAGCCCATGCCCATCTGCCGGGCGGGGTCATGTTCAATGGGGACGCCGCCTTCTCCAACTACCTGGACTACCGGGGTGGCTCTCTGGGGGGCGAGGCGTTTGCCTTCCAGCCTCCTTATACGGAGCGGGTCAACCTCTATCAGGCAGAGCTGGACATTCCGATCGGGTCCTTCGGGGCCAACACCATGCTCACCGTCGGGCGCTTCAAGCACCAGGTGACGCCGCTGACCTACTATCGCCCGAAAACGGACGCCTACTTCGACCTGCCGTGGTACGATGACGGCAACTGGGTCGAGGACGGCGTGCGGCTGACGAGCAAGTTCGGCAGCGCGACCACCAGCCTGTGGGCAGGCCAGTACGACACCACGGGCGACAACTTCGGTGATGCGATCAATAAACCGATCGTGGGAGCGGTCTACGGACCGCGTACCATCGGAGAGAACCCGTTCTTCCCCAACAGACCGACCGACCTGTCAATGGTGGAGCGTGGCGCGATTGCGGCCAACAAGTCTGCTGGCCTGCATATCGGCGTTCCGCTCGCGCACATCGGGGAGATCGGCGCCACGTTGATGGACTTCACGCAAGGCGCTGAAGGTGCGGCGGCGGAGCCCTTCGTCCCCTTCCATAACGTGGTTGTCTACGGCGCCAATGTCAAGTTCAACCCCATCCTGGGTCACTTCCTGCTCTCGGGCGAGTGGGCCAAGAGCGTACAGCAGTTGAGCTTCGACACCGGCTCCGGGCTGCCCAACGACGACAACAACGCCTTCCTGGCGAATGTGGGCTATTCCAGCGGACCGCTCGCCGCCACGCTGGGTTGGATGTACATCGACCCGGCCTTCGGCGCTCCGGGCTACTGGGATAAGATCGGCGCCTGGGAGAACCCGACCAACGTATCGGGTCCGTTCGTGAACGTGCATTACAACTTCTCGAACACGATCCAGGGCTATCTCGGCGGCGAGTTCCTGGAGGGGGCTCGCAACCGGCATACCGGCGCTCTGGCCGGCACGGCAACGCCTTTGGGCGGTTTCTTTGGCAACGGTTTCGGCATCGGGGACAAAGTCTACCGCGGCACGGCCGGCGTCAAGGTGAACCTCTCCCGAATGGTCAACCTCCGCGCCGATTACGAGGGCGACTTCTGGAACTTCGGCCCGGCCGGCTCTCCGACCGGCATGCGCGCCAAACCGATCGAGCAGTATCTCACGATCGGCGCGGGGCTCAACCTGGCGAGCAACACCGTTCTGAAACTGGCCTACCAGATCATCAGCGTCCGCGACGTTGGTGCCGGGTTCGGCGGTCTTTGGAGCGGTCTGCCTGCCTCCGAAGGGGATCTGGGTGGGGTTCCCGGTGGCGTGACCAACGCCACGGTCTTCACCACTCAGGTGGCCGTCCACTTCTAAACCGATCGGCGCTGCTGCAAGCAGCAGCGCCGATGCCATACCGACACACTCTCCCCGCTTCCTTTGAAAGGAAGCGGGGATTTTTCTTTTTGGGCGTTCGGAACTAAAGGTCCCGGCGCCAAACGCCCCTCCGCGAAGCCGGTAAGGCCAACCGCTCAAAATACGGAACTTTTTAGCTTGTTCACCCGTCCTTTTGAGCGGTCATTTCGGGTGACGGATGCCCGGAAAACGAACGCTAATATCCCGATTTCAACATGTCCGGCGGGGGGCAATTCGCATGGCCCTACGTCCTGGGCGCTCCCAAGCATCTGCAGGCGTTAACGACAGGCTGGTCTTCGTGATCTTTGCCCTGTTGTTGCTCGTCATCGTTCCGGTTCTGGTCAACTTTCTGATAGCCGTTCAGGAGCGCCAGATCGCCGCCCCCGGCGCGATTCGAGCCCAACTGATACGTAGCGCTCCGGCTCCCCATAGCGCGCCGGGGGGAGGCAGCCTCCTGGCGCAGATCAATCGGGACTTAGCGGCCATCGACCGCCGGCAAGGCCGCACGCAGGAGACGATCTCCGCCCTGCGGGTATGGCAGTTCTTGATTACCGTCGTCTTGGGACTGCTGGGCATCCTCGCCTGCTGGTACACGCGCCATGCGCTCCAGGCGATGCGCAGCAATCTGGCCGCGCTGGATGCTGAGCGCCAGAAGCTGGCCGCCGTCATCCGAACGGCCGGCGTGGGTATCACTCTCTGGGACCGGCAGGGCTGGCTGGTGGACCTCAACCCGGCCGCTATGCGCATTCTGGGAGTCTCCTCGCCCGAAGAGGCGCAGGAACGCCTGACGGCTATGGACACTCAGGGGCATAGCGCCAACCTGCTTCACCCGGATGGCTCACCGGTACCGGAATCAGAGCGGCCGGCCCGGCGGGCGCTGCAAGGGGAGACCTTCAACGGCCAGGAGATCCGGCTGCGGCGCGGCGATGGGACCTGCATCTGGGTCCTCTTCGCCGGCTGCCCCGGCCAGCACGCTGCGGATGGAACGGTCACCCTGGGGGTGAACGTATTTCAAGATATTACCGCCCGGCGTGAAAACGAGCGTCAGCTAGAGGAATTGGTGCAGGCGAACGCACGCCGCAGGGAGCTTTTCGAGAGGCTGGCCGGCCTGACGGCGACCATCAATAGCAGCCTGGATCTGCGCAGGACTCTGGAGGCGTTCCTGCAGGAAGCACGGGGCCTTCTTCCGTTCCAGCGCGGCTGTCTGGCCCTCTATCCGGTCTCCCCGGAGGAAGAGGAAGGCTGGGTCACAGCCGAACAGGCAACCGGGGCTACGGACGGCACGGAGGATCAGGAGACCGACCTGATACGCCGCCTGCGCGGCAAAGGACCGCGTCGTCCGACCGTCCGGACGGATACGGTCCTCCTCTGGCAAGAGCGGGCGGATGGGACGGTGTCGGGCCCGGCTTTACTGCCGCGCGCAGAAGCCGGCCTGCTCGGCTGGAGCCTGGAATATGGGCGTCCCTTGCTGCTCGCCGAGCCCTGCGTCGGGACCGATTCAGAAGAACAGCCGGAAGCTCCGACTCCGCGAAGCGCCGGGGAGACAACTCCCCCGCCGGTGAATCTGCCGGCGCCGGCACGGTCCGTGCTGGTGGCGCCGCTGGTGGCGGGAAACGCGGTTCTGGGCGCGCTGCAGTTGGAAAGCGACCGGCCCGACGCATTTGAGCGGTCCCAGGTGACGCTGATGCAACAGCTTGCCGGGCAGTTGGCGGCAGCCGTTCAGAATGTGCGCCTCTACGAAGAGGCGACCCACCGCGCCGAGCAGTTGGCCTGGGCAATGCAGGAAACGCATCACCGCATCAAGAACAATCTGCACACTGTCTCTGCCATCCTCGATCTCTATCTGATGGATGCGGAGCAGGATCGGGATACGGCCCTTGACGGCCTGCGCCATGCGCTCGGGGAGATCCGGACGATCGCCGCCGTACAGGATCTCATCAGCGGCGATCCCCAATTTGGCCGGGTCAACGTTCGGCCTCTGTTGGAGCAGTTGGTGCCGATGCTGGTCTCCGGGCTATCCGCCGGGCGCGCACAGGTCAGCGCGGAGGTCGAGGCAGAAGACATTCTGGTGTCCGGAAAGATCGCCTCGTCTCTGGCGCTGGTAACCAATGAGCTGGTCTCCAACGCCGTCCGGCATGGTGGACAGGGGCGCGATAGGGTAACGGTGTGGGTGACGATGCGCCAGGAGCCGCAGGCCCTGAGCATGTCGGTGCGCGATGATGGTCCCGGCTTCCCCCGGGAAGAGGGTCCGACGGTGGTCGGTGTCGGACTGAATCTCGTAAAGATGCTGATTGTGCGCGACCATGGGGGTCACGTTCAGTTTACCAACAACGGTGGCGCGCAGATCCATATTACCATTCCCTTTGGGACCACGGCGCAGGGCGGGCAGCCCGCAAGCCACTCCATAGCGGCCCTGGAGAGTGGTCGATCAGGATAGCAATGACCTATCCTGGAAGGAAAGGATGAGCAGGATGACCTCCGAGAAAGCGACAGCGCAGCGCGCGCTTATCTGCGAGGATGAAGGTGTGGCGGTCATGGCGATCCGCAAGGCGCTCACCCGCGCCGGCTATGAAGTCGTGGGGGAGGCGGTGGAGGGCCGCCAGGCGATTGACCTTGCCAAAGATCTCAAGCCCGATCTGGTGCTTATGGATATCAATATGCCCGGCCCTGTAGATGGTATCGCCGCGACGCGGGAGATCCTGCAGAATCAGCCGGTGCCCATCATCATGCTGACGGCCTACAGCGACAACGCCTATGTCGATGCCGCCCTGGATGCCGGCGCCTGCGCCTATCTGGTCAAGCCGGTCACGAGCGAGCAGTTGATCCCGGCGATCCGCACGGCCATCGCGCGCTTTCATACCCTCCAGACGGCCCTGCAGGAGGCGACCGATTTGCGCGATGCGCTGGAGACCCGTAAGCTCGTCGAGCGTGCCAAAGGCATCTTGATGGACCGACGCCAGCTCGCCGAGAGCGACGCCTTCCACGCGATCCAGAAGATGAGCCGGGACAAGTGCCAGACTATGCGCCAGACGGCGCTCGACATCATCAAGGCCAGCGAAATCCTTTAAATCCGCCTTGTCCCTTATAAGGCCCCCGTGGCTACGCCTATCCCCTTCCCCTCCTCGAACCTTCGGAATAACAGGGGAGGGGAGATTCTTTGGGGGTCCTGCCCGCTTTGGCGGGCTTTGTGTTTCAGCGCCGGGTTTTAACCCGGGAAAGAGGCGTTAAAACGCCGCGTGAAAGTCAAGCCCATGCAGGAAGATGCGATGCGCACGGAACAGCAACAACTCGGCGATCTGACTCCCTATCCTTGCGCCTACGAATGTGTCGCCTGTCGTAAAACGGGGCGTATTGTGCATATCTATCTCCGGACGACCGATTCCTTACCTCCCTGCCCCCTCTGCGGCGACCGTACCTCCTGGACTGCGTGCAGCCAAGATAGTCTCTGACGAGCGCCGGCGAGCCTTGCCTGCGCCCGATCTTTTGGCCTTTCTTACTCTTGACTTCTATCCCTTAAACACGGCCTGGGTGCGGCGGTTCGGCCCTATCGTATGCTATTGCCTTTCCAGCAATGGGCGGGTATACTGACCCTGCTTGCGCTGAGAAGTGGATGGGCAGCAGACTCCCCGGAAGGCAGCACCTTCGCAAATGGAAAGGCACCATGAGTCTAGGCGAAGATAGAAGTCGAGGCGGCGTGGCCGAAGGGCTGCGCGCGGTGGAAAGGTTCTGGCAGGTCCGCTTGCCGGAATCGTTCCGCAATCTCTACACGCATTTCGCCAAGCCCTTCCTCGCTCCGTGCGAGTTCTTTCCGCTGGAGGCCATAGCGGGCGGCGTCGGGCGCAGCTTCGGGATGCTGCCCCAGTATCTGCCCTTCGGCCGGGCCGTGGATGAGAGCGGCTTGTATGGCTTCTACCTGACTCCCGAAACGGCGCTGGGGCGCTGGCCCGTCCTCTTCTGGGATGAGGATGAGATGTACCATCGCCCGGTCACCTCCGATTTTGAAGCCTTCCTGCGCCACTGCGTCCTGGTCGGGCGCTATGAGATGGAGGAGCAGTGGCCGGACAATATTTTTGATTGGCAAGAAGAATCCGACGTGCGAGAGTTCGCCCGGCTGCTGAACCTGCCCGAGGCGCTGCTGCTAAGCCCCATCCCGCGCAACGATACCGAGTTGTACGAGCGGCTCGCCTGCTCGGATGCGCAGGACGCGTTCAGTCTCTGCCATCTCGGCTGTATCCATCGCGCGCGCGGCGATAGCGAGCGCGCCCTCGACTTCTTCCATCGGGCTAGCGAAGCCGCCCCCTGGTTTGGAGACCCTCCCTATCTGGTAGCCGACGTCTACCGCGAGCGCCAGAACGTTGAGCGGGCCGTCCAAAGCTGGTGGGCCGTGGTGCAGCGGCTGCTGCCTCTGTGTACGCGCACCTGGGAATGGGACCTGGGCGAAGACCACCCCGAGGCGGATATTTACGAAGTGGCGGCCGACGGACTGGCGCAGTATAGCGAGGTGGTGGACGCCGCTATCAAGAACCAGTCCCTCTGGCATGTGGTCGTCCATCAGGACCCGTACGACCCGGAGGCGCGGGAGACTCTCGGAAACGCCCTGCTGGCCGCCAATGACCTTGCCGGAGCCGAGCGGGAGTACTTAAACGCTCTGTCCCTCTGCTGCTCGGACCGCGACCGGCGCCCAGACCGTCTCTATGACTCCCTCCTCCGCCTTTATGAGCGTATGGATAGCCGGCGCGATGGCGCGCTGGCCCGCTTCGATAGCATGCTGCCCCGCCCCACCGTCTGAGCGGGTGAACGGGTGAATGGGTGAAAAGACAAAAACGCTTTTCTCACCCGGTCATCGAACCTTCGGGCTCAGCTCTTCGTCTTGACACAAAGCACGATTTATGCGAAAATGAGGCCGACGAGGAGGGGAGGACTATGAGCCGAGCGGCCCAGCAGCGTGCCGCCATCCGCCGCCTGACCGAAGCCCTTACAGCGCCACTGCCCACAGCCGACGTGCATCAGATCGTTGTCGAGGA
Organism: Chthonomonadaceae bacterium; assembly: GCA_035653075.1. GTDB lineage: Bacteria > Armatimonadota > Chthonomonadetes > Chthonomonadales > Chthonomonadaceae > DASRCN01. The sequence continues at coordinate 16,904 of DASRCN010000125.1, read as the reverse complement.
GGCCCATCGCCTGACCGATGCGGCCAGCGCGGCGTTATGCCTGCTCGCAGACGATCGGGAGATGCTCGATTTTGTCGCCGCTGCCGGAGAGAACGCTGCGGAAATCGTCGGCTTACGGATCCGTGTCGCCGATTCGCTCTCCGCCTCGATCGTCTCCACCGGTCAGCCGGCCCTGCTGGATGCCGGCAGCAGCGACGCCACCGGCGACCTGTTCGCTCCTTCTTCGGAGGCCGCCTCCAAATCAGCCGCAAAGCCCTCCGGCTCTGCCGCCCCTGCCGGAGCAGAACCGCCGGCCTCCCTTTCCACCGAAAGCCTGGCGGGAGCGCGCTCTGCCGCGATCGTTCCCGTGTTTCAGGATGGTCGCCTCATCGGCACGCTCTCCGCCCTGAACAAGATCGCGGATGCCTCCGGCGGCCCCGCCGCCTTCGATGCCGAAGACCTCGACACGCTGGTCTGCCTTGCGGAGATGGTCGCTCTGGCCCGCAAAGTCCAAACCACCGCGCAGACGGCGCGCGAGCAGGCGCGGGAGCTGGCCGTCCTCTACGATGCCGCGCGCACCGTTGCGGGCAGCCTGAACGTCCAGGAAGTGATGGACAGCGTCCTCAACGCGATCTGTACGCATCTGGAGCATCACACGGCGATCCTATTTCTCTTGAACGACGAGCGCACCCACCTTTTCATTGCCGCCGAGCGCGGGCTGACCGAAACCGAGCGGGAGATCCAGCTTTCCGTCGAATCCGGCATCCCCGCGCGCGTTCTCTCGAGCGGGCAGCCGCGCCTGGTCGCCGATACCGACATAGAGCCCGAATTCGAGGATATCTCCGAGCGCGCCCGCGCCCTCTCCGCCATGATCGCGCCTATCCGCAGCCATGATGAGACGCATGGCCTCATCCTCGTCACCAGCCTGCAGCGGCAGGCCTATCGCAGCGACGACCTGAAGCTGCTGGCCGCCGTGGGGATGCAGGCAGGGATCGCCATCGAGAATGCCTGGCTGTATGAAGATGCCCAGCGACAGGCGGAAGAGGCCACCGCGCTCTACGATCTCTCCCAGCACGTCAACGCCACCCTCCACCTGGACCGCGTGCTCAACTTCGTCGCCGACAGCGTTCTCAATCTGCTCAAAGTCGATAAATTCGCCCTGATGCTCTATGATAGCCGCGAGGACCGGCTGGTCACCCGGCTGAGCCGGCATGTGGACGAGGAGGTGTTCGGCGCCATTCGCCCGCGCGTGGGCGAAGGGATCGCCGGCTGGGTCTACGAATGGCAGACGCCGCAGGCCGTCTCCGACGTGGCCGCCGACGCCCGCAACCGCAGCGCGCCCATCGACGTGGCGGGCGTGGCGTCCACGCTCTGCGTGCCGATGCACGTGGGAGAAGACGTCATCGGCGTGATCCACGCCATGAGCAGCAAGCGGCGCCTGTTCACCGTGGCCGAGATGGAACTGCTCTACACCATCGCCAACCAGGCGGCGGTCGCCATCGTCAACGCCATGCTCTATCAGGATGCTCGCTCCAAGTCCACCGAGATGCGCCGCTACTTCCGGCGCATCGCCCACGCCATCGGCTCGGCGCTGGACGAGCAGGATATGCCGCAGTTGCTGGCCGATCTGGCGGTGGAGATCATGCGCGCCGACCGCTGCGCCATCTATCGCGTTGAGGGCGAGGAGCTGCGCCTGCAGGCCACCAGCCACTTCCGGCCCACCGTGCCGCCGGACGTGATCGTGCCGCTCGGCGCGGGTTTAAGCGGCTGGGTCGCCAGGCGCGGCCAGTCGCTGCTGCTGACCAATCTGGAGGAGGATCCCCGCAGCCGCGCGCACACCTGGCTGAGCCGCGACAAGCTCACCTCCTACCTGGCCGTGCCGCTCAAGTCCGACCGGCGTACCGTCGGGGTGGTCGAGATCTATACGCAGGAGCCGCGCGAATTCTCCAAAGAGGAGGTCCAGCTTCTGGCGACCTTCGCGCGCCGCGCCCGCGTCGCCGATAAGATGGCGATCGGAGAGGTCTGAGCCGATGCAGACGCTTCTGACAGGCTTCGGCGCCTTCGGGTCGGTCGTCAGCAATCCGACGGAAAGGCTGCTCAAGCACTTCGCAGATGAAGAAGTGCGTGGACACGACCTGACCCTCTGCCTGCTGCCGGTCTCCTTTGCGTGCGCCCCCCAGATATTGCGAGAGGCCATCGATAAGGGTGGGAGCGACGGCCGGCCTTTCGATACGGTCCTGATGCTCGGCGTGGCGGCCCGCTGCCTGCACTGGCGCGTGGAGCGTTACGGACGCAACTACACGAGCAGCACGATCCCGGATGCGGACGGCCAGAGGGCGCCGGGCCGGATCATCGCTCCCGGCGCGCCGGAGGCGCTGCCCGTCTCCCTTCCGGTCGAGTCGATGCTGCAGGCATTAAAGCAGATCGGGCTTCCCGCCGCCTTTTCCGACTCGGCGGGCGCTTACCTGTGCAACTATGCGCTGTTTACCGCGCTGCAACACCTTCAGGATACCGGCCATCCGGCGAAAGCCGGGTTCCTGCACGTTCCGGCCGACGAACAGACCTTTCTGACCCAATCGGACGCGAGGCCGGTGTTTCCCTTCGCGCAGCACGTCGAAGCGGTTCGCGCGGTCCTGGATGTCCTCGGGAGTGCCTCTTGAGTTTCGATCTGAGCGCCTACCTGGAGGCAAAGCGGCGCAGCATCGAAGCGGCGCTGGCCTACTACTTACCCTCGCCGGAGGTCCGTCCCCAGAAGCTGCACGAAGCGATCCGCTACAGTATGCTGGCTCCCGGCAAGCGCCTGCGTCCCACGCTGACCATCGCCTCGGCCGAGGCGGTCGGCGGGCAGGAGCGGGAGGTGATGCCGACCGCCTGCGCACTGGAGTGCGTCCACGTCTTCAGCCTGATTCACGACGATCTGCCCTGCATGGACGACGACGACTATCGACGTGGACGCCTGACCTGCCACAAGGTCTATGGCGAGGCGATGGCGCTGCTGGCCGGAGATGCTCTGCTGACCCTGGCCTTCCAGCTCATCGCCGAGAACGCGTCTATGGTTCCCGCCGAGCGCATCCTGCCGACTCTGCGGCTTATCGCGGAGGCTTCCGGAACGCAGGGCATGGTCGGCGGGCAGGTGGTGGATATGGAGTCGCAGGGGCAGCCCGTCACGCCGGAGACCCTGCAGTATATTCACGAGCATAAGACCGGCGCACTGCTGCTCGCCTCCGTTCTGGCCGGCGCGATGCTTTCCGGGGCGGATGCAAATCGCATGGAATCGCTTCGCGCCTACGGGAAACATATCGGGTTGGCTTTCCAGATAGCCGATGATATTCTGGACGTGACCGGGGATGAGAGCCGGATCGGCAAGCCGGTAGGCAGCGACGAGGAGCGGGATAAGGCGACTTATCCCAAGCTGTTCGGCCTGGAGGAGTCGCGGCGGCGCGCCGCGACAGAAGTCGAAGCCGCCCTGCGGGCGCTCTCTGACTTCGACGCGCGTGCTGATCCGCTGCGCGCGATCGCCCGCTTCATCGTCGAGAGGGATTTATAAAAATTTAGAGTGAGGTTATCGTGCGCGTCATCATCGTCGGGGTCGGTGGGATCGGAGCGATGGCCGCCTGGCAGCTAGCGCAGGCCGGGCATGAGGTCCTGGCGCTGGAGCAGTTCACGCTCGACCACGATCTCGGCAGCTCCTACGGCGACAGCCGCATCGTGCGGCGCGTCTACACGGATGCTCTCTATACCGCCCTGATGGCCGACGCCTATCCCCTCTGGGACGAGTTGCAGGCGCCGTTTCCCGAAGAGGAGATGTTCCGGCGGGCGGGCGGTATCTTCTTTGGCCCGGCGGACCATCCGCAGGTGCGCGCGGCGCAGGAGGCGCTGGCGGCCAGCCGGGTGGAATACGAGGTGCTGGCCGCCGCCGCGTGCGCGCGCCGGTTCCCGGCCGTCGTCCTCCAGCCGGAAGAGGTCGCCGTGTATGAGCCGAGCATGGGATATGCCCGCGCCTCCCGCTGCGTGCGCGCCGCGGCCACGCTGGCGCGCAAGTATGGAGCGCAGATCCGCGCGGGTACTTCCGTCGCGGACATCCAGGCCGGGCCTGGCGGACAGGGCGTGCAGGTGACCACGCAGGCGGGCGAGACCCTCGGCGCCGACCGTCTCCTGCTGACGACCGGACCGTGGGCCGGACCGCTTCTGCAGCGGCTCGGCGTCACGATCCCCCTGACCGTTACCCGCCAGCCTTATGTCCACCTGATGCCGGACTCACACGCTGCCGAATTTGAAGTGGGACGGTTCCCGGTCTGGATCGACGCCGTTGTGGAAGCGTATGGCTTCCCGCGTATGGGGGAGCTGCCGGGCGTCAAGATCGGCCTGCACCGGGGAGGCCCCGTGACGACTCCGGAGACGGTGAACCGAGTCGCTGGCCAGGAAGATTTCGCCGGCCCGCGCCTCTACGCGGCGCGACGGTTCCCCTGGCTCAGTCCCCAAGTCGCCTATGCGAAGGTGTGCCTGTATACGAAGACGCCCGATGAGGATTTCATCGTCGATACCGTGCCGGGACTGCCGGACGCGTTCGTCCTTAGCGGATGCTCCGGGCACGGCTTCAAGTTCACGCCACTGCTGGGCCGAATCGGCGCGAGCCTGGCTGCCGGCATGCCGGTTCCTTACGACCTGGCGCGCTTTCGCCTGGCGCGCTTTGGAGCGAACCATACGGCGTACACCACGTAGTTTAATCAAGACATCCCGCCTCCGGCCGGGTGAACGATCCATCCCACGGGAGTTGCCCATCGTGCGCTTACCTACCGAGCCTGTCCTGCGTTCCCATCACCGTATTTCCCTGCCCGCCCTTCTGCTCGGCGTTCTGCTGCTGTTCGCTTTCGACGGCGCCCGCGCTGCCGGGAATAGCTCTACGCCCCACGGCCAGCCGGACGAGATGTTCCGCTTTCCGCCCTCCAGCCAGTTGGATTTCAGCGACACGCTGGAAGCGCCCGCCGGCCAGCACGGCTTCCTGACCGTCGCGGACGACGGCCATTTCCACTGGGCCGACGGCACGCGCGCCCGATTCTGGGGCATCAATGTCTCCAGCACGCGCCTCGCCATTCCCCCCCAGCAGATCGAGCAGGTCGTCACCAACTTCGCCCGCGCCGGGCTGAACCTGGTACGCCTGGAGGCCATCGACAACCGGAACTGCCTCCTCGGCAGCGTGGAACGGCCCGACTCGCTGCACTTTGACCGCAACTATCTGGACCATCTCGACCACTGGATGGATTCTCTGCGCCGGCACGGCATCTATTACTATCTGGACCTGCTCGATTTCCGCACGTTCAAGGACAGGGATGGCGTGCCTAACGCGGGCAGCCTGGACCGGGGCGCGCGTCCCTATGCCATCTTCGATCCCTACCTGATCCGGCTGCAGGAGGACTATGCCGGCCGCCTGCTGCGCCATCGCAATCCGTATTCCCACCTCCGTCCGATCGACGACCCGGCGTTAGCGATGGTGGAAATCTGCAACGAGAACGGCTTCTTCCTCTATCCGGAGAAGCTGGAAACCCTGGTCGAGCCTTATAACAGCGATCTGCGCGCCCGCTGGAACCGATGGCTGCGGGACCGCTACCTGACTCGCGAGGACCTGGCCTCAGCCTGGAGCCAGGGGAACGGCGCTTCCGCCCTGCTCCCCGACGAAGACCCGGACCGCAATACGGTGGAGTTTCCCCTGCTGGCCTACGGACAGCCGCCCGCCGGCGCCGCGGGAGCCGACCGGATCACCGCGCGCCGCGCGCCTGCCCGCCTGCGCGACGGCGTCGAGTTCCTGACGGAGATGCAGCGTGACTATTTCCGGCAGATGCACGACTACCTGCGCTCCATCGGGCTGCGCGTGCCGGTCACCGCCGTCGTCTCCAACGATGTCATTCCGGACGTAGCCTCGGTCTCCTGGGAGTGCGATTTCACTGCGGAGAACTGGTACGGCGACAGCCAGAACACGGATGCCCGCTATCCGGGCGTCAACTTCTATTCCAACCACGATCCTCTGCGGGACGACAGTACCGGGGGCTTCGCGCCCTACACGGCCGCCCTGCGCTGGAACGGCAAGCCGGTCGTGGTGCGGGAGTGGGGCGTTCCCTGGCCGAACCGCTGGCGCGCCGCCTCGGAGCCGGAAGTGCTGGCCTATGCCTCTCTGCAGGACTACGATGCGGTCCTGCTCTTCGGCTACCAGACCAATCGCGCGCTTAACGGCGCCGAAGCCGACGCCCTGAACGATCTGGCCTATCAATGCGATCCGACGGTCTGGGGCCTGCATGCCCTGGCCGGCCAGGCGTTTTTGAACGGCGCGATCCGGCCCGCCAAACACATGCTTACGCTGGTCTATCCGCCCATGCGCCAGTTTACCTGGCCCAATCGGATCGGCGACCTCACGCGCGCCGCCTGGTGCGTGCGCCTCAACAGCGCGCCCGGCGCCCCGGATGGCGCGCTCAGCCTGGCGCCAGGCGCTACGGAGGAAGAAGATCAGCGCAGCCTGCACGATCTACTCGACCGGTTAGGAAAGACCGGCGCTCCTGTGAATGCCGATATGCTGGCCTCCGGCGTGTGGCGCAGCGACACCGGCGAGATCACCTTTCGTTCCCATGAAGGGCTGCTGTCTGTACAGACTCCTACGCTGCGCATGCTCGCCGGAGAGCTGACGCCGGGCCGCGTTTACGACCTGGGCGGCGGGCTGCGCTTCTCCACGCCCACCCCCTTCGGCGCCTTGATGGTCCTGGCTCTGGATGGCCGCCCGGTGGAGTCCTCGCGGCATCTGGTCGTCAAGATGGTCTCGCGGGCGGAGAACACGGGCCAGGTCCTGGAGAAGGCGCCTTCCGGGGCGGTAAGCGACTGGGCGCTGCGAGTCCCCGGCGCCGCGCCCATCCTCACCTTCGGCCATGCCTCATCCCAGCCTACGAAGTTGTGGTTTGCGCCGCGCCCGGTATCTGCGCACCTGGCTTTGACACGCCTGGCGCATACGACCGGCAAAACACAAAGCAAACCCCAAAAAACGGCGACCGTACCGGCGCGCAGTCTGCTGGCGCTCTATATGGTGGACGGCACCTGGGAGATGACGATTCGGAACGGACGCGCTTCGCTCGCTTGCGATACGGCCGGCGTCAATGGGATCGCGCTGGGAAATCGATTTACCACGACCGGAAACGTGCTGGAGCTGGCGGAGACAGCCACCGGGGATAAAAGCAAAGCGGTTCCGGCGCCCTAGACCTCATCCCCTCGAATCGCCATCGCCGCTTGCACCTTCGGAACGGTTGCTCACGTCGGCGCCCCTCCCCCTCTCGTTATGAAGGAGTGGGGTAGAGCGAGTGAGTCCGTCCGGCAGGACGGTTGGCCGCATGCCCTCCAGACGGGTAATTTATTGCCCGGCGAGCATGCCCGGTAAAATAAGGAACGACGGAAGGACAGGCGCTCGATGGAAGAACAAGTAACGCCAACGACCGATAGCGATTTGGCGGAGATTCGCGGCTGGGTGCAGCGCGTGGAGACGGGTTTTCCCGTCGTGCCCGCTCCGAGCTATGCCACAGAACGCGGCACTCCCTATTTGCGTACGCCGGGAGTGGCTCTGCTGGCCCGGCCGCAGGTCGCCATCGAGAATCTGGCCGACTTCCTGGGCGGCTTCAACCCTGATCTGAACTTTGCCCAATATCTCGACGATCCCACGCCCTTGCCGCCCGCCGCACAGCTTTGCAAAGCGGCCGGTCAAATTTGCTACGCTTCATTCGGTCCGAAGCGCACAATGAACGCTGATGCCGTGCGTTACTTCCAGAATATGAAAGAGTCCGGTCATGGGTCCGTGCTGGAGCACGCCGTCTTTTCGTTCCTGTTCTACGGCATCTCTCGCTCAGTGACCCATGAGCTTGTTCGACATAGGGCAGGCTTCGGATTTTCAATGATTTCCCAACGGTATGTATCCGGAAGAGTGCTGCGGTTTGTGGAGAGGCCGGAGTATCAGGGAGATGCGGAGCTGCATGCCCGGTTCGAGCAGCGTATCGATATGGCGGCGGAAGAGTACGAGGAGATCGCGGAGCGGCTGCTCCAGCAGCAGAAGGCCGGCTCTGCCCTGCTCTCCGGGGAGGCGCGCACCGATCTGCGCAAGAAGGTCCAGCAGGCCGCCCGGTCTGTCCTGCCCAACGAGACAGAGGCACCCATCGTGACGACAGCCAATGTGCGGGCCTGGCGGCACTTCATCGAGATGCGCGCCAACCCGCACGCCGAGATCGAAATCCGCGCCCTGGCGTTTCGCGTCTACCTCTGTCTGGCCGCCGTCGAGCCTATTCTGTTCGGTGACTACCGGATCACTGCCCTTCCGGACGGCACCTTCGGCGTGGAGACGGACTTCCCGAAGGTCTGAGCCTAGCGACGGTGCGTCATGCCCTCCAACTGCACGTTGGCCAGGCGAACGTGCGAGCAGAGGACCTTAGACAGATTCCGCAGGATCACCAGCTCTGTGTGGGCATTTCCCTGCATGATCTCCCGCAGCTTGCTGTAGGGGATGACGGCGACCGCCGTATTGCGCACGCTGATGACCGTGGCGGAGCGCGGCGCATCGTCCAGAAACGAGATTTCCCCGAAGACGCTCCCCGGCGCAAGGTCGGCCAGGGGTTCGCCGGAGGGCGTGATGATGCGGGCGGCGCCATCGATGACGACCATCAGATCGTTGCTTCTCTCGAACTGGCGCATGAGGGTCTGGCCGCCGGTAAAGGTGCGCTGCTCGGCGATACTGGTAATAGCCTGGATCTCCTCGTCCGTCAGCCCCTGGACAAGATAGCTCTGGCGAATGGCTTCCTTCAGTTCCACAAGCGTCCTCCCATGAAAATAAACAGGCGTCCTGGCACTATTCGCCGGCAAGCCCTCCTCTTTCCTCCTCGATCCCCGAAGTTTTCTATGGAGAGCAGAGGCAGGCACTATCTCTCAGGAGCGGGCAGGGACAAAAAGAAGCCTCCTGGACATCCAGGAGGCTCCTGCCTTGCGCGCTCGCAGCGAAGCGCTTACGGATAGACGGTAAGCACTTTGCTCTTTTTGATGCCGTTGGCCGTCGCGGAGATGGTCACGTAGGTATCCGCCGTGACGGTGTTGGTCTTGACGGTGAAGGTGCCCTTGGTAGCCCCGGCGACAATCGTAATGCTGTTGACGGTCGGGTAGGCTACCGCAGTGTTGTTGCTGGAGAGCGTGACGGTGATACTGCCGGGAGCCGCCGGCGCCTCCAGGACGACGGTACCGGTCGAGTTGGATCCGCCTGCGACCGGATTGGGGCTGAGAGAGACCGATTTGACGCCGATGGGCCGCACCGCCAGCGTGGTTTGCACCGTTTTGGTGCCATCGGAAGCGTAGATGGTCACGGTCACACTGCTTGCGACCGGGTACGTATGGATGGTGAACTTTGCGCTTGCATAGCCTGCCGAGACGGTGACGGTGCCGGTGGCCGGATTGGCTACTGAAGGGTTGCTGCTCCAGACGGAAATACTCTCTCCGCCCGTAGGCGCCGGCGCGGACAGCGTTACGGTCCCGGTAGCGTTTTTACTTCCCGCGATAGGGGACGGCTTGGCGGTCACTTTGCTGATCGCCACGGTGCCGTTCGCGGTCAAGTTGATGCCCAACTGGTCGCAGCCCGGATAGAGCGTCACCTGCGTCGTCGCGGTAACGCCGAAGACGGTGGCCGAGATATTGTAGGCGGTGCCGCTCGGATCGGCGGGCACGTTATAGATGTGGTACAGACCGTCGGGATCGGTGGTGGCGTATGTAGCCGGCCCGCCGGCCGCCGGCGTGGCCGTAACGGTCACGTTGCCCACGACAGTATCGACATAGCGCACCCGGCCGATGCAGCCGCCGACCGTCGCGCCACGGTTGTTCAGGTCCTGGATGGTCGCGGCGGCGTTGATGCGGCCCCAGCCGTAGGTCGTATCGTATCCGCCGTTGCTGTAGCCGTTCAGGCTGTCCGCGCCCAACTCGATGGCGTCCACGATCATCTGCGGGCCGTTGGGCGTGCTCTGGGTGATTTGATGCTTGGAGGCGTACAGCGCGGCCAGGGCCGTCACCTGCGGCGTGGAGAAGGAAGTACCCGGAAACTCCCCAAGATAGGGGCCGGCGAAGCCATCCACCGCGTACTGCGAGTCAGCGGAGGTGCCATTGGGATCGTTCATGATCACCGTGTAGGAAGGCTGCAGTGTGAAGGGCATGATGACTTCGGGGATGGGATCGACGATGGCGTTGGGCGCGCTATTGATATAGTACTGCGCGTCGCCGCCCGGCGCGCAGACGCCGATCTGATCGCCATAGTTGCTGTAGGAGGCGATCTGCTCGGGAACCCCGCCATCCGGATAGTTATAGGTGGTGGCGGAGATCGCCAGGACTTTGTCACAGCGGGCAGGATAGCGGGGCGTGTTGGAGCCGGATCCTCCGGCGTTCTGGCCATCATTGCCGGCCGCCGCCACGCACAGCGTGCCGTGGTTCCAGCAGAAGTCGACGGCGTCCTGCAGCGACTGTGAATAGTTCGTAGTGTTGAGCGACAGGCTCAGGCTCAGGATAATGGCATGGGGAGAAGGGTGCGTGATGCCGGTGTTCGGATCCGTCCAGTCGGCAGTCGCATAGAGCATCGCGTCGATCAGATCGGAGTCGCTGCCATCTCCATTGGCATCCGCCACCTTGAGCGCCACGACCTGAGCGGGGAAACCCAATCCAGGAACGGCGCTCGCGTAGGGCTGCTCCCCAACGTACGTCCAGGAGGCAGGGTGCGCACTGGCGATGGCGGCGTCATGTCCGGCGGTGCCGGGCGCGGATGCGATGAGCCCGGTGGTGGCGGTGCCGTGGCCGAAGTCGTCCATGGCAAGTTTAGGGTCATCCCCCTGGTAGCCATCGAAGGTCGGGCCGACGAAGCTGCGCGAGAAAGAGACGTTCAACTCTCCACCATTGCTTACGTCGGTATCCGTGATGCCTCCGCTGGGGTTGCCGGTGAAGCTGAAGTTGGGATGGGTCAGGTCCACGCCGGTATCGATGTCGGCCACGACCGGCAGGGAGGCCGGGGAACTCGACAGCAGGCTCTTGCGCTCGGAAGCGGTCTGGTAATGGCCAGGGTAGACGCTCCAGGCCTGCTGCGCGCTCACCTGCTCCGGACTCCAGGAGTAGTCCCAGGTCGTGGAGTCGTCGTCGTAGGCGGACGCTTCGTCCGTGTCGCCCAGCCCCCAGACGGCGTACGTGTGTTCCCAATCCAGCAAGCCCCAATAGTGGTTGTTAGGCGGGGACAGGCTCAGCGGCACGACCTGATAGTCCGGCTCGGCATGGAGAACGTCAGGGTCTTTGAGCAGGGCGTTGATGGTCGGCTGAAGCAGATCGGGGGAAGGGACTTCATAGGTCGACCAGTGGATCGCGTCGTGGCTGCGTACGTACGCCAGCAGCGGCTTACTGCCTGCAGCGGCGACCAGAGGAGCCAGGCTCGCATTGTGGCGCGCGGCCGAGGAGAACTGCTGCGCGAAGGCGCGGAAGTCTGCTCCGGGCTTGAGCTTGACCAGCAGGCGCGTGATCGGGCGCGGCGCTTGCGGATGGGCGCGCGGCGGCGCTAAGAATAAGCGCAGCAGGCCGGGCGGGATCCGCCCCTGCGGCGCGCTCTGCTGGACGAAACGGGCGATCGGCAAATGGGCTTGCGCGGAAACGAGCGTGGGCGCTCCTAGAAGAGCGAGCAGTCCCACGAGAGGGAACGCAAAGCAGCGTCTACTCATGGAGAATTCTCCTTCTCGCGTGCAGGAAGCGCGCCCTCCTTGCGGCGCGCCTGCGTGCGTCCTACGCACGCTATACCGGATGAGAGAGCAGATGCATCTTCACGGCGCTGCGGACTTGCCAGGAGTCGTGAAGGAGGGACCCAGCCTACCGGCGGGATATTTTACATTGACTCTACGAACGAGGAGATTGTTCCTCCCTCGTGATGGTCTCCCGGCCGTGCAGATAGGGCCTGAGAACGGCCGGAATAGTCACGCTGCCATCGGCATTCTGGCAGTTTTCCAGGATGGCGATCATCACGCGCGGCAGGGCCAGCCCGGAGCCGTTCAGGGTATGCAGAAACTCCGGCCTGGCGCCCGGCGCCGGACGATAGCGCAGATTGGCGCGCCGGGCCTGGTAGTCGCGGAAGTTGGAGCAGGAGGAGACTTCCAGCCACTCCCCGCCCTCTTCGCCTTTGCTGGCCGGCGCGTACATCTCGATATCGTACTGCAGGGAGTTGAACTCGCCTTTCTCGCCGGCGCAGACCAGAACGACGCGGTAGGGAATCTCCAGGCCTTTGCAGATGTCCTCGGCGTTGGCGATGAGGGTATCCAGCTCAGCGTCGGAGGTTTCCGGTGTACAGAGGGTGACCATCTCGACTTTATCGAACTGGTGGCCGCGCTTGATGCCCCGCACGTCGCGGCCCGCCGACATCTTCTCCCGGCGGAAGCAGGGCGTGTAGGCCACGTAGCGCCGCGGCAGCGTCTCGGCGTCCAGAAGCTCGTCCCGGTGCAGATTGGTCACCGGCACCTCGGCGGTGGGAACCATCCAGAAATCGTCCTCGACGTCGTGATAGAGGTTGTCCGCGAATTTGGGCAACTGCCCCGTCCCGACCAGGCACTCGTGCTTGACCGCGAACGGCGGATAGATCTCCAGGCAGCCATGCTTTTGAATATGCACGTCCAGCATCCAGGCGATCAGCGCCCGCTGCAGAGCCGCGCCCATGCCGCGCAGCACGTAAAATCGGGAGCCGCTCACCTTGATGCCCCGCTCGATGTCCAGGATTCCCAAATCCGCACCGACCTCCCAGTGCGGTCGCGGCTTGAAATTGAACTCTCGCGGCGTGCCGACCGTGCGCACGATGACGTTATCGTGCTCATCTTTGCCCGGCGGGACTCGCTCGTCCGGCAGGTTGGGTATCTCCAGCAGCAGGTTCTGCAGCGTGCGCTCGACCTCGGCGCGCTGCTCGTCCATCTCCCGGATGCGGTCGCCCAAGTCGCGCAGCTCAGCGCGCTTGGCCTCGCGCGCTTCCGGCGGAACTTTTCCCATCTCCTTGCTGGCGGCGTTCAGCTCGGCCTTCCTGGCCTCCGCCTCCGTCTTGAGAAGGCGGACACGCTCATCCAGCTCGCGGACCCGGTCCACATCTTCCGGATCGGACCCCGCTCTCCGTAGACCCTCTTTCACAAACTCCGGCTGCTCTCGAAACAGGCGAATATCCAGCATGACTCTTCCTTTCCTCTGCTCCCCATTTTCTCACGGCACATCGTTTCGTGTCAAGAGGCTTTTGCTCCCTATCTTCAATGACCGAAAATGGATGCGGTAAGGTGCGCGGGCGCCCTATTGCCGGATGTTGAAAACACCCGGCAGAAAAGAGCAAGCGTCCTTCGGACGAACCTCACCCCCGCGGCTGCGCCTATCCCCTCTCCTTCCCAAGGAGAGAGGGGGAATCATAAGGAGGCTGGGTGCGTCTGAAGGACGCTTGTTTTGGAAGACAGAGGTTTTCAACCTCTGACCAAGAGCGTTGGGGCGTTTATCCGCCCCGCATCTCCTCTATATGAGACCGTTACAGCTTCTGAGAGCGGCGTGTGGTGGCTGTGGAGACGGAGATATCCTCGGTCAGCAGGATGGCCTCGGCGATCTCCTTGAGAGGGCGGGAGGTCGCCAGGGCTCTGGCCTGCAGACGGCGATAGGCTTCCTGCTCGCTCACGCCATTGCGGTCCATGAGCACCCGCTTGGCGCGGCCAATGAGCCGGTTGGCCTGCAGATGCTCCTGCGCGCTGCCCAGCGCGCCCTCCAGGGCCAGCATCTCTCGATAACGCGACATAGCGATCTCGATGGCCGGCTGCAGCTCCTGCTGGCGGAACGGCTTGACCAGATAGGCCAGCACCCCGGCGCGGTTGGCTTGCTCGATCATCGGCACGTCGCTGTAGGCGGTGAGCAGCATCACCGGCCCCAGCCGTTCCTGGCTGATGATCTCGGCGGCCTCCAGGCCGTTGCACCGCGGCATCATCACGTCCAGAATGATCAGATCCACCTGCAGGCTGCGGGCCAGTCCACAGGCTGCCTCGCCGTTATCGGCCTCGCCGACGACCCGGTGGCCCATTGCCTCCAGCATCGTCCGCAAGTCCAGCCGAAGCACGGCATCATCGTCGGCTATAATAATATTCCCCTGTTGCATTGCATCCTTCTCGCTCTTTTGAAAAGAGTCATTGTATCTATGCAGGCACTCCCGCAATCGTGCAGGCCAACTCTAGCCCGCTCTGCAACGCGACCGGCAGGACTGCAGGCAGAGCCAGGCCAATCCGCTATACGCAGATCGGAAACAGAATATCGGCATGAAGGAGTCTAGCGAACGCTACGGCGCGTTTCCATGCATACGGGAGGAGCACTTTGTGGTCGCACCATCGGGGGCTTACCAGGCAGAGTATAGCCGAAGAACCGGAGAAATGTCAATTGCTCGGCAAAGAAACCGGTATAACCAGGCATAGGTACGGGCTGGGAGATTCGCTGGGAGCCCGTCCGGGCTCCCTGGATACCAGGACAGGTCGATGCGATTATGTTATACTGGAGTCGAGTGATGCCACGAATGAATGCGAAAAGATGAAGTTACTGGACCGTTATGTGTTGCGGGAGATGGTCGTGCCGTTCCTCATCGGGCAGGCTTCCATCGTGATGATGCTGACCGGCACCGTCCTCTACAACAACGCCAATACCCTGCTCATGCATCAGGTTCCGGTCGCGGACGTCGTCCGGATGGTGCTCTTCTTCCTGCCGTTTCTGGTGCATACGACCATGCCGGTGGCGATGGCGGTGGCCGCCTCGCTCGCCGTCAGCCGCCTGGGCCGCGATTCGGAGATCACGGTCATGCGGACCTCCGGAATCAGCCTGGTGCGCATCTTCCTGCCCATCTTCGTCACCGGGCTGCTGGTCAGCATCGGCGACTTCTACTTCGGCGAGTACGTCGTACCCCTCTCCATGGAGAAGTTCAACTTCGTCCTGGCCTCCATGCCCACCCACATGGCCCACCTGACTCCCCAGGCCGGGCAGTTCATCATCTCCAACGATCAGCAGTATGCCCTGTACGTCCAGGCCACGATTCCCCGCCATGGGTACATCGAGTTGCACGGCATCCAGATCTTGCAGGGTGTCCGGGCGCTCTACACCGGCGGCGGGACGACGGAGCTGGTGGAAGCGCGCGCTGCTACCGGCCGGTACCAGGATGGCCGGTGGACCCTTTATAATCCCTATCTCCATTATGAGAGCATGGACGGCCGGCATCAGCAGCAGCTGTGGCCCCAGCGTTTCGACATCAACATTCCCGTCGATCCGCAGGCCCTCCAGAGCGGCTTTCTGCTGCAGTTGCCGATGGGCACATTGGCGCAGACGTCCACGCGCACCTTCAGCCAGTTGGGCGCCGATCTGCAGCGCGAGCGGGCGCAGGGCATCAAAGACCCGTATGCGCAGATGGATTTCCACTTCAAGCTGTCCGTCCCCTTCTCCTGCCTGGTGATGGCCCTCTGCTGTCCACCGCTGGCGCTGCGTTTTGCGCGCGGAGGCGGCTTTATGGGGACGCTCCTGTCCATCTGCCTGGTGTTTGTCTACTGGAACACGCTCCTGCTGGCGCATATTCTGGGCGCGCCTGGCCCGGAGGGCGGACCGCCGTTTATCGCCCCGCAGGTGGCCGCCTGGTCCCAAAACGTCATCTTCACCCTCCTCGGGCTGTTCGTCCTCTTTAAAAGCGAATAAAAGCGATTTCCTGAGTAAAGTTCGGGCAAAGTGTGGAATAACTTCGCTATAGGCCCGGCTTGAGCCGTGCCGTGTATCCGACCGATACACAACCGAGAAGGTCACAATGCGAGGGGAAGAAGCGATGTCTAACACAAACTATACGCAGACGGCAGAGGTGCCGCGGCTTACCAAGCGCGAGATCGAGATCCTGTCGCTTGTTATTGAAGGCCATCCCAGTAAAAAGGTGGCAGAGATGTTGTTTATCAGCAAGCGCACGGTGGATTTTCACCTGGATAATATCTATGAGAAGCTGCAGGTTTCCAACCGGATGCAGGCGCTGCAGCGCGCCGTGCGGCTGGGCCTGCTGCCGCGCGCCGCGTAAGAACGGCAAATCACGCGTTTGCATAATACCCTGAGCCATCCCGCCTATTGAGAAAGGGTGGCCGGATAAGCGAGTTCAGAGCCGGCTTAGAAGGCCCCGCTCCTCCGGTATGCAAACAGACCTCCTTGGGTAGATAAGGCTCCTAACCATATCTACTCAGGAGGTCTGTTTGCTGCGTCCTCTCAAAATCGGGAGGACGCCTCTTTGTGCTCGGCAATGCGGAAATAGCGCGATCTCAAACCACTCTCTCAGACGCGTCGTTTGCGGAGCAGCATTCCCAGCGGGGCCAACCCCGGCAGCAACAGCAGCAGGGAACTGGCCTCCGGGATCACGTTCTGATGCCCCGTCGGTACTCCCGTCTGCCCCACATTGTCCACCGGCTTGCCATTGCCCGGCTTGCCCGGCGCATACTTGATCGCCTCGGCGGCAAACCAGCCTTCCTTGGTATTGCTGAAGGTGCTGTCGGCGCCGAACAGTCCCAGATCCACCGGACCCGGTCCAACGTTGGGACCGGTATAAGTCCAGGTCAGATTGGGAATGGTCGGGTCGTCGTTAGGCGTCACCCGAGAGGGGGTCTTGCCCACGTTGGCGCTGGAGAAGACCCAGTCGGCGGGCTGGAAGTTGGTGCCGGAGACAAAGCCGGCGAAGTCATAGATGGTGAAGAAGTTACCGCTCTGGAGGGTCTCGTCGTTGGTCAACGAGGCGGTATAGGTCCAGGTGAAGTTGGAGCCATTGGGAGTGACCGTGCTCAAGTTGGGAATGATGTCGGCGCGGGCCAGGTCCCCACTAAACAGCAGCAGGGCGCCTCCTGCCA
>DASRCN010000124.1:0-7998 GCA_035653075.1 Chthonomonadaceae bacterium | reverse complement strand
TGCTCGCCCGTGAAGCCGAACTGCCAGCGCAGGTAGTCGGGGGTGTAGTGCAAGCAGGGAGGCTCCCAGACCTGCGCCAGAAGCCGGCCGGCCGGCTCGGCCAGCGCTACCGGATCGACCGGCTCGACACAGATCATAGTTAAACTCCAGCGAACTCCGGCGCGGACCGCATGACCGCCGGCCAGCGCGCCGGATCGTTGCCATGCTGCGCCAGGAAGGCGTACACCCAGCGCTCCAGCCCGAAGGCGATGCAGACGCTGTGCATGTAACCGTGGCCCTCAATCTCCACGTTGAAGGCGCGGCCGAAGAAGTCCGTGTGGTAGTTCAGCGAGCCGACCGCCAGCCGGTGATCGTCGGGCAGCAGCAGCGACATCTCGTACTTCGTCTCGGCGCTCAACTGGAAGTAGGTCTTGGCGGAGGCGTCCGGAGCGATGAAGAAGGGATCGCTGGCGGTGCGGATCTCGCCGGCCAGCTCGTGCTCCTCGAAGAAGCGGGCCATCTTCTCGTTGCCGCGCTCCCGCTCCGCAAGCACCTGGTCCCGGCCGCCCAGGAAGACGATCTCGCGCATCGTGAAGTCCCATAGCCGCCGCAGGTCGTTGAGATTGCTGGCCTCGTAGCGGAAGCATTTGCCGCAGACGCCGTAGACGATGCCCTCCGCCGGGAGGATCTTGTCCTCATTCATATGATAGACATGATAGCACGTGGCCGGCGAGAGGCAGGCTTCCGGCGTCTCCATGTCCGCGAGCGCCTTCTCGTCGAGGCTGTCGCGCTCCTGATGGCGGGCGCGGAAGTCGTCGATGCGCTCGGCATCCTCGAACAGATGGGCGGCGAAAGTGACGTTGTGCGGGAACGAGCGGAAATAATCGCAGCGGGCCAGCACGTTGGCCGGAATGAGGGTAGGCGTCAGAACCGGCGCGGCGTTCCAGGTGCGGCCCATCTCCATAAAGACGCGGTCGAAGTAGCGGAACACCTGCAGCGGCAGTCCCTCCAGCGCCACTTGCCCCGTCCCCAGATAGTGGATACCCGGCGCGGTGCCGTCGCCCCGAAACACGGGGTCACTCACGCGGGAGCTGGTGTAGACGATCTTGCGCTGCAGGCGGCGCAGGCTCTTCTGTACGGTGACGGCCAGATCCTCGACGCGCGGCGCCAGGGTCACCGCCAGGTCGTCCGGAGCGTCGAAGGCCAGCGCCGCTCCGTTATCGAGGAAGCGGACGTTGGTGATCTGTTTGGAGAGGTGGGCGATCTTTTTGGGAATCTCTTCCTGGGCCATCTCCTGAGCGGGCGTGGGAAGCTGGATAGTGATTGTGGGCATTATTGACGACGCTGCTCCTTTCGCAGTCGGGTAATCAGGGTATAAAGAGCGCGCGGCGTCTGGGCCTGCATGAAATCCTCATCCGAGATCGAAACGTTATAGGCCGTCTCCAGATCGACCAGCAGATCGAGCGCGTCGATCGAGGAGAAGCCGGCCTCATAGATGATCTGATCCGGGGCGACATCCGGAATATCGCCGATCCGGCAAATCCTCTCGGTCACATCGGAGATGCCGTCGAAAAGGGCATTGCCTTCCATAACCTGTGTGCTGCTCATGAGGTACTTCCTTCCTTCTTGAGAAATGTTTATCCTTCTTGAGATAAGGTCTTCTTCCGGTCTGTTAGAGGCAAACGGATAGCGGTAGGCGGTCGTCCACTTCCTGGCGGATAGGCAAGCGCACCGCGACCGGCGCAAACCATCGCATCTGCTGCGGCGTCACCTGCACGCGCCGCCATTGCAGACAGAGGCGGCCATCTTCGTCCTCGCCCAGACGGTTGAGTGTTATCTGCCGATCTAGCTGGATCAACACCCACGGTCCTGCGGGGATTCCCGGCAGGTCTGCGGGCAGATAGAGCACCTGGCCCGGCGTTAAGCGCATCGCTCGGTTCCTTCCCTTTAGACAGCCGATAAGGAGCGGGGCATTCCAGGTTCCAGCCCAAATTTCCGCCGGCAAGGGCGGAAGCAGATCTGGCGCGTATCCAGGACGGTGAGAGGAGATGCGCAGACGTAGAATGTCTTCTTTTGCGCCGGTTAACGCTCTCATCTGCAGCGCATCGAACATACGTCGCCTGCATGCTGATTGTTCCGAGATTTTGGCCCTGAATCTGCATCCTGCGCGCTCTCGCCAGAGCCGCGATTGCGCCGCGCTCTTGCTTCGGCTCTCTGAAAGATTTGCCAGGTTCTATATTCGGCTCGATACCCCTCCCCCTGTAGTGCATTACCCGCGAAGTGGGTAATGCACCTATCCCGTTTCCATTCTTGCCAGCAGGGCGGCGATCTGCGTGCGCAGGCCCACGATCTCGTCGCGCAGGGCGGCGATATCCTTTAGCTCCGTCGCTTCCGCCTGGTTTTCTACATTCTGCCCGGTGCTGGTATCCTTGCCGACGAAGAGGCTGGCGACGGAGGCCGTGATATAGCCGAAGACGGAAAGCCCATAGACGGCCAGCAGGAAGCAGAGAATGCGTCCGTAGGGTGTCTGGGGAAAGTAGTCCGAGCCGATCGTCGTCAGGATCATGCCGGTCCACCAGACGGCATCGCCGTAGCTATGCAGTCCTCCTCCGGATTGCACGACGGACTGCAGGCCCGCCTCGCGCAGCGCTTTGGGGTTCTCGAAGGCATACATGCCCGCCCCGCCCACAAAGATGACCAGTACGGTGAAGGCGGCCACGTAGCCGATGCCGCGATGACCCAGTCCTTCGCGCGTGGCGCGCATCCCACGATTGAGTGAGGTGAGCATGCTTACAAGGCTCAGGCCCTCCGCCCCGTGCGCGGTGATCAAGGCGATGATCCGGATCGCCTGCAGGAACCGGAAGGCGGGAAGAATCAGCGCGACGAGGGTCAGCCAATGATGCTTCAGGTATTCAACCTCGTGCGGCGCAATCGTGAATTCAAGCAGAAACTGGAGGACGAACAAGCCCCAGATGACATACCAGATTATCGTCAGGAACGGGCTGAGAGGCCCCGCGACCAGATTGAGAACCATCAGGGCCAGCCAGAGGAAGGCCAGCAGAATCATCGGCTTGGCGAGCAGGCCCTGGACATGTTCCAGCAACTCGTAGCGCTGCTGTTTGACTTGATGCTCGTCTCTCTTCTGGTGTTGCGGCGGCGCATCCTGCGGCTTGTTCTGATCCCGAGTCTCTTGCGGCTTCTCCTGCTCCTTGTTCATCTCCTGTTACTCCCCCCGGCCAATAACGGCCGTCTGTTGCGTGCAAAAGGTCTTACGGAACAGCCTTTTCTACGCAAAACAGGCGGTCGCGTTGTCGCGGGGGATCTCAGGTGGATAGGGAGATCGGCTGCTCCATCCTCTGGATCGGGCTGGCGATGCGCAGTCGGATCGGCACGAAGCGCGCAAGCTCCTCAGGGCGGACGCGTACGTACCGGCAGGTCATGCAGAGACGGCCGTCTTCGTTCTCCCCCAATCGACTGAGCAGGACCATCTCATCGACCCTGGCGACCACCCACGGCCCGGCGGCAATCTCGCCAAAGTCATCGGGCAGGTACAGTACTTCCCCCGATCCAGCGTGCATACTTCGCGTCCTTTCTTATATTGCCTGGCTTTTGTGTCGGAAGAGACCTGGGTCGCGCGCTTACCTGCCGGGGGAGACAGGGGACAGCGCGACGGGCTGTTGCATGTGCTGCGACGATACATCCACGCTGCGCCCAGGAACCGGCATGCGCTGCGTTATGGAATGCATAGGAGATAGGTCGATCAGCGCCTCGCCGGAGGGCATCACGGCTGTGTCTGCCAGCGATTCTGGTGGGGAGGGCGCACCAGATTCAGGCAGAAACGCGGCAGGAAGGTAGCCAGCAGCCAGGTGATCGCCTTCAGGCTGGGCGCCATGCAGGCCGCCTGGTAATACAGGCTCCGCGCTCCGGCCAGCTCGCGTCGGGTGAACATCTCCCGCCCATACCGCAGGGCTAACTGTACGCGCTTGGCCTGCAGCTTCTCGTCCGGCATGCCGACGAGGGCGGCGATACGCTCCGCGCTGCGGCACTCCGCTTCGAACATGCGCCGCGTGTTTCGGCTATAGCTGGTCGGCTGCTCTGTCCAATCACACAGCTTACCCGGACAGTGGAGGATCCCATGCCCGGCGGCCGCGACGCGCAGCCAGTAGTTGTAGTCTTCTACTCCGACCATGTCGGTCTCGAACGGTCCCAGCGCCTCGAAGATGGAGCGGCGCAGCAGCACCGAAGACTGCACGATTCGGTTGCGTTCCCAGAGCTCGTCGAAGGTGTTGCAGCGCGGTTCGGAGACGTTAAGGTTCCAGGGGGTAGCGGCGCAGTGGACCAGGCCGACCTGCGGCTCGGAGAAGTAGGGAAGCTGGCGTTCCAGCTTTTCCGGCAGCCAGAGATCGTCCTGGTCGAGAAAGGCGAGGATGTCCCCGGTCGCGTGCGCGCAGCCGGTATTCCGGGCCGCGCCGGGGCCGCCGTTCGGCTGGGTGATCAACCGCACCGGATCGCCGTAGCGGCGTACGATATCCGGTCCCCGATCCTGAGATCCGTCGTCGACGACCAGGACCTCATAGACCGGATAGGTCTGCTGCAGCACCGATTCAAGACAGGAGGTGATATAGTTTTCCCCTTGATAGAGGGGAATAATGACGGAGACGCGCCAGAGTGCTTTTGAAGTTTGGGCCGCCCGTCCTGAGGCGTCCTGGAATTGCATCTTGATAAATCCCTACATCCGGATTCGGAGGGAAGGGTTGAGGACCTTCCACCAGGTCATGCCCGACAGCGACTGCCGGACAAAATGTGCAGCTTGCGTTTCTAAGCCAGCAATCATACGTTGCGTGTGGGAGCCATGTTCCCAAAGAAAGCGGGGTTTATCCGGTGGTCTCAGACGATTTCAAGATTCGTGCCGGCAGCCTGGAGGAAAGGATGGGCCGGGTCGGTTGCGCAGACCTGGGCAATGAAATGCCCCTGGCGATGGCGGAGGCCGGCCGCTTCCAGGATACCTGGATCAATTCCCCAGACGTTGGGCAAGGTGATGCGTACGGAGCCGATCTGCTCGGCCCAGCGCCCGGCGGCAAAGGCGCACAGCGCGTGCAGGGTCTCCGCGTCCGGGCGCGGCAGAAAGAGATTGTCGAGCATGATGACCGAGCGGAATCCCTGCGCGGTGACGAACTCGGCCTGCACGACGATGGCGGCTCCGCGCAGGTCGCCTTCCGGGCCGTAGAGCAGCGTCAATGCGTGCGGGCGAGGGTCCTTATGATAGTGGGCCAGCATGGTCTCGTCCGGAGCGTTCCAGAGAGTTTGCGTGTCGTCACAGGCCCGGATGGCAGGCAGCAGCGCGAGAGGATCGTCGGTCTCAACGACCTGAACGGTCGCCGGCGTCTCGTCAGGATGCGGCACATAGCCGTAGACCGGGAAAGGTCCCAGCCGCTGCAGGCAGAAACCGGCCGAGGGCGCGGCGCGCAAAGCGCCCAGATCGCCGGGCGAGCCGCCTTCGGCATAGGCCAGATGGGGTAATCCGCAGTCCCGCAACGCCTCCAGCATCCCGCGATAGAGGGTTCCGGGGGCACGCCCGCCGCGCCGCGCCGGATGCACGGAAGCAAAGGAGGCCAGCAGGATTTCGGCGGTCGTCTGCTGGAAGCGCAAACGGCGCAGCGTCGAGCCGTTAAAGCCGACCAGCTCGTCCTCATCGAAGACGGCGACGCCGACGGGAGGGATCGAGCCGGGGAAACCGAACTGCCAGCGCAGATAGGCCGGCGTGTAGTGCAGGCAGGGGCGCGGCCAGGCCGCCAGCAGGAAGCAGCTCGCCTTCTCGGCAAATTCCAGCAGATCGACTCGTTCGACGCGCATCGAGGCACCTCCCTCTGTACAAAATACGGGGACAGACACGTTCGTGCAGGCTATTGGACGACCACAGCCTTCGCCTTGAGGTTGCACGCCGGCTGCAGACGGCGTAATTAACAGGTAGAGGGAGACCTGGAATTGCTCTCCCTGCCCACGAAGGCCGCTCGGATGAAACTGGTAGAAGCCCTCAAAATTCTGCAAATCCCCGCGCCCCCGGAGGCGCGGCCTCTGCACATCTTCCTCGCCTGCGGCTTTACTCCCCTGCATCTGCAGACGTTTCTGAAGGCGCATCTGCGCCAACTCTGTCCGGACCGGCGCGTCACCCTCCAGGCCGGTCTCTACGGCGACTGCCTGGGAAGCCTGGAGCGGATCGTGCAGACGCCACCGGACGCCGCCGCCGTGGCGCTGGAGTGGAGCGACTTCGACCCGCGCCTGGGTCTCCGGCGGCTCGGCGGCTGGAAGGTCCAGGATCTCACGGACATCCTCGCCACGGTCTCCGCGCAGGCAGATCGTCTTGAAACGGCGCTCCGGCGTGCCGTCCAGGTCGCCCCGGTAGCCGTCAGCATACCTACGCTGCCTCTGCCGCCTTTGTTCCATACGCCCGGCTGGCAGGCCGGCGCGGCGGAGTGCGCCCTGCGCGAGCGCATGGGCGCGCTGGCCGCTCGGCTCGCGCAGGAGTCCGGGATTCGCATCGTGAGCGCGCAGCGGCTCGAAATGCTCTCCCCGCTGCGCGAGCGCCTGGACGTGCGCTCCGAGTTAAGCGCCGGCTTCCCGTATACACTCACGCACGCCGAGGCCTTGGCGAGCCTGCTCGCGCCCCTGGTCCACCCCCCGCAGCCCAAAAAAGGACTGATCACGGACCTGGACGATACGCTCTGGCGCGGCCTCCTCGGCGAGGAGGGACCCCAGGGCGTCTCCTGGGACCTGGACCATCACAGCCAGATTCACGGCCTCTATCAACAGCTCCTCTGCTCCCTCGCGGATGCCGGCGTGTTGATCGCCGTCACCAGCAAGAACGATGCGTCCCTAGTCGAAGAGGCCTGGCGACGTTCCGATCTGCTCCTGCCCGCCGCCTGCGTCTTCCCGATGGAGGTCCACTGGCAGCCCAAATCGGAATCGGTGGCGCGCATTCTGAAAGCATGGAACATCGGCGCGGATAGTGTCGTATGCTTGGACGACAGCCCGATGGAGCTGGCGGAGATACAGGCGGCGCATCCCGGCATCAAGTGCCTTCTCTTCCCCCGCCAGGACGATCAGGCTGTCTATGCCCTCCTGGAGCAGTTGCGGGACCGGTTCGGCAAGAGCGTCGTCTCCGAAGAGGATCGGCTGCGGCTCCAGAGTCTGCGGCAGGCCGGCGCCCGGCCGCTCGAAGAGAGGCCGGACGGCGCCGATGCCGACCGCTTTCTATCCGGGGCGGAGGCGGAGATCACGTTCGCCTTCGCCAAAGACCCACCGGATCCCCGGGCGTTCGAGTTGGTCAACAAGACCAACCAGTTCAATCTGAACGGCCGGCGCTATACGGAGAGCGAGTGGCGCGCCATGCTGCAGCGCCACGATACGTTCTTGCTGATGGTGTCTTATAAGGACAAATATGGCGCGCTGGGCAAGATCGCCGTCCTGACGGGACGCCGGGAAGGAAAGATCCTCTTTCTGGATACCTGGGTGATGAGCTGCCGGGCATTTGCCCGGCGCATCGAGCATCGGTGTCTCGATGCGCTCTTCGAGAAATTCGCCATAGACGAGATCGCTTTCGACTTTGCGGCTACGCCGAGGAATACTCCCATGCAGGAGTTTCTTGCCGGTATCCTGGACGGCCCGCCGCGCGGCGGAAGCCGCTTACCCAGGTCGTTGTTCACCGCGAAATGCCCTCCGCTTTACCACCATCTCACCTTTGCGGATTAAGCTTTACCGGAGAACGCGGCTTTTTCGGATCGTAACGAATGGCAGGCAGCGGAGCGTCTGCGTTGCGCCATGACGGCTTGACGCAGCGTGATCCGCTTCATGCAGCCCCTCTCAAGACGGAGGCAGAAGATGATTCACGGCAAACAAGTAATGGTGGTGCTCCCGGCCTACAACGCGGAAAAGACCTTAGAGAAGACCCTCTCGGAAGTCTCTCCCGGCATCGTCGATGCCTTCCTCCTGGTCGATGATGCCTCCAAGGATCAAACCGTC
>DASRCN010000123.1:0-8272 GCA_035653075.1 Chthonomonadaceae bacterium | reverse complement strand
CCGGCGTAGATGTAGTGGAGTGACGATGCAGCAGTTTGCCTTCATCATTCATCCGATCGATGCGCGCCGGGATGTCGGCCGCAAATATCCTATTGCCCGCTACCTGCCCGAGCGCCTGATCGAGTGGTACATCCAGCGGCGCGATCCGCTGGTAGTCTCCGAGATCGTGGGCGTGCGCTCGCCGACGGGCGAAGAGGCGCGCGGCTGGTTCATCGGCTGCCCGCTGACACCGCGGCAGATGCTGGCGCTTCCTCTCGACTTTGTCTGGGAGAAACTGGAGCAGTGCGGACGCATCGCCAAAGACCTGGGAGCGGGCATTCTGGGGCTGGGCGCGTTCACGTCGGTGGTGGGCGATGGCGGCGTCACGCTCGCAAAACGGCTGCCGGATCTGGCTATCACCACGGGCAACTCTTACACGGTCGCCACGGCGATCGAGGGCGCCCGCAAGGCGGGCGAGAGGATGGGCTATTCGATCCCTTCCGCGCGCGTCGCCGTGGTGGGCGCGACAGGCTCCATCGGAGCGACCTGCGCGGAAATCTTTGCGCGGGAGGCGGCGCAGGTCGCGCTCGTCGGTCGCAACACGGAGAAGCTGGAGGCGCTGGCCGCGCGGCTGCGGGAACAGGGCCGCGCCGAGATCGCGCTCTTTACCGACGTGGCGGCAGGGCTGAAAGAGGCGGACATCATCATTACGGTCACGAGCGCCGTAGATGCCATTATTCTCCCCGAGCACGTCAAGCGGGGCGCCGTCGTCTGTGACGTGGCCCGTCCGCGCGACGTTTCCGTGCGGGTCGCCAGAGAGCGCAATGACGTGCTCGTCCTGGAAGGCGGCGTGGTCGCCGTGCCCGGCGACATGCATACCCCCCGTCCCGACCGTCCCGGCAGCGAATTCAGCTTCGGCTTCCCGCCCGGCACGGCCTACGCCTGCATGTCCGAGACGATGATCCTAGCGCTGGAGGGCCGCTACGAGAGCTTCACGCTGGGCAAAGAGGTCTCGGCAGCCCAGGTGGATGAGATTTCCGCCCTGGCCGCCCGGCACGGTTTCCACCTGGCCGGCTTCCGCTCGTTCGAGCACGCTGTGGACGAAGCGGAGATCGCCCGGATCCGCCGCAACGCCTTCGGCTCAGGGGCGCCTCCTGCCTCTTCGGGCGCTCTGCCTGGCGTCCCTACCCCGGAAACAAAAGCGCCGTAGGCTTCTGTGCCCACGGCGCTTTTCCTCACCCAAACCACACCCCCGTCCCCTCTCCTTCGTAAGGAGAGGGAGAACCTGAGGCAGGCTCTTTAACTGTCGGCGATGCGATAACCCCGGAAGCCGGCATAGACGACCAGAAGCAGGGCTAAGGGGCTAACGATAATCCCGGCAAGATGCATGATTCCCAGCCCGATCAGAGTCGAGACGACCGCACAGCCGCCCGCGATCATTCCCTGCGTGGGACCGGGCGCCTTGCTTGCCTTCAGCACCGCATAGCCCACGATGTAGCCGATAAGGATAGTCAAGTAGGGAATGCGAAATCCTGCGGCCACGGAGACAAATCCGAAGCCGATGCCGCAGGCGAGCGCTACGCCCGCGCCGGCCAGCGCGCCCATCCCGATATTCGGCTCCGCCATAGGAAACGCAGAGGCCATAGGGTGATAAGCGGGCTGCCCCATGATAGGAGGTACTCCATAGGGATTGGCGGCCGGTCCCATGGGGGATGCCGGCGGGAAGCTGCCGTAGGGATTCGCCACCGGATTTGCGGTCGGCGCGTAGGCAGGCGGAGCCTGCAGGGGATCATTATAGGCGGCCGGCGCGCTCGCGGCGTAAGCAGAGGCCGGAGCCGCCGTGGCCGGCCCGGTTACCGCGTAACCGGCAGCCGGATCGGATGTTGGATTCGGTATATCCAGCGTCGGGACGGGCGCCGGCTGCAGCCGCCGGATCGCCTCCTGAGCCTGGGGATAGTTGGGCTGCAGTTGGACCGCCTGCTGGAAAGCCGTCAGCGCCTGCTCGGTCCAGCCGCCGTGCTCCAACGCGACCCCCAGGTTATAACGCGCCTGCGCGTTGGCAGGCTGCAGATGGACGGCCTGGGTGATGCTCGCGACCGCTTCTTGATAGCGGCTGGCTTGTCCGTAGGCCGCGCCTAAATACAGGCGCGCCAGGAAATCAGAGGGATCGTGTTGAACAGCCGTTTCCAGGGATGAGATGGCAGCCGCAATATTGCCTTGCTGCAGGGCGGCCATGCCGGCTTCGGTTTCCGCAGACATGCGCTATAGACTCCTTTAAAGTGAATGAAGAATGACGTTATGACATCGAGATCGCTTTTCGCTTCAGGCGAGTATACACTACGGCGACGGGTCTGTCAACAGGAATGTTGCCGGGTAACTTTTCACTGCAGGGAACACGTCCCTGCAGGACGAAACATTCCCCTGCAGGCAGACCGGCTTCAGGAGGGGAGATGAGCGTAAGTCAACATCGCGGCGTGGTCGTCGCGCAGAACGGCATCGTGGCGGCCTCGCAGCCGCTGGCAGTCTCGGCAGGACTGAATGTCCTGATGCGCGGCGGCAGCTTTGCCGACGCGGCCATTGCCACTTCCGCCGCGCTTTGCGTCACCGAGCCATATGCCAGCCAGATCGGCGGGGACGCGTTTATCGTCGTCTACGACGCCAAAACCGGCACGACGACCGCGCTCAACGGGTCCGGCATCGCCCCGCAGGCGGCCACCCCCGACCGCTTCCCGAACGGCATGCCCTTGCGCGGCCTCCCGGCCGCCGCCGTGCCCGGCCTGGTAGACGCCTGGTTCACGCTGCATGCCCGGTGGGGTACCCAGCCTATCCCCGAGCTGCTGGCTACGGCCATTTCCTACGCCTCCGAAGGCTTCCCCGCCGGGTATCGCTACAGCCAGGCGTTCGCCAATAACGCGGCGCTGCTGCGTGACTTTCCGGAAACGCTCGCCGCGCTGGGCGGCGGCGTGATGCCGCAGCCGGGAAGGATCATAAAGCAGCCGGACCTCGCCTGGACGCTCCGGCAGATCGCCGAGGGAGGCCGGGATGCCTTCTACGAAGGGCCGGTCGCCGAGCGTATCGTCCGGCACAGCGAGCAGAATGGCGGACTCTTTGCGAAGGAAGACTTCGCGGGCCATCGCACCCAGGTCTCCGATCCCATCAAAACCACGTATCGCGGCTACACCGTCCACGGCCAGCCGCCGGTCTCTCAGGGAATGATTCTGCTGGAAGAGCTGAACATCGTGGAAGGGTTCGATCTCGCGGCGCTCGGCCACAATAGCCCCGAATCGGTCCACCTCCAGGTCGCCGCGAAACAGCTCGCCTTTGCCGATCGCTACGCCTACCTGGGCGACCCGCGCCGCGTTTCCGTGCCGCTGGAGACCCTGCTCTCCAAAGCCTTCGCCGCCGAGCGCCGCCGCCAGATCGATCCGGACCGGGCCTCCGAAACGGTCGCTCCCGGCCAGATCGGGCACGACACCACCTACTTCTGCGTGACCGACCGCGAGGGTAACGCGGTCAGCTTCATTCAGAGCGTTTTCTGGGGGTTCGGCTGCGGCATAGTCGCGGACGGGACCGGCGTGCTGTTCAACAACCGCATGAACGGCTTCTCGCTCGATCCCTCCAGCCCGAACGTGCTGGCGCCGGGCAAGCGCCCGATCCACACCCTGAACGCCTACCTGGTGACCCGCGAAGGCGCCGGCGGGCGCGACGCGCTGGCCTTTGTCGGAGGCACGCCGGGCGGCGACATACAGGTGCAGAGCAACCTGCAGGTCCTCTGCAACGTAATCGACTATGGCATGAACCCACAGCAGGCGGTCGAAGCGCCGCGCTGGCAGCATGGCGGCGCCGTCGGCGAGCCGGGCGAGCCCGCGCACGAGGTGCTGGCTGTCGAGGAGCGTTTCCCGCTGGAGACCCGGCAGGCCCTGGAGCGGCTGGGCTACCGCCTGGAAATCCTCGGTCCCTGGGCGCACGGCAGCAGCTACCAGCTCGTCGCCATCCATCCGGAAACAGGGGCCTATCTGGCCGGCTCCGATTCCCGCTGCGACGGCCACGCCGCCGGATTTTAAGACCTCACCCTTCTCCTTCGTAAGGAGAGAGGGAGCTATTGGAGAAAATTATGAGCGTCAATGCGCTGCCTTACCTCAACCAGCTTCCGCCCTTAATTCCACGCGAAGTCCTCTTCGGCAACCCGGAGAAAGCATCGCCGGAAATCTCGCCGGACGGCAAGCGCCTGGCCTATCTCGCGCCTGATAACGGCGTGCTCAACGTCTGGGTGCGCACCGTCGGCGCGGACGACGACCAGGTCATTACCAACGATCGGAAGCGCGGCATCCGCTTCTTTCTATGGCAGCAGGACAGCGAGCACATCCTCTATATTCAGGACCAGGACGGCGATGAGAACTGGCGGGTCTATCAGACCCGTCTGGCTACGAAGACCACGCGGGACCTGACGCCCTATGAGGGCGTGCGTGCCACCCTCGTCGCGGCGGAGCCGGACGTTCCCGACCGCATTCTGGTCGGCCTTAACCTTCGCGATCCGCGCCTCACCGATGTCCATCGTATCGACCTGAACACGGGCGAGGTGACGCTGGATACCGAGAACCCCGGCGACGTGGCCGGCTGGACCGCCGACAACGCCCTGCAAGTGCGCGTCGCGCAGGCGCTTCTGCCGGACGGCAGCACCGAAATCCGTATCCGCGACGATGTCCACGCTCCCTGGCGCCCGTTCCTCTCCTGGGGATCCGACGAGTCGTTTGGCGGCGTGGCCGGCTTCACGCCGGACAATCGCGGCCTCCGGCTGATCTCCAGCGTGGACGCCAACGCCGCCCGCCTGCTCGAGGTGGACATCGCCAGCGGCAAAACGTCCGTCGTCGCCGAAGACCCGCAATACGACGTCGGCGGGATCCTGACCCATCCCCGCAAGCACGCTCTGGAAGCCGTGCAGTTCATTCGGGAGCGGCGCGAATGGACCGTGCTCGATCCTGCGCTTCAGGCCGATTTCGAGGCGATCTCGCAGGTGCGCGACGGGGACTTTAGCATCGCCAGCCGCGATCTGGACGAGCGGACCTGGATCGTCGCCTACATCGAGGATGATGGCCCGGTCTACTACTACCTCTACGAGCGCGCCACGAAGCAGGCGACGCTGCTGTTCAGCAACCAGCCGGCGCTGGAGCAGTACAAGCTGGCCCCGATGCAGCCTGTCTCCTATACCGCCCGCGACGGCATGACCATCCACGGCTACCTGATACTGCCGGTCGGCGTGGAGCCTCGGAACCTGCCGCTGGTGCTGAACGTGCATGGCGGTCCGTGGGGGCGCGATGTGTGGGGGTTCGATCCCGACGCCCAATGGCTGGCGAACCGGGGCTATGCGGTCCTGCAGATCAACTTCCGCGGCTCGACCGGCTACGGCAAGGCCTTTCTCAATGCCGGCGACCGCGAATGGGCGGGCAAGATGCACGACGACCTGATCGACGGCAAGCGCTGGGCCATCGAGCAGGGCTACGCCGATCCCGACAAGGTCGCCATCATGGGCGGCAGCTACGGCGGCTACGCCACGCTCGTCGGCGTCACCTTCACCCCGGACGAGTTCGTCTGCGGCGTGGACATCGTCGGCCCCTCCAACCTCGTCACGCTCATCAACTCCATCCCGCCCTACTGGATCCCGATCAAGGCTATGTTCGACAAGCGGGTCGGGAAAGTAGAGACGGAGCCGGAGTTTCTGGAGTCGCGCTCGCCGCTATTTCTGGCCGACCGTATCAAAGTCCCCTTGCTGATCGGACAGGGCGCCAACGACCCGCGCGTCAAGCAGCAGGAGAGCGACCAGATCGTCGAGGCGATGCGCAAGAACGGCAAGCCGGTCGAATACATCGTCTTCCCGGATGAGGGCCACGGCTTCGCCCGCCCGGAAAACCGGCTCAAATTCTACGCAGCCACGGAAGCGTTCCTCGCCAAATACCTCGGCGGCCGCGCGGAGCCTCCCTCCGACGCCGAACGCGTGGACGACCTCCAAAAATAAATTTCACCACCCGCTCGCTGCGCACTACCCCAAGCGTGTGCCTGCTGTCAGGTTGCAGAGAATAAACCACCCGCTTCGCTAGAGCCACAGAGCACACAGAGGAAAAGCCAATGCGAGAAAAGCAAGAAGACAAGAAAGAGGCGGGTGCAAATAGAGATGCCTGTGCCTCTGCTATCCACAAAGGGAGAACACAGAGAAAAACGACCCAGCTATAGGACGAATCGGCTTTTCTCTGTGCTCTCGCTCGTCATGAATAAGAGGGAAAGGCTTGCTATACGTACTGCCCGATTCCGTTTTTCTCTTGGCTTTTCTCGCATTGGCTTTTCCTCTGTGTGCTCTGTGGCTCTAGCGAGCGTAGCGAGCGGGTGGTGAAAATCTATGCAGCCTGACAGCAGGCACACGCTTGGGGTAGTGTGCAGCGAGCAGGGGGTTGATTTTAAGCAGTCTGACGGCAGGTTATCAAGTCGGGCGCTGGGCAGCCTGAGCGCGCTGCTCGCGGGGCGTCTGCTTCATGCGGTTCCAGTAGTAGTCGCGCGGTTCTTTGGCAGGAGTAGCGGGCAGCCCGAAGCCCAGGATGTAGGCACGGCGGGGAATATCGGAGCGGTTCGGGCCGGTGTAGTGAAGCGTGCGGTTATGGTGGAGGGTCGCGCCGCCGGGCGGCAGCGGGCAGGCGACCGCAGTCGAGGTGTCGGCCGCGTCCACTTCCAGGCCGTGAATGCGCGGATCGTTGGCGATGCAGTGGTGGGGCAGCACGTCCCAGGTGTGGCTGCGCGGCACGAACTGCATGCAGCCGTTTTCCAGGGTCGCCTCCTGGAGCGGCATCCAGAGGCTGAAGGCATTGTAGTCCATCGCCGGGTTCCAGTAGGCCTCGTCCTGGTGCCAGGGCGTCTCCGCGCCGTAGCGGGCCGGCTTGAAGATGGCATGCTCGCCCTGATACTGGACCTCCGGCCCCAGCAGTTGCCGGGCGATGGCGAGCGCGTTGACCCGGTAAAGCCCCTGCTTCAGCTCCGGCGCGTATTTGGCCGGATTGAGGATTTGCGGCAGCACGGCGGGCTTGTCGTCCTCATCCGTGCCGCCCAGATCGAACTGGTCCCCAAACTCGCGTCCCGCCCGCTCGGCAAACAGCCGGTCGTAGACCTCGCGCAGCCAGGCGACCTCCTCTTGCGTTGTAATAGCTTCCAACACCAGATAGCCTTCGCGGTGATAGAAGTCGATCTGTTCCTGGGTGAGCGTCACGGTCGGCGTCATTGTTTCCATTTTGCTGCCTTTACCCTACGCCGCGCGGGACCGCGATCGGATTGATGCCGCGCAGCATCATGCCCTGCCCGCGCGAGAGGTGGACCTGCTGGGTCGGCGGATCGGCCGGATCGCGCATCTGGATCAGAACGGTGGTCCGGGCCTCATTGCTGGAGTTGATTCCCGATCCATGGATGGTCAGGTAGCTAAAGAACAGCACGTCGCCCGCCCTGGCCGGGCAGGGCGTCGCCGATTCGACCGGATACTGCTCGAAGGGCAGATGCCAGCCGCCGTCGGAACTGTGCTCCAGCGGGCCGAGCTTGTGGCTGCCGGGCACCACGCGCACGCAGCCCTTCTCCTCCGGCGCATTGTCGAAGTGGACAATGGCCGCGATCATGCTGTCGTGCTCGTGCGGGAAGTAGGGATAGTCCTGGTGCATGGGGAAGGGCGAGCCCTTCTCCGGCGGCTTGATGAACATCTTCGTGTGGTGCAGCTGCACGTTCGGCGAGCCGATGATCTCGGCGGCGACATCGGTCAGCCGGGGATCGACGATCAGGCGGCTGAACGCGGCGGAATAGAACTGCACGTTATGGCAGTGCAGCACCACCGTCTTCTGCGCCTCCGCGACCGCCTGACGGGCGCTGCCCCAGGTGGCGTCCAGGCTCTCATGCGCGCTCAGGCGCTCCGCCAGCGCGTGGCATTCCGCGCGGTAGCTCGCGGCCTCCTCGGGCGTCAGCAGGCCCTCCACCTGCAGATAGCCGTTATCCTGATAAAAGGCAAGTTGCTCCTGTGTGATCACGATACCCTCCTCTTTCGTCCGGTCTCTTCAGAAGGTTCTACGCGCGCGTGGGGATTCCTTCACCGCAGACGTTCAAGCGCCGCCCTTCCGGCAAGAAGAGGGGATAGGTCTTGATCTTCCAACGATGCAGCCGAAACTGGCAGGCGGTCTTTAATACCCCTAAACCGTAGACCACCGATCGGGTAAAGTTGATGGAAGAGGCTTCCGCAAAATAGCTGGTCGGACAGCTTATCTCCCCGATCCGA
>DASRCN010000122.1:0-7077 GCA_035653075.1 Chthonomonadaceae bacterium | reverse complement strand
TCACTCCTGGTTCATCGGCTTTGCGCCCTATCTGCCGGAAGGCTCTCCCCCGCCGACCGTGCGCTATGCCTTCGCCTGCCTGGTCGAGAACGGCGGGTATGGCCGGCGGGTGGCTGCCGTCATCTGCCACGACGTCCTCGCAAAGCTTTTCTGACAGCAGCTTTCTTGATCTGTCCCTTCTTGCCGCTGCGAGCCGATCGAACACGGCTATAGCACGCCCGCATCGACGACGATCACCTGCCCGGTGATGCTGGAATTCCTGGCCAGCATCACGAAGACGGCGGCCACGTCGGCCAGATCGGTCGGCTTTTTGAGAAGGGCTTTCTCGTTGATCGCCTGCAGGCGCTCTTCCGAGTACCCGGCGACCCAGCGGGTCATCAGCAGGCCGGGCGCGACGGAATTGACCCGGATATTCGGCGCCAGCGCCACTGCCAGGCACCGGGTGAGATGAATCAGCGCCGCTTTGGACACACAGTAGGGCAGGCTGCTTCCTCCCGGACTGAGACCGGCAACGGAGCTGGTCGTGATGATCTGCCCCCCGCCGCTTTCACGCAGAACCGGCGCGGCGGCGCGTGCCAGAAAGAAGGCGGCGCGCGTATTGAGGGCGAACATCTCGTCCCACGTTGCCTCGTCTACGGCGTTAAGGTCCGCAAAGGGGATAAAGCGCGTGGTGGCGGCGTTGTGAATCAGCAGGTCGAGACGGCCGAAAGCAGCAGTAACCTCGCGTACCAGCCTCTCCGCCTCCGATGTCTGCCGCAGATCGGCCTGGAAGGCGGCGGCCTGCCCGCCGGACGTGCCGATTTCGGCGACGACCTGTTCCGCCTCTGTCTGAGAACGCGAGTAGGCGATCGCCAGGCGCATGCCCTCGCGCGCTAGCTGCAGCGCGATCTCCCGCCCCAACCCGGTACCGCCGCCTGTGATAAGCCCGACCTGTTCGGATAATCGCATAGATCGCTCCTCAATGCCCCAGATTCTTTATGTACACGCCAAAGCGTTGCCGGTGACGGATGCCGCCAGCACAACCCTATGGCAGTCTCCTGGGATGCCAGAATGGTTGCGCCTGGAAGTACAGAATTCCTGCAGCGTTAGGAAGCCGAACAGAAACTGGCCGATCGCCTGTAACAAGGACATCCTTACAAATTTGCCGTCCGGGTAACGACGGAAACGCGATAGATGGTATAACTAGTTGGCCCGGCCAGCAGATCGACGCGGCCGGAGGCGCGCTTATAGACCATGAGGAGTTCGAATCAGGAATGGCGTTTGTAAAAGTGGCCGAGGCTGCGGAGGTGCCGCCCGGCCAGAGCCGGATCGTGGAGGCGGATGGCAAGGAGCTGGCGCTCTTTAACGTGGAGGGAACCTTCTATTGCATCGATAATGAGTGCCCTCACCGTTACGGCCCGCTCGGCGAGGGCGATCTGGAAGACGATGTGGTGACTTGTCCCTGGCATGCCTGGCAGGTCAACGTGCGGACCGGCGAAGTGCTCTATACGCCCGGCTCCTGCGTGGCGACCTATCCCTGTAAAGTCGAGAACGGCGCTGTCTTCGTGGACGTTTGAGCTTTTGTTAGAAGCTCCCCTCCCCAACAACAGGGGAGGGGTCGAGGGTGGACCTAACGCAACACCAGAGTGGACACGGACATGGGCGGTAGCGTGTAATGGATCGGGCCGCCGGGCGTGATGTCCTGGTGACCGGCCGCCTGCGGCGTGGGCGCAGCCGAGGTAAGCTGGTAGATGTCCATCTGATGAAACGCGGACCGGCTTCGCAGACTTAAATCCGCCGGCAAGGGCCGGCCCGTCTTGTTGATGGCGACCACGACCATGCGGGCGGGGCCGTGCGCATCCTCGCTCGCATAGACCGAGCTGCGCTCCACGTCGCTCGTCTGCGCTTCCACCGAGACATCTCCGAACTTGCCGCCTTGCCCGTCGTAGTTGCGGTACATGTCGAAGCCGCCGTAAGTATAACTCTCGTCCCGACCCAGGGACCAGAGCGCGGCGGCGAACAGGCCCTCCCTGCCGAAGATGCCCAGCACGTCCGCCTGGGCGATGCCTCCGGAGATATCGCCACCGCCTCCGTAGTTGTACTCCGTGATCGCCAGGCGCGTCCCCGGATACTGCCGGGCGATCTGCTCTTTGAGGCGGGGCAGCAAGCGGATCGGCCCATGCGTGGAATACTGCGTGATCCACGAATCCTCTTTGTAGTCCGGGTCCCACAGCGAGCGCGGCGCCTGCAGGCGCGCCTGCATTAGCGCCAGGTCGCTGCCCGACTCGGTGATACGCTTGCCGCCGCCCTGAGCCTCTGGATACCAGTGAACATCCAGCACGTCCAGCAGCCGTTTTCCAGTGGTCTGTTCCGTGTCGTGCATGCTGGCGAGGTAGAAGTCCAGGAAGTTGCGGCCATTGGCGTCCGGCGCGTTTTGCAGCGACTGAAATCCGTTCCAGCCGTAGCAGGCTGGCCCGAAGATCAGGGCCTTCGGCGCGACGGCCTTGATGGCCGAGGCGTAGTCGATGGAGCGCTGCAGCAGCTCTTTATAGGTCAGCGGCGCGGGATGGATCTCGGCGTGCGTGGAGCTCCAGAGGGCCGGCTCGTTGTCCAGGCAGTAGAAGAGCGTGCGCCGGGGATCGTTGTGCGCGTTCGGGAAGGTGTGTTCCAGAAAATGGACGAACTCGTCCTCATAAACGACGTTATCCGTAGTGTCGGGAGGATAGATGAAGGGGCGGCCTTTCCTCGGCTGCGTTCGGTAGAAGCGGGTGTTCAGGTAGTCCGGGGCCTTACGGACGTCTCCATCGCCTTTCTTGTCCGCCGCCACGTAGCCGGCAATGGGGACCGTCATGATGATGGAGGCGCCGGCCGCGAAGGCATCCGCGACCGGTTTGCGCATGGCCTCGCCCGCAATGTCGTCGCCGCCCATAAAGCCATCGTTCTGATAGTGCCAGTCGTTGCCGGCGTTGGAGGCGTTGTTCTCCCAGTTGTACGCAGTCAGGCGATTCCCGCCGACGCGCGTTAAGGTCAGAAACTTTGCGGTCCCTTTCCAGTCCGGCTGGTTGGTCCCATAGATATAGGGCGAGATCGCGACCCGGCTGCGCGAGTCGTCGATCTGAAAATGGACCTCCGCGGGCGCTTCTTGCGCTCCGAGCAGCAGGGCCATCGCCAGGAAGACGAACATGATCCTTCCCTCTCTGTCTTAAAATGTATGTAGACGCTAACCCTCGATTTCGCCTCTCTCTGACGGTTTTCCTCCACTAACGCGCGTAACCATGTTGACAGACGATCTTTAGGAACTTACAATAGGTTTGCAGAGAGCGGAAAGCTATCTATTTTCCGAGGGGAGATTTCAGCATGAAAGCGCAAAGCTGGCAAAAACTGTTAACGGATAAGGGATGGCTGCAAGGCGACCAACTCGTCGTTCCGGACGGTTGTA
The DNA here is from genome assembly GCA_035653075.1 of Chthonomonadaceae bacterium. Classification (GTDB taxonomy): domain Bacteria; phylum Armatimonadota; class Chthonomonadetes; order Chthonomonadales; family Chthonomonadaceae; genus DASRCN01. Next base: position 3,659 of record DASRCN010000122.1, on the reverse strand, counting down.
ACTTGTCCTTCATTTTCCACACAGGAACTATTTACAACACCATCAATCACGATCAAGTGGTCGAGATAACGGATATGTGGATCACAGCCAGCATCCCAAAGATACGTTTTATAGAGAAGACACCCTGCCTGTGTTATCATCTATGGGAGGATCTTTGTGAGATCCACCTGACTCCTAAAGACCCAAAAGAAGCCAATCTCCTCCTTCGCCCGGCAGATAAAACAAGCGCCGGTCCGTAAAACGAACCGTCTGTAAAGCAGTCAAGCCCCCTAAACGGGACTATGCCTTACAGCGGGTTCGTTTACGGACCCGTAGGGGAACAACAATATAAACAGAGTCGTAGTAGGGGGTAGGGGTATACCCTATCAGGTGAGGAGAAGAGAATGGCGGTCCAGGAAGAGAAGAAGGAAGAGGTGCTGCGGCGGCTGAGCCGCATCGAGGGGCAGGTGCGAGGACTGCGGCGTCTCGTGGAGGAGGATACCTACTGCGTGGACGTGCTGACCCAGATCTCCTCCATTCATGAGGCGTTGCGGGGGGTCGGCAAGGCCATCATGCGCGACCATCTGCAGAGCTGCGTCACCGATGCCCTGCGCGCGAACGACGAGGCCCGCGCAGAGCGCACGTATCAGGAGCTGATGGACGTCATTTACAAATTTGCGAAATAGACTTCCCGTTAAGAGAGGGAGTGTTGCGGAATGAACAAGTATCGGGGCACGCTCGTGGCGCCGCCGGCGGAGGCGGAAAAGAACGGCCAAAACGGCATCGGTCCAAAGACGGCCGAGCCGGCGCGCTGCGACCTGTCGGTCCAGGGGATGCACTGCGCTTCCTGCTCGGCGCGGGTCGAGAAGGCGCTGAAGGAGACACCAGGCGTGCGGGACGCGGCGGTCAATCTGCTGGCGGAGCGCGCGGCAATCACCTACGATCCGGACAGGGTCCGGCCTGAAGACCTGGTCGCCGTGGTCGATCAGACGGGCTACGAGGGCCATGTTCTGGGTCAGGAGGCAGACGTATCCGGCACTGTCGCGGAAAGGGAGGAGCAGGAGACACCGTCCGAGGCTCAGGAGCTGCTGCGCCGCTTTACGGTCTCTGCCGCGCTGACCGTGCCGGTGCTGATTATGGGCATGGGGCCGGAGATCGGTCTGATCCCCATGCGCCTTGCCGAGCGGCCCTGGTGGAACTGGATTCAGTTTGCGCTGACTACCCCCGTTCTGTTCTGGGCGGGCGGCGGCTTCTTCAAGGGCGCCTGGTCGGCCCTGCGGCAGCGCGCCAGCGATATGAACACCCTCATCGCCCTCGGCACGCTTTCTGCCTATATTGCTTCCCTGGCGGTCACCATCGCGCCCCATACGTTCGCCGCGCACGGATTGGGCGGTGTCTATTACGAGACGGCGGCGGTCATCATCACGCTGATTCTGATGGGGCGGCTGCTGGAGGCGCGGGCACGGCGGGCCACCGGGGCGGCGATCCGCAAGCTGATGGGGCTGCAGCCCAAAACGGCTCGCGTGCTCAGAGACGGCCGGGAGCAGGATCTTCCCATCGCGGAGGTCCGCGTTGGTGACCGCATCCTGGTGCGGCCCGGAGAGAAGGTCCCGGTGGATGGCGCGGTGGTATCCGGACACTCCTGGGTGGACGAGAGTATGCTGACCGGCGAGAGCGTGCCGGTGGAGAAGCAGGAAGGCGATCCGGTCACCGGGGCGACGGTCAACCAGCGGGGCGCCTTCACGATGGAGGCTGATCGCGTGGGCAAGGACACGGCGCTGGCACAGATCGTGCGGCTGGTGGAGCAGGCGCAGGGCTCCCGCGCTCCCATCCAGCGCCTGGCGAACGTGATCACCGGCTATTTCGTGCCGGCCGTGCTGATGCTGGCCGTGGCTACCTTCGCCGGCTGGTTTGTGCTGGGGCCGGAGCCGCGCCTCCTGCACGCGCTGCTGGCGTTCGTCTCCGTGCTGATCATCGCCTGCCCGTGCGCGTTGGGGCTGGCGACGCCGACCGCCGTCATGGTGGGGACCGGGCGCGGCGCGCAGTTGGGCGTGCTCATCAAGGACGCGGAGGCACTGGAGACGCTGCACCGTGTCGATACCGTTGTTTTAGATAAGACGGGCACGATCACGGAGGGTAAGCCTTCGCTCACGGACATGGCCGTTCTGCCGGGCGTCGATGAGGCGGAGCTGCTGCGCGCGGCGGCCTCCGTAGAGCGCGTCAGCGAGCACCCGCTGGCGGCAGCCATCGTCGCCGGGGCGCAGGCGAGAGATCTGGGGCTGAAGGAGGTCACCGGGTTCCAGGCGCTTTCCGGGCGCGGCGTCGAGGCGCAGGTCGAGGGACATCCCATCCTGCTGGGCAGCGCAGCCCTACTGCAGGAGCGCGGGATCGAGATTCCGCCGTTGCTGGCGCAGGAGGCCGAGCGGCTGTCCGGCGCGGGCAAGACGCCGATCTTTGTCGCGGTCGGGAGCAAGGCGCTCGGCGTGCTGGCGGTGGCGGATGCGCTCAAGCCGAAGGTGGCGGAGACCATTGCGCGGCTGAAGGCGCAGGGGGTGCAGGTCGCGATGCTGACCGGGGACAGCCGGCGCGCGGCGGAGGCGGTCGCCCGGCAGGTCGGAATCGAGCGGGTGCTGGCCGAGGTGCTGCCGGAGCATAAGGCCATGGAGGTGAAGCGGCTGCAGGGCGAAGGACAGATGGTGGCGATGGTCGGCGACGGCATCAACGACGCGCCCGCCCTGGCGCAGGCGGACGTCGGGATCGCCATCGGGACGGGGACGGACATCGCCCTCGAAGCGGCGGACGTGGCCCTGATGCGCGGCGACTTGAATGGCGTAGTGGACGCCATCGCGCTCTCGCGGGCGACCATGCGCAATATCAAGCAGAATCTGGGCTTCGCGTTCGGCTACAACACGCTGGGCATCCCGATCGCAGCGGGGGCGCTCTACCCGCTGACGGGCTGGCTGCTCTCCCCGATGGTCGCGGCGGCGGCGATGGCGCTCTCCAGCGTTTCGGTGGTCACCAATGCCCTGCGCCTGCGCGGCTTCACGCCGCCGGGAAGATAGAAGAGGGGAGGGAGCGGAGAGAGTGGGATTCGAACCCACGGTGCCTTGCGGCACACGGCTTTTCGAGAGCCGCACCATAGACCACTCGGACATCTCTCCGCATGGCTTGATCGCACACCTTTATCAATCCGGCTCACGGCTGCAGCCGAAAGTCTTGCGCCCAGAGGACTCTTTTTTGCTGGTTGTTCGCTGTAGGCTGGATGCGAAGACGAGCCGTCGTGACGCCGACCAATTCAATCGGAACTAAATAGGCCTCGGCAAGCTCTTCGCAATACACCAGAAAAAGATCGATCTCGCCGCGATAATGACGCTTCTGGCCTTTTCGACCCTGTAGCCATTGAATGCTATGCGTATTGAACTGAATCGCTCCATCGCGAACACGGCCCGTTTTGCATTGAACCTTCTTGAAGCAGCCGTTGATTTCGAGTACCAGGTCGTACCTTTCCTGGGTCACCGGCTTCAATACGACGTAGCCGTTCTTAGAGCACCTAACAAAACCCTGTCAGCCAAGCGTTCCAGCAGAGGAGCACACAGCCCAACAGCAGGAACGCTTCGTGGATGTCGTCTCGGCGCTCGTAGCGGATACGCAAGCGGCGCATCCGGTGCAGCCAGGAGAAA
>DASRCN010000121.1:0-22496 GCA_035653075.1 Chthonomonadaceae bacterium | reverse complement strand
GAGTAGGATTAGTTGCGTCTTACACTAACAATACTCCGCTCGGTTGCTTAGAACCGGAAGCAGATATGGAAATAATTTCAAATTTTTTCTGCCTGCGTGTTAAAATGCGGTCAGGTGAGTCTTCTTGGTTAAAACCGAAATTTCCATATGCCCCGATGCAGAAGCCAGTCCGGCAATGGTACGGACATAGGATGATGATGAACTATCCCGATTAGCCTAAAGTCACGTTTTGTTTGATCCTCATCCAAGTCTGCTCCGAGTTCATCAAGTTGATTGGGCGTCACACCGCCTGCACCCAAATCACCTGCCTCGCACGAATCAAAACCAACAACAGCCAATCTATATCTATCGAACCAACGGATGCGTGATGGTTGAATATACCCGCCTAATGTGACAGACCGGCTAGCGAAACCGCTTCTGCGACAGTCGTGATTGCCACGGACAAAGAAACTCGGGTTAGTAAACTGTGTATCAATATCTCTAACGAAGTCTGTAGCCAACCCCCAATTTCCTGTCGTTGGCGTGTCTATAATATCTCCCGATATGACAGGCAAAACATTCAGGTCTGTACCATACTCTGTTGCAAGTTGCCTAACCAGCGATCTAAGCCGCCCCAACCTTTCATTTGCCTGGTTCGCTCCCAAGTGAATGTCGCTAAGTTGGATTACATGAAAGGAGCGCGTCAAAGAATCCTTGCGGACGAACTCTGCTTTTAATATTTCAAAGAACTTATCTGCTGCTGCTGGATTCTGCCAGTCATAGTGCCGTGCTGTCAATTCATCAAGTAACCGGACTGCACGGCGAAGATGATAAACTTTATCTTCCTGCGTGTCGCCGCGACTTGTAAAAAAAGAGTCTGAGCCAGACCATACGAGCAGGCCAGGCCAATTATGTATATTGGCGAGGGCAGTTCTAAAGGCAGGAAATGGGGTGGAAAGATCAACTACCCTTTCCGGCGGCTTATCCAACTGCAGAATTAATCCTGGTCCCTCAAGCCAGTTATAAATTAACTCACGTAAGAAATGATCGGAGCAAATCTCTTCATCAATTCTTCGGTTTGTACCTGATGGCACGATAAGAGCCGTCCACGGATATTGTGTCATAAAATGGCGTACTTGAGCTAATGCATCTCTAACTCTTCGTCCACGACGCAATTTTCCAATAGCATCGTCGACAAATCTGGCAAGCATGAATTCGCCTCTAGCAGAAGACCGAAAACCAAACCTGAGGCGCTCAAGAAAGCCCTCCAGGGACTTGGTTAGAGGCGATTCGTGTCCATAGAGCCGATCGGAGAGTTGGTGAGAAGCACCGGCTTCCCAAGGAGCGATCACGTTTTCATTCGTATCGCTCAACAGCCATGCAACCATATTTGCATCTTCAAGGGAAAAACGATAGCCCATTGTCTCGATCCCAATGAAATGATTGGTCACATTATTCTTTAGTTTCTCACTTTTGTCCTCCGTAGCTAGGTTTCGATTTAGATATTCTCTTTGCGGTTTTCACTATAATTGCCTACTCTAACGCTTGGGCTAAATCGGCGAGGAGGTCGTCGGCATTTTCGATGCCGACGGAGAGGCGCACCAGGGAGGCGGGGACTTCGATGGGCGAGCCGGCGAGGCTGGCGTGGGTCATGGCGCCGGGATGCTCGATGAGCGATTCGACGCCGCCCAGACTTTCGGCGAGGGTGAAGATTTGCGTGCTAGAGACGATCTGACGGGCGGCGGCTTCGCCGCCTTTAGCTAGGAAGGAGACCATGCCGCCGAAGCCGGCCCGGTCGAGGGCGGTTTCGCGGGAATGGGGATCGGTCTCGGAGGCGACGGAGCCGCCGCTGGCGAAGTTGCGGCGGGCGATGGCATGGTAGGCGTTGCCGGGCAAGCCGGGATAGAAGACCTGCTCTACGGCGGGGTGCTCGGCCAGGAAATCGGCCACACGCCGGGCGTTCTCGCCGTGCTGGCGCATCCGCACGCCGAGCGTCTTGATTCCGCGCAGCACCAGGAAGCAGTCGAAGGGGCCGGGAACCGCGCCCACGGCGTTCTGATGGAAGGCCAGCCGCTCGGCCAGGGCATCGTCGTTGAGAACGACCAGACCGTGGACGACGTCGCTGTGGCCGCCCAGGTATTTGGTCGCGCTGTGGACGACGAAGTCCGCGCCGAGCAGGAGGGGGCGCTGCAGGTAGGGCGAGGCGAAGGTGTTGTCCACGGCGAGCCGGGCGCTATGCGCGTGGGCGAGATCGGCGACCTGGGCGATGTCGATGGACTTTAAGAGCGGATTGGTCGGTGTCTCCAGCCAGACGAGCTTCGTCTGCGGGCGGAACGCAGCCTCGGTCTTCTCCGGCTGGGTCAAATCGACCAGATCGAAGGTGATGCCGTAGCGGGACAGCACCCGCGCGAAGAGCCGGTACGTGCCGCCGTAGACGTCGTCGCCGAGAATGACGTGATCGCCCGGCTGGAAGAGATAGCAGAGGGTGGTGGTGGCGGCCATGCCGCTGGCAAAGGCGAACCCGTGCTTGCCGCCTTCCAGCGAGGCGATGCAGGCTTCGAGCGCCGTGCGGGTCGGGTTGCCGGTGCGGGCGTACTCGTAGCCGCCGTAGGTCTCTCCGACGGCGTGCTGGGCGAATGTGCTGGTCTGGTAGATCGGAACCGTGACCGCGCCGGTCCCCTGCTCCGGTGGCTGGCCGGCATGAATGGCACGCGTCTCGAAGCCTTTGTCGTTGGGGTTTCCCTTCATGGTTTCCTTACCGGGGTTAAAACCCCGTTCTGAAATACGAAGTCCGCCTGCACGGACTAACGCCCATTAGGGCGCAGGTAGGGGGCTGCTTGCTGCGCCCTAGGCCCTTACATAATATCTCCCCTCTCCTTCGTAAATAGAGGGGGCGGGGGTGAGGTCTTAGCTCTTCTGCGCTTTTTGATGGGCGACGAATTCGAGCAGGTCGCTGCGGGTGATGATGCCGGCAGGCTCATCATCGCGGACCACGATGGCGCCGTTGCCGCCGTCGGTGAAGAGCGGGAAGAGCGACTCTACGTCGTCGCTGGCGTCCACGATGGGCAGCGGCTCGTCCATGACAGTCGCCACGGCCGCGTCGATGGTTTCAGGATGGCGGAACACCTTCTCCAGCAGGCTGCGCTCCTCCAGCGTGCCGACGATGGTCTCCAGGCGCGGCGGGCGGTCGTCTTTGGGCAGCGCGCCCTCCACGACCGGCATCTGCGAGATGCTGTGCTGATGCAAGCGGTCGATGGCCATGCGTACGGTCTCGCCGGCGCCGGCGCAGATCAGGCGCGAGGTGTCCGGCAGAATATCGCCGACCACGCGCCGGTTGCCGAAGCGGTCGAGGAAGCCCTGATCGCGCATCCAGTCGTCGTTATAGATCTTGGAGAGATAGCCGCGCCCGCTGTCGGGCAGCAGCACGACGACGACCTTGTTCTCTTTGACCTTACGCGCATAGCGTAAAGCTCCGGCCAGCGCCATGCCGCCCGAGCCGCCCACGAGCACGCCCTCTTCCCGCGACAGGCGGCGGGCCATTAAAAACGCTTCGCGGTCGCTGACCCGCTCCCAATCGTCGATGATGTCGAGATTGGCGGTGCCGGGAATGAAGTCCTCGCCCACGCCCTCGATCTTGTAAGGGCGCACGTCGCCAGTGAAGATGGAGCCTTCCGGATCGACGCCCACGATCCGGACTCGGGGGTTGTGTTCTTTGAGGTAGCGCGCCACGCCGGAGATCGTGCCGCCCGTACCTACGCCCGCCACGAAGATATCGATCTTGCCGCCGGTCTGCCGCCAGAGTTCGGGGCCGGTCGTTTCGTAGTGCGAGATCGGATTGTTCTCGTTGAAATACTGGTTGGGCTGAAAGCCGCCGGGGATCTCGCGGGCGAGGCGCTCGGCCACGCTGTAGTAACTGTCCGGCGATTCGCGGGGCACGTTGGTGGGCGTGACGACGACCTCCGCGCCGTAGGCTTTCAAGAGCGCGATCTTCTCCTGGCTCATCTTGTCGGGCATGACGCAGATGATTTTGTAGCCTTTGAGCGCGGCCACCATCGCCAATCCGACGCCTGTATTGCCGCTGGTCGGCTCGACGATCGTGCCGCCTTTGCGCAGCAGCCCGGCCTGTTCCGCTGCTTCGATCATGCGCAGCCCGATCCGGTCTTTGACGGAGCCGCCCGGATTGAGATACTCCAGCTTGGCGTAGAGGGCGGCCTTGAGGCCGCGCGCCAGGCGATAGTTGAGGCGTAAGAGCGGCGTCTCCCCGATCAAGTCCAAGACCGAATCGGCGGCGAGAACGCCATGCTCGTCTCGGCGCAAGGCGTTAGGGCTGGATGTGTCATTCGCCGCCTCCGGCTGCGGCATCGTTTCTATCGGCTTCAATTCCGGCGCGACTGAGGTGGTCATGGTACTTCTCCTGGCGCGTAGCGGGCTAAATCAGCTCGCGAGCTGCGGCCAAAAAGGTTCTTCCGCAAAGGTATCTATAATCCCATACGAAAATCCGCGCTCTGCTTGCGGAAGCCTCCCATCGCCATTATACACGGTGGGTAGGTTTTTCTCAACGTTCTTTTTGGCCTATTCCCTTCTGGGTGAGCCAGAAGACTCGTTGAACAGTTTAAAACGCCCGCCTCAAAATTTCTTCGGGTTGACTTGCTATCCGTTCCTTTTGTCTTATGAGTCGGGCGGCTAAAGCCGCAGCAACGAAGGCACGAAGTCCGCCTACGCGGACTGCCGCTGTTAGGTGTTTCCTCTTGCTTCTAGCGGCTACTTACTCAAGAGGAGAGGCATAAACCTAACCGTTGAAGTCGCCGGAGGTCGACTTCGCGCTCTTGTGGCCGCGACTTCAGTCGCTATTTTCAATGGGATCGGGAAAGAGGCAGCAAAACGAGGAGCAGGCAGGCGAAGCAGGCCAGGTAAAGGCCGAGGCGGAAACCGGCCGGCTCGTAGCGGTAGCCGACGATATGGTGACCTGCCGGCACGGAGACGGCGCGGAAGATGGGCGCCGAGCCTTGCTGCGGGCGGGTGATGGGGACAGGCTGGCCGTCGAGGGTGGCGTGCCAGCCGGGAAAGAACTGGTCGGCCAGGATCAGCGAGGAAGGTGTCGGCGTGGTGGTTTCCAGGGTGACGCGCGTGGAACCGTCTTCGTCCCAGACAGGAGGCGTCGGGGCAGCCGGAACGAGCTCGGCGCGTGGGTGGGCGTGGGGCAGCGCGTAGACGGCCATCTCATTTTGGGCGTCGTAGAGCGGCGATCCAGATGGGGCGGCAGCAGGCTGGAATGTTGGAGAACTGGGCGAGGGCGTGAGGACGAACGCCGCGGCGGTGAGCGGCGCCAGCGGGGAGTTGGGGTCCTGGAAGAAGACCATGTTGCCCACTTCCGGCGGGCTGGCGTCGCGGACGCCCAGCCGGTTGGGGCGGGCGAGCTGATTGGCAAAAGCCTTATACTGGCCCGGAAAGAGCGAGTCGTAGCCCTGCACGTCGCGCAGCCCGTAGACCATGGCGGCGTTGGGTGGCAGGACGGCGGGCGGCGGCTTGTAGAGGCTCCATTCCTGATTGACGGGGAAGATGCGCTCGTGACCGACACGCGCGCGGACGAACGCGATTCCGGGCGTGACCGGATAGACGGCCTGGGGAGGCGCTGTTGGATTGATCTGAATGCCGGCAAGGAACAGGTCGGCGGCAGCGAGCAGGAGCGCGAGAGGCGCGGCGATGGGCAGCGTCCCGAACGAAAATCGCTTTGGCGTAGATGCAGGCGCGGACTGCGCGCGGAGGGGACGGGCGGCAAAGGGAAGGAGAAGCACAACGCCACCTACAAGCACCACGCCGAAACGCGCCCACCCGGCGCCCACGCGCGCAAGCGCATCGCCGAACGCGGGGATGGTCTGGGAGGATGGCGGCAGGGAGACCGCCAGCAGGCTGATTCCCAGAAGCAAAGCGAACGCCAGCGCGCCTAACGCCACCGCGCGCTCACGACCGGTAGCGGATCGGCGGCACAGGGCGTCCAGGCCGAAGGCGGAGAGGACCGCCCAGGCCAGCGCCCACAGGACCAGCGACCGCGCGGGCGAGCCGGACTGCCCGAAGCCGGGGATGCCGAAGTAGAAGAGCGCGTCGAGGCGCGTGCCCAAGGCTATAAGAAGCGCCAGCAGGGCCAGCCCGCCGAAGAAGAGCACTCTCCGATCGAGCGCCTGAGAACGGAGGCCGCGCGCCAGGGCGAACAGCCCCAGCAGCAGCGGCACAATGCCGATGTACAGGGCGGTCTCGGCGGCGTTGTGGCGGACGGGAATGGCGGCGCCGTTGGGCAGGGCCTTCATATAGAAGCCCCAGTAGGGATTGCCCGGATCGTAGTCGTTGCCGAAGATTTCCGGCAGCGCGAGCAGCGCCAGGCCGCCGGGCGGGAGCGCATACTCGACGTAGGCCGCATAGCCGGTCGCCGTGGGCGTGCCGGCCCGGTGGGACACGCGCGAGAGCTCCAGGGACGGCAGCAACTGCGGGGCGACCAGGAACAAGCCGAGCAGCAGCCCGCACAGGCACCCTCCCAGGCCGCGCGCTATCCTGCGCCGGTCACCGGTCACGAGCAGGCCGAGCGTCCACAGGGTGGCTGCCAGCAGGCCGTAAAAGGCGATCTGCAGATGGCCCGCCAGCAGCGTCATGCCCAGGATGGCTCCCAATCCGGCCGTTGCCCCGGCGAGAGAGGAGCGCTCGTCCGGGCGGCGCCGCAGGAGAATATGGAGCTGGCGCAGCAGCAGCGGGAACCAGCAGGAGGTCGCCAGGAAGGTCGGCAACTGCAGCCAGGCCACCTCCCACGCGGAGTAGGCGAAGACAATGCCGCCCAGCAGCGCGCCGGCCTCGCCGCAGCGCAGGCGGCGCAGCAGCAGATACGTGAACCAGCCGCAGAGGGTTAAGTGCAGAAGAGCACTGAACCCGAACGCCTGCGCGGTCGGCAGAACGTAAAAGAGCAGGTTGCCCGGATAGAAGACCGCCGACTGGCTGTTGGCGACGAAAGGCGTGCCGCAGAACTGGTATGGGTTCCAGAGGGGGATCGTGCCGGCGCGCAGGGTCTCGGCGGCGAAGTGTCGCCAGGGATAGAACTGGGCGATCCCGTCCCAGCGGAGGGGGTTCCAGGGCGGCAGTGAAGGGGAGGCGGCGCTTGCCGTCCAGGGAGCGATCTGGCCGAGCAGGCCCGCCGGCAGAAACGCGTCGCCCGTGAAGGTCGAGCGCCACAGGAACAGAGCGGCCAGGAACAGATAGAGGAGCGGCGGTATCCAGCGCGGTAAGGCCGGCGAGGCGAGGCCGGAATCATTCGTCGCGGGCACAGAGGAGGACTCAGGAATCGGCGAGGAGGAAGGCGCGGCACTCACGACGGCTCAGTAAAAAAGACGATGTTTTTCAGCGCCTTCTCATTATCCGGCTCACGGCGCAAGACTTCCTCGAACTCGCATTTCGCCTCATCGTACATGCCGAGCATGGAATAGGTGAGCGCCAGGTCGTTGCGGATGTCGGTACGTCCGGGATCCAGGGTTGCGGCGTGGCGCAGCTCTTCCAGTGATTCGTCGAAATTACCGGTGAAACCATAGACGAGGCCAAGCTGATAGTGTCCATCGATGGAGTTGGGATCTTCCGTAAGAATCTTCTTGAATTCGTTGATCGCATCCTCATAGCGACCGTCCAACTTGAGCGCTATGCCCCGTGCGAGGTCGTTATTGGTGGTATGGCTGCCCATCTGCATCACTCTCCCAAGAGGATTGCACCGGAGTGGATCAGGCGCCTTTTCCCCGGCAGCATGCGGGCCAGGAGAATTGCGCTCGCCTGACCGCAAGTATAACACGTTCCGCCGGGAAAATCAAGCAGATAAATCTAACAAAGGTTAGTAGATGGGTCAAGACCTCACCGCCTTAATCGCCCTCTCCTTCTAAAGGAGAGGGAGAATAGTGATGAGGAAACCATTACCGCATTGACCCATTTACCCATTCACCCGTCTATTCAGGTCGGCCGCCAGGTTGCGCCAGGGGCTAAGCGGATAGCGCTCGGCAAAGAGGCGCAGCAGGATTCTGGCTTCTTCGGGCCGGGATAGATGGTCGACGTAGAGGTGGGCAGCCTTGAGCAGCGCCGTCTCGGCCTCGGTCGATTCCGGAAAGCGGGCGGCGAGCATCTGCAGCGTCTCGGCAGCGATCTCGAACTGCTTGCTCTCTTCCAGCGTGCTGCCAACGGCGAACAGCTCCGTGGAAGACAGGGACAGATCGACCCTGGCGCCCAATCTCTTCGTGCCGGGCACGGGGATAGCGGCCTGATGGGCCTCCAGATAGAGCTGGGCCGCTTCCGGGCGCTGGTTGTGCTTGAGGTAGAGGCGTATGGCGCTCAGGAAGTGGCGGGCCGAGAGGTCGGAATCGCCGAGCAGGAGCCAGGCGCGCGCCAATTCCGCGTGGGCGGAAGGGTTATCCGGGTCGCGCGCCAGCAGCATCTCCCACCGCTTGACGGCGCTGCCGGGCATGCTTTTGTCCATAGCCCGCGCGGCGTCCGCGCGCAGATAGGCGCGGCGGCCCGCCTCCGGCAGCCGCATCACCTGGGCGCAGGCCAGTCCGAAAACGAATCCGCCCACGTGCGCCCAGTTGGCGACGCCGCCCGCCGCCGCGCCATGCAGCAGGTCCCACAGAGCCAGGCCGATGTTGGCGATCAGAAAGAGGGCCACCACCGCGACCACGTGCGGGCGGAAGGGCAGACCCACAAAGGCGAGCCGGGACCGGTAGTAACGCGCCGCGAACAGGCCGACGAGGGTGGCGCAGGCCGCAGAGGCGCCCACGATAGGCGTATCGGCGTAGGAGGAAGGCAGCAGCGTGAGCGTGACCGCGCACTGCAGCGCCCCGCCGACGGCGCCGCCAGCCAGGTACAACAGCAGGAACCCACGTCTGCCGATAGCGTCCTCGACACCCGCTCCGAACACCCACAGGTAGAACAGGTTGATGAGCAGATGCCCCACGCTCTCATGCACGAAGGGGTAGGTGAACAGCGTGAGCGGCCGGAAATGGCCCGGCACCAGGCCGAAGGCGTATAGCAGCTCCGCCTCGCGCCAGGCTCCGACCAGACGGCCGGTGAGGATGAACGGAACGGCCAGCGCCGTGGTGAGCAGAATCAGGCCCCAGGTCGCGATGGGGGAGCGCGCGGGACGATGATCGCTGGCGTAGGGAAGCACGGGCGTTCTAAACGGCCACTTTAACTTCGGTGTCGGCGCGCGCTTTATCCAGGATGGTCTGAACAAGCATGTCGGGGACGATCCCCTCGGCCTGGCCCTCGAAGTTGAGAAGGACACGGTGGCGCAGCGCGGGAAGGGCGACGGCGGCGATATCCTCGATGGCGACGTTGTAGCGGCCCTCCAGCATGGCGCGAATCTTGGCCGTCAGAACGATGGCCTGCGCCCCGCGCGGGCTGGAGCCGTAGCGTACGAACTGCTGGACGGGCGGGGGCGCCTGCGGCTTGTCCGGGTGGGTGCTCAGTACGACGTTGATGGCGAATTCGCGCACGGAGGGAGCGATGGGCACTTCGCGCGCCAGCTCCCGCATCTGCAGGATCGTCTTGCCGTCTAGGACGGGCTGGACGTGTGGCACGTCCGCGCCGGTGGTGCGGTCCACGATGGTGGCCAGCTCGTCGAAGGAAGGCGAGGGGACCAGCAGCTTGAACAGGAAGCGGTCCATCTGCGCTTCCGGCAGCGGGTAAGTTCCTTCCATCTCGATGGGGTTTTGCGTGGCCAGGACGAAGAACGGCTCGCTCAGGCGATGGAGCGTGCCGGCGACCGTGACGGAATGCTCCTGCATGGCTTCCAGCATGGCGGACTGCGTCTTAGGCGTGGCGCGGTTGATCTCGTCGGCCAGGACCACATTGGCAAAGACGGGACCGGGCTGGAAGCGAAACTCTTTCTGGCCGCCGGGCGCTTCAAAGAGGATGTTGGTGCCGGTGATGTCGGCGGGCATCAGGTCCGGCGTGAACTGAATGCGGGCGAATTTCAGGTCCACCGCCTGCGCCAGCGTGCGGACCAGCAGCGTTTTGCCTAATCCCGGCACGCCTTCCAGCAGGGCGTGTCCATTGGCCAGGAGGCAGATGAGCACGCCGTCGATGATCGGCTCGTTGCCGACGATGACCTTGCGGATTTCCTGCTTGATACGCTGGAAGTCGTCCCGAAACTGTTGTGTCTGCCGCTCGATGTCGGTCAAGACCTCACCCCCTCTACCACCACGGGCCTTCCTGTGCGTAGGACGGCGCTTCGCGCCTACGCTCCGTATCGGCCCTGCCTCTCCTTCGTAAGGAGAGGGGAATTTTTTTCACCCGTTCATCCGGTCAGCTTTTAGGGTCTGATGTTTTCGAAGTAGTGGCGTACCTGCTCTTTATAGGTGGCAGGAATGTTCTCCTTGTCGAGCGTGCTCTCCGCCTGACGCTTGCTGGTCTCGTAGACGTTGCTGTAGTAGGGGGTACTGCTCCGGCTCGACTCCGGGTCGCCGGTGAAGCTCGTCTGCAACTCCTGGCCGTTCTGGGAGCGAGAGCCAGGAATCTTGCCGTTCGGGAGATGCTTGGGCGCAGACGACGTCCTGGCCAGGTACTTTAGGAACTCCTTGGCCGATCCGGTCTTGCCGATTCCCTTCGCCGGTTGGCTGGGGCCTATCGCCAGGAGGCGCGGCTTGGTGTTGCCCGGATCCGGAATGGGTTTGCTGGGGCCGCCCAGTCCGAAGAAGTTGTGGCCCGGATGCCGTGCCCGAAACGCAGGCATTCCCATGCACATCGAGAGCCGCCCATCTTTGAGGGCCATCGCCAGTTGCTGGAGCGCCTTCATATCGAACATCGCCCGCAGGTTGCTCATGCCCATGCCCTTGCCGATGTTCTGGCACATTGCAGCCATTTGCTGCAGAGTGCCGGGGTCCATGTTATTCATGCTCTGCATCATCTGAGCGAGCTGCTGCAACTGCTGCGCGGAGGTGTTCATCTGCGTGTTTTGCAGGGACTGCGCGAGCTTCTGCAGCGCCTGCTGCACCTGCTTCATCTCCTCTTTGGACATCTGGCCGGACTGGATCTGCTGGCCGATCTGCTGCATCGCCTGCTGCATCTGCTGGGCGTTCATGTCGGCCATGGCCTGCGCCATCTGCTGCAGGGCCATCTGGGCCTGTTTCATCGCCGGCGACGGCTGGGCCGGGTTCTGGGCGGCCTGTTTCTGCGCCTGCTTGCGTTCCTGCTCCTGTTCCCGCTGCATCTGGTCGAGAGAGCGCTTGAAGTCCTGATGCGCCTGCTCCATCGATTTGGGCGGTATATTGGCGGCCATCCGCTTCTGCGTCTCTTCCATCTTCTGGGTCAGCTTCTGCATGGCGATCAGGGCCTGCTTTTTGTTCATCTTCGCCTTCTGCATCGCCTCGCCGAGCTTGCGGGCTTCCTCGGCGGCTTTCTTGGTCTCGTCGAGCTTTTGCTGTTCCGCCAGCTTCTGCGTGTCTTTGGCGAGCTTGAGGATGGCGACACCCTGGCGCTTGACCTCCTCCGTCTCCTGGCGCTGCTGCGGCGACATAAACGCGGGCAACGTGGGCAGGAAGTAGACGAGAAAGAGGGCCAGAGCCGCTAGAAGGCCGCCGGGCAGTTCGCGCGGCCAGCGCAGCGGATAGAGGGCTTTCAGGTCCACGCCGGCGGCGGAGCGGTCGGCATCGGCCATCTGCTCTCCGTAGAACGGCTCAGAGGCCGCGATACCCTGCGCGCGGAACTCGACCGCGCTCGAGAGCCGCTCCTTCAAATCCGCGCGCCGCTCGGTGATCTTGGCGACTTCCAGCGCGGTGAGCGGGCGTAGAAGCGCCAGCGCCACCCCGACGCAGAGGGTCAGGAAGATGAGACCGGCCAGCAGCCAGGGATTCGGCAGGGCGAACAGCCGCAGCTTACTCAGCCCGACGCAGAGCAGGCAGGCCACCGCGCTTCCGCAGAGCGCGCGCGAGCCGTAGCGCAGCGTCATCAGCAGGCGGATACGCCGGGTGGCGGCGCGCAGGGTCGACTCCATGCCGCTTTGTGGCGCGGCGCCGGAGAGAGAATTCATGCGTTGTATCTGTACGCCCATTTCTCACCTTATTCCCTATTGAAGACCATCTCTATCGACTCACGCTGATTCTCCTGGTGGACTCGCATGAGCATAAGCAGCATAGAGATTCCTCCGGTGATCAGCCAGAGGAGGGTGGTCACTTTCCACATCGGCGTCTGCGAGAAGACAAGGATATCGGTATTCGAGATAGCTCCGGGATCGCTCATCTGCAGCAAGGCAAAGGCCGGGTTGAAGTAGCAGAGATTGTAGGCCGGCGAGGGCAGCGCGCCGCTGGCCAGCATCGGCACGATCCAGACGAGTGTCAGGAACAGGCTCGCCACCAGCCACGCGACCCATCGGTTGCGGAAGACGACGGACAGGAAGAAGCATAAGAGCGAGAAGCCGGTCACCGAGACCAGCAGCATCAGCGCGGCCTGCGGGAAGTCGCCGACCGAGGCTTGCTTTCCTTTGACCGGCATGTTCGTGCCCGCTGCCGGCGCGCTGACCGTGAGCTGGCCGCCGTTGGCGGTCATCGTTTGTGAGGGAGCCGTGGGCGCGGCGAGCGACGTCTGCCCGTCGATGCCGGAGTGAAAGAGGTCTCCGGTCTTGCCGACGAACGCGAAGCTGAGCGCGTAGAGGCCCAGGCAGAGGAGGGTCAGCAAGAGCAGATAGGGCAGGCCGGAGGCCATCTTGCCGCATTCCAGACCTTTCGGCGTCCATCCCCAGGCCAGGTAGCGCCCGAACCGGCGCGTCTCGTCGGGCTGGACCTCGCCGGTGGCGAACGTGGGCACGAGCGCCATGAGCAGGATGGCCGTCAGGAGCAGGACTGCCAGCGGCGGCTGCACCACCACCTGGATGACCTGCGTTCCACGCCGGTACCAGGCTTGCAGCCACCAGAGGTTTACGGCCAGCACCTGCACGGCGACGAGCAGGACCGTCAGACTGCGCAGCAGCCGCGCTCGGTTCTCCGGCCAGATCTCCAGCCGCACCGTGGCCGTCGCGGCCATCAGCAGGCCGGCCAGCGCGCACACGATCGCGAACCCGATGCCGTTCGGCCCCTGGATTCCCAGGAAGCGGTCCAGGAACCAGGTCGCGCCGATAGCGCGCAGCACGCTGGACACCGTGCCGGCGGTATAGTTCGGAACGGCTGCCATCGCGCCGTAGGCGTACGCTCCAAGCACAAACAGCACGAAGAGCGTGGAGTAGGTGTAGATGACGGCTTGCGTCGTGGTCCTGGCGATGGACGACCACATCAGACCCATAGCGCCGATGGCGATGCTGCCGAACAGGAGCATCATGTAGTTGCTGACGACCATCCCCGGGTCTACGCTGCCGAGCATGAAGCAGATCGAGATGAGTGGCAGCGAGGAGATCAGCAGGAGCGCCGTGAAGGAGACGGCCGACAGCAGCTTGCCCAGGACGATGCTGCCGCGCGTAACGGGCGTCATGACCAGCATGTCCATCGTCTGCTGTTCGCGCTCGATGGTCAGGGAGCCGCTCGTGATGGCCGGGGTGATGAACAGGACGAGAAACATCTGCGTGAGGACGACGGCCGTGAAGATGCTGGCGCTGATCTGCGTAACCTCGGAGCTTCCGGCCCCGGCGCGGCTCACCGACTGCTCGAAGGCGGCGTACATGGAAAGGAGCACCGCCGATAGAAAGCCCAGATAGCCGAACAGGATCCAGTAGGCGCGCGATCCACGCATGCGCACGCGCAGCTCCTTGGTCAAGACCGGGTTATCGGGCAGAATCCGCGCTACCAGGGTCACGCGACTTGTCCTTTCGTCACGCGCAGGAACACGTCTTCCAGGTCGGTCTCGGGCGTGTGGAAGGAGCGCACCTTGATGCCTGCCTGCACCAGCGCCGTCAGCACCTTGTACTCCTCGTCCACCTCGCCGATATAGCCGATCTGCAGGGTCCCGCCTGCGTGCCCATTCGACGCCGCCGTGGGAACGACCGCCTCGCCTTCTGTGGGCCAGGTGGGGCGCTGCGGGGCCTTGATCGTCTTGATGCTATTGACGATGTCGGTCATGCCCTGCAGGACCGCCTCCGCGCGGCCCAGATCATCGACGACGCCGATCTCGATGGTCTGCTGGCCGCGCACCTGCCGCGCGATGGCACTCACCTCGCCGGCCACGATCATCTCGCCGCGCTCGATAATGCCGATCTTGTTACAGAACTCCTCCATCTCCGGCAGGATGTGCGAGGAGACGATGATCGTCTTGCCCATCGCCTGCAGCTCTTTGAGCAGCTCGCGGATTTCGATGCGGGCGCGGGGATCGAGGCCGGAGGCCGGCTCGTCCAGCAGCAGAACCTTGGGATCGTGCACGAGCGTTTTAGCCAGGCAGAGCCGCTGCTTCATGCCCCGCGACAGCGATTCCACGTACGAATCTTTCTTGACCTTCAGGTCGGTCAGGTTGAGGACGTCGTCGATGATCTGCGGGCGCTGCGGCCTGGGAATACGGTAGGCGGCAGCGAAAAAGTCCAGATACTCCCAGACTTTGATATCGTCGTAGACGCCGAAGAAGTCGGGCATGTAACCGACGATGGAGCGGATCTGCTCCGGGCGGCGCACCACGTCGATGCCGTCGATCATCGCGGTGCCTGCCGACGGAATAAGCAGCGTGGCCAGCATCTTGATCGTGGTCGTCTTGCCCGCGCCGTTGGGCCCGATGAAGCCGAAGATGTCGCCCCGCTCCAACTCCAGCGAGAGGTCCTTGACGGCCACCAGGTCCTTGTACTCTTTGCGCAGGTGCTTGATCTCAACCATCGGAGGCATACGTTTCTCCAGAAGGGAAAAGATGGAAGGGAAAAGAAAGGAAGCGGTCTTTTACTTTTCCCTTTTCCCTTCCATCTTTTCCCTTATTCATACGCATAACGGCGGAAGCCGGTGATCATGCGCCACAGCATGAGCAGGGTGGCGACCGCGTAGATCAGGATTCCATAGATCAGATAGTACTGAAGATTGCTCGAGCCAAGATTCAGGGCATAGAAGAGAATCATGATCGGGTTGACCCACATCAGCGGGAAGTGGTCCATTATGGAAGAATCCTGGGTCAGATAGACCCCGACCGCCGAGATAAGCGTCGTCCCAATGCAGAGAAAGCCGATGATGAACGTGTAGGAGAGCATGAGAGCGTAGAGCGTACGCTGCAGCAGCCAGGACATGAACAGCCCGAACGCGGCAAAGAAGGTCGCCGAGATCAGAGTCGCCACGTAGACGAGGACGAACTGTCCCATCGTGACGTAGCTGCCGGCCTCCAGTCCCTGATGGTCCGTATGCGCCCAGGCGAACAGGCTGATGGGCAGAAAGAGGGCCATGATGAGCAGCACCGTTGCCATGCGCGCCAATAGCTTGCCCAGGATGATCTCGCCCGGCAGCAGGCGGGTAAAGATCAGCATCTCCCAGGTCTGCTGCTCTTTCTCGCGGGTGATGGCGTTGGCGGTGATGGCGGGCGTGACCAGCAGGATGAGCACGAACTGCGCGCCCATTACCAACTGCCAGGCGTCGTGGCCGTTATTGACGCCGGTGGAAGACAGGACGGCGCTGAACACGCTCCAGTAGATCAGCCCGGTCACCGCGAGCACGGCCAGGAGAACGCCGATGCGCGCAGGTGTGGGCTGACGCCAGCGCAGGCGCAGCAGCAGCTCTTTTTTCAGGACGGGATTGGAGATCATCGGAAAATCCCCGACCTTCCCGGCGTCTCTACGTCCGGCAGCTTGAGCAGCGGCTTGCGCGCGAAGGGATCGGTGGCGGCTTGCTCCTTCGGCGGCGCGCCGGCCGGCGTGGGAAGATGGACGAAGAGCAGGTTGACCTCCTGGCCTTCCGCTTTCTCTCCATCGACACGCACGTCCAGGACCGGATCGTCGAACCATCCGATGAAGGCGTTGGGAGGCGTTCCGGAACCGGTCCAGATCGTCTGCCAGGCGTCGTAATCCTGGTTTCCGTGATTGCGCAGCATCTCCGCCAGTCCGGACTGGATCCGCACGCGGGTCGCATCCGGCGTGTTCGTCCGAGGATCGTCAGGATTCAGATTATCGGTCTGATCCGGCGGGGACGGCAGGGAGATGGCGCCGTCTCTGCTGCGGCTCCAGTTCCATACGACCTGCGGGAGGACCCGCCGGACCGTCGCTTGCGGCGCCAGGTCGCCCAGGTCGAGGGTATGGTCGCCGTTCAGGAGCGCGCAGTTTCTTAAGGCGTAGCGGGTCTTATTGGTGATCGTCACCTCGATGTCCGCGTTCGGCAGGGTTCGGGTCGTGGCGGCGATGGAGCCGCCCAGGGACTGCTGCACGGGTGTCTCGAAGCTGCGCTTATCCCAGAGACGGACCAGCGTGTCGCGTAGGGTGGTCGTCTTGTCGTGCTCGATGGTCAGATCGCCGGAGGGACCCTGTCCATTGGCAGAGATTTCATTGGGCGCCAGGTTCCGGTAGGGATTGTCCGGGTCGTCGGGGGAGCCGAAGGCGACGTCGTAGGTGGCGCGGCGCGGCGAGTAGAGAGTCAACTGCGCATAGCCGGCCGGCGGGTCGGTGTTGGCGTTCTCCTCGAAAATGACGGCGCGGTTGACGGTCAGCAGTCCGCCCTTGATACTGCGGGCCATCGCGTAGGAGCCGACCGTGAAACTGCCGATGAGAATGGGCGCCGTGATCCAGGCCAGCTCCCGCCGGTCCAGCTTCTTGAGCGCGAGATAGCTGACCGGTACCAGCAGAAAGATGTAGACGCCGAGAAAGAGAGAGATGGCGCCCATGCCCGGCATGCTGGTGGCCTGCTTGCCGGCGAGCGCGTCGGCCAGACGCGAGCGGCTGCCGGACGCGTTGTCGGTGCTAGTGATGGCGACGTCGCGGGGCGAGATAGCGTCGTTGCCGCAGCGCAGCAGATCGCGCCAGAGCGCGGGCGCGCCTTTCCAGCCCCGGAATTCGGGGGCGAGGTAGTCGAAGGCAGTGAAGACGACTCTGCCGCTGCCGTAGGGTCGCGCGCTGACGAGCGGCAGCCGGCGGCCCTGCGCGCCAAAGAGCGGGTGGGCGTCCGGCTGAAGCGTCCCATCGGTCAGGGCGACCGGCGCCGGGAGGGAGAGCGGCGCCCCGTAACGCTGCGCCAGATCCGGCAAATCCCGGGCCTGGACGGTCCCGGTCGGCACGACCGGCAGGAGATCGGCGAAGAACTGGTTCTTCAGCCAGGCGAGGTCGCCCCCGCCGGAGACGATCAGCAGACCCCCTTCCCGAACGTAGCCCTTCAGGGCGGCAAGCTGGTCGTCGGTGAGGCTGTCGAGCGGCAGGTCGGCCAGGGCGATGGCGTCGATCATGGCGTAGCCCTGCGGCATCGCCGGCAGGGCGCGCGGATCGGTATAGAGGACCGTCAGGACGGCGGAGGGGTTGATCTGATCGGGGCCGGTCTCGTTCGGGTCGCCTGTTCCCATGCCTGCGCGCATCTGCAGGGCGGTCGGATTGACGTGCCGGTGGACCAGGCCCAGGTTCTTCTTGAGCAGGAAGTTCAGGCCGCCGCCGTTCTGGGTGAGCGCCAGGACATTGTAGGCTTCGGGCTGGATGGCCAGGGACAGGGCGACGGTCTTTTCGGCGAGCTTGCGGCCGTCGAGCAGAAGCTGTACGGAGACGTCGGGGGCGGTGTTGTTGCCGAACGCCTGAAAGCGGTTGGGGGAGCGCAGGTAGATGACGAAGCTTTCAGCCTCGTTGAGGACGCCTTCGTGCAGGGAGACGCGCCGCGTGTAGAGGGTGGTCTGCTCGCCCTGGCGCACGGACACCTGCAACTGCCCGACGCCGCGAACGCCCTGGCCGGTAAGATAGACGGTCAGCGGAATCCAGGTATCCGGGCGGTAGCGGGCACTGCTGGTGATGCTCTGACCGAAGCCGACCAGCGTATCCAGATCGACGGCGTGGGCTCTCTGCGCAGCCAGGAGCAGGCTCCCGGCCAAGAGAAGCAGCAGGCCGGTGATCCGGCCCGCTGCGCGGCGCACGACTGGTTGGAAAAGCCGGCGTTTCATGGCTGCGTGTTGCGCGCGGATCAGTGCCCGCTCGCTTCGGCTTCCAGCACCTCATCCGGAATATCGAAGTTGGCGTGGACGTTTTGCACGTCCTCATTGTCTTCCAGGGCCTCCATCAGGCGCAGCATCTGTCCGGCCTCTTTGCCGGCGAGGGCGACGGTATCGATCGGCTCCATGGTGTATTCGGCGTTGGCAATGGGCAGGTTGGCCGCCTCGAGCGCCTGGCGCACAGGCGCGAAGTCTTCCGGCTGCGTGACGACCTCGAAGTGATCTTCGGCAGTGCGCACGTCTTCGGCGCCTGCCTCGATGGCGGCGTTGAAGACGCTCTCTTCGTCGGCGCCGCTGGTGGGGATCGTAATCAGGCCCACCGGGCGGAAGCGATAGGCGACGGAGCCGGATTCTCCCAGGTTTCCGCCGTGCTTATTGAAGATATTACGGATGTTGGCGACGGTACGGTTTCGGTTGTCGGTGGCGCACTCGACCAGCACGGCCACGCCGCCCGGTCCGTAGCCTTCATAAGTGACGAACTCGTAGGTGGCGCCCTCGATCTCTCCGGTGCCGCGCTGAATGCTGCGCTTGATGTTGTCCTGCGGCATGGAGTTTTCGCGCGCCTTCTGGATGGCCAGGCGCAAACGCAGGTTCGTTTCGGGGTTGCCGCCGCCGGCTTTGGCCGCCATGATGATCTCGCGGGCCAGCTTCGTGAACAGGTTGCCGCGTTTGGCGTCCTGAGCGCCTTTGCGCAGGCGTATGTTATGCCATTTTGAGTGTCCGGACATGGGATCCAGGCTCCTTTCGCGGTGTCAGGCCGGAAGCAATCAAGAGGAGAATAGCTTCGGGAGCGCCGAGCGCCCATGCTAGATTATATCATTGATGTCCCTCGTCCGTCAAACCGCCCTCACCCCTGGTCTCTTCGCTTTCTCTTCAGAGCCACCCCTAGAGAGGGACAGGGTATAATATCTGAACGCTACACGCTGCGTGGGAGCATAGGGATGACATGGCAAAAAGTAAAGTTCCGTCGTTAGATGCAGGAGCACACTCGGAACCGCAAATCCATGAAGCCACGCTGGAAAAGGATGGGGGCGTAAGAAAGGGTGCGATCATAAAGCGGTCTAAGAGCGGCATGAAGTTTTTCACGCCAGAACTGTACAGTGCCTTCAATTCCTCGGATGACGAGGAGGCAGACCGAGCAAATGGCGCGTGGGAAAATGCTATCCGAGATTACCAGCGACATCTGGACACTTTTCGGCTTGATATGCCCTATAACCTTCGGAACCTGTCCGACCTATCTCTCCATGACGCCGAGATTTTAGCCCTCCACGACGCTGAGATTTTAGGCTTGAGCCAGAAGGCTACCATCGAGTCCCATTCCTCAAAAATACGAAATGGCGCGGCTGTCTTTGTACTGACTTTATGGCGAGAGGAAAAGGTCATTAATTTAACCTATCTTATTTGGGATCATGTGCGCCTCTTGCCCCCAGGCTCGGATTGGCGTTTTTCCAAAGCCCATATCCATTGGCTTTACGATGAGTTTGATCGGGCGGGCGGTCAAACAGATCAGTTTTGGCACCGTATTCTCATAAGTGATGGTAGCGTTATCGAGATTCCGGTAACAGACGTTCTTCCGGTTATAGCGGTTCATCTCCATGGGTCTCCCTGGCAGGTCGCCCATCCTGTCAAGCAGAATTGACGGGCGGCGTTCGGCTTTGCTATACTCTCCAACTGAGAACAGAAGAAGGAGTTTTCTATGCCCCGCGCGCTTGTCACCGGCGGAGCCGGGTTCCTCGGCTCGCATCTGTGCGACCGTCTGCTGGCGGAAGGTCTGGACGTCGTCGTGATGGACAACCTGATCACCGGCAGCACGGACAATATCGCCCACCTGATCGATAACCCGCACTTCCGCTTCATCTTATATGACGTAACGGAATACCTGTTTCTGGAGGGGCCGGTGGATTATGTGTTCCATCTGGCATCTCCGGCCAGTCCGGTCGATTTTCCCACCAAGCCGATCCAGATCTTGAAGGTCAACGCGCTGGGCACGCATAAGGCGCTGGGGCTGGCGCGGGCGAAGGGCGCGACCTTCTTTCTGGCCTCGACTTCGGAAGTCTACGGCGACCCGCTCGTCCATCCCCAGCCGGAGGAGTATCTGGGCAACGTCAATCCGATCGGCATACGCGGGGTTTACGACGAGGCAAAGCGGTTTGCCGAAAGTATGACGATGGCATACCATCGTTACCATAACGTAAATACGAAAATAGTAAGAATATTCAATACGTATGGACCACGAAACCGACTAGATGATGGCAGAGTCGTGCCGAATTTCATCGGGCAGGCGCTGCGCGGCGACCCGATCACGGTCTACGGGGACGGCAGCCAGACGCGCTCGTTCTGCTACTGCACCGATCTGATCGACGGCTTCTGGCGGCTGGTGACTTCGGACCAGACCGGGCCGATCAACATCGGCAACCCGACCGAGCGGACCATACTGGAGTTTGCCAAAGAGATCAAGAGGCTGACCAACAGCAAGAGCGAGATCGTCTTCGAGCCGCTCAAGACGCCGGACGACCCGAAGCAGCGCAAGCCGGACATTACGAAGGCGCGGACGCTGCTGGGTTGGGAGCCGAAAGTCTCGCTGGAGGAGGGCCTCAAAGAGACGATCGCCTACTTCCAGCGCCGTTTAGGCTTGCCATGAACCCGGTCGAGATCATCGCCCGAAAGCGCGATGGCGCGGAGCTGACGGCGGAGGAGATCGGCTTCTTCGTGCGTGGGATCACGGAGGGCTGTATCGCCGATTACCAGGCGAGCGCGTGGCTCATGGCCGTCTATTTGCAGGGTATGACGGCCCGCGAGACGCGCGACCTGACCCTGGCGATGCGCGATTCGGGCGCAAAGATCGACCTGTCTGATGTGAAGGATGGCCCGGCGCTCGACAAGCATAGCACCGGGGGCGTGGGAGACAAGACCACCCTGATCGTCGTACCGATCCTGGCCGCGCTGGGCGTGCGGATGCTCAAGATGAGCGGGCGCGGGCTGGGCTTCTCCGGCGGCACGGTGGACAAGCTGGAGTCGATTCCCGGCTTCCGCACGGAGTTGAGCGTCGCAGAGGCGAAGGCCCAGGTAGCGCGCATCGGCGCGGCCCTCATTGCCCAATCGAAAGAGCTGGCGCCCGCAGACGGCATCCTGTATGCGCTGCGAGACGTGACCGCGACGGTGGCGAGCATCCCGCTCATCGCCAGCAGTATTATGTCCAAGAAGCTAGCTGCCGGCGCCGGGCGGATCGTGCTGGACGTGAAGGCCGGGCGGGGATCCTTCATGAAGACGCGGGAGCAGGCCGAGGCGCTGGCCCGGACCCTGGTGACCATTGGAGAAGGAGCCGGCGTCCCAACTTCGGCGGTGCTGACCGCTATGGACGAGCCGCTGGGCCGCATGGTCGGCAACGCGCTGGAGGTGCGCGAAGCGCTCTCGGTTTTGCGAAACGATCCGGAAAGCGAGCCGCTCCTGCGCGCGCTCTGCGTGGAGCTGGCCGGGCACGGGCTGCTTGCTGTGGGAAAGGCGACCACGTTGGAGGAAGGAAGCGCGCAGGCCGAGCGGGCGCTGGCCTCCGGCAGGGCGGCGGCCAAGTTTGCCGAGATCGTGGCGGCGCAGGGCGGGCCGGATCGCTGTGCGGCTATTCTGGCGGCGCTGCCGCAGGCGCCGGAGCGGATCGAGGTTTCTTCAGATCGCGAAGGCGTGGTCGCGGGCCTGGATGCCGAGGCGATCGGCCGCCTGGCTATGGCGATGGGGGCCGGGCGCGAGAAGAAGGGCGGCCTCATCGACCCCGCGGTGGGCATCGCGCTGCGCGCCAAGACCGGCGACCGCATCGCTATGGGCGGCTTCCTGGCTACGCTTCACCTGAAAGCGGAGGATGTTGTCCGCGTGGAAGACTTCGCCGCGGCTCTGCGCGCCGCCTACCGGATCGTCTCCCCTTCCGAAGCCTCTCCACCTCCCAGCTCGCTCATTCTCGGCTCTATCCCCTAAAAATCCTTCTCCTGAAAATACGACAAAAAATATTCGTGTCCGAAGCCTGAAATACCGTCGATTCCCTATAATTGATCTCCTTTCCACTGACAACAATACCAGTAGGCGAACGCCAAAAGTGTGGAATCGGTTGAAGGAAGGAGTAACCATTGGGCGAAGTTTCCGTCACTACGCTCTGGACGAGATTAAAATTGTATCGGGATAAAAATGCGCGGGAGCTGCTGATCCAACGCTACGCGCACCTGGTCTCCATCACCGCCGGCCGGCTGTTCGGTCCGCTGCCCTGCGGCATCGAAAAAGACGATCTAGTGGGCGCTGGGGTGGTGGGTCTGGTCAAGGCTGTCGATCAGTTCGATCCGGAGCGGGGCATCAAGTTCGAGACCTATGCCATCACCCTGATCCGAGGAGCCATCTTAGAGATGCTAAGAGGCGATGACTGGGTACCCCGACTGGTAAGAGACCAGCAGAAGCAGATCAAGCAA
>DASRCN010000120.1:0-35445 GCA_035653075.1 Chthonomonadaceae bacterium | reverse complement strand
GTTTAGCCGTCCTCGCCGGTTAAGCAAGGATTATGAGTTCGATCCCGAAAGCAGCCAGGCGATGTTGCGATGGGCATCGCTCAGGCGCATGGTGCGCCATCTGACCAAGCCTGATACCTAATTTTCGGACAGGCTCTTAGGCCTACAAGCAGGGACAGAAGTCAGGGCAGTAGCTCCCCTCGCCCCTTGTGAGAGGGGATCAGGGATGCAGGGGCACAAGACAGCAATAGAATCCGGCGGTCTCCTTCGATGCCGCCGATCAGGGGCCGCGTGCCCTGATGCAGGGGCACAAGAGAGTAATAGAATCTCCCCTCCCCTAAACTTGGGGGAGGGGACGGGGGTGGGGGCCTTAGCGGGGCGACTTCGCGCTCTTGTTTGGTTTTGCGCACCAGGCCAGCACGTCGGCGAAGCGGCGAGTCTCCAGCGCGCTGAAGAGCGAATGGCGGGAGAGTCTGGCTTTTATCTGCGCCGGGCTGGAAAGGCCGCAGAGGAAGCGGGCCGCCTGGCGCGGATCGCCTAGTGCCTCCGGGTGGGCAGCGCGCAGGGCAAGAAAGGCTTCCACGTCCAGGCCGGCAGGAAGAGGCGGAGGCGGCTCGGCGGAGGGAAGTCGCTGGCGCTTGCCGGTCTTGCAGAAGGTGCAGTGGCCGCACGGCTCGGTACGCACCTCGCCAAAGTAGCCGACGAGCGCGTTGGTCTGGCAGCCATCGTGCGTGACCAGCTCCAACACCTGCTGCACGCGCCGGATCTCCTGCTCTTCTCGTCGAGAGAATCGCTGCATCAGCTCGGCCACCAGGGCGTCGATGTTCTCCTGGGGACGCAGGCGGCTGTAGCGCTGCCGGACGTCCGCCACCCGCAACTGCGCCAGGCCGCGCTCCTCCAGGACCTCCAGGGCGCGGACGATCCGCCGCCGGTCCTGTCCGAGCGCCTGTGCCGCATCCTCCGGGTTCAGCGCATACCAGACGCGGCCTTTCCGGGCCTTATCGAACAGAGCGGAAAGGAGCCGGCCCGGCTCGCCGGGGAACTGCGCGAAGATTTCGGGCAGCGGGACGATGGGCTGAATCTCATACCCGGCATAGAAAGGCGTACCCTGCCGCAGCGCGCCCAGCAATTCCAGGTAGGTCAAGGCCGTGCGCAGGACCAGGGGGCGCAGATCGTAGCGGTCGGAGAGGGCGTAGAGGCTGACGTCGAACTCCATCCCGGCCGAAAATAGCTCTTCCAGCAGGCCGCGCAGCGCGCTCTCGGTAGGCGTGTCGCCGTAGGCGAAATTCTCCAGCGTCGGCACGTCCTCCGGGGTAGCCAGCATCTCGACGATGGAGGTCTGACCATCGCGTCCGGCGCGCCCGATCTCCTGGCTGTAACTTTCCAGGCTCTTCGGCAGGTTATAGTGGTAGACATAGCGCACGTTCGCTTTGTCGATGCCCATGCCGAAGGCAATGGTCGCCACGACGATACCCCGGTCGGACGCCATCCACGACTCCTGAACGGCCGTGCGCGCGTCGGTTTCCATGCCCGCATGGTACGACTGCGCCGGGAAGCCGGCCTCGGTGAGGGCCGCTGCGACCCGCTCCGCCGTCTTTTGCAGCGTCACATAGACGATGGTAGGGCCGGGTGGTCGCGCCTTCAGCCGCTTTAACAGCAGGGCGTCGCGCTCCTCCGCGCGGACCGGCGTCGTGGCTGTATTCAAGTTGGCGCGATAGAAGCCGGTCACGATGGCCGCCTCGCGCGGGATAGCGAAGGCAGCGCAGATGTCCTCGACGACGGCAGGAGTAGCCGTTGCGGTGAGGGCCAGCACGCGCTCCGCGCCCAGCGTGCGCGCCGTCTCCGCCAGCTTCAGGTAGTCCGGGCGGAAGTTGTGGCCCCATTCGGAGATGCAGTGCGCTTCGTCGATGGCAAAGAGGGCGATCCGGGCGCGGCGGATGTCCGCCAGGAACCGCTCGTTGTTAAACCGCTCCGGGGCCACGTAGAGCAGTTTGAGGGTCCCGGCGCGCAGCCGGTCGCCGACCTCCCGCGCCTGCTCGGCGGAGAGCGACGAGTCGAGGCGCGCGGCCTCGATCCCCCGGCCCTGCAAGAAGTCGATCTGGTCTTTCATGAGGGCGATGAGCGGCGAGACGACCAGGGTGACGCCCTCATACGCGAGCGCGGGCAGTTGATAGCAGAGCGACTTGCCGCCGCCGGTCGGGAAGACCGCCAGCGCCGCCTTATGCCTGTGCAGCGCCTGGATAGCTTCCCGCTGTCCCGGCTTGAACGCCTCGAACCCAAAGTGCTGTTGCAGCCACCATTCCAGTTTCATCCGAGCTTGCTCTCCGCTCCTGGTGGAAGAATTTCGACGGTTTAAAGTTCCAGAAGGGATTGTACCCTGAGAAGCGAGGGACGCAGTCCGGTACAAAATATAGACGAATGCGATAGTAGAGGAAAAGGACTTTCGAGGCAAGAATAGATAGCTGTCAAGCAGCGTTCGGAAAAACGGGCACAGGCTGCCAGAAAGTCAGAGCCGCTCTATGGATCAGACAAGCGAGAATCCTAGCTTTACTTCCGAGGATCTGGAGGGCTATCCGGAGGACGATAGCCGCAAGGGAGTCCTCTGGCCGGTATGGATCGTCGCCGTGGTCCTGTGCATTTGCGCCGTTATCCTCTTGTGGCCTACAGGCCTCTCCTTCGTATCGGGGACAGACGGACGTCCTCAGCCCGCTTCTGCAACTAGCTCGGAGCCACAAAAAACGACCTCGGCTCGCCAGCCGTTGGCGTACTACCATCAGGCGATTCCAGGCGGTCTCTTCAGCGCCCCGCAGCCTGCAGCACCCCCGCCGAAGCGTATTCCTTCCAGGCCTCCGGTGCGCAGGCCGCCCACGCCAGCGCCACAAATGCCGGACGTACCGAACAATCCCTATGCCGACTGGGCCTATGTCGGCGTGGTAAAACGCGGCGATAGGATCCTGGCGCTCCTGGAGAATACCAAATCGAAAGAGGGGCAGTACGTGGTCGCGGGCGATAGTTTCCAGGACGCCCAGGTGGAGAGCATTACCGAGCAGAGGATCGTCCTGCAGTCCGCAAAGAAGCGGTATACGATCTCCAAATCGGAGGCCGTCTCGGTCATCGCCCTGGATAAGAACGCGCCGTATCTCGCCAATGGCGCCGGCGGGCCGCCGGGCGCGGTGCTGCCGCCTCCCGCGCCGGGCGCGCCACCACCGCCGGGCCAAACTCAAGCTCATCCCGAACAATCGGCGGACGGAGATAATAATGCCGACCAATCCTCCGATAATTCCGACCAGTGAAGCGAGAGGAGATGACTGCGCCGCCACTCTCTTACCGGGTATTTTCAACACCCGGAACGTTGACAGCCCGGATGCTATTTGCTATAATCGAATTCGAGGTCAAGCAGACCCTTGATAAGGAGTAGCGCATGCAATATTACGTCCTGGATGCATCCGGCCAGCGGTACGGCCCGGCGACTATCGATCAACTGAAGCAGTGGATTCTGGAAGGCCGTGTCGCCGCATCGACCATGCTGGAGAGTGTGGAGACCGGCCAGCGGCAGCCTGCTTATTCGGTCGAGGGCCTGTCGTTCGGCGCCCCGTCACCGACTCCGGCTGCGCCTGTCGGCTATACACCCATGCCGCCATCCGGTTATGCCGGCGCGCCCGTTCAAGGCTATCCCGGCGCTGGTATGCCCGCGCAAGGTTACGCCGGTATGCCGCCGCAAGGCTATCCTGCCGCCGGCATGTATGGGCCGATGCAAAACACCTCCGGTACGAATGGTCTGGTCCCACCGGAAGTGGAAGCGATGGGTTGGAGCTGGGGCGCCTTTGGAGTGAACTGGATCTGGTGTCTTGCGCATAACCAGGTCCTGTTAGGCATCTGTATACTGATTTTAAATTTTATCCCCTTTATCGGTGGATTGGTCACTCTCGGTATTGCCATCTACCTGGGGATCAACGGCAATAAGCTGGCCTGGCAGAAACGCCGCTATGAGAGCCTCCAGCAGTTCCAAACGGTGGAGCGTATCTGGGGAAAATGGGGCATCGGCCTGTTCATTTTAAGCATACTCCTCGTCATCGTGTACATCGTTCTCATAATCAATGGTGTCAGCAGCGGCCACACTACCTACGGCACCTATCCTTCCAGCCCCTAACCCTGGAAGTGAGCCATTCAAAGTAAGACCAGGCAATGTTTTTTGGAGCGTAGAGACTCCTGCAAGACTTGCCTGGTCTTGTTCCTGGTCGAGGTGGGCAGCACTCGATTTATGGTAATGTTTCGATGGTTACCTTGCCCCCATCTACCATATCGATTGTGACACGATGCCCATATAAGAGCGCCGTTCCAATAAGCGGACCGCTGTTTGTTGCCAGCACCTCTATGGAACGCATCTGACCATCCCACAGAATGGTTGCTGAATAGACAGGAAGGGTTGCTATCGAGCCATCTCCTAAAGTTGCCCGAAGGACAGCTTGTTGGGGTAACGAAAGTGCGGCGACTTGTAGGGGAAGGAGGGTCAGGTAGTCATTGAAGCCGGTATCGATGACGGCATCGATGTTTATCTGTTGATGGCCTGGGCCGAGCACTTGCAGGGGTATAATGGCCTCTTGAGCTGAGGATACCCGGCCGGTAATCACGAGCGTGTCACCGTGAATGCTCCGCCGATCTTGACTGCGGTAAGATATCCTATGCGCAAGACGTAAAAGAGGCCGTCAGGGTGTTTGGTTTTCGCACGTCTTAGCGCTATGTGGTAATCCGAATCCATCTCATAGTCGTTTGTTTGAATGTCGATAACGACATATTTTCCCCTATTCCCGGCTTCTACGTGCGGGCGGATCAGCCGTTCATAGATAGCTTCTCCCCGTTCGCTCATTTCTTCCGGCGTGTATTTTATCGATGACATGAAATCGTCTCCCTGGTCCTTCAGCGAGCGGCCTGAAAGCGGCGAATGACGTTTTTTCGCCCGCCTTCCAGAAGACCCATGATAGCCTCGGCGAGCAAGCTGGCGTCATGACGGACGACGTCGGTCTGGTTGACGAAGTTGCCGGCGATCGGGCGGTAGCCTTCGGCCTTGATGCGGTCGGTGTCCGGCTCGACCAGGACCGCGCCGGACTTACGGTACTTGGCGAGGAGATCCTGGCTGGGCTGGCCCGTATTGACGAGCACGTAGTCGAAGATCCGCTTTCGGGCATGCGCCTCGATCGCCTGGATATGATCGTAGGCGGAGAAGCCGTCCGTTTCTCCCGGCTGGGTCATGACGTTACAGACGTAGACTTTCTTCGCACGAGAGCGGGCGATCGCCTCCGGGATGCCGTGCAGCAGCAGGTTCGGGATGATACTGGTAAAGACACTGCCCGGTCCCAGCACGATCACATCGGCCTCCTCGATGGCCTCCAGCACATCCGGCAGAGGGCAGGCGTTGCCGGGAATGAGCGATATCCGCTTGATCTTCATCTGGGAGTGGGCGATGGTCGTTTCGCCTTCGAGCACCGAGCCGTCTTCCATCTCGGCGCGCAGCTTCACCGGCATGTCGGTCGAGGGCAACACGCTTCCGCGCACGTTGAGAACGCGGCTGGTCTCCCGGACCGCCCGCTCGAAATCCCCGTCGTTAATGGCGCACATGGCCGCAATCAGCAGGTTGCCGAAGGCATGGTCGCGCAGACCTTCTCCATAGCCGCCTCCCTCTTCCAGGGCAAGGTGTTTCTGGCCCGTCTCCGCGCCGCCGTTCGCTTTGACGGTGTTGCGGAAGCGATACTGAAACAGCTCGGTCATCTGCCGCTCGGCATCGGCCAGGGCTACCAGGCAGTTGCGAATGTCGCCTGGCGGCAGAATGTTGAGCTGCTTGCGCAGCTTGCCGGAAGAGCCGCCGTCGTCGGAGACCGTGACCACTGCGGTGAGGTTGTTGGAGTAGCGCTTCAGGCCGCGCAGCATCGTGGAAAGGCCGGTCCCACCGCCGATGACGACGATGCGCTGCCCCTGCGCCAGCTTGCGACGTTGATAGACCACGTCCGCCAGGCCGCCAGGCGCCAGTTCCGGATCGAGCACGCTGGTCAACGACTGGATGAGCTGGCCGAGCGCGAAGAGGCAGATGCCCGCGCCGATGAGCGCCATCAGGACCCCCAGCGTGCCGGGATGCAGGCCGGCATGCAGGTTGGCGGTGATCCAGCGGGCCAGGCGCATGGCCAGCGGCGCGCTGCCCTGCGGGTGCGCCTGGATAATGACCCCCATGCCCATTAAAAAGAGGAACAGTCCCAGAAAGCCCAGCAGGGTCCAGCGCTTGACCCGCATGCCGGGATAGAGCCACTTCAGCGACGTCTGCAGCTTGCTCATGGGAGGCGCCCCTCCCGATGCCGGGTTCCTGTACGGGCCTTTTTCGCCTCTGCCGGCTTGCCGGTTTTATCCGGCTTTGCCGCATGGGCGGCCGGACGAAGTCGCTCGCCATCATTGGCTTCGCCGTTAGTCTGGGGTTCGGTATTCAGGACCGTTAGCGGGACGCTTGCGCTGAGCGGGAGCGTGGAGAATGCCGGAAAGCGGTCCCAGAGAAGCACGTCGCGGCCGTCTTCCGGCGCCAGATCCTGGCTGCGGTTGCGCCCGATGTCGCGATGGCGGACGATGACGTGAAAACCTTTGGATCGGAGTTCGCGGGCCAGGTCTTCGGCCAGCACGACAGAACGGTGCTGGCCGCCGGTGCAGCCGATGGCGACCGTAAGATAGGCTTTGCCCTCGCGCTGGTATTCCGGTAGCGTGAACTCGACGAGATCCGTCATGCGCTGCTGGAACGGAGCCGTCAGGGTGTCCGTATGGACATATTCGGACACGCGCGGGTCGCGCCCGTCCAGCCCTTTGAGCGCCGGAACGTAGTGGGGATTGACGAGGAATCGCACGTCGAAGACCAGGTCGGCGTCGATAGGCAGGCCGTGCTTGAATCCGAACGAGGTGACGGTGACAAGCAGTCCCGGCCGGCTCTCGTCGGCGTAGGCGGCGTGGATCGCCTCTCGGAGCTGGACGGGCGTGAGGGCGCTGGTATCGATGACCATATCCGCCAGGGTGCGCATCGTCTGCAAGAGCGCCCGCTCGGCGTGAATCGCCTCGACGATACCCCCTTCTCCGATGCCGTCCGTCGGATCGCTTAGCAGAGGATGGGGGCGGCGCGTCTCCTTGAACCGGTGGACGAGCGCGTCGTCGCTGGCGTCTAAAAAGATCGTCTCGATCCGCAGGCCCGCCTTGCTCTGCTCGGCCAGGATCGTGGGCAGCTCGTCGAAGGCGGCGCCGGAGCGGGTATCGACCACGACGGCTGCGCCCTTGCGTCCCTCCTCACGGCAGAAAGCGCCTAGCGCCGGCAAGAGGCGTGGCGGCAGGTTATCCACCGGGTAATAGCCCGCATCCTCAAAGCTATGCAGCGCCAGCGTCTTGCCCGCGCCGGCCGGACCTGTGATGACAACGATTCGCATGATGGCTCACTATCGGCAGCGCCGTGAAAAATCCCCTCGGCGCCGCGCCCTTCCGCATTCCTCGGATACATTCGACAAAATCGCTTCCCTTCCCTATACGCAGGGGGCGGCCGATTTTTCAGCCTGGCTCCCTTCTGTCTCACGGATGAGCTGTGCGGGCCGCGTTTTGCCTGTAAATTTTATCGGGCAGAAGGAGCAAAATCTGTAAAATGGTTCTTGACAGGCGGGGAGTGGACCTGTATACTAGAGCATCGGTTCACGGACCAGAGATCGGGCGAAATTGTGAGAAAGCGAGCGTTTCGGGAGTTCGACGGGATCGAGCCGCCCGCCTTGTTTGACCAGGTTCCGCTCCTCTTCGTAAGGTCCTGAATGCGGATGGCGAGGCCGATTGTCCTCGCGCGTTTAGCGATAAGGAGTTCGGAATCAATGGCAAAGCGTATCTACGTGGGCGGGCTGCCCTACTCGGCTACCGAGGAAGACCTGATCAATCATTTTTCTTCGGCGGGCACCGTCAAAGATGCGACGATCGTCACGGACCGCTACACAGGCCAGGCCCGAGGCTTTGGTTTTGTGGAGATGGAATCGGACGAGGAGGCGGACACGGCCATCAACTCGCTTAACGGCACACAGATGGGCGGACGGACGCTGACAGTCAACGAAGCCAAGCCGCGCGACGATCAGTCGCGTTCGCGTGGCGCGGGTGGGGGCGGTTACGGCGGCAGTGGCGGCCGGGACCGCAACCGCGATCGAGGCGGCTACGGCGGCGGCAACCGCTGGTAAGCGCAGCACCTGCCTCAAACGCAGTACGCGAGCCGAAGTGCTTCTTACAAGGCACTTCGGCTTTTCTTTGTCTTGCCGGCCTCTCCGCTCTTACTAAATTCCTGTCATGCGCTTAATCCGCCCGGCGATTTTCGGGTGCCTGTGAAGAAATCGTCCCTGGCGCTGTGAACAAATTCACAGCACATCCGCGCCTTTTTGGTGTATCTTATAATTGGCTCCGGCGGGCAGTGTGGGCCAGGATTGTCCCTCTGTCCAGACGCCGGAGACAGCAAGTCCATCCGTGCGAGCGCTTTCATTGCGATGGCAGGCATTTGCCGGTAAGTTCCGGGCAGATGCCTTTTTCTTTGCCCAGGCCTGAGAGGTAAAATGAGAGGCGAGGAGGCATGGGATGCCGCAACGGGAGGAAATGAAGGCGCCGGCGAACGAGGAGGAGCTGGAAGAACGGTTGTCCTGTCCGACCGTGGGCGTGACGGAGACATTGGCACGCCTTGACGGTGACGTGATGGTCCTGGGCGCAGGCGGCAAAATGGGACCGACTCTGGCGCGCATGGTCCGGCGCGGATTCGAGGCGGCCGGAAAAAAGCAGCGGGTCCTCGCCGTAGCGCGTTTTTCCGATCCGGCGGTAGCGGCGCGGCTGCAGGCGCAGGGTGTCGAAACAGGGCGCTGCGATCTGCTGGACCGTCAGGCAGTGCAGCAGTTGCCGGACGTGCCGAATGTTATCTTCATGGCGGGCTACAAATTCGGCTCCAGCGCGGACCCGGAGCGGACCTGGGCGATGAACGTGCTCGTCCCGGCCTTCGTCGCCGAACGCTTCGCCGGAGCGCGTATCGTCGCCTTCTCCTCCGGCTGCGTCTATCCATACACGCCGGTCCGGCAGGGTGGCTCCCGCGAGACCGATCCGCTGGACCCGGTCGGTGAGTATGCCACCACCTGCGTGGGCCGCGAGCGAGTCTTCACGTACTTCTCCCAACAGAACGGAACCCCGCTTGTCCTCTTCCGCCTCAACTACGCCGTCGATCTGCGCTACGGCGTGCTGACGGACGTGGCGCAGAAAGTAATGAGCGGCACGCCGATCGACCTGACGATGGGCTATGCCAACGTCATCTGGCAGGGAGACGCCAACGCCTGGGCCATCCAGTGCTTGCAACAAACCGCAAATCCGCCGTTCATCCTGAATGCGACCGGTCCGGAGATCGTCTCTATCCGCGCGCTGGCGGAACGATTTGGCGAGATACTCGGTCGCGCGCCGGTCTTTACCGGCGAGGAGTCGGGCACGGCGCTGCTCAGCAATGCGAGCAAAGCGCACGCGCTGTTCGGCGCTCCGCAGGTATCGCTGAACCGGTTGACGCAATGGACGGCGGCATGGCTTACGCAAGGGGGCCGCACCCTCGGCAAGCCAACGCACTTCGAAGTGCGAGATGGAAACTATTGATGGACCTCCGCGCGCATCTGCTGGCCGGGCAGGTGATCCCGGCGCATCCGCTCGCCCTGACGGCTGCGCGCCGGCTGGATGAGAAGCATCAGCGGGCGCTGACGCGTTACTACGTAGCGGCGGGCGCGGGCGGCATCGCCGTGGGGGTGCATACGACCCAGTTCGCCATCCGCGACCCGCAGCACGGTCTATTCCGTCCTGTGCTGGAGCTGGCTTCCGAGACGGCAGACGCGATGCTGGCATCACATCCGCGTCCGTTCGTCAAGATCGCGGGCCTGTGCGGGCGCACGGACCAGGCCGTTACGGAGGCGGAGCTGGCCCGCGCGCTCGGCTACCATGCGGGGCTGCTCAGTCTGGCCGCCTGGAAGGATGCCGAAGAGGCTGCCGTCCTCGCCCACTGCCGCGCCGTCGCGCAAACGCTGCCCCTCTTCGGCTTCTACCTGCAGCCGGCTGTTGGCGGGCGGGCGCTCTCCTATCGGTTCTGGCGAGCGTTCGCCGAGATCGAGAACGTGGTCGCCATCAAGATCGCGCCGTTCAGCCGCTATCAAACGGTGGACGTCGTGCGGGCGGTTGTGGCTTCGGGCCGCGACGACATCGCCCTCTACACCGGCAACGACGACCAGATCCTCCTCGACCTTCTCACGCCCTTCTCGTTTTCCGGAAAGGCAACCCGCCGGATCGTCGGAGGCCTTCTCGGACAGTGGGCCGTCTGGACGCATCGCGCCGTCCATCTGCTGGAGGAGATCAAACGGCTGCTGGATACGGACACCATTCCTTCCCGATGGCTGACTCTTGCCGCCGCGTTGACCGACGCTAACGCCGCTCTCTTCGACGCCGCCAACGGCTTCGCCGGCTGCATCCCCGGCATCCACGAGGCGCTGCGCCGCCAGGGACTTTTGGAGGGCCTCTGGTGTCTGGACCCAAAAGAGGGCCTCTCGCCAGGGCAGGCCGAGGAGATCGAGCGCATCTGGCAAGCCTATCCCGATCTGCGCGACGACGACTTTGTCGCCGCCCATCGGGACACGTGGCTACGATGAGCCGAATACGGAGAACGAAGCTCGACGGACGGAAGTCCTTCGCTTTTAAGCCTTCGGCTGGGTGTCCTGCGGACACATCTCCACAAGAGTTGGTGCGAAGCCAGAAGCTTTTCTGCTTGTGTGCGAAGCACACCCGGCGCGACACGGAGCGTAGGCGCGAAGCGCCGTCTACGCGAAGGAGCGCCTCACAGCGATGGAATGAATTCCATCGCCAACGCGAACGGAATTTATTCAATCGCACATGCATTCCATCGTGCAGGCATTCCATCGGCCTCATTGCGGCCTCTCGAGAAACGCCACATTAAAGTCAATTTTCCCCCTTGCAAAAAAGAGCCTGGAGGAATACAATGACGGAGGAGAAGGTCCAGGAAGAGAGGAGGCGGGCGCGGGATCTGAAATGCCATGAAGTACCATCGTTTTACCCTCGGTTTGATCCTGCTGATCGGCCTGGCGTTGACAGGATGCAGGCACGCAGTTTCGGCTTATCGGCCGATCCCCTCCGCCGCCGCGAGCACGCTCCCCGTTTCCGTCCAGGCGCCGCTGACGCTCGATCAGAGCCGGGCGCAGTTGGCCGCCAACATCATCGACGACATCTTCCATCGTATTCTGCGGCACCGCCATGCCGCGCGTGACCTGAGCCGTATCGTCAACGAGGATGCGCCGCTGGTCGCGCAGGCCGCCCAACAGCCCCAGGTGAGCGACGCGCTGCAGCGCATCGCGCGGGAGAGCGGATTCTCCGTAGACGAGGCGCGCCAGCGCTGGGAGCGTCTGCAGGAAGCGGACTTGCTGCTGGAATCGAGCGGCGATCCGGAGGCCGTCTCGGTCTCGCACGCCGTCGGTGTGGCGCAGTGGATGGACGGGACGGCGCGCAGCCACGGTCTGCCGGTCGATACGGCCGCTTCCAACCGGCTGACGGCGCTGATCGATCATCTCAAGTGGAAGATCGCCTGGTGCGAGTATCTCTGCAAGCCGGGCTGCGACCTGAAGGCGGCGGGCGGTCCCGCCCTGACGCCTGCGGAAGCGACCGCGCAACTGCCTGGCCTGCGCGGCGCGCTGGCAAGCCTGCAGCAGAAACGGCGGCAAGTGGACACGCGTTACGATCCGCGTCAGGCGATCTTTGCCCAGACCCGCTACCTGCTCGCGCTCTATGCCAGATTCCCGAATTTTGCGTGGTTGTTCCAGGCGTATCATGGGGGCGAAGCGGGAGTGCAGCGTACCCTGCGCAAGTATCTGGAAGGGCGCTGGCCCGGCTCGGCTGCCGCCGCGATCCAGGCCGGGGAGAACGGGAGACCGCTGCCCTACGAGGATATCTACTTTACGGCCAAACCAGGCTCCCACGGCGACGCATTCGCCTATCTCTACGGGCGCAGCGACGACCACCGGCACTACTGGTGGAAACTGCTGGCATCCGAGCAGGTGATCGACCTCTATCGGCGAGACCCGGCGGCGTTCCAGGCGCAGTGGATCGCGTCGCTGCCCGGCCGGGCCGTGGATGCCGCCTGGTATCCGGATGCGCCGAAGCTGGCGCTGACGGATACGGCCGCCTTACAGGCCGCCGTATCCAGGCATCTGCTCGTCGCCGTGCCGCCGACGCCGGGGTTGACGATCCGGCAGGCGCCGGGCGATCCGCTGGATGCCGCCCGCAAGGGACTGAGTCTGGACCCGCACGGCGCTTGCGCTGTCTTGCGGCCGGAAGCCAGGGGAGCGCTGCTCCTGCTGGCCGCCGCCTATCGGCGCGCGGGAGGGCCGGGCCAGCTTCAGGTCGGCGATATGACCCATTCTCAGGACTACGCGGCGCATAAAGAACGTCTCTACCCGCGTCCTCCCCATAAAGGCCCTCTCTGGCCGCCCGATCCGGACGAAGCGGCGCTGCCCGGTGGCGGGCCGCCGCCCGGCTTTGATTTCCATACGACCGGCCTGGCGTTCGATATCCTGCGCCCCACCGAAGCGCGACAGCGAGAGATTTTGGAGTATGCCCTGGGCTATCTGGCGGATCGTAAGGTGATGGCGTGGATAGAGGCGAGAGACTACGGAGGACGGCGCTATCACGTGGTCCCGAATCCGCGCTATGCCGCAGCATTAGCGCGGATCGCCTCTTCGGAGCGCGTGCCTCCGACGCTGGGACTGTAGCCGGCCCTCTCCTCGGCTTCCGCGCGGGAGACGTGCTCCCTGCCGGGTTCGGCAGCCTTCGCGCTTGCATCCGGGCAGGCGCGGATCAGCTTCAGCAAGGCGATCTCCTCCGGATGGTATTCCGGATCGAGGTGGCCGATGATGCGCTCCTTTTTGGGCCGGAAATCCTCCAGCGTCATGCCCTGCCGGTAGCGCTCGAAGACGACCGGATGGATATAGCATTCGCGGCAAACGGTGGGCGTGTTGCCCAGCCGCTCGGCGACGCGCTTCACGGCCTGCACGAGGTTCTTTTTGATCTGCTTTTCGCTCTCTGCGTTGCCCATGTCCGCCAGGGCGAGGGCCGCCAGGAGCGTGCCGCCCCAGGTGCGGAAGTCCTTGGCGGTAAACTCCGGTCCGCACGCCGCCTTGATATATTCGTTGACATCGCGAGGCGTGACCGGATGGATGTGGCCGTGCTCGTCCCGGTAATGAAACAGCAGCGAGCCGCCGACCGCCTTGAGCTGGCGCATCACTTCCGTCAGCTCAGGCGCCACGATGAGCCGTCGCTGCTGGATATGGTGCTTGCCGACAAAGCGGAACAGCAACGAGCCGTCCGGGCGAATCTCCAGATGGCGATTGCGCAGGGTAGTGATTCCGTAGGTGCGGTAGCGCCGGACGCTCTTTTCCGAGCCGACGCGGAAATAGAGGTCGTTGATAAGCCGGATGACCACTGCCAGCACCCGCTCTTTGGATAGACCCGGCTCGGCGATATTCACGTTGGTCATGTGCCGCAGGTGCGGAAGCCGCTCCCCGAAATGCTCGATTCGCGCGTACTTCTTCTCCTGCTGGCAGGCCATGAAGTGGGCGTGGTAGCGGTATTGCAACCGGCCGCTCGTGTCCACGCCGACCGCCTGCAGACGGCTGCGCGGGGACGGGGAGATGCGCACGTAGGTCCAGGCTGGTGGAATCGCCAGCGCCCGGATGCGCTCCAGTTGCGCCTCCTCGATGATCGGCCGGCCCTGCGCGTCAACGTAGCGAAAGCCACTCAGCTTAGAGCCGGAGCGTCGCCACCAACGGGCGCGCGGGCCGCGCTCGACGGCCCGGCGCAGCTTCTGCGGAGAAGGGCGTTGAATTTTTACTTGTGTGTCAGTCATCGGCAGTAATGACTGCGCCAACGCCATCCAGGTTCCAGACAAAAATTTAGCCCGCGCAAGCGGGCGAGGAGACAGGCTTTTCCGCCCGTGAGGGCGGTTGGCCGCGTAGCGGCCTGCCAGACGGGCCGTTCACGGCCCGGAAAACGCTCCGGCCAATCCCCCCGGATAACGGCCCGGTTAAAGCTCGAATAAGAGATAGGTCTGCCCGGCAGGGCGGTTGGCCTAACTCCTTAAGTTCCCCTCTGCTTACGAAGGAGCGGGGAGAGGTGCGGGGCCGTTACCCCGCACCGATGGCGATTGGATAGGGGTGAGGTCCGTCCGCAGGACGGTTGTCCGAAGGACCAAAAGACGGGTAATTTATTGCCCGGCTATACGGGTCGTTCACGACCCGGATAACGGCCCGGCGAAGAAGCGGGCAGGTTTTCCGGACAGGCTCTCAGGGATGCGCCGGACGGAATGCCATCGGAGTTGGTTTCGGCATTATCTTTTCCGGAGGCGTCTCCGTCTGTTGGATCTTTTCGGGGCGCGCTTCGATCTTAAGGGTGAACGTCAGCATATCTCCACCACGCTTGACCTCGACGGGCACCATCTGGCCGGGACGCAGCCGCAGCATTACCTCGCGGACATCGGCGGCGCTCTGAATGGGCCGTTCGGCCAGGCGGACCAGGTAATCGCCAGGCTGGATGCCGCTGCGCGCCGCGGGAGAATCCGGGAAAATGTTCTGAATGAGGACAGCACGCTCGATGATGTAGTATTTGTCCTTGACCACCGTATTGGTCTGATCGTTGGTGCCGAGGCCGATCCAGACGCGCTCCCGATGGACGCCCGTCTTCATATCCTCCAGAATCGGCTTGATATCGTTGATAGGAATGGCAAAGCCCTCGCTGGTGACGGGCGGGCGCCACATGGGCATGGGGGGAGCCCCATTATAAAACATATTGTTGTGCGGGACCGGCCGCACATCGCGCCGCTGATGCTTCTGCCGAACAGGCGGGGTCGTGTCCTGCGGCGTGGCAGGCGTCAGAGTGACGCCGCCGATGGTCACGCCCGGCAGAGAAGGAAATGTGTCCGCCGGAGGAGGCGAAACGGCAGGCGAGTAGGGATTGAGCAGACCTTGCGAGCCGTTAGGAACCGGTTGGGTCGGGGTGTCTTGCTCGCCATTGCCGGCGTCTGGTTTGAAGGGAAAGGCGCCTTCCCCACCCACCATGAAGCCAGGGGGCTGGTTGCCCTCGGCCGGTACATAGGTCCATTCGCTGAAAGGGATAGCCGCCATCATCCCGATCACCTGGCCCCGCGAGTCGACCAGAGGGGCGCCGCTGGCGCCTGCGCCCACCGTTCCGGCAATCTGAATCAGGCTCGGATAAAAATGCCGGATGGTATGGATACCTTCTTTGCGCACGCCTCCGACCATCATCAGGGCGACCGAATTCTCCTGGCCGCTCTGGTTCCCGATGCAGATGGCAAAGTGGCCGGCGGCGACGGAAGCGGAGTCGCCGAGCGGCAGCGCCGGCAAGGTCGTTTTGGCCAGCGATTGCAGCAGGCCGATGTTGAAATCGGAATCGATGCCTACGATACGCGCCTGGATATGCAGGCCGTCGTCCGTAAGGATGACGGGGTTCTGCATTCCTTCCAGAACATCCGCCGTGGTAACAACGTAGCCATCGCCAATGGAGAAGCCGCTGCCCGACTTAGGCACGGCGGATAACTGGTATACGTAGGACTGCCAGCGGGAACCCTCTGCGTTCGGTAGGGAATCGGACAGGCCGCGCTGAGTCGTGCCGATTTGCGCGTCGAGGTTCTCGCGCTCCTTCTGCGCCTTCGCTAGATCGTCCGCCTGGTTTTCCCCGGCTTTTATCTTCGACTGCAATTGGGCGATGGTGGCGTCGAGGGTCTTTTCCTTCATCTGCAAGTCGCGCAGGCGTGAAGCCATCTCCTGCTTTTGCTCCAGGGACATGGGCGCGCGGTTGATCGGTCCGGGAAGGCGCGCATCGTAGATGGAGACGACGGCGCCCTTGGTGCGCGTGACGATGGAGGAGACCTCGTTCTCCATCTGTTCGAGGATGCCGTCGGCCGAGGCGGGCATGACGGCGAGTAGGGTCAGGAGTGGGATAAGGAACCAGAAGAACCGAAGCCTTACCATATATCTTGATCCTTGTTACCTTCTACGTTGGAGGCCAGGGTCGGAGTCGTTGTCGAAAGGCTGACCATATCCATGACGTAATGACGCGGCTGGTCGGCAGGCGAGGGAAGCGGGTCGATGACGTAATAGTGCTGTGCCGCCGTATCCGAGGTCGGGTTTCCATCCACGGAGGAAGCATACTGCAAGTTAGGAGTCGTTTGCTGCGGCTCCTGACGATGGCGTTGCATGATATGAAGAGCGTTGTTGCCTCTTCGGATGTGGGTCCAGCCGGATCGGGAAGCATAGCGAGGCGTGATTTCCTGCGGATCGTTGGCATAGCTCAGGCGCGAATTCGGAGAATCGTCGCCGTCTGTGCTCGGCGCGCTAGCCGCTTGAGAGACCGGGACCTCATTCACCTGGGGAGGATGAGCGAAAGCCGTCGAAAGGGCGGCCATAACCTGGCTGGCGGTATCGGAAGGCTGGCTGGAGGTTGGCGGCGCAGAACCGGTTTTTTCCAGCGGGGGGAGCGTGGTGGCGGGCCGCAGGAGCGCGATCGCGATCGCGGCAGCCGCCAGCCCGCCGAGAAGCGTCAAGCCGGCGTACCCGCGCGTCTGTCTCCGGCCCGCCACATGGCCGATCGCAGGGATTCGTTCCGATTCCAACTGTGCCCGCAGGGCGTGCCAGGTCGTCTGCGAGGCGGGCGCCGGCTGAGAGCGCGCGGCTTCCACTAGGCGCACGGCGCTCCGGTACTGCTCCATCTCGCGACGGCAGCGCGCGCAGGTCTGCAGATGCCGCTCGACGCTTTCCCAATCCGATTCGGGCAGCCGGTAGGCCGCGAAGTCCCATAGCAGGTGGGATACCTTTTTGCAGGTCAATCTATTTAAAAGCATCTTTTTCAATCCTTTACCCTGAGAAATGATTGCACGCGCTCTTTGAACTGGCGCCGGGCGCGGAAAAGCCGCAGCTTGACGCTGGCCTGGGAGCAGTCCAGGATCTCGGCGATCTCCTTGCAACTCATGCCTTCGATCTCGTGCAGGACGATGATGTTGCGATGCTGCATCGGCAGCCCATTCAGCACGCGCAGGATCATCGCTCCGGTCTCCGCGCGATCCACAATCGCATACGGATCGACGATGTCCGTGTCCGCATGAAGGCAGTCCTGCGTGGTGTGCGGATCGTACAGGACTTCCCGATGCCGTTGCCGCGCCTTGATGCGGTCGCGGCACAGGTTGCCGCAGATCTTCAGAAGCCAGGTCTGCAGGCTGCAGTCGTTGCGGAACGAAGGCATGGCCCGGTACGCTTTCAGGAAAGTCTCCTGCTTGACGTCGTCGGCGTCGTCCCGATGGCCGAGCAGATAGTAGGCGTGCCGAAATACCGGTCGCTCATAGCGACTGTAGGATAGAGCCCAGAAGTCCAGGCGCTCCTCTTCCGTCATTTCGCTCCAGGGCTTCGGCAGCGTAGAGTCCATCTGGGCCTTCTGTGCCATCTGCGCGGAAACACTCACCATAGGTTTCGATCCTTCCGGAGACATAGACGCCAGACCTCTGCGGTGGTTACGCTCATTATATCGGAAAGCGGTCAGAAATCAAAGGGATTTCTTTTGGCATTGGTAGGAGTCGGACTATTTGCTTATAAGCCAGAGAAGCTTTAAGCACAGGTACGAGAGGGCAATCTCGTCCCCCCTCCCCTAGAATTGGGGGAGGGGAAGGGGGTGGGGGCCTTAGGTTAAGAAGCCGAGGGCAGTTGGACCGCGTAGACGTCCGCGTCGTCATTGCCGTAGACGTGAATAAGGTAGCTCGGAGGCGGCACAGTGCCCCGAAACATGGGGATAAGGTTGTCCAGAATCGCATCCTGCGACGTTCTCTGAGCCGGGTCTGCGGTTGCTTTTTGAGAGAATATTAGATAGCGGACGTTCATTTTCCGCAACAGCGCGATGCGCTGGGTATCCGGGGTGTTCGCGAG
Source organism: Chthonomonadaceae bacterium (assembly GCA_035653075.1). Lineage (GTDB taxonomy): Bacteria > Armatimonadota > Chthonomonadetes > Chthonomonadales > Chthonomonadaceae > DASRCN01. Next base: position 17,428 of record DASRCN010000120.1, on the reverse strand, counting down.
GATCAATTGTCGAAGCTCGCCAAGCCGGTCGCCAAAATCCGGCGTCTCCCCCCAGTGACCGCAGTAGACGGCTCGGCGGATCAGGCCGGGCGTAAAGCAAGCTAAAGTCACATCGGATGTGCCGATCTTATGGCGTTCGGGGTCTACGAACAGCCAGGGGATCGGCTGGATGGCCGCGTTCTCCGGCGTATGCGCCTGGATCCAGTCCAGCGCCTGAATCTCGCCTGGCTGCAGATAGGGCCGCTCCAGTCCCGTTTGAGCGCGGTTGTTCTCAAAGTTATTGTAATCACGCATCATGAAAAGCAGATTCGTAAGGCCGAGGATGAAGGTGAGGACCCCTAATGCAAGCGCCCTATAAACGGGTGAAAGCATACGGCGGCTCAGGGCTAGCAGCGACGCCGCGCCGATGCCCGCGAGGATAGCGATAGGGAAGTGTGTGCCCTGCAGCATCTTGCGCTGGAACGGAAAACCGGGCAGGGTGAAGTGCGTGCCGGGAAGGGGAATGGGATGGGCGGGCAGATAAGAGACCGCGATGTTGATGGCCATCCAGACGATCAGCAGAAGGCCCGCGTCCGTGCCGGTAGTCCATTTCTCACGGGTGGGAGGTAAGGGAGTGGGTTCCGCTTCCGGCTCCGCTGTCTGTAGAGTCGGGGCAGGCGCGCTCTGCCCGGCGGAGGATTGTAGAGCAAAGATTCCGATCAGAGCCAGCAGGAGCGTGAGGCCGTAACCCGCCAGCACCCACTGCAGGCCGGGAGCCAGCGTGGGCACGTTGGCGCGGGCGTGGAAGAGTGGGTCCTGGCGATACTGCTCGAAGATCAGGTAGACCGAGGGCGCCGTGAGGATTCCAGCCAGGAGCCCGCGCAGCCAGGAGCCGGAAAGCGACTTATGGGCGCTTGCATCCCCATTCTCCGGCTTATGGTGGGATCGAAAGAGCGTAGTGAGGGTGAACGCGATCAGGTAGGCAAACCAGATGGCGGCCATCGTGATGACGTCATAAGAGTGTACGACGCCCAGCGCAAAGCCGCACACGCCGGCCGCGAAGGCGTAGCGCAGGCGTCCGGTGCGCTCGCCCTGCAGCAGCAGCGCCAGAATGCCGACCTGCAGCGCCATCGAGCCACAGAAGAGCGGGCTGAGATAGAGCGAGAGGAAGGTGATCGCCTCCGGCTGCCATTTGTCGATAGGCGTCTGGATGGGCGCGTTCGGCCACCAGAAGGGCAGCCAGCCCAGCCCGGACGAGAAACAGACAAAGAGGAACGCCAGCCGCCGCGCAGTTAGATCGGCGACGGTCATTCGGATAAGCTTGTAGACGATCAGGAGCAGGACGAAGCCGAGCCCCAGCCGCGCCAGATGGTAGAGGGCCAGGAGCGGCAGGCCGGTGAATCGATGGAAGAGTCCCAGCGCAAAGAACAGCGGATTCGGCAGGATGCCGTGTTGCGGGTCCGTCGTGAAGAGATCGAAAGCCCGCAGAGAGCCGGCAGACGCCTGCTGCATCCAGGAGAGATAGACACAGCTATCGTCGAGGTTATAGCCCAGCCACATAAACTGGCGGCCGTTGGCGAGCGCGGCCCCAACCAGATAGGGAATCAGGGTGATGAGGACGGCGGCGAGGGCTGTCAGCAGGACGAATCGTCTCTCCCTGCTAAGCGACGCGGATTCGGATCCCGGCTGCGGAGACGTAGAGGTCACAGCGCCGGATGCTCCCGAATACCGGCAGGCTGCTGTATCCCGGAGGCTGCCTCTCGGCAGGCCGTCTCCAGGCGCGCGATCTCATCAGGGCCGGCCAGAACGCCGATCTCCAGGGCGTATTCCCGGCGCTCGCCCGGCTCCAGGAGCTGCAGCGTGCCCGCCGCCCGCTCGTGGGCGCGGCCCATCACCAGGCAGTTAGCCGGCTCCATCCCGACGACGTAGGTGCCGGCATCCATCATCTTCCACTCGCTGAAGCGCGGCAACTGCCGGGGATCGTAGCGGCAATAGACGCCCAGGCCGGGCGGCTCGCCGTCGGCAGGCGGACACTCCGGATTGACGATGGCGGCGGTGATTTTACCCTGGCCGTTCGGCGCAAGGTCGTGGAAGTACACCTGCTCCCGGAATCCGGCGACCGGCGGCTGCATCTGCGCGAATCGCTCCTTGCCTTCCTCCGCATCGGGGTCGCGCGGTGTAGCGGAAAGGGTAGGGGCGATAAGGCGCGCGTTATCTGCCACGACGGGAAAGCCGATATTAATATGGTAGAGCATCATGTGCTCGGTGCGCTTGTGGCCCAGGTTATCGACGGTGTCGTGCAGGAACAGGTGTCGCTCGCCGAGCCGGGCGGTCACCACGCGGGTCAACTGCAGGTTCTCGCCAAAGACGGTGGCTTCGCGGACTTTCCCGCTTACGGTCAGAATATAGTCGTCGCCGTTCCAATGCCCATCCCAATGGACGTTCGTGGCTGGAAGGTTGCTGATGCGCCCATGCAATCCATAGAGACGGCCCTGATCCTCGCCTGCCGCGCCCGCATAGGTCAGGCCGCATGTCACGACCAGGCCGCCATAGAAGCTGCGCAGCCAGCCGCGCCCCTGCTCGCCTTCGTGGTCGAAATAGGCGGGATGGGTGTCGGTGGTAGCGGAGCGCCAGGCGAGCGAGCGGCCGTTGAAGTGCGCGGAGGAGATGTCCATGCCCCGACTCGGCAAGAGCGTAAAGTCGAAGCCGCTGCCGGTGGTCACGTCGAGGGCGAGCACGCCGTCTTCCAGACCTTCGACGAGCCGGTATGGCTTGACGCGGGCGATCTGGCTGATGTCGCCGATGCGGGCGAGCAGGTCCTTCCGAGCATAGGTTTTACCGTAGATCTGGGCCATGATCGAGGAATCCAGAGAGGCAGAATCCGGACGGCAACGCAGGCGCGGGCCGCCCGACGCCTATTCTCCTTAGAAGATCTGTTTTCCTTCCTACATAGTTCCCTGGCCGGAGATTGAACATCCCCGGTACAGACCTCGCCCCCTTTCCAATCGCCATCGGTGCTTGAACCTTCGGAACGGTTCGGCACCCCTCTCCTCTCCTTCGTAAGCAGAGGGGAACTCAGGGCGTCCGGAGGACGCTTACCTTTTCCAGACAGGGGTTTTCAACCCCTGGCGAAGGGTTTCGCATTGAAGCCAAAATCACTCTCATTCGGATGGCGAATGCTGTTGAGCTTAGGTGCCGGAGGCGTGCTGGCCCTCTGCTTTCCGCCCGTCGGCCTGTCTTTTTTACAGCCGCTTTGCCTGGCTGCGCTGATCTTTCTGCTTCAGGGCGTGACCGTGCGGCAGGCTTTCTATATTGGCGTTGCATTCGGGATGGCCGCCTACGGTGGCGGCCTCTTCTGGCTCTCGAATCTCTTCGGGGTAGCGGCCATCAGCCTGTGCGCGATCCTGTCGCTATTCCCTGCGCTGTTCGCCGCCCTTCTTGTCTGGATGCAACGCCGCCTGCCGGGCGTTCCCGTCTGGCTTCTCGCTGCTTTTCTGTGGACCGGCGTGGAATACTATCGCTCCGAGCTGTTCGTTCTGAATTTTGGCTGGATGGGGCTGGGCTATGGCGTGGTCAACACACCGGTACTGGCTGCTTTTGCTTCGGTGTTTGGCTCCTATGGGCTGACGTTCGTCATCGTCGCCCTGGGCGCCCTGCTGGCTATGAGTATTCAGCACAGCACGATAAGAGCCTGGGGTCTGTATGGACTATGGCTCGTGCTGTTCGTGATTCCACTTCCGCCCTCGCATCCGGAGCATCCCTTGCACGTGCGCCTGGTCCAGGCAATCTCCGAAGACGATCAGAGCTATTTCAGCCTCTCGTGCCCCTCTCCCGGCCACCCGGTCGATGTCATCGTCTGGCCGGAGTACAGCTTCGTCAGCGATCCGACCCGACAGCCCGCGCTCTGGCAGAAGCTGACCGGCCTGGCCCGGCAAGACCGCGCCTATCTGCTCTTCGGCGCGAAAGACCAGTTCGATCCAACCGACGAGGCGGGGTTTCGCAACACCGCCTACCTGATCGGTCCGGACGGCCGGCTTGTTGGACGGCACGTGAAGAACCATCCGGTCCATTTCATTCGCGACGGCGTGGCCGGAACCGACTCCCGCGCGATACCGACGCCGCTGGGCCGGCTGGGAGTGGCGATCTGCTTTGATATGGACTATCCCGACGTCGCGCGGCGGCTGGCGGCGGACGGCGCGGCGGTCTTCTTAGTTCCCAACGACGATCCGCCAGAGTGGGGACCGGTCCAGCGCGCGCAGCACCGCCTGATGTTCCAGATGCGCGCCGCAGAGTGTGGCCGCTGGTTGGCCCGTGCGGACGTCGCCGGAGGGACTTCCATCGTCGCACCCACGGGCCAGGAGGTCGCCCACGTGCAGACATTAGAGCCGACGATGCTCGAAGCCTCCGTCGGACGTAACCAGGATAGAACGCTGTTTGTACGAGGCGGATGGCTGTTCGGCCCGTTTTGTCTCTTCGCAACGCTGGCGCTCTGGCTGTGGCTGTTCCTGCGAAATGGGTTTCACCTTTCCAAAGCTCTCAACAGGGCGAGTTTTGGGAGATAACGCGGGAATTGTTCTCTTCTCCGGAAAGCATACGACCGAGCATTAGGCGAATAGTCCGTTGCTCTTTGATTCGGATAGAACCAAAAAGCACCATTTTCGGCGTGAACGGCCTGCCGTAGAGACAAAACCGAAAGGGAAGAGAATCATGTCTTCTGGAGAGTACGACATCATCGTCATAGGCGGGGGATCGGCGGGAATCGTCTCCGGGGTGACGGCCGCGGGCCTCGGCGCCAAAACGCTGCTCATCGAGAAACAACGGCTGGGTGGTGAGTGCTCGTGGACCGGCTGCGTACCCAGCAAGGCTCTTCTGCACGCCGCCTCGATAGCGCACCGGATGCGTAATGCAGGTCAGTGCGGCTTGCCGCCCTGCGCGATTTCGCGGGAGCAGGCGGCAGGCGCACTGGCCTATGTCCGCGAGATGGTGGAGCGCGTGCGCATCGCAGATGACAGCGCCGGCCTGCTCGCCGAGATGGGCGCGGAGGTGGTCTTTGGGGAGGCCGTCTTTACAGGGCCGGACCGACTGGATTTTGAAGGCAAGACGCTGCGTGCCCGGCAGTTCGTGCTCTGCACCGGCTCTCGCCCGACCGTGCCGGACATTCCGGGGCTGGAAGAAGCGGGCTATCTTACTAACCAGACTCTCTTCGATTTGACGGAAGTTCCTGAATCGCTGGTAGTCATCGGAGGGGGGCCGGTCGGGGTCGAAATGGCGCAGGCTTTTGCGCGGCTGGGCAGCCGGGTAACAATTCTCACGCGCGGCCCGCGCCTGTTGGAGCGAGACGATGCCGAGCTGACGGAGATGCTCATGCGATACCTCCAGGAAGAGGGCATTACGATCCATCTTAACGCAAAGATCGAGCGGATCGAGAGAAGGGCGGGAAGCAAGGTTGTGGCTGCGCACATAGGTGAAGAGCCTGTGGAAGTTCCTGCCGAAGCCATTCTGGTCGCCACCGGACGCGCGCCGAATGTGGAAGGTCTGAACCTCGACAGGGCGGGCGTGCGGGTCGAGAAGGAGGGTGTGCCGGTAGATGCGCGCCTCCACACGACCGGGCCACGCGTCTGGGCCTGCGGCGACGTCCTCGGCCGCTATCAGTTCTCGCACATGGCCGAATACGAGGCCAGGACAGCCGTCCTCAATGCGCTTTTCCCGCTGCGGCAGAAGGCGCGTTTCCGCCTCGTTCCCTGGACGACATTTACCGATCCGGAATTGGCGCACGCTGGCCTGACCGAGCAGGAAGCAAAGGAAAAGGGACTGCGCTTCGCGGTCTATCGCCATCCCTTCGATAGAGACGACCGTGCCCTGGTAGATGGCGAGGGAAAAGGATTGGTAAAACTCATCGTCGCGGAAGGGTGGCGTGGCAGGATTCTAGGTGCGCAGATATTGGGTCCGCGTGCAGGCGAGCTGATCCACGTGCCGCTTCTGGCTATGGAACGCGGCCTGACGGTCCGCGCCCTCGCCGACCTCATCACCGTCTATCCGAAGCTCAATATTTCCATCCAACGCGCTGCGCAACGCTGGTATCAGCGGCTGGGAGAGCGCCCGCCGGTTCGCGCACTCCTCAACGCCTACTTCCGCTACCTGACCCCCCGATCCCTTTCACTAAAAGGAAGGGGGTGACTCAGGTTTGTCCGCATTGCATCTTATCAAAACCCGACATTTCGCTCACTCTGTCACAGAGCAGGCAATTTGGCGTCAATATGGAAAATGAAGAGAGGGGCTCGTCGGATGGCCCGAATGGTGAATCGGGAACTTGATGAGAACGCCACCCGTCCAATAGTTGCCCCCAGGGTTATATCTTGTCGGCCTTACGTTGCGTTGGCTCTGCCGACGAGGAGGGAGAAAGGCACAATGAAACAATCCAACCTGGCACTCTATCGCCATGCCATCGGCTCGATGGCGCTGGCAGCGGCAATGATAGGCGCGACGATACCGGGCGCAGGCGCGCAGGTTCGTACCGTGCGTCTGTCTTCCGGAACCGTCATTCCGGTCAAACTCAACACCACACTTAGCTCGAAGGATGCGCAGCAGGGCGATACCTTCACCGCAACAGTACCTTCCGATCAGAGCGGCGACTACGATCTGCCTCCCGGTACCGAGGTCCTCGGAGAGGTGCATGATGTCCGCCCGCAGGAGGGCAACAATCCCGGTCTGCTCGATTTGAGCTTTACGCAAATCCGGCTGCCGGATGGCCGCACAGAACCGATCCAGGGCTCGTTGATCGGGCTGGATACGAGCAGTGTGACCCACACACACGACGGCCGGCTGATCGCCAAGCCGGATAAGCAGAATAAGCGGCTGGTCTACGCAGGATACGGCGCAGGCGCGGGCCTGATCGTGGGACTGCTGACCAAGCACACGTTTGAGGACTTGCTCCTCGGTGGCGGCCTCGGCTATCTGTTCGGCTCGCTTCAGCATAACCAGTCCAATGCGCGCGACGTCGTGTTGAAATCGGGAACGGAGCTGGGTGTGCGCCTGGACCGCTCGGTCAGCTTCAACGACAATCCGTACAACAACTCCTATCAGAGCGAGAATAGCTCCTACCATTACCGGGAGCAGGGCAGTTTCCACCGCAGCCCGGTGGACAACACCTCGAATATCGGCGTGGTAGTCGGCGATCAGAACGTCAGCTTCCGCCCCGGCGTTGGACCGATGATGTGGCAGGGCGCGGTGCTGGCCCCGGCAACGCCGGTGCTCGATGCCACCGGAATCAATTACACCTTCGAACCCGCGCGCCATATGATCACGGCACATGGCCCGAATGGGAGCGTGCGCCTGGCAGCGGGCAGCCGGGTCGCCGTCATCAATGGGTACCGGCGCGTGGTTTTGAATGCCCCGGCCCGGTGGACCAACGGCACGCTCTATGTGCCGGCGCGCTTCTTCTCGCTGGCGACGGGCCATAACGTGGGATGGGATGCCGGCAGCCAGACGGTCATCATCAACCAGTAGCCTCGGTCTCTCCTGCTGGGTGCTGACCTCACTTAAGACCTCATCCCCTGACCCCCTCTCCTTCGTAAGGAGAGGGGGAACTGCCGGTAGGCTGGTTGCGTCCGGTGGCGTGCCGGGTGTTTTCGACACCCGACACATCTGTTTTGTTCAGCCGGAGGTTTTCCACCGCCGGCAAGCAAGGCCTTTAGAGGCGCCAGCCCGGGTGTAAGCGGTCTGGCTCTTGCATAACTTTGGGCATTGGTGTATAATAGCGGCGGCGGCGGAAAAGACCGCTGCGATGTCGCGAGTGCCGATATCGTGGGGCTGTAGCTCAGCTGGGAGAGCGCTTCAATGGCATTGAAGAAGTCAGGAGTTCGAATCTCCTCAGCTCCACTGTCTTCCCAGGACGATCCCGGTGACAGGCCTCCCTTCTAGAAGCCTGTCACTTGGTATTATAGAGGCGCCGGGTTTGTTGCGCGATGGCGAAATCGAGCGGTGATGTTCCTGTCCACCTCGAACGCCGGCAGAAGCGGCCCGCGACGAACAGAGGCATACCGGGGCGTTACAGGGAACACTCGCGAATGAAAATTGGCTTTAACCGTTATAATGGGTTTGGCTCGATGCCGTCTTGCTCCTCCTGGCGGTATCTTCTCTCTATGCTGCTTAACGCCTTCAGGCGTGCTATAGGATCGCAGAGCAGGATGTCGCGCCGGGCAGGATCGGTCTGCCTCGGCCTCCTGATGTTGACATTACTGCCGGCTCGGCAGGCACAGGCTGCCCCCCCATCGAGCGTTCCGGTTGACGGGGGAACATCAACTTCGTCGCCGCTGGCGCCTGCAGACGTCATTATCTATGTCAATCCGACCTCCTCGACCACAGCCTATGTCGGGATGGTCTATCGTACACGTGTTCCCTTCGCGCGGGCGCGAAAGGAGATCGGCCGGTTGGCGGAGGGAACCGGGTGGCAGATCGGCCGGCTCCATATCGAAGATAGCAGCCCGCGTCCGGACAACCTGAAAAAATTTCCCAAGACCACCGGCGCGGAATTCTTTCTTCGGCAGGCTCCGCAGAGCCTCGATGGGGCGCCGACGCTGCAGCCCTATCTGCGCGCATTTCAGGCCTGGGACCATCTTGAGGTGATGTTCCGGCTGCCGTCTGGGGCCGCCAATAGCGACCAGGTCTTCGAGAGCAGCGCCATGCGAATCCACCTGTTCCAAAACGAGGAGGTCTATCGTTATGAGGTGGATGTCCGGGACCATGCCGCTCCGCTGCCGGCTCGGATAGAGTTCTCTTCGCCGGCATCCCCGTCTCCGGTGGTCCCTGCGGGTCCGGTTGCCAGGCCAACAGGATCGACATCGCCGTTCGCGCTGCTGCTTATCGCCGTCGGAGCCTGTCTGGCCGGCTGCGCCGGTGTCTGGCTGCTTCTATCTCGTCGTACGGTCAGTGGGGTTTCGGCCCGCACCTTCCGACAATAGGAGGAAACGCAAGTAAATGGGTAAATGAGTAAATGGTTTCTTCACTGTTCCGCCTCTCCTTCGTAAGGAGAAGGGGAGAGGTGCGGGGCCGTTATCCCGCACCGATGGCGATTGGAGGGGGTGAGGGCCATTGACTCTCGTTTACCCTTTACCCAAGTATTCTGAGGAGAGGATATTAGGATGAGCCTCGAACTTGACGATATGATTCGCTGGGCGGCTGCCAAGGAGTCATCGGACCTCTTCCTGAAGGCCAATGCCGCGCCGGCCATACGGCAGCACGGAAAGATCCTGCCGACGGACTATCCCACACTTTCCGCCGACGAGGTCCACCGCCTGGCCTTCAGTAAGATGAGCCAACGCCAGCAGGCGATCTTCGAGCAGCACCACGAGATGGACCTGGCCTTCTCCGTTGGAGAAGAGATTCGCATCCGCATGAATGTCTACAACCAGCGGGGCCATACGGCAACGGTATGCCGCATCATTCCCACGAAGATGAAGACGCTGGAGGAGCTTGGTATTCCTCCGAAAGTCAAAGAGTTCGGCCTGCATCGCGCCGGCCTGGTGTTGGTAACCGGGCCGACCGGTTCCGGCAAGACGACGACCCTGGCTTCCATGATCGATCTGATCAACGAGACCCGTCAGGTCAATATCGTCACCATTGAGGACCCGATCGAGTTCGTCCACAAGGATAAGAAGGCGATCATCAGCCAGCGCGAGATCGGCATCGATACCGAGAGCTTCCAGATGGCCCTGCGCCACGTCCTGCGTCAGGCGCCGGACGTCATCCTCATCGGCGAGATGCGCGATATTGAGACGATGAATACGGCGCTGCAAGCCGCCGAGACCGGCCACCTGGTGTTCGCGACGGTGCATACGGCCAGCGCGGCGGAAACCCTGGATCGTATCTCCAACATGTTCCAGCCGCACGAGCGCCCGATGCTCTGGCTGCGCCTGTCCGTCTCCCTGCGCGGTGTCATCTCCCAAAAACTGGTGCCGCGCGCCGATGGCAAGGGCCGGCTGGCTGCCACCGAGGTCATGGACGTGACTCCCACCATCGTCAAGATGCTGGAGGAGGGCCGCTCCGATGACATCTATAGCGCGATCCGGCAGGCGGGCCAGGAAGACTACTGGGGCATGCAGACCATGAACCAGTGCCTGCTGCGCATGTATATCGAGGGGCAGATCAACGAGCAGGACGCGCTTGCCAACTCCAACCCCTATACCGAGATGAAGCAGTTGATCCGCATGGCCGTTACCAAGGGAGAAGTAGCCAAGGGCGCCGGTGCCTCCACGCCTTTGCAAGCCCCGGCCCCCCAGTCGGGGCCGCCGCCCCCGATCCCGCCGGTGCCGACGCTTCCGGTCGCAAGAGATGCCGGACCGGTCCAGTTCCCGCCCCAACAGACACAACAGGCGCCGCCCACGGTGCCCGATCTGCCCCACGTCCCCGGCCGCTGAAGCCATGCTGCATATCGACCAACTGCTGCATATCCTCGTAGAAAGCGACGCCTCCGACCTGCATCTGCGGGTCGGAGAGCCGCCGGTCATCCGTCTGCATGGCAGCCTGACTCGCCTCGATTTTCCCGTGCTCAATGATCGGGAGATGTACGACCTGGTCTATCCCATCATGAATCCGGAACGCCAGGCGCGTTTCGAGCAGACGATGGAGCTGGACACCTCCTATGCCGTTCCCGGTCTGTCCCGCTTTCGCGTCAATATCTTCCGGCAGCAGGGACATATCGGCGCGGTCATGCGCGTCATTCCGTTCAAAATACGCTCCATGGAGGAGCTCGGTATGCCCTCGGTCACCCGGCAGATCGCCGAGCGCCCCCGTGGCCTGGTGCTGGTGACCGGTCCCACCGGCTCCGGCAAGTCTACGTCTCTGGCGGCCATGATCGACTATATCAACGAGCGGAAAGCGGCCAACATCGTCACGATCGAGGACCCGATCGAGTACGTACACACCGACAAGATGTGCGCCATCAACCAGCGCGAGGTTGGCGTGGATACGCACACCTTCGCTGCCGCACTCAAGCACGTTATGCGCCAGAACCCGGATATCATCCTCGTAGGCGAGATGCGAGACCTGGAGACGATCCGGCTGGCGATCACCGCAGCCGAGACCGGCCACCTCGTTTTCGCCACCCTTCATACGGTGGACGCCCCGCAGACCATCGATCGTATCATCGACGTGTTCGAGCCGGACGCCCAGCAGCAGATCCGCATGCAGTTATCCGTCGTGCTGGAGGCGGTCATATCGCAAACATTGCTCATCCGCAAGGAAGGAAACGGGCGCGTAGCTGCCTTCGAGGTGATGATCGGGACCCCGGCCATCCGCAGCCTTATCCGCGAAGGCAAGACCTATCAGATCTATACCGATATCCAGACAGGGCAACAGTTCGGGATGCAGACTCTGGATACGAGCCTGCTTGAGCTTGTACGCCGGGATCTGGTGCATTTCGAGGACGCGCTGGCGAAGACCTCCAACGTGATCGAGTTCCAGCAGCGCGCACGACGCATGGGGTTGCTCAATGATATGGATTTCGATCAACCCACCTGAGCCGTTCCGGCGGCGCTATCAGGTTCCGGGCAGGTTACCATCATGATTATGTTAGATCAACTGCTGGATTCCTGTGTCTATCATGAAGGCTCCGACCTGCATATCAAGGCGGATAGCCCGCCGTTGGTGCGCATCCACGGCGACCTGCTGCCGCTCGACATGGATCCGCTGAGTCCGGAAGAGACGCGCATGCTGAGCCTGTCTGTGCTGACCGAGACACAGCGGGCCCGCTTCGACGAAGAGCTGGAGCTCGATTTCGCCTATGAGATCAAAGGGCTGTCCCGCTTCCGTGGCAATGTATTTATGCAGCGCGGCAACGTGGGGTCTGCCTTCCGGGTCATTCCGTATAAGATACGCACGATCGAAGAGCTGAACTTGCCGGATGTCTGCCGGCAGTTCTGCGAGCGTCCACGCGGTCTCGTGCTGGTGACCGGCCCGGCCGGTTCTGGAAAGTCCACCACGCAGGCGGCTATGATCGACTACATCAACAAGAAGTTTCCGCTGCATGTCATCACGGTCGAGGACCCGATCGAATTCGTGCATACGGACCAGCAGGCGCTTGTCAACCAGAGAGAGCTGGACACAGATACGCTGGCCTTCCCCATGGCGTTACGCCAGGCATTGCGCGAGGACCCGGATGTGATTCTGATCGGCGAGATGCGCGACCTGCAGACGATCGAGCTGGCTATCACAGCCGCCGAGACCGGCCACCTTGTGTTCGGAACGCTGCACACCACCGATGCTGTCCAGACCGTGGACCGGGCGATCGACGTGTTTCCGACCCATAAACAGCAGCAGATACGCATGCAGATGGCTGTGAACCTGCTGGGCGTCGTCTCTCAGACGCTGATCAAGCGCAAGGATGGACAGGGTCGCGTCGCCGCGTTCGAGACGCTGGTGGCTATCCCCGCCGTGCGTAACATGATCCGGGAAGCCAAAACCCACCAGATCGCCTCTCTCATCGAGACCGGCCAGCGCAGCGGCATGCAGACGCTGGACCAGTCGCTAGCTCACCTGGTACTGTCTGGCGAGGTCACCTACGAGGATGCTTTAGCCAAAGCGGCCAACGTGCGTGAGTTCCAGGCGCTGGTAGGCAAGATGCCCGATGAAGATGAGCCCGCAGCTTGATAACTCCAGAATCTCTCTCCGTTTAACTCCTAAGCCTCTCCTGTACGAAACCCCCATGTCTGCCTCCTGTCGGTAAACGAACCGGCTGTAAAACATCAAGCCCCCTAAACGGGGCAGCCCCTTTTTAGCGTCACCCCTACGTGGAACGAGCCTGCCACAACAGGCTTTTCAGGTAGTTGTACGGGTCAAGCAGGCATCCGTGCGCTCCAATCATCCAGATGGAGGACCAGGGGTCCTCTCTTGCCGATGATGATGCACAGATTAATGAGGGCTATCCTCATGGAGAGCACGGATGAAACAGATGAAATGGATTTTCGCAGTGACGGCCTTTGGCGCGTCCCTGCTTATGGGGACATCGGCTGCGACTCAGGCGCAAGGGGCTAAACCAGACTCTACGCAGCAAGTTCCCATGCCTTGTAATACCTGGCTGGACCAACAGGTCCGCCAGAAAATGGTTTCCACCGACAGCGCATGGTGGAAGTACCTGAAGAAGTCCGCTTCGGACCCGACCGGCCAGGCCGGGATTGAAAATCAGGGAACGGCTGCCGCGTATGCCTATCTCTATACCGGCGATACCGCGTATGCCCAGAACGCCTGGTCGTCGATCAAGCCTTTGATCCGGGCCGGCGTCTTTCCCAACGGAAACAACACCAATAGCCTTCGCATCTACATGGGTCTCTATGCGCTCAGCTATCGTATCTTGCGCCCCTCGCTCAATGCCTGGGAACGCCAGGAGTATATTCACTGGATGAACGGTATCGCGCAGAGGGCGCGCTACAGCTTCTTTTCGGGCAACGCCAACGGGCTGATAGGCACCTATCTGGGGCTGTGTCTGTGGTCGTTGATCTCCGCTCCCGACAATCCTGAGGCGGCTTCCCTTCTGCAGGGCACCTGGAAGGACAGCGGCGTCACCAAGCCGTTCGGCGGCATCGACTACGATCCATCGCTTGGACCCAGAGGCAGCGCCAGAAACGCTATCCACGACTACGTGACCTGCTCCTATCCGCCTGGCACCGATTCAGGCGTCTGGCTGGAAGGCACGCAGTACATCAACGCGTCTCTGGAGCCGCTGCTGCTCTACAGCCTGGCTATCAATCAGATCACCGGTCAGGACCATTTCCCCGAAGTCACGGCGGCTCTGCCGCAGATGGCCCGCAATATCATGGGCATTCTGACCAATAACCTGACCGATGAGTTCCAGTTCGGGGATGACGAGTTCCCACACTTCCTGCATATCTCCGATACCCTGACGACCGCCTCCATGCTGGCGCGTAGGCTGGAGGGTACCGAGACAGGCGCGCAGATGCAGTTCCTGGTCAACTCCTGGGCCAGCCGCTACGGCTATCGGGACTATGCTTGCCGCATGTTCCTGTGCATGAATCCCTATGCGCCTACCGCCGATTTCCGCAGCTCGGTATGGCCCACCAACGGCAGCGGGCTGTCGGTGTGGCGCAGCGGCTGGAGCAATACGGCCGACAGCATTTTCGGAGTCAACACCGATCCGATGAGCGGGGTCAACCATACCGGTCCGGACGAGGTGTTTAGAAGCTTCCGGCTTTACCGCAACGGCCAGTGGGTGTTCGACCATCCTATCTCCTATGGCGGCATGGGCGTCTATGCCGACGGCAACAACACGGTCGTGGCCGGCGGCAAAGGGGTCATGTGGCAGCATGGCGTGACCGCCGTCGAGGATGGGGCCAACTACTGCTATCAGAGAAGCGAGACGAGCGGTGCGCCCTATCCGGCTGGGACCTACAATGCGCCGACTCCGTATATCTCCGAGCAGACAGGCAGCGTCCTCTTCGTGCATGGGACCAATAAGACGGCCGACGTACTGATCGTGGCCGATCGGGTCAACGCCACCAATCCCATGCAAGCCAGTAACTTCTGGAGTACCTGGCGGTCCTGGGACGCCTACCGGATCGATCAGGCCGAGACGAGCGTGTTCCCGTTTGCACCGTTGCAGTGGACGCTACATGCCCCCGTGCAGCCTGCCATCAGCAATGGAGCCATCCGCTGGGACGTGGCCGATCAGCATGTCGTCAGCCAGGAGCTGGCTCCGGATCCCTCCGCGACGACCTTCTCGACCATCAATGAGGCTCAGCTTAACGGGGATGGCAGCTACACCTACTTCAACTATGGGTTCGTGCTGCCTCAGGAGCGCAAATGGCAGGTACGGGAGATGCCTAACGACAGCAATACCTGGCACTTCTTCCTGCACGCCCTCTCGGCCTATGACGGAGCGCAGTCGCCTGCCATCAGCCGGGTGGACGGCAACGGGGTCAGCGGCGCGCTGGTCTCTCCGGCCGGCGAGACGGCGACGCTGGCGGTCTTCTCCAACAATTCGGCGAGCCGCCTGGTGGAGAGCAGCTACGTACTCAACCTCGCGACGGTCAATGCGGAGACAGCGGTGTACCTGCTGGATCTGGATCCCTCGCGAAACTGGGCTATCCAGATCGATAACGGCCAGCCGTTTGCGGCGCAGTTCGGTCCTGGAGGCGTGGTGCGGGCCGCGATATCGGGAGTTGGCTCGCACACTATTGTCGTGCAGCCCCAGTAATTGCATCGAGCTGGATTGACGTTGATTGCCTGATAGGATAGGCCATGACCTTTTGCAGAGCATGGCCTATCCTGTTTTTCTATAGGAGCTGCTATCCAGCCTTCTGGCGTTTTCCATTCCGTGGAAATTCAGCAATTATCGAGAAGCAAGATGTTATAGAAAGAAGATACAATGGCATGACAGAGAAATCGGGAACATCATGGGTTGGATCTATCCGGGCCGGCCGCCTCTGCGGGCTGGCCCTTTTTTTAACCTTCGTTCTCCAGCGCGGAGGTCTCCATCTCTTGCATCTCCTCCGCCAGATGGCGGTCGGTCCTCAGGACGAATTCACCGATGGCGCCCGCCGCAATGGCGGCCAGACCTCCAACGACCAGTGCCCATCGCGGGCCGATATGCTCTCCGATCCAGCCGATGATCGGCCCGCCGATCGGGGTCGAGCCCAGGAACGCGACCGTCCAGAGCGCCATGACCCGTCCGCGCATTTCGGGCGCGCTTTCCAATTGTAAGGTCGAGTTTCCAAGCGAGGTAAAGGCGATGGAGAAGGCGCCGACGAAGATCATGGCGAGCAGGGCAAGATGCAGCGTGGGCGCAATGGCGGCGATCAGAATGACCAGTCCAAACAGAAAGGCGGTACGGACCAGAAGGCGCGGTCCCTGTTTGCGCCGTCCCGCGATGAGCAGTCCGCCGATGACCGCGCCTGCGCCCATGGCCGCGGTCAGCGCTGCAAAGCTGCCGGCGTTACCGTGAAAGGTAAATTGCGCTACCAGCGGCAGGCTGACCTGAAACTCGTACGTGAGAGTCCCGATGATCGCCATCATGAGGAGGGTCGTGCGCAGCAGCGGCGTGGAAAGGACGTAGCGAAATCCCTCCTGCAACTGACCCCTGGCGCGCGGCGCGAGCGGCGTGCTGTGCAGCTCGCTGGACCGCATGCGAAAGAGCATCCAGAGCACCGCAAGATAAGAGAGGGCGTTCAGAAAGAAGCAGGGCGCCATCCCGACTTTCGCGATCAGGACCCCGGCGATCGCCGGCCCGATGACGCGCGTCAGATTGATCTCGCTGGAATTCAGCGTGACGGCGTTGGTCAGATAGTCCTTGCCCACCATCTCCATCACGAATGTCTGGCGGGTCGGATTATCTACCGTATTGATGAGGCCCAGGCAGGTAGCCAGGATGCAGATCATCCACACCTGCACGAGATGCGTGGCGACCAGGATACCCAGGACCAGCGCCAGCACGGCAGCGCCCGATTGGGTGACGTAGAGGATTTTGCGTTTTCGGAAGCGGTCCGCCACCAGACCTCCCCACGGACCCAGCAAAAGGACCGGCAGAGTCTGCAGCGCCGTCACCAGGCCCAGTGTCGTGCCCGATCTGCTCAGCTTCAGGACCAGCCAGGCCTGCCCGATAGACTGCATCCAGGTGCCGCATAAAGAGATTCCCTGCCCGATAAAGTAGAGCCGGAAGTTGCGGATTTTCAGCGCGGAAAATGTCTGCCGGCCATACTGCGTGATTGGATTCATTGCTGCCTTCACAAGAGGTTCGTCTCAATCCATTTCAATATACCCACCCTGCAGGGCAGGCGTTCCGCGGCCAGTAGAATCGTAAAGCGCGTAGTCTTACCGGCGATTGCCCGTACATTGACCGGCATGCTGCGCGCGCTGAAAACGGCATAACCCTTCTAAGAAAGTTTTCCTTCCTGAGAGGGAATATCCGCCGCAAGGCAGTCCCAGATTGCCGAGCGGCTATCAATAATCAAGCTATCCTTCGCAATCGACAAAGGCAAACCGTCTGAAAGGGCGGGACGCAAAGCCACGGGCCTACGCTCCTTAAGTTGCCACTTAGAGTAGGGCCGCCGGGTTACCGAACTGCGACGATTACGAAGGAGTTTGGCATGTCTGGCAAGACCTCTTGCGGGGCCTTTCGTCCCGTCTTGCGCCGTCGTTCGAAGCATCAGGGCAGTGTGCTCACCAGCACGCTCATCTTTGTGGTCATCACTTCCATGGTTATGGCCGGTATCGGCACCTACACCATCTCGCATCTCTCCCGCGCCAGCGCTGAATCCGACTATTCCGCCTCCGTGAACCTGGCCGAAGCCGGGATCAATTATGAGATCCGAAACGTCAGCGAGGACGTGCTCAATTCCAACCGGCCGGACCAGATGCATCCGGCTGCCGGCCAGAATGGCCCGTATACCGGCTCTATTTCGGAGGTTCCCGGTTCTTTCACGGTCTCGGTGACCAACGATCC